>NZ_MQMG01000013.1 GCF_001908025.1 Geobacillus proteiniphilus
AAGCGTCGGTCCGGCCATCGTCACTTCCAGCACTGCTTCATCACCGCTGTTGCCGACAAGCGCATTGGCAAGACGATATGCCCATGCGTCCATGGCTCCGCTCATTGGCACACCGGCATGCCGGTAACCGGTGCGTCCGCTATCTTGGACGGTTGTAAAAAATCCGCTCTCGATGACGTCAATCATGTTCCTCTCTCCAACGTGCAAATTCCTTGGCGTCAATGGGCTGAAACTCGACGATGTCGCCAGCGGCAAGCAAACTCGGCTCAGCCCGGCGCGGGTCAAACAGCTTCAGCGGCGTCCGGCCAATCAACTGCCAGCCGCCCGGCGTGGCAAGCGGGTAGACGCCCGTCTGTCCGCCGGCGATGCCGACCGAACCGGCTGGCACTTTTGTGCGCGGCACCGGCCGCCTTGGCGTCGCCAAGCGCGGCGACAGCCCTCCTAAATAGGCAAATCCAGGAGAAAAGCCGATCATATAAACTCGGTAGCGTCCGGTCGAATGAAGCGTCACCACCTCGTTTTCCGTCATCCCATGAAAGCGGGCGACATCCGACAAATCCGGACCGAATTCGCCGCCGTAACAGACGGGAATGACGACCGTACGCGCCAAACGCCGCGCCGCTTGTTCAGACCGCCTGATGTTTTTCCTTAGCCATGCGCCTATGCCGATGTAATCGATCACCAATGGATCATAGTAGATGGTGAGCGACGAAAACGCCGGCACGATCTCCTCGATGCCTTCTTTTTTCTCTGCCTCAAGACGGGCTGCCGTCCCATGGACGACCTCGTTCACCGCCTCATCAATGCAGTCCGCGAACCGAACCGTCACCGCATATTCGCATAGCGGAAACAACGTATACTCCACCATCATCCCTTCCCTCGAAAGCCGAGTTCGCGCGAAATGTCCATCGCCGCCTTCTTCAGAAGCGGAACGATGCGCGCCACATCATCCGACGAAAAGCGTTGTTCCGGCCCGGCAACGCTCAGCCCGGCAACCGCCGCGCCTTCATGGTTGAAAATCGGCACAGCAACGGCGGCCGAATAGTTTTCCAGCTCAGAATAGCTGACCGTATAGCCGCGGTCCCGGTCTTCTTCCAACAACCGGCGCAACGCTTCTTTGTCGGTCACCGTATGTTTGGCGATTTTGACAAGCTCGACTTGTTCTAAATAACGTTCCCGATCCGCCTTGTCCATAAACGCGAGCAACACGCGCGGACACGCACCGGCGTACAGCGGAGCGCGCCGCCCAACTTTCGTATAGACGCGCACCGGCTCGGACGTTTCGACTTTTTCAATATACAGCGCCTCATCGCCGTCGCGGATGACTAAATTGACCGCTTCGTTCGTCTCCTCTTTCAGCCGCTTCATCACTGGCAGCGCCGCCCGGCGAATATCGAGCCGCTCGGCGACGAGCGCGCCAAACGTCAAGAAGGCTAAACCGAGCTCATAGTGATCGCCTCGTTTTTGCAAAAAACCAAGGACAACAAGCGACTGTGCCATCCGGTACACCGACGTTTTGGGCATCCGAAGCCGCTCGACCATTTCCGGCAGCGTCAACCGTTCGCAATCGAGAAACAAATCAAGCAGTTCTTTTGTTTTTAAGACCGTTTTATTCACCATTGCCCCTCTGTTCCGAATATCAGAATATCAATTCCAAAATACGAGTTATATATTTTTTATTATAATGAAAAGTGGAACAACTTTCTACCACAAAATGAAAAGCGCCCGCTGAACGGACGCCGTTGAATTCAAATCGATAAGCGTTTCAAAAACACGTAACTCACTTTTTGATATTCCATTTTTTCCTCATAGAAGCGATGGGCGTCAACCCGCTGGAGGCCGGATGACAGCGAGACAATCCCGTAGCCGTGCTCCTTCGCCCATTCGTGCACATGCGACAGCAACGCTTTTCCATACCCTTTCGAACGTTCGCTCGAAGCGGTAACCAAATCGCACACCCAAATAAAGCGACCGTTATAGAGCGTAATCATCGGCATGAATCCGACAACGGCAACCATTTTGTCCTGATCATATAACGCCGCAAGCTTATACCCTTCTTTTTCTTGCGCTTCACGCACAAGCGCAACATACGTTTCTTCATCCAAATGGGTGCGCAGCTCGCGCATGACCGGAAAGGCGCTTCTCACTTCTTCTTCGGTTTCGAGCCAAACGAATTGCCGCACGATTCCCATCTCCCTTCTCTAGTCAGTGCCCCTTTCAATGGATCGGCTGATCATGTCAGCGAAGCGAGCACAGCCGGCAAGGCATCCACAACGTCCGACGCCAATACATCCCAGGGCGAATGACCGTGTTGAACAAGCCAATCAGCAGCCTTTCCATGCACGAAAACAGCATTGCTCACCGCCGGCTGCACCGCCTCGTGCTGCAGCAAAAACGCCGCCACGATGCCCGTCAACACGTCACCGCTGCCGCCTTTCGCCAAAGCCGGGTTGCCGGTCGTGTTGACATATTGCGATCCATCCGGCCCCGTAACAATCGTATACGGCCCTTTCAACACGACATACACGCCATATTCCATCGCCAACCGCTTGGATACCCCAAAGCGGTCGTGCTCCACCTCGCGAATGGAGCGATGGACGATGCGCGCCATTTCCCCCGGATGCGGGGTGATCACCGTCGGCGCGCTTCGGACGCGCACCTGTTCGGCGTAATCATCCCAGAAAAATAGGGCATCGGCATCGAGGACAAGCGGCACCGGACGGCGCACAAGTTCGCTGACCAGGCGGCGCACCCCTTCCGTTCGCCCCATGCCTGGACCAACGGCGAGCGCATCGACATCCAGCCCATCCCAATCGGTCGCACCGGCAAATGCGCCGTCATCAGCCGGCCACGGCCTACACATCGCCTCGGGCACCCGGTTGGCGACCGCCTCGTACACCGTTTCCGGAACCGCCATGGTCACAAGTCCGGCCCCGCTTCGCAGCGCCGCTTTGGCGGCGAGCGTCACCGCTCCGGCCATCGCCTGTGACCCGCCGACAACAAGCAGTTTGCCGTACGTTCCTTTATGAGAGAACCGCTTCCGCTTTGGCATCGTTCGTATGACATCGCTTCGTTCCCACACGAACCGATGGTCTGCATTCGCTTTGACCGCCAGCGGCGGAATGCCGATATCAACGACAACCATTTCTCCGTAATAATCGACAACGGGGAAGGTATACGCCCCAAGCTTTGGACATTGAATGGTGAGCGTCATATCCGCGCGAACGGCCGCGGCGACATCACCGCCATCCGCCGGCACCCCGCTTGGCACATCGATTGCATACACAACAGCCCGCGAGCGGTTCACTTGTTCAATGATTTCTTGATACGGAGAACGAACCTCACCTTTCACGCCGATGCCAAGGAGCGCATCAATGATCACGTCGTAGTGCGGCGCACGCATCGCAAACTCTCGTTCATTCCCTTCATACGGAATCCACGAATACCCGGACCGCTCGTACACCTCAAGCGCCGTGCGCGCTGCTCCTTTCACCTTTTCCTTTGGTGGAACGAGCCATACATCGGTTTCGTAGCCGTAGCTTTTCAACATGCGGGCAACGACAAACCCATCCCCGCCGTTGTTGCCCGTCCCGGCAAGCACCGCCACGTTAGCGGCGCGTGGAATTCGTTCTTTCAGCGCTGAAAACAGCGCCTGCCCGGCGTTTTCCATCAATGAATCAGCGCTAATGCCGATCCGCTCCGTCACTTCCCGGTCGATGGCGTACATTTCATCAGCTGTTACGATCGGAATCATTCTCCTTCCTCCTCGCTTCTTTTGGCCTCCGTCCCCTTTGACGCTCCATCTTTTACACATGTTGGCCATGGGAGAATCAGGCTTCGAGAACGAACCACGATGCCCGATGGAGCGGTCTTTATGGAGCGTTCATGAAACGTTTGGCGTTCCCTGCCGCGCCTTCCCATCATCAATGTATATAGCATAACGTTCGACGCAAGAAAATGAGCGGTTCAACTCAACGCCAACCGCGCTTGCACCGAATGGGCGCCACATCATTCATCAGCCAAACCGCAGGCGCGAATCATCACTGTCTGTAGACGATATAGGCAAAAAAGGAGTATAGTAGAAATAGGCAATCCCGTAAAAGTCAAAAAAGAGGCGACCAACATTGACGCACATCGAAAAAGGAAGCAACAAATACCTTAAAGCAAGCATATCGCTCTTTTTTGGCGGCTTTGTGACGTTTGCCGTCCTATATACGCCCCAGCCGCTGTTGCCGATTTTCGCCAAACAGTTTCACATTTCTGCCGCGGCGGCGAGTTTAACCGTATCAGCATCGACCGGCACGCTCGCCGTCATGATGCTGATCGCTGCCAACTTATCGGACCGAATCGGCAAAAAACGGGTGATGATCGCCTCGATGTGGCTGACGTCGCTGTTGGCGATCGCGATGGCGTTCAGCCCGAATTTTCCGATGCTGCTTGCGGCGCGCACGCTCGTTGGCATCACGGCAGCCGGCATCCCTTCGTTGGCGATGGCGTATGTCGCCGAAGAATTCCACCCAGCAAGCATCGGCAAGGCGATGGGGCTCTATATTAGCGGCACATCGATCGGCGGCATGGCTGGACGGATATTGACGGGCGTACTGACCGATCTCTTTTCCTGGCGTTCGGCGCTTGCCATCATCGGCCTTCTATCATTGGCGCTTTGCCTCGCCTTCACCGTCCTTCTACCTGCCCCAAGACAAGCGACCAAACGACGGAGCAGCGAAACGGTATGGCGGGCGTACGCCGTTCACCTTCGCGACAAGCCGCTTGCGGCGCTGATCGTCCTTGGTTTTTTGTTTATGGGCGGGTTTGTGACGATGTACAATTACATCGGCTTTTTGCTGAGCGAGCCGCCGTATTCATTCCGCCAATCCGTGCTCGGCTTTTTGTTTATCGTTTATGTGTTTGGCAGCTTCAGTTCTGTCTATATGGGGCGTCAAGCCGATATATACGGCCATGCGCGCACCCTGCGCCTGTCGGTCGCCTTGACGGCGCTCGGGGCGCTCGCCACGCTCGCCCCGTCCGTGTTCGTGAAAATCGCCGGCTTGGCGCTGTTTACGTTCGGCTTTTTCGGTTGCCATTCGATCGCCAGCGCCTGGATCGGCGAGCGGACGCACGTCTATAAAGCGCAGGCGTCGTCCTTGTATCTTCTTTTCTATTATTTAGGATCAAGCCTTGCCGGAACAGCCGGCGGCTACGTCTGGGCGCATTTTCATTGGAGCGGCGTCATCGCCTTTATCGCCGTGTTGCTCGCCTTGTCCTACCCGCTTATCCGCTATGCGGAAAAACGACGGCCATCGCCTTCACGATGACCGCCGCCTCGATTATGGCTGCTTGGCGATCACTTGCAACCCAAACTGCAGGCAATCGTCGCAAATCGCCGCCAGCGGACCTTTGGCCAGCCTTGGTTTTTCTTTGAGACAAAACGAGCAGCGGCCGCCGCCATGCGCCTCTTCTACCTCCATGGCCAGCGTTTCCTCAAGTTTTTCCAATGAGAAGACAGCCAACGCCTCGTATACATTATCAAGCAAATGATCATCAATATAGGCACATTTTCCTTCCCAACGGAGCGCGATGAGTTTCGCCGCCACCGCCATCCCTTCGTAAAACCGGCGCCGAGCCTCATCCTCCCTTTGCTCGGCCATAGCGATCAATTCATCGGCAAAACGCTCAAGCGCCCGAGGCGTGCATTCATCAAGCCACCGTGTTGTTCCGTTTGTCATGCACATTTCCCCTCCCTCGTTTCTTTCCCTTTTCAATACGACAAACGGGCGTATTTTCCTTCTTCACCGCGGCAATTCATCAAGAAAACGGGATCGCAGCTCAAGCGGCGGCAGCTGACAATGATCGCGCTTCGGAGCGAGACGATGCCGACGATTGGCAATCGCGTCATACATATGATCGCGCAACAGCCGTGGAACGAGAAATCCAGCCGCTGTCAGCCAATTCCACGGCCAAGCTAGACGCCGGCCGATGCGCAGGACAGCGTCAGATTTTACATAACAGCACCCGTTCTCGATGAGGACGACACTGTCTTCTGCTGACATCTCCTGCTTTGCCAGCAACGCTTGGCCAACGATGCTCTGTTGCGCCGCAAAGCGGAACACCGCCTGGCGGTCGCGGGCGGCGATCCAGTGCGCGCTCGCATGGCAAAACAGGCAATCGCCATCAAATAAGATGACAGGATGCATCACGTTCCCTCCATTGACCGGCTGTCGACCGGCTTGATGCAGGCGATCACGTCGTTTTTCGGCGAGTTGACCAGCGGCGCCACTTCGTACATGCGCATCTCGCCGCTCGGATACGGCGACAATAACGATTTCAAGTACTCGCTGTCGTCCAAACGCGGATCAAGCCAGTCGTCATGCCGCTCGGGAGGCAACATGACCGGCATCCGATCGTGGATGGGGGCGATGAGCTCGTTCGCCCTCGTCGTGACGATCGCGCACGTCTCAAGCGGCCCGCTCGGCCCGTCCCAGCGCTCCCACAGTCCAGCAAAGGCAAACGGCTCGCCCGTTTTGAGGGTAAACCGGTACGGCACTTTTTTCGTTCCTTCCTTTTTCCATTCGAAAAATCCATCGGCTAAAATCAAACAACGCCGCCGCTTGAACGCATGGCGAAAACTCGCCTTTTCATCGACTGTTTCCGCCCGGGCGTTGATCATCTTGGCGCCGATGCGGGCATCTTTTGCCCAAAACGGCACAAGCCCCCAGCGCATCATTTTGCCGATTCGCTCCCCTTCTTCCACAATGACCGTCAACACCTCCTGGCTCGGGGCGATGTTGAACCGGGGCGCGAGCGGGCCTTGATAACGGAAGTGAAACTGCTCCTGCAACGCCAACAAATCGACAGTTAATGTAAACCGCCCGCACATGCCTCTTCCTCCCTTCTTCTCGTTAGCTCGATGGAAGCAAACCATCTTCTACCAGCAAACTGTCAACAACGCTCTCCCCATGTGCGCTCATCTTTATGAAAGTGTAAGTCTTCCTAGTTGAGTGATGATCCAAATCCTTTCCTTCTCAGTTTATAAAAAAAGCGGCCGAGAGGGAAATCCGGCCGCTTGATGAAAAGAAGCATCAGTTCACCTCTTGCGGCACCGGCGCCAGAGGAAA
Source organism: Geobacillus proteiniphilus (assembly GCF_001908025.1). Classification (GTDB taxonomy): domain Bacteria; phylum Bacillota; class Bacilli; order Bacillales; family Anoxybacillaceae; genus Geobacillus; species Geobacillus proteiniphilus. Next base: position 7,116 of record NZ_MQMG01000013.1, read on the forward strand.
CCGAACCGTAAACGTGCTTCCTTTTTTCTCTTCCGAAACGACGGTTACCTCACCGCCGTGCGCTTTCGCAATTTCTTTGACGATCGTCAAGCCGAGCCCTGTTCCGCCGATGCGGCGGCGATCGGAGTTATCAACGCGGAAAAACTTCTCGAAAATATGCGGCAACGCTTCCGCCGGGATGCCAGGCCCTTCATCTTGCACATCGACGCACAGGCAGCCGCTATGTTCATACAACCGGATCACAACGGCTCCACCGTCTGGAGAATATTTCACCGCATTATGAACTAAGTTCGTAAACAGCTGCCGCAAACGCTCTCTGTCGCCGCGGATCATCGTCCGCTTTGTCTCGATCAAGACGGAAAACGCATGAATATCCGTCCCCATTTTTTCGGCATCGATGACTTTTTCCATGATCGGAACAAGATCCACCGGCTCCCAACGATACGTTTGCCGGCCGGCTTCCATGCGCTGCACATCGAGAAAATCATTGATCAAAGCCGTCAGCCGCTCCGCTTCTTGGCCAATGGCGGTCAAATATTTTCGCTGCCGTTCCGGCGCAAGCGGTTTGTTCAGCAGCAACTCCGCCAAACCGAGAATGCCCGCAAGCGGCGTCCGCAATTCATGGCTGACCGTGCTGACCAACTCGGATTTCATCCGATCCACTTCCGCCCGCGCTCAAACGCCTCCATCGCTTTCGGCATAAGCTGTTCGAAATAACGGATGAAAAACTCGCGGGCATCGCGAAGAACCCGCTCATCTTCCGGATGAGAAGCCAACGGCTCCATTTCCCGCAATACTTGCTTCACGATTTCTTGTTGCTGAAAGACGCTTTCTTTAAACGACGGACGTCCAAATGCAAAATAGCCGCGCACATCAAAAAACGCTTGCGTAAACGCCCGATCAAGCTGGCGGGTGAGAATTTCCTTTTGCTCGAGCCTTTGTTGCGCCGCCTCAAATGAACGGACGAGCGACTGCTGGTACATCACAAACAACGCCGAACCGAGAATAAACAACATCGTACATAAAACCATCAGCGATACAAATCGGGATGCAAGGTTGCGACGAAAGCGCATTGTCATCTTTCATTCAATACCTCATTCACTTTTTTCACAAAATCCAACGGGTGATACGGTTTTTCGATAAACAAATCCGCACCGGTTGAAAGCGCCCGCTCTCGGTCGGCCGGCTGGGTTTTCTCCGACAGCATGATCACTTTCGGACGTTTCCCGGGGCAGTCACGGCGAACATGTTCGAGCACCTCGACACCGCTATAAAACGGCAACATATAATCCAGCACCACCAAATCATAATCGCGTTCGCGCAGCTGCGCGAGCGCCTCTGCTCCGTCCGCCGCATCGTCCACTTGATGCCCTTCATCGGTCAACAAATCGACTGCCAACATGCGCAACACATCTTCATCCTCAACAAGCAAAATCTGTTTCAATCGTCCTTCCTCCCCCTGCTTCATCATGTTCGCCGCCTGCTTCTCCCCTTGCCGGCCAAAGGAAAATCCTCTTCCGCTCTCCCCGATGCCCGACGGGGGAATCCCATAAAAGCATAGAACGGTCGACGCAACTCTACATCCGTTTCAGCAATCGGCTGACCCGCGCCTCGAGCTCAAGCCGTTTAAACGGCTTCGTTATATAATCGTCCGCTCCCAACTGAAGCGCCCGCGCGATATCTTCTTCACTTTGCCGCATGGTCAACATAATGACTCTATACCGTGAGGCATCACGTCGGCTACGAAGACGGCGCAATACCTCAAGCCCGTCCATTTTGGGCATCACTCCATCCAAAATGACAAGGCACGGCGAGCGGTCCTCGTGCCACGATGACTCGACAAACGACAGCCCATCCGCAAATGCCCGCACTTCACACCGTTCTTTTCGATCCCGGGCAATGTGTTCAAGAAGATCTGCCACAATCGTGCGAACAATCACATCATCGTCAACGACCGCCATTTTCATGGTTTTTCGCTGTTGTCTGCCGCCGAGCTTTTCAGCAGCCACCGTCCGATCACGACCACCGTTTTTGGCCGCATACATCGCCGCATCCGCCTGCTCGAGCCAATCATCAAGCGCCGCGCCTCCTGCGTTCACTTCCACAATTCCACAAGAAAAGGTGCAATGGAACACCGTGTTCCCCCCGGAAAAAGAGCAGGAGCGAAATTGGTCGCGAAGCCGCTCAATGACTTCGATCGCGTCTTGTTGCGGCGTTTTCGGCAAAAAGAGAAGGAATTCCTCACCGCCGAAACGAAACGCCAAGTCATTGGGCCGTGTTCCGTTCCGAAGAAGCGCCGCAAATTCACGCAACACTTCATCTCCGACTAGATGGCCGTACTGATCGTTAATCTTTTTAAAATGATCAAGATCAAGCAATGCAATGCAATACGGCTTCCCGAGCCGCTCCCGCTCGTTTTCGAACTGGCGATAGGCCTCGGGCAAATATTTGCGGTTGTATAATCGCGTCAATTCGTCGACAAGCAAAAGACCTTCCAACTGCCTTTTTCGCTCCAGCAGCCGATTCACGCGAATAAGAAATTCGGATAAAGAAAACGGTTTGACCATAAAATCGTCAGCGCCCAACGCATAACTTTGCAGGCGCACCTCTTCACGATCATCGGCGCTGATGATGACGGTTGGTACAAATTGTTGGCCAAGCGCCGCTTTCAATTCTTTAAGGACAGTCAACCCGTCCGTTCCCCTTATGTGGACATCGATGACAATACAGTCGGGCTTCACCTCATAAAATTGCGCGATCGCCTTTTCCGGTTGGGCGACGGTGACAATATGCCAACCTGCTTTTTCCATTTGCTCTTTCATAAACATAAGAAAAAGCGGATCGTCGTCAATCATCAACATCAATGGCGCTTCCTCGACCTCCGCTTTCGAAAGCGAAAAATGGGGCGGAATGTCGCGATACGTCTCATCGTAATACCAATGCATCAGTTCATAAACATGCTCCTTCAATGCAGCGGACGTCCATACGTTTCCGCTTTCCTCTTCAAGCCGCTTCATGAGGCGGCGCGCTTTTTTCCCCAGCTCTTCCATGCCGATAACCGCTGCCGTCCCCGCAATGTTATGGAAGAACCGATACACCTCTTCATACGTAATCGTTTCCGCCCGCTCCCATTGTTCCAATTTGGCGCGAATATTGCGCCAAAAATGCTCCTTATATTTGTCCATGGCCGGACGCTGCCCCTCCTGTTTTCATCTCATCTCCTTAACGGCACAAAAAAGAAGGAACCGCCGAAGCCGTTCCACTATTTTTCATTATATATGGCTTTTGTTGTGCTGTACACGATCAAATCAATTTTTTCTAGCCTCTGTCACTCAAGCGACTGTAAAAAAGAAAGCATGCGGCTCACGTATTGGTCGCCATACAACGAGAAACTTTTGACATGATCCGCTTTGTCCGTCAGCCATAGTTGAAACGCATCCGGATGGGTTTTGTACAGTTTTACGCTTTCCTCATACGGAATCGAATGGTCGTCTTTGCTGTGGATGAACAAAATCGGCCTTGGCGCGACACGATCGACCGCATGGATGGGAGAAGATACGCTCAAATCCAAGTCGGCAAGCGCTGGGATGATGGCCAAAATCAAATACGTAAACGGTACATCCGGCAAATGCGTCCAAACCGGCATGTTGGCGCGCAAATACGATTCAAGATCGCTAAACGGGCTGTCCGCAATCACCCCGCGAACATCGCCGTCCTCTGCCGCCGCCAAGATCGACGTTGCCGCTCCCATGGAAATGCCGTATAAGGCGATCGGCTCGCGGTAATGACGTTTCGCGTAATCAATGACGCCGAGCAAGTCGTCCTTCTCTTTGACGCCGATCGTAATCATGTCCCCTTCCGATTCACCGCTCGCACGGAAATCGAACAAAATGACACGGTACCCTTCAGACACGAGCCGCTTGGCGAGCGGCAAAAACGGCACGTTTTTCTGAATCCGGTTGCCGGCGTACCCATGGGCAAAAATGACCGTCATCTTCGCCTCTCCTTTAGGCGGAATGATCCAGCCTTCGAGCGCCGTTTTCCCATCTTTGCTTGTGAATGTCGCACTTTCATACGCCATGCCATAGTCTTTCGGCGTCACGGCAATCGGCTCGCGCGGTTTATGCGTCAGCTGCCAGCCGACATAAACGGACAAACCGACGCAAGCGAGCAACCCCAAAATGACAACGCCAATGGCCGCAGAAATCCAAACGCGCCGTTTTGTCCGGCGCGGCGTGCGCACCAATTCCATGCGCATTTCCCCCTTCTTGCTTTTTCCCTTTCTTTCATCCTACTTGTGCAATTGGTCATTTGGCAAACAAAAAAGAGATGTCCGCAAAAGAACGAACATCTCTTCCGCCAATGGCCCGCTTGAAACACAATCTGCCATACCGCCAACTTACGAATGCGCAAGCGGCGCAGACGCTCCTTTACATCTGACGATCAAGTCAAACTCACGCACCGACGTCATGCGTTCATCAACGAGCCCGCGCTCCCAAACATGGCGCAAAAACAGCTCAGCGATCAGCCTATTCCGTTCGTTTTCTTGCCCGCGTTCCAAAGCGATGACGCTCAAATACAGATCGCACATCCGATTGGCGATCGCTTTCGCATGGAACGTCTGGACCTCTTCCGCCTGGCCGTTAAGACGCGCCAGTGCTGCCCCCCATTCCTTAAGCCCTTCTTCGACCGGGCGGGCGAGCGGCTTCACGTCAGCTGCCAAATGCTCAAGGCGCTCCTGCATCTCGGCGGCAAACCGTTCGTGGATGCGATATTTGCGCATCAAACGCAGCACCTCGAGCGCCAAAATGTTCGCCGTCCCCTCCCAAACCGTCAGCACTTGCGCATCGCGCAACAGGCGCGGCGTGACGAAATCTTCAATATACCCGTTGCCTCCATGCATTTCAATCGCCTCATGGCTGAACGCGATCGCCTCTTCAGCGGTGCGCATCTTAAGGAGCGCGATCAGAAGCCTAAGCCATGCTTTCTCCGCCTCGCCCGCTTCATGCGGCGCAGTCATCACGCGGTCAAACAAGGCGATCATGTCAAAGCAGGCGCTCGTTTCCACTTCCTGCCTCGCCGTCAAGTCAGCCAACGTATGGCGCACCATCGGGTAATCGGTCAGTTGATGGCCAAAAGCGGTGCGCTGTTCGGCGTATTGTTTCGCTTCCTCGAGCGCCCGCTTCATGATGCCGACCGAGGCGACCGCATTGCAGACGCGCGACAAATTGAGCGCTTCCATCATATAATAGAAGCCTTTTCGCGGATCACCAACCACATACGCCTCGGTCCCGTCAAACACGACTTCGGCCGACGGCACGGCGCGCACGCCTAACTTATCTTTTAGGCGGCGAATCGAGATGCCGTTTAACGTCCCATCCTCCTTGCGCCATGGGACGAGAAACAAGCTCAGCCCTTTCGTCCCCGGGCCGCTCCCGTCGATGCGCGCCAATACGAGCGCTACACCGCAGCGGCCGGCATTGCTGGCAAAATATTTTTCCCCATATAGTTTATAATGGTCGCCGCACGGCACGGCACGCACCGCGTTGGCGCCAACGTCCGACCCGCCTTGGCGCTCGGTTAAAAACGTCGCCCCTTCGTACAGCTCGACTTCCCCAGTGGAGATGACATGGGGCAAATACGTCGCTTTCAGCTTTTCATCGGCGAAATGCTCGAGCACATAGGCGGTCGCCATCGTCAGCGTCACCGGGCATTGACACTCCACACGCCTAAAGGGCGTGGGATTCTTGGGTCGTTCGCGTCCTCATCCATTTCTGGTTCGGACAACGCCCAAGTTCGGGGGTGTGTCATCACCCCGTCCCATCGGGTTAGCCTGTACCCCAATGGGCGGCGCACCTGTGACCAGTGCGCTAGGTTAGGCGGCGAAGCCCGAAATCGCTTTGGCGATGTTGATCGCGCCATTCAAGTCGGCATGAATCGCATATCCGCATTTTTTGCATTGGAAGTGGATGCCGTTTCGGTTCGCTTTCTCCCGATGCCCGCATCGGCATGTTTGGCTTGTATAGGTCGGCTTCACCCACTCCACCCGAATGCCCGCCATTTCCGCTTTATAGGCAATCATCGTTTGCAATTGATGAAACGCCCAGGAATGGAGACTTCGTCCTGCTTCTTTTGCCGATGTTGCCCGCTTTCGAATCCCCGTCAACTCTTCCATCCGAATCACGCCAACACCGTTGGCGAGGGCAAAACGGACGATTTGACGGCTGATTTTATGGTTCCTATCCTTCATCCAGCGGGACTCTTTACGGCCGATTTTGCGAATCATATGGAGCTTCTTGGCTTTGCCTAACTTTCGCCGCAAAGCCGCATATCGCCTGCGAATGAAAGCGCATTGGCTGCCCTTGAAAAACAACGATTTCGTTCCTACGCTGGCAACGGCGATATAACGAAGTCCCAAATCAACGCCCATTACCTTGGTTTCTTCCCGTTGTTGGACTTCAAATGTGATCGCAACAGCCAAGCACCATTTCTTTCTCTTTTTGTAGAGCTTGGCTGCCCCTTGTTTGGCGGTTCCATTAAGCAGCCGATTCAGCCATGCTTCTTGATAGGGACGCGTGACCACCGGCACGCCAATTCGCTTCTCCAGTGTGGGGAATGAAACCGTGTAGAACTCTCCCTTCTTTTCCACCTTTACGTTTTGATTGTTAAAGCAACACCATAATGTTCGAAACTTCTTTGTTTTCTGGTTTTTCTTTTGAGACTTCACTTCTCGAATCGTTTGATTCACGACGGCAGAAGGAAACCGTTGCGACGAAAACTCTTTAAAAATTTTGCTCGTCGCTTGATTCAGTTTAGGATGATCCAACAGCCAATTCGCAAACGCTGTATTCACTTCTGTCATCCGTTCATACATGTCTTGTTTGACTTTCGTTGGTTTGTGCAGTTCCAGCCTTAGTGTGATCGTCGGCATGAATTCACCTCCTGGCGACGATGATAGGATACCGTTTTTTTTTAGAATCATTCCATATAAGAAAACGGCTCGCTTTCATCCCACCCCTAAAGGAGCGGGCTTTCTCGCTCGCAGGTCTGTAACCAGCAAGCTTGTCGGATAGGAAGCGCTTACACTCCTCCGCGAGCGGTTCAAGCGGCACGCTCAGCACGACAAATGCTTTTGCCGTTTCGCCCCACTCCGGATGCGGCACGCCGATGACGGCGACGTCCGCGATCGCCGGATGCGTTCGCAGCACATCTTCCACTTCTTTCGGGTAAATATTCACACCGCCGGAAATAATGACGTCCTTCTTCCGGTCGACGATCCAAATGTAGCCGTCTTCGTCGCGGCGCGCCAAATCGCCGGTGTATAGCCATCCATTTTTGATCGCTTCATTCGTTTTTTCCTCGTCTTTGTAATATCCTTTCATCACGCTCTCGCCGCGCAGCACGATCTCCCCGACCTCGCCGGGCGCGACTTCCTGTCCGTTTTCGTCCACAATCGCCACTTCGCAATGGAGGGCGGCATAGCGGCCGACGCTTCCCGCTTTCTCCGCATGCTCCTCAGGCGCCAAGTACGTGCCGTTCGGGCCGGCTTCGGTCAAACCGTATAAACACATCATCCGCTCGGCACCAAAGCAGTCGGCGACAAACCGCACTTCCTCGCGCGACAGCGGCGCCCCGCCGTACATCCAACAACGGACCAAAGAAAGGTCGTATTCAGCAAACCGCGGATGCTTCACCGCGTCCGACAGCAAGCCGAGCCAATGACGAAGCCAAGCGATTGACCATGCGGTTGACCTCGGCATACGACAGCGCTGATTCTCCTTCTATGACCGCCGTTTTCTCTGGAAATTTCCTCGCATTGCGGGCGAGCAATTCGGAAATGTTCATCCACCCGATTCCTCCCATTCACACAACCGTTTTTCAAAATCGGAAAGCAGCGCTTCCATCTCCGCCTTCAGCTGCAGCAAATCTTCAATCCTCTCGTCCACCTCCTTCAGTTTTCGGCGTCCGTATTCCACCGTTTTTTCAAGCTGTTTCTTCCCCGTGCGATCCTCATCAAACAGCGCAATCATCTCATGAATTTCGTCAAGCGAAAAGCCGAACCGTTTGCCGCGCAAAATGAGCTTGAGTTTCGCCCGCTCCTTTTTCGTATACAGCCGCTGCCCTGACTCGGTCCGAATCGGGGAGAGCAATCCGCGTTCTTCATAATAGCGGATCGTCCGTGTGCTCACATCAAACTCGTGCGCCAAATCGGAAATGGTGAAATAGTGCATGGCCATCCCTTTTCTAGAATCAATATTCTGAATTTTATTTTAATTGACGTTGACGTAAAAGTCAACGGATATGAAAGCAAAGAAACCATCATCCTCCCTTCTCTGTGTCCATTCTCTCCGCCATCCAACCATCAATATAAAAAAATGGATCTGGGAGTCGCCGGCGAAAGGTGAGCATCCCGAGCCAATGCAAGGAAAGAAACAGTCAACCGAACGCTGGAGTCATAAACACTGGAACGCTTCCCCATCATTCACGGCGGCCAGAAGCGAATCGAGCGGCATGATGCTCGTCGATATACTGCCGATCACCGCCGATATCTTGGCCAAATAGCCATGACCAAAGAAAAAAAGCCCCCGTCTAGGGAGCCGTTCCCTCACCCGCCCGCCCCGGTGTAAAAGCGCAAGGCAAACCGCCAAAAGCGACGGGCCAGCCATAAAAAGAGAATGGCCGCAGCCAAAGCCGCAAGCGCTGTCGGGACACGCCATTTTCCAAGCAGCGCCAAAGCCGGCGTATTTGTGATCAACACCGCCGGCAGGATGTAGGTAATCACCAACCGCACCGCGCCGCGGTACATGCTGCCGGGAAAGCGGGCCGTGTCAAAAAACGAATCAAAAATAAACGACAAATCGTCGATGCGCACAACCCAAAACGATGTCGTCATCAACATCATCCATAGCGAATAAATAAGCAAAAGAGAAGCGACCATCACGATCAGAAACATGCATACGTCCGCCGCCGATGGCACGTAGCGTTCGACATACAAGCCGTAGCCGATGACGCCAAGGCCAAGCGCCACATCGATAAGCCGCCAAAAGACAAGGTGGCGGAAGCTGACGTAAAACATGCTGTCGACCGGTTTCGTCAAAATATAATCGAGCGTGCCGCGCCTGACATGCTCAAGCAGCCTTGGCATGTTCGGGCGGAGCGCAAAATCGATGAATCCGCGCAGCGTATTAAAGACGCCGAGCAGCACAAGCACTTCCCCATACGTCCAGCCGCCTAAGCGGTCCGTCTGGTAAAAAAAGATATGGACGGTCAACAGAGCGATTGCGATGCCAAAAAAGCTGGCGATGAAATTGCCGAAAAATTCGCTCCGGTATTCCATTTCCTCGACCAAACAAGCGCGGAAAAACTCGCGGAACACCCGCCCGTATCGCCGCATGTTCATCCACCTACCGCCTGATTTTTTCTCATCCCCGCTTTCCACAGCCATTGCAAAGCACCAATCAGCGCCATCATCCACCCAGCGGCGATTGCAAAGCCGCGCGCCAACTCTCCTCCATCCGCCGTCCCGGTGGCGATTTCGATCGGAAAACTGATCATATAGCGAAACGGCAGCCACTCGCTCCATTCGCGAAGCGCCGGCGGAAGCATCTCGAGCGGCGCGATCCGTCCTGACAAAAACAAGGAAATAACATCGATTACGCCGTACACAGCTGCCACCTTTGTCACCCAAAACGCGAGCAGCCCGCATGAGTAGCTCAGCAAAAACCGAAGCGCCGCGCCAAACACAACCGCCGTCAAAAACAACGCCACTTGGCTTCCCGTCATGTGCGGGCGAAGCGCTGGCCAAAATACCGCCGCCGCCACCCAGACAGGCACTAAAATGACAGCAAACAACCATTTGTAAACGATGTTTTCCGCGATCGCCCAATGGATCGGGTGAAGCGGCCGCAGCAACCAATTCGAAAACGTCCCTTCGCGAATTTCGCGGTCCAGCTCCCATACATCCCACGCGCTCGTCATTCGTTCGACAAAAATGACCGCCATAAAATAAAAAACAAACGATTCGCTCTCTTCCGGATGAATGTTCATCCAGACAAACATCGTGATCAGCGGCTGCGTGATCGCGCCCGTCATCCAGACGAACGTCGCCAAACGATACGCGAGCATTTCGATGTATTTCATCCGCAACAAAGCAATATATTTGCGAATCATACACGCTCCTCCTGAAACGCGCGCGTAATCACTTCCTCAAGCGGCGGGTCTTCAATATTGATGTCGCGGACATCAAACCGCTCTAATAACCGCGCTGCTGTCCCCGCCGCCTTCTCGCGCGCCACCCGCAATACGACTGTTCCTTCTTCGATTTCCGCCACTTCGCCATACTCTCCCCAATCCATGTCTGGAACCCGTGAAAACCGGACTTCCAACCGCTTGTACGGCGCCAGCTTCTCCGTCAGCACTGACAGTTCCCCGTCGTAAATCAATCGCCCGTAGTTAATGATCATCACCCGGTCGCAAAGCGCTGCGACATCACCCATGTAATGCGATGTCAACAAAATCGTCGTCTCGTGCTCCCGATTGTAGTCAACGATAAAGCGACGCACGTTTTCTTGCGTATGAACGTCAAGCCCGATCGTCGGCTCATCCAAAAACAACACTTGCGGCCGATGCAAAAGCGCCGCCGCCAGCTCGCAGCGCATCCGCTGCCCGAGCGACAGACTGCGCGTCGGCTTGTCCAACAGCGGCGCCAAATCCAATAGCTCAACAAGCTCCTCGAGCGTCTGGCGGAACGACCGATCGTCGATGTCATAAATCGCTTTATTGACCAAAAACGTCTCCATCGGCGGAATGTCCCAAATGAGCTGGCTTTTTTGTCCCATCACTAAGCTCATCATTTTTTTAAACTCCGGCTTTTGCTCAAACGGCACAAAGCCGCCGACCGTGATCTCTCCTGATGTCGGATGCAAGAGGCCGGCAAGCATTTTCATCGTCGTCGTTTTCCCCGCCCCGTTTGGGCCTAAAAAGCCGACAATCTCCCCTTTTTCAATCGTAAACGAAACGTCCTTCACCGCCTCAATGACGCGGTAGTCGCGCCGCCATAAACTGCGCGCCGCCTCAAGCCATCCCGCTTCGCGGCGATGGACGCGGAACGATTTATGCAAATGGCTGACACGGATCACCATGTTCATCCTCCAGTATGTGCATACTACTGACATTCTTTTGTTATATCACATTCGAAGGACGCGCCGCAAAGAAAAACGTTTCGTCATCTTTCTTCTATCATCTCTTTCTTTCGTCATGTATAATAGAAGGAGAATCGAACCAGAAAGGGGATTGTCGAATGGGAGCGATCTCAAATGAAATGATTTGGCAAGCGATTAAAGAACTTGCCGAGCAGCTGCAACAAACAAATAGACAAGTACAACAACTTAGCCAACAGGTGCAACAAACGAACGAGCAAGTCGAACAACTTGGCGAACAGGTACAGCAGCTTCACAACCAAGTGCAGCAACTCAACCATCAAGTACAGCAAACCCATGAGCAAGTCGAGCAGCTCGCCAAACAAGCACAGCAAACCAATGAACAACTCAACCAATTAAGCCAGCAAGTGGCCGACATGGACAAACGGCTCACCGATGTCGCCAACGGCCAAAAAATTTTGGTCGAAGAGCTGTTTGAAAACAAAAAGGAGATCAAGCGCGTCAAAACGGCGCTCAATATGTACTAGACGTCAGTCCGCTCCATTTCCTTGATCTCTTCGACGTTTAACGCTTGTTCCATATCCTGTGTGAACATAGCCATCATCAAACAACATTCCCCTGCTTACGTCATACTAAAACTCCGAATCATCTTCGCCGCAAATGAAGCCCGGAAGGTTCTCCTAAACGGATCTTCCGGACTTTCTCATCATGAAAACGGACACGGTCTCGTCTCATCGGCCCAACACCCCTTTCACCATCGTCCGCTCCTCAATCACCGATGGATTTCCAAACTAGCCTAGTCCGCTTGCTTTCTTCCATGCCCCCGACTCCTTTACTTATAATCACTAATACATAGAAAGGTTGTTATTAAGCGTCGTCACTTAATAACAACCTTTCGCATTTCAGCTTGTCTGCGTCTTTGCCGCCAGCGTCTTCGCCAGCTCGAGGAAAAAGTCGAGCGCCTCTGGATTGGCCATTGAGCCCGGGTTGACTGCCTTTTCGAGCGGGAAGCCTAAGAGCAGTTTCCGGATCGGAATCTCCATTTTCTTGCCGTTTAGCGTTTTCGGAATTTGCTTCACCTCGTAAATTTCATCTGGAACAAAGCGCGGCGAGACGTGTTGCCGAATCGATTGGCGGATGCGTTCTTTCAGCTCGTCATCGAGCACTGCGCCCGGCTTGAGGACGACAAACAGCGGCATAAACGATTGCTTGCCCATCATTTCCAAATCGACAATGAGGCTTTCGAACACCCCGTCGACCGCTTCGACCGCACGGTAAATTTCGCTCGTGCCCATGCGGACGCCGGCGCGGTTGATCGTCGAGTCGGAGCGTCCGTAAATGACGCATCCCCCTTGTTCGTCAATTTTAATCCAGTCGCCGTGCTTCCAAACGCCTGGGTACGTATCAAAATAGCTGTTCCGGTACCGTTCGCCGTCTGGATCGTTCCAGAAAAAGAGCGGCATCGACGGCATTGGTTTTGTGATGACAAGTTCACCGACTTCATTGACAAGCGGCCGACCGTTTTCGTCAAATGCCTGCACATCCGCGCCCAACGCGCGGCACGAGAGGACGCCGGCGCGCACCGGCAAAATGGGGGAGCCGACGACAAACGCGGTGCACACATCCGTTCCCCCGCTGCATGACGCTAGACAAATATCGTCCTTGACGTTTTCATACACCCATGCGAACCCTTCGACCGTAAGCGGCGAACCGGTCGAGAGCACGGCCTTCAGCTTTGACAAGTCATATTGCTCTTTTGGCTTCAGGCCGAGCTTCATGCAGACGTTAATAAATGCCGCGCTTGTGCCAAAATGGGTGATGCCCGCCTTTTCGGCCAAATCCCATAGGACGTTGCCGTCTGGATACGTCGGGCTGCCGTCATAGAGCACGATGGCCGACCCGGCCAGCAGTCCGCCGATCAAAAAGTTCCACATCATCCATCCGGTCGTCGTAAACCAGAAAAACGTGCTGTCTTTCGTCAAGTTTTCCGAAATAGTCAATGCTTTCAAATGTTCAAGCAAAATGCCGCCATGCCCTTGGACGATCGGTTTCGGCAAACCGGTCGTTCCCGAAGAATACAAAATCCAAAGCGGATGGCTAAACGGAACGTCTTCATAGACGAGCTCCGCCTTGTCCGCCACGACATCATCCCACAGCACGACGCCCTCATCCGGTGCTTCCATCTGCCCGCGCCAATACGGAAGCAGCACTGTCTTTTTCAATGACGGCAATTTGGCGCGCAATTCGGATACGACCGGCATTTTGTCAAACTCTTTGCCGTTGTATTGGCAGCCATCGACCGCAAACAAGACAGTCGGCTCGATTTGCGCGAACCGGTCAATGACGCTGCCGGCGCCAAAATCCGGCGAGCAGCTTGACCAAATGGCGCCGATCGAGGCGCACGCCAAAAACGCCATCACCGTCTCGGGAATGTTCGGCATATAGGCGACGACGCGGTCGCCGCGCTTCACTCCCATCGCTCGCAATGCTTTGGCGATCGCCGCCGTTTTTTCGGTCAGCTCCTGCCATGACACTTCCCGGTACGGCACGCGTTCCGAACGAAAAATGATGGCCGGGCGGTCGGCGCGCGCATGCCGGAAAATATGTTTCGCATAGTTGAGCGTAGCGCCTGGAAACCACTCCGCCCCTGGCATCTTCCGCTCCCGCAGCACACACTCATACGGCGTTGCCGCCTGAACACCGCAATATTCCCAAACGGTTTCCCAAAATGACTCAAGCTCCTCGACCGACCATGTCCACAGCTCGCGGTATGAAGAGAAGGAGAGCCCTTTATGTTCTCTCAACCAATCCATATATCGATGAAGGTTGGAGCTCTTGATTTGTTCCTCCGTCGGCTGCCAAAGAATCGTCCCTTCCGTAATCGCTTTCATTTCATCGTGCGTCAATGGACGCCGTCACCGCCTTTCTGCCGATAGTTTGTTCAGACTATTCATATAATAACATGATTTCCTACTGTTTTGAATAGTTGTTGGTTCGACAACTCTGTCAGAAAAAGATGAAACAAATTTGTTGACAACAGCGAGGCGACTGGAATATGATAAACACAAAAGTTGGTCTAAGTAAAAAAAATGTCTTTTATAAAAAATATTAACCGGAGGGAAACTTTTATGGCACAAGGAAAACGTTGCCGCCTCTCCGATATGAAACCGGGCGATCGATTTCGCATCGAAAAGGTTGATGTTCCTGATCCTATGTTAAAAAGGCGGTTGCTTGATTTGGGATTTGTGCCCGGCGGGGAAGTGAAGGTTGGACAAAGAAGCCCGCTTGGCGACCCGACCGCCTATCGCGTTTGTGGAACGACGATCGCATTAAGGAAAGAAGAAAGTGACTATATTTACGGGGAGAAGATCAGCCATGACTGATATGACGTATACGATTGCCTTAATGGGAAATCCAAACACCGGCAAAAGCACGTTGTTCAACGTCTTAACGGGCCTGCGCCAACATACCGGCAACTGGCCCGGGAAAACGGTCACTCATGCCGAAGGAGAATGCCGCCACCGCGGCACATTGTACCGGATCGTCGACTTGCCGGGAACGTATTCGCTCTATTCCAATTCAGCCGATGAAGAGGTGGCGCGCGATTTTCTCCTGTTTCAACGTCCTGACGTCACGGTCGTTGTGGTCGACGCTACGGCATTAGAGCGCAACCTAAATCTGGCGCTTCAAGTATTGGAAATGACCGACCGCGTCATTATCGCCATCAATTTGATGGATGAAGCCAAAAAGAGAGGCATCCTGATCAATACAAAAAAATTAGCAACCCGACTCGGCGTGCCGGTCGTGCCGATCTCGGCCCGCAACCGGGAAGGAATCGATGCACTGCTTGATACGGTGGATGCCATGGCGCATGGCCGCATCAACACCAACCCGCTTTCCATCCGGTACAGTCCGGAAATCGAACGAGGCATTGCCAAACTTCTTCCACTCGTTAAAGAAGTGATGGGAGACACGTATCCTGCTCGCTGGATTGCTCTTCGTCTCCTTGACGGCGATACATCGCTGCTTCAAGCGCTGAAACAGCCGCCGCAACCATTGATCAAGGAGGGGAACGCGTATGCCTGCTGCGGATCCATCAAATCGATTTGACCGCTTAATGACAGAAGCGAAATCATTGGCGCCGGACAATGTGCGCGAGCAAATCGTTGCCGCCATCTTTCAAACATCGGCCGAGCTTTATCGGGAATGTGTCACCCATACAAACAGCGTGAAACGTGATCGAACGGAACAGATTGACCGGATCGTCACATCGAAGCGGTGGGGATTTCCAATTATGCTGGCGCTGCTCGCCGCTGTCCTTTACGTGACCATCGCCGGCGCCAACGTATTTTCCGATTCGCTCGCCCGCTTGTTCGGGACAATCGAAACGTATCTCACCATGGCCTTTCAAGCGATTCACGCCCCCGACTGGCTGCACGGCCTCATTGTACTTGGCCTATACCGCGGCACGGCTTGGGTCGTCAGCGTAATGCTGCCGCCGATGGCGATTTTCTTTCCCGTATTCGCTTTGCTCGAAAATTACGGCTACTTGCCGCGTGTCGCCTTTAACATGGATCGCTTGTTTAAAAAAGCGGGGGCACACGGCAAACAATCACTGACGATGGCCATGGGCTTCGGCTGCAACGCGGCGGCCATCATGTCGACGCGCATTATCGAATCACCGCGCGAACGAATGCTGGCCATTTTGACCAACAACTTCGTCCCCTGCAATGGACGCTGGCCGACGCTGATCCTGCTTTCTTCCTTATTTATGGCAGCCGGCTATACAGGCGGATGGAAAACGTTCGTTACGGCGGGTGTGGTCGTCGCCATGGTGTTGTTTGGCATCATCGTCACGTTGACCGTTTCATGGGTCTTATCCAAGACGGCCTTGCGCGGCATTCCGACCCATTACACTCTGGAGCTGCCGCCGTACCGACGCCCGAAAATCATGGACACGATCATCCGGGCCACCCTCGACAAATCACTCTATGTGCTGAAACGGGCGGTAACGGTTGCGGCGCCGGCCGGCATTCTGACATGGGTGCTCGGCAACCTTCACGTGGGAGATACGACCGTGCTGGCGTATTTAGCCGACTGGCTTGACCCATTTGCCAAAGCATTGGGATTGGATGGCTACATTTTGATGGCGTTCATTTTAGGCTTGCCAGCCAATGAAATTGTCGTGCCGATTTTGCTGATGGGCTATTTATCCGCGGGGGCGCTCACTGAAGTCGATGGCCTGCATTCTCTAAAACGAATTTTGCTCGACCACGGCTGGACGTGGCTCACCGCCCTCAATATGATGCTGTTTTCCCTGCTTCACTACCCATGCGGCACGACGCTCGTCAACATTTACAAAGAAACGAAAAGCGCGAAATGGACGTTCGTCGCCTTTGCCTTGCCGACAGCGATTGCCATTGCGGTCACCTTTACGACCGCACAGCTGGCGAGATGGTCGGGGCTTATTTGATCTCTTCTCGAGACTGGCTTAACAGGCTGTCCCGCTCCGAACTTTCTCCTCTCTCACCTTTTGTTTCAAGGGGAGAGGGTTTCTCAGTAAGTAGTGCTGACATATATTTCGCGATAAAAGAAGGATGTCCCGCTTTTTTTTGAGGACATCCTTCATTTTTGGCATTGATGTTCTTTGCTAACACCTGCAGATCATACAGAGTCTACTTGACAGTTTTCGAACATTCCGGCCGTAAAACTTATAACTGTTGCGCTCACCCTTTGCCTCATAAAGACCTGGTCGGCGTGGAGGCTCAACTTTTTCGAGGTGTTTCCATCCGATGGGCAAACAACGATTCCTATGCTGATTGTAGGGTGCCCAGCGCTGTCTTTCAGCAATTCCATGCTGCTCTCTGCTTTCTGCTGAAAAACTCACCTAATTATTCATATCGAAAATTCTTCTCTGCACTTCATGAAATTTCAGTTTCGAAATATATGCGACTTTCTCACTATCGAAAAAATGAGCCAAATACGTTTCGCCAACTTGCGTAATTTTTACTATTTTTTTCAAATTGATAATATAAGATCGGTGAGTCTTAAAAAAACAATTGTCCAGCTCCCTTTCAATTTCGTTCAGCGTCTCCGTTGTTTCATATTGCTCATTTGCCGTGTGAATGACCGTTTTTCTGCTTTCCTTTTCCACGAATAAAATATCTTCCATCGGCAACAAAACAATAGAGTTTTTCGATCGGATTCCAAGCCTTTTGCTCGGCTGTTTCGCTTTTACAGCGGCGCATTGCTTAGCCATTTCAATCAGTTTGCGGGCCTTTTCCAACGCATAAAAGAGACGCGTTCGCTCAATCGGTTTCACGATATAATCCGTAGCGGACACTTCAAAAGCCTCTACGGCAAATTCATCGTATCCAGTAATAAAAATCACCTGGAGGGCAGGCAAAAGCTGCCTGCATATTTTGACCGCCTCCATGCCATCGAGCCCAGGCATATTGATATCGACCAATACAATATCCGGCTGTTCTTGGAGGACAAGCTGCAAAAACTCCTCTCCGCTTGTCGCCTCAGCCACAACGTCGTAATTGGGGAATAAATGGATAAAATGCCGCAAAATCGTTCTTGAAGACGCATCATCATCAGCAATCACGATTTTTAAATCATTCATTGCTTCCTTCCCTTCTTTCTATCCTCCTATTCCAACTAGTGATCTCTCGATTAACAGAACATTTATATCCCCCTCAACTTTTTTCGTCCAAAATGATTTGACCGTTCTCATCTAACACGACCTCAATTTGGCGGTGTTCTTTTTGAAACGTATAGGATGTTTTTCCAATTTGGACAATCGTCCCTTCTTTTACGACACCGAATTTCACCGTTTGGCCATGCGGCACTACGATGCGTGTAACCACTCCGGAATCCGAACCGGCTTCTTGAATCAACGCTCCTTTTCGGGCGTAAGCGCGACCCCCGCGCATGGTCCCTTTTATATCTAGAAAACCATTGGAATGAATGGTGCAGTTATAGCACCCTTGGCCAAAAACGGTTATATCGCCGCTGCAGTAGATCGTGCTATTCAACGCGTAGGCCATCTCGATATAACTGTCTCCGTCATTTGTGTCCGCATATTGTTTCGTTGTTGCCTTTATGTCCTCAAGCAGCTTGGCGAGCTGTTCAAGGGAATGGAGCTCGTTCGGGATGCTCGAGAAAAAACAGAGTTGAAACCGCTCGGCCAAATCGAGCCAAACCGGGTGAAGCTGCTGGCGGCCGCTTTTCCTGACCGTTTCGATATACTTTTGTCCTGTCACAGCCAAAGAGCGGAATTTATGATCCATTAAAAGCTTAATCAACGGGAACAGTCCGTTCTGTTTCCAATCTATCCTTTTAAACGCTGGAGAACTTACTAACTGTTTTATAGAGGAAATCATTCTTTCAATATATTCTTCAATTGTCATTAACAAATGTGCGAGCTCGGAAGCCAGTATATGGCCTGTTCCCGCCGAGATGATGCTTCCAATGACATTTTGTCTGATAAAGACAGCTTGTTTTGACGTAATCGTCGCTCGAGTGACATTTTGGAATATCGTAATATTGCCCTCCGCCTCGACGCTCATCCCGTCTTCGACGCTGCCGGTAATGTCGACGTCGCCATGAAACCGAATATTGCCTGAACTCAAATCGACGTCGCCTTGATGAGTAAGCTTGTCCATCATAAATATATGCACATCGAGTCCTTGTTGCCGAAAAACCGGCCGCCCGCTAGCCAACGCTACAATTTTCGTCCCATTTTCAATTGCTGTTACACCTTTTCCTAAATGGACAGCCACCGGGTGAACAGGTTTAGGCAGAATCGGCTCATTCGTCACCGTCACGCCCGGAACGCCCGGGATCGGAGGATGAACGATCGCGATGACTTGTCCCGGATGAACGGAAGGAATATTGTTTACTTCACGGAAATCAACGGTGCCGTCTTCCCGAAGTTTCGGCCCCGCCTGTTTACTGTCCAAATTGACCGTTAACTCCACCCAACCGTTTTTTCCTTGCTGCGGTTTCACCCCTCTAGCGATGACAAAATCGCCCGGTTTTGTCGCCTTCGCTGCTTCAGCCATCGCGGTAAAATCAAATCCTTGAACAATATTCAGCGATTTTAGTTTTTGCAAAACTGACTTGTACTCAAGTGTATTTTGTATTTCAATATGCTGTTCGGCTTTTAACTCAATATGGTAATCAGGGGAGGCATCTTTAATTCGAAACCGCTTTTTCATCCCCGGCTCTATGTGCAAAATGGCGTGCAACTTGTCTTCATCAAGGACAATATCCCATTTCGTTTCGACCGTTTCCTCTGTAGTTTGTATTTCTAATTGGTCACCTTCAGTGACAACCGTCGTTCCAGCCACTGGATGTCCATTTTTTAACAGAAGAACACCTTGCCCTACAGTAATAGTAGGATAGCATAACGGCGACGAACGATAAAAAATTTTCCCTCCTCGCACCCATGCTTTTCCACTCAAATGATCTTCTGTTGCTTTGATCTGCGCCTCATTCGCATTTGTTGAACCAAATTTCTCTTCTTTGACAGCGCCTGATGATTCCGTTTGCCTTTCTATCTTCGTTAGTTTGACAATGGCTGGTTGGGAACCGATAAACCAAATTCTTCTAGTTTCCTTTTGGATGATTTCAACATGCACCTCTTCGCGTTTGCTTTGCAAAATCGCCAAGCCGACGTGAATGGCCTCATCGATGTTTTTTCCTTTCGAAATGATCGTTTGCCCCATCGCCGCTCCCCCTTGGCAACAACTATTTTTCCTAATGCACTCAAAAGCCATATTCTGCGCCAAATCAACGAAGCCGTGGATTTTTCCGTCATTCACGATTGGGTGGCCCCGTTGTACACGGACAAAACCAGCCATCCGGCAGACGACCCGGAACGGTTTCTTCATTAGGAATGACGAAAGAAGCTTTTTAATTTAAAAAGTTTCGCCACTATCCACCTTCATGTTCACGGTGATGCCAGCAAGCAGGTTGACAGGTCCTTTCACCGTCACGTCAAGCCGGTAGTCATGGCCATGCCCGTTCGGATTGCTGCATAAACCAAAAACGGCTTTATTTTTTCCGCACTCCAACCTCGATCCATAACGGTGTGTCGCCGAAACCGCAATTGCACGTATTAAGTATGTTTATACACCTGCCAGTATTGATCTTTCGCTTATGTTAACTTACCCGGTTTTCCTAAAAGATACCCTTGCGCTGCCGGCACTCTCAAAAGCTTCGCTTGGGCGAGATCCACTTCTTCCTCAATTCCCTCTAAAACGAGCACCATTTTGCGGCCGCAGTAGCTTGCCAACAAACTGACCATTTTTTGTTTTTCTTCATTGGCTGCCAGCCCTTGAGCAAAGTACCGATCCAACTTCACATAATCAGGCTGCAATTCAATAATTTTTTGCAAGGTCGATGCCCCTTTGCCAACATCGTCAATAGCAATGTAAAAACCATACCCTCTCATCAACTCTATAGCTGCTTTTAACTCTCCATCCTTCCATATACCCTCTTCTTCTTTTGTCTCGTTCAATTCGAACACAATTCGGTTTTCAATATACGGAAAGCGTTCAACTACTCTTTTCAAAAACGGTTTAAATTCATGATGCAAAATAGTGGAGGGATATACATTTAAACTCACATTTCGCACCCTGAATAAAAATTCGAAATAAGCCCGATTTGACCGAATAAAAATTAATTATTTTACAATTTTTGTATAAAAAATTATTTTTATGCGAATATCCGGGTTGTTTTTTTGTATATTATGCAAAGGTTGCGAAATATGAGTTTAAAAAAAGCAGCCTTCCCTTATTCTCCAAAAAAGGAAACTGAAAGATGGAACTTTCCAGCAGTACGCGATCCAGTTCGTATAAACATCCTTCCTCCCGAGCCTTTTGAAAGAGATGCTCAACGTTATTGATCCCGTTTACCCGCAACAGCGATTCATATCCAAAGATGCTCCAGTTAAACAAGTCCCACAGCGGCTGGTACACATGTTCAAACTGTTGTTTGTCGATCATTTTTCGGATGGAGACTAAAGTCACACTTTCACTATCCTTTCATAGGATATTCGCCCTGCATCATACTAGTCGACGAACATGAAAATTCGCCTAATACCTTTCGTTTAGCTTTCAATATAACCTTTTTCCATGCATCTGTCTAACTTCGTTCACGCACATCAAGCATCTATACAGCCCTTATCAACACATAAAAGGACATATTAGACCTTTTTTTCGACTTTTTACGACATGTTCAACTCTCGTTTCTGTTATTTCTTGTCATAAAATGCAAAAACGCCCCTTACTTATGAGGGCGCTTTTCCTCCCATATTTTTATTAGTTTTTCAAGAAACACGTTTACCTCCAACGGTTTTGTCATGTAATCCGTAAATCCTGCTTTTAAAGCCCTTTCAATCTCTTTTGGTACCGCATTGGCACTGAGCGCAATCATCGGAATATGCTTTGTTCGTTCATCGCTTTGCAACATTTCCAACACCGTATATCCGCTTATATCTGGGAGATGAATATCGATGAGAATCAAATCAAACCAGCCACTGATAGCCTTTTGCAAGCCTTCGCCGCCATTGCAGGCAAACGTTAACAAAAGATTGGGAAACGGCTTCAATATATGCTCCAACAGTTTCAAGTTGGATATATGATCTTCGATGTATAAAATTTTTTTGTTTCCGAGCTTCAATAACCTCTCCTGATTCACCGGTTTGTTTCGTGATGAATGCGGCCAGCCGTGAAAATAACTGACAGCCGGAAGGCTGAACGAAAAGTCGCTTCCCACGCCCAACTTGCTTTTCACCTCAATCGTGCCGCCCAAAAGACGGATAATCTGCTTGACAAAAGCGAGCCCAATGCCATTGCCGTCGACATGAGTGCCTTTTATGCGATAAAATGGTTCAAAGATATTTTCTTGTTCTTCATCCGGGATGCCTATCCCATTATCTTTTACATGTATAACCACTTTTTCCTGATCATATTTCCCTTCAATAAGGACGGTACCGCCATCACGATTGTATTTAATGGCATTGTCAAGCAAGTTTAATAACACTTGTCTCACTCTCGTCGCATCTGTGTATAAATACACTTGTTCACTAAAGCTCGATCGAGCTTGAATATCGATGTTTTTCTTATTGGCTAACGGTTCGACTAATTTAATGCTTTCTTTAATAATGTCGTCCGGATGGACTACATCATAAGTTAAGGGCAGCCTTCCTGTTTCGATCCTTGCCAAGTCTAACATTTCGTTGATTAAATTTAATAAATGGCGGGCACCTCCCAATATTTCTTGCACAAACTCCCGCTGCCGGCCGTTTAAGGAAGGGTCCATCTCCAACAATTGGGCGAACCCTAGCACTCCGTTCAATGGCGTTCGAATTTCGTGGCTCATGCGCGAAATTAAGTTGGATTTTGCTTGATTGGCTCTTTCTGCCTCCTCTTTTGCCCGCAGCATCTCTTGCTCCATCATTTTCCTTTCTGTAATATCAATCGCCGAGCCGACAACCTCAATCACTTTGCCATCTTTTTTTATGGGACGTAAACTGACTAAATAATCAATCCCGTTTATATTCCCCTCATAGTACAATGTTTCCCCGGTTTCCCATGTATACCGATAATATTGTTCTTTTTGATCGGCAATAGGCTTCGGTAAAAAATCATGTAATCTCTTACCTAGCACTTGTTTAGGATCTATGCCGAAATCATTGAGTAATTCCCCTCCGCATAACGTATGAATAAAACTTTCCCCTCTTTTCACAAATTTAAAAATCATGCCTTGCTGCTGGCACATGGCATTCCATAAATCTCGTTGCACTTTTTTGATGCGCTCCTGATATTTTATTAGCTCTGTAATATCTTTTCCCACCACAAACAACCCTATGACATCTTTCTCTTCCACTATCGGAATAAAAGTAAACTCCATGACAACTCTTTCTTCCCGAGACGTTTTCACTGAAGCCTTAAAGAAGCACGATTGACCTTTTTCTACTTTTCTTAAACATTCATCAATTTTTTCATCATCATGCTCATAAAATAGGTCGTATAAACTGGTCAACGGTGCATCTTGATGAACATGCAGGATCTCCATCGCCTTTGGATTGATGCTTACAATTTCTCCATTAAGGCCAGCAGACAACACAAGATGCGGATTGTAATCGACTAAACATTTGTAATGAGCTTCAGTAAAGTTTTTTTTTTCGCAAAACTTCACGCCGTTCGAGATAAGCAATTACATTAGTCATGATCAATATAGCCATTGTAATAAAAGCGAGGATGTAAGCCAAACTATTAACCGAAATCAAGGATGCCGATTCCGCTCGCATTATTTCTTGGTCATAAGGCAGTTGGAACAATGTTCCTTTCATCGATATATAATGCATTGCTGCGATTCCTCCTCCCAGGACAACGGAACGAACCGCCTTTTTTAAAAACTGATCGTTCTTTACACGGCAGGCAACAAACAGGATAAACAATGTCAAAAACGAAGCGAAAAATGAAATAGCGATCGACAGACAAACAAAAAAACGGATGATGATGCATAGACATCTCCGTTTTCATAGCCGCAACCCCTACGTAACAATGGAGTCAGCCATCCAACATTGTTGCGATGGATCGTTATGACCTATATTTAAGAAGCTGTTGTTTCACAAAAAAAGACGAGCAGCGGTCAAGCGCCCGTCCTTCCTGTCTTAATCAATTATTCAGCGCTATACTTCCCTTACTTCCTCAATATGTGACACATCTCCTTCAACGGCCACGTGAAACGTCCCACCGTCCACTTCAACGATCGTCACACTCGTGCCGTACATATACGGCGGCGACCACAGGTGGTCAATCGGCGTGTCTTTGAACGCCGCCATGAGCGTTTTCAGCACGACGCCGTGGGTGACGATCAAGACGGTCTCCCCCTCGTGCCGCTCGATGATGCGCCGCACCGCTTCAAGCGCCCGCTGCTGTACATCGAGAAACCGCTCGCCTCGCTGTGGAGCGTACAGATGGGGCGCGTTCCAAAAATAGTCGAACGCAACCGAATCCATTTGCCGAATCTCGTCATGCGTCTTTCCTTCCCAATCGCCAAGATGAATCTCGCGCAGCCGCTCGTCTTGATAAATCGGAATAAGCCGCCCGCCGCGGACAATCTCCGCCGTCTCAAGCGCCCGGCCGCTTGTGCTTGTGTAAATCGCGGCCAACTCCACCGCTTCAAGCCGCTTTCCAAGCCGCATGGCGTCTTGCCGCCCTTTTTCCGTGAGCGGCGAATCTTTCCATCCTTGCATCCGCTTTTCGACGTTCCACTTCGTTTCCCCATGTCTTGTCAAATACAAGGTTGTCCCCATGTTTTCCTTTGTTTCTCCTCTCTATCCATCTATCGATCATTCAACCGCCCGCTCAGGCAAGCGAAACGCAACAGATCCTTTTTTGTCAGTTTTCATCTCTGCTTGAATGCCTTTTGGCAACACTGCCATCGGATCTGTATGGCTAAAATCGGCATCATACACAACCGGAAACTCGTACCCGCGTGTCATCGGCTTCGTTTCACGAGTTTCGTTAACTCGATTCTTTCTGGCGTTTCGATGCGCTCGATGGCACGAAACCCATGGTGTTTGTAAAAGCGAATGGCCGGCGCGTTGCCGCTTCCGGTCGTCACGACGATCTCGCTTATCGACGGCTCTTGCTTGATGACAAAGTCGAGCAACGCGCTGGCGATCCCTTGGCGGAAACAATCCGGGTCGACCATCAGCCGGCAAAGGTGAAGCATCTTCCCATTCCGCTCGCAAGCGATCGCCCCAACGAGCCGTTCGCCTTAAAAATAGCCGAAAAAGCGCTCGCCGCATCGTTGCAGAGAAGCGATCGTATCGTGAAGCGGCGGGAGCGCCGTGCTGCCGATGATCTTCGCCTCGATCGTATACGCGCGCGGCTGTAGGTGCAGCACCTTAACGGCCGTTTCGTAGTCTGCTATGTTGAGTTCAATCATCATGCGCCTCCCCCTTTCTATGGCTAAAAAGCGGCCGAACCCCGGCCGCTTTATCTTTCAATGAATGACTTCCTCCATCGCCTCTTGCAGCGAATGAAAGCCTTTTTTCTCTCGGCCGTCTTTTCGGACGGTCCATTCCTGCTTCTCGAGCGCCAGTTCACCGCGTTCGTTTTTTACAAACGGCATGTGAATGGTGATCATCTCATCGTCTTTGGTAATAGCGATTGCCTTCACCATGCTCTTCAAAAATGCCGACTTGGTCGAGTCCATAGGCTTCCATCATCGGCTCGAGCGTGTCGATGAACTCCTCGATCATGACGCTTCGCGGCGCAAATTCCATGGTTTTTCCTCCTCTTGCCTAGTCATCAAGTGTAGTTTGCGACAAGCCGAGGAAACTCATGAGTGGAAATGACCGACTTATGACGAAGGCCCATTGCAGGCCGTGCGGTTGTACGCCTCAAGCCATTGCTGCAACTTTTCCGCCTCGAGCGAGCGACTGAAGTAAAACCCTTGCGCATAGTCGCAATGCATTTGCGAAAGAAGCGCCACCTGCGATTCGGTCTCCACTCCTTCGGCGAGCACTTCGATATCCAGGCTTTTTGCTAAATGAATGATCGTATCAACGATCGTTGCATCTTTCGAATTTTCCGCAATGCCTTGAATAAAACTGCGATCGATTTTCAATAGCGACACTGGCAAATTGCGGATGTATGCGAGCGAGGAAAAGCCGGTGCCGAAATCGTCGATCGCCGCCTGCACGCCGAGCCGCTGAAGCTCGGTTAAAATGTGCCGCCCTGTTTCGATGTTTTCCATCAGTCCACTTTCGGTCACTTCCAAAATGAGCTGATCAGGCGAAAGCCCCGTCTCCCGCAAAATGCGCTTCACATGCTCGATGAGCTCCGGACGATTGAGCAAAAACGGCGACAAGTTGACTGCGAGCTTGAGGCCTGGAAATTTTCTTTTCCACTCTTTCACTTGGCGGCACGCCTGTTCCAACACCCATAACGTAATTTCAAAAATAAACCCGCTTTCCTCCGCCAACGGAATGAAATCAAGCGGCGGAATCTCACCGAGCGACGGATGACGCCAGCGCAAAAGCGCCTCAATCCCCATCGCCTTTCCTTTAGCAAGTTGCACTTTCGGCTGGTAGCATAAATACAACTGCCCGCGCATAATGGCAAACGGCAAATCTTGCTCGATCACCGCGTGCCGATGCTCGGTCGGCCGGTAAAAGGCATAGCCGTTCCGCCCCCGCTCTTTCACTTCGTACAACGCTTGATCGGCATATTTCATCACTTGCTCGATCCGATCGCTGTCTTTCGGGAAAAAAGCGATGCCGATCGACAATGTTGACTGGATCAGCTGTTTTTCATAATAAAACGGCTCGTGAAACGAACTGACAAGCTGTTCCGCCAAGGCAGTCATCTCTGTTTTCGTTATGTTCGGCAGCAACAGAACGAACTCATCGCCGCCGATGCGAGCGAAAAAATCGCCTTGGCGCAACACTCGCTCGACGCGCTTGACCGCCTCGCGCAAAAAGTAATCGCCGGCTTGATGGGAAAAATGATCGTTGATCCATTTGAATTTGTCAAAATCTAAATAACAAAGAGCAAACGGCGTCTGGCTGGCGATCAGCTCATGAATGTGCCGCTCGAAATAGCTGCGGTTGGCGATGCCCGTGAGCGAATCGAAATAGGCAAGTTGGCGCAGCTTTTCTTCGTACCGCTTCCGCTCGCTGATGTTTTTCACTGTCACAATGACGCAATCGAGCGTCCCCGCCTCATCGATGATCGCCTTCCCTTGCGCCTCCATCCAAACCCATTCGCCTTTCTCGCCTTGCTTGCGAAATTCGGCGGATTGCGTCTCGTATGTATCGTACAGCTCAGCCAATTTTTGTGCCACGACCGGGGCGTCATCAGGGTGGACAAACGTCAGCACCTCTTCGTATGACACTGGAAGACGCTTGTTTGTTTTTTGCTTCCATGACGGCGGAATGTATGACAATTCACGATTGGGAGAAAAAATCAACACGTAATCGTTCGAATGCTCAACAATCAGCTGCAGACGCCGTTCCGCTTCGGCAAGCCGCGCTTGCAGGCCGCTCTCCTCCGCTTGGCGGCGAAGGACGCATAAGACGGCGGCCGTCTGTCCGTTTTCACCGATGATCGGCGACACGCCCGCAACCAATAAGCCGTCAAGCAACTCCCAGCGAAAGGCAGCCGGGCGCTGTTTCACCCGTTCAACCAACGCCCGTCCTTCGACGGACAGCGTCCTCTGTTCTTCTTCACTCAGCGCCAAGCCGACAAAAGCCGGATTGTTGTAAATGATCACGCCTTGCAAATTCAAGATGACCACTGCTTCTGTGAAGTGATGGAAAAAGGCCGTATATTTGTCCATGCGATCGTTACCTCGCCGTTCATCATATAAAATAACCCATTGCTCTCACTTCCATTTTTGCGAAAACATCGGCAAAAATCAACAAATTTCGCAAATATTTTTCCAAAAACATGAAACGGCCCGCCAACAACCGGTCACCCGGTTTGCCGCTGGCGGGCGCGAATGGGACACGTTTGGCAGCACGTCCCTCCTTTTGTGTGCACGTACAGGCAGCACGTCGTCCGCTGCATGCCGCTTGCTCCTTTAAAAAAGCGGCGAAGCGGGTTGTCTTTTTGTCCAAACAGGCGGCCGTCGGCTTCATAAACAAGGAAGTGGAAATCGTCGCGAAGCCGGTCAGCGATCGAGGCAAGCAACTCGTCCTCAAGCCATCGGTCATATACCCAATACACATAAATCGCAATGTTTTCCCATAAGATAAGCGGCGACACACGAGTCAGGCGACGCAGCTTGGCGACCAGCGGAGCAAACAAGCCAGCAAACACATCGCGCACGACTTGTTCTCGCCAACGACTGCGTTCTCCACGGCACGCCTCCGCTTCCGGCGGCTCAAAGCGAAACCGCGGCATCCACATCTCCCCTTCGCCGTCCGTGTCAAGCCAAATTCGCCCAGGATCGAGCACAAGCCGCTTGTTCCATACCGACATGGCGTATAGCGTCATCGGTGCCAAAAAGCTTAATCGTTTGACGAGCATCGACGCCGAGACAGCATCGTTCGCCGCCCCCATTTCAGCGCGCACATGCGCGACATACTTAACGAGCTGGTCGTCATTATTAAGCAACTGGGCAAACAACATCGATGATGTGGCGCCATCAGCCGCCCCGCTTGAAAAACGGTACGTTTCCAACGCTTTCATTTCGTCTTCACGCAGTCTCATCATGATACGCCTTCTTTCTGTAAAATGCGCCTCCCTTTCCCATACGGGATGCAAAGCGGGGTGCCAAAGATCGGATCGTACGTGATTTGGCAATCCATCTGAAACACGTCTTTCACGAGCTGGCGGGAAATGACGTCTTCCGGCTTCCCTTCGGCATACACCGTTTTATTGCGAATGACGACGAGATGGTGGGCGTAGCGGCACGCTAAATTCAAATCGTGAAGCACCATGACGATCGTCCGTTGTTCCTTTTCATTCAGCTCAAACAATAAATCTAAAATGTCGATTTGATGCGCGAGATCCAAATACGTCGTCGGCTCGTCAAGCAAAATGATGTCTGTTTCTTGCGCTAATGTCATGGCGATCCATGCGCGTTGGCGCTGTCCGCCGGAAAGCGAATCGACCGGCCGCTCGGCCAGCTCTGTAAGCCTGGTTGCCGCCAAAGCGCGCTCGACCGCCCGCTCATCTTCGTCACTCCATTGCTTGAACCACGTTTGATACGGGTAGCGCCCTTGCTTCACAAGTTGCAACACGGTCAGTCCTTCCGGAGCCATAGGCGATTGCGGCAAAATGGCGAGCCGGCGGGCGATTTCTTTTGTCGGCTGTTTGGCGATTTCTTTTCCATCCAGCAGCACAGCGCCGCTTGTTGGTTTTAGCAGCCGGGCCAAGGCGCGCAGCAACGTCGACTTGCCGCAGCCGTTCGCGCCGATGAACACCGTTATTTTTCCTTTTGGAATCGTCAAGTCTAAACGGTCAATAATGGTCGTCTCGCCGTATGATAGTGTCAACTCCTTCGCTTGCAGTGCGGACACGCGAACCCCCTCCTTTTTATGCTTTCCGATTCTGGTACAACAAATAAATAAAATATGGCGCTCCAATCGCGGCGGTAAACACCCCAGCCGGAATTTCCGTCGGCGCAAGCAGCAGCCGCCCAGCCAAATCCGCCCCCATGACGAACACACCGCCTAACAGCGCAGCGGTCGGAAGAAGAGCGCCAAACGCCGAACCGACAAGGCGGCGCGCCATATGCGGCGCCATCAGCCCGACAAAGCCGATGCCGCCGGCGAAAGCGACCGCGCTGCCGGTGAGCGCGGTGCTAAGCAAAACAAGTCCTAGCCGTTGCCGTTCGACCGCGCCGCCAAGCCCAATCGCCAGCTCATCGCCCAGCTCCTGCACATTGACATGCCGCGCGGCCAATATCGCCACAAGGAGCAGTCCGATGACCCATGGCGCCATGAGCGAAACGTGCTGCCAAGAAGCACCATACACACTGCCCGTAATCCACACGTTTGCCTGGCTCGCCCGATAGATGGGTCCTGTGATCATCAACAGTGTCGTCAACGCCTGCATGAGCGCAGAAACGCCGATGCCGACAAGCACGAGCCGAAGCGGGGCGAGGCCGTTTTTCCACGCCAGCATATATACGAGCCAAGCAGCGGCCGTAGCGCCGAGAAAGGCGGCAAGCGGCAGCCAGTGGATGCTGACGGTCAAAGAGTTGTTTTCATCGCTAAACAGCGCCAAAAAGCCAACGACCGCGGCCGCCGCTCCGCCAGTGATGCCGAGCACATCCGGCGAAGCGAGCGGATTGCGCACCATTCCTTGCAAAACCGCGCCGGCGACAGCCAGCGCCATCCCCGCCATCCAGGCAACCAACACGCGCGGCAGGCGGAACGTCACAATCACCGTCTGATGAATTTCCTCTCCGTATCCGAACAGCGCGGCAGCGGCCTCAAGCGGGGACATGCGCATTTCGCCGCTGCCAATGCTGATAAGGAAAAGTAAGACGGCCGCTGCTATGAGCGCGGCGAGCACCGCAACAGCTTTTTTGTCATAGAAAAACGAGATGTGTTTTCCCATTCGGACCGTGATGTATTTTTTCATTTTGCGGCGATCCCCCTGCGGGCAATGTAGATGAAAAATGGAACGCCGAGCAAGGCGGTGACGATGCCGACCGGCACTTCGCGCGGCATCAGAACGTAGCGCGCCCCAATATCGGCCATAAGAAGCAAAATCCCGCCGAGCAAGGCGCAATACGGGAGCAGCCAGCGGTGGTCGACGCCGGCCAGCGCCCGCGCCATATGCGGCACCATCATGCCGATAAAGCCGATCGGACCGGCGACAGCCACCGACCCGCCAGCCAACAATACGACTAAAATCGCAACGGCGGCCTTGATCACATTCGTCCGTTGCCCGAGCGCTTTCGCCACATCATCCCCCATTACTAAGATGTTGACATGGCGCGCCAGCAGCATGGCCCCAGCCCAGGCGGCCGCCAAATACGGAAAAACGGCCGCCAACAACTCGAGCTTCCGGCCGGCGACCGACCCGGCCAGCCAAAAGAGCACTTCTTCAAGCGCTTTTTCATTCATCGCCAGCATTCCTTGCGTCAGCGAGGCAAATAAAGCCGCGACCGCCGTGCCGGCGAGCGTCATTTTGAGCGGCGTCAGCCCGTCCTTCCCCGCGGCGCTGATCACAAACACGATCAACGCCGCCATCGCCGCCCCCATAAATGCGACCCAAGACAACATTTGCAATGAAGAAATGGAAAAAAAGGTGACCATCACAACAATGAAAAAACCGGCCCCGGCATTAATACCGAAAATGCCTGGCGAAGCGAGCGGGTTTCGCGTCAGCGCTTGCATGAGCGCTCCGGCCATCGCCAAGCTGGCGCCAACTGCAGCCGCAATCAACGCTCGCGGCAGCCGAACCGTCGCCACGACTAAATGAGCATTCGATCCATTATTGTCGATAAGAGCCGCCACCGCCTGCCGCCAACTCGTGTCGGTATATCCGCAAACGATGCTCATCCACATGGCGGCAAGCAGCACAATCAGCAAACCGATGAGGCCAACCATTTTTTGACGGTTTGTCGCCAGCATCTCTGAGATCTCCCTTGCTTCATTTTCTATATCTCTATCGTCAAGTCTATTTGATAATGACTCTCATCGTCAATGTTTTTTTCTCATTTTCTTATGATTTTTTTATCATTTTTTCATTTATAGTTGACAATGATTCTCAATTTTATTTATTATATCAACGTAAATGAAATTCATTATCAAATTCAAAGGGGGATTAGCTAATGAAATCAAGGCATCTCACCCTTCTTTCCGCCTTCATCCTTTCCCTCCTGCTTCTTGCCGGCTGCGGCGGAAAGCAGGAAGAAAAAACATCCAAACCAGCGGAAAACAATGGGGCGAAAGCGGAAGCGAGCTACACGGTCGAACACGCCATGGACACGGCCGAAATCAAAGGAACGCCAAAACGAGTCGTCATTTTGACGAACGAAGGAACCGAGGCGCTCCTCGCGTTAGGCGTAAAACCAGTCGGCGCCGTCAAATCGTGGACGGGCGATCCGTGGTACGACCATATTAAAGATAAAATGGAAGGCGTCAAAGAACTCGGTTTGGAGTCAGAGCCGAACGTCGAAGCGATCGCTGCCTTGAAACCGGACTTAATCATCGGCAATAAAATGCGCCATGAAAAAATTTATGAACAGTTGAACCAAATCGCCCCGACCGTGTTCTCAGAAACGCTGCGCGGCAACTGGAAAGACAACTTTATGCTGTATGCGAAAGCCGTGAACCAAGAGGAAAAAGGGAAACAAATCATTGCTGAATATGACAAACGCATTGAAGACTTAAAAGCAAAACTCGGCGACAAGCTGAAGATGAAAGTATCGATCGTCCGCTTTATGGCCGGCGACGTGCGCATTTACCATAAAGACTCGTTCTCCGGCGTCATTTTGGATCAACTTGGCTTCGCCCGCCCGGAATCGCAAAACGTAAACGACTTTGCGGAAACCGGCGTGACGAGAGAACGCATTCCAGCAATGGATGGCGACATCCTGTTCTACTTTACATATGAGACGGGGGACGGCAAAGCGAGCGAACTTGAAAAAGAATGGATCAACGACCCGCTCTTTAAAAACTTAAATGTCGCTAAACAAGGAAAAGTATACAAAGTGAGCGACACGATTTGGAACACGGCTGGCGGTGTGCTCGCGGCTCATTTGATGTTGGATGATATTGAGAAATATTTCTTGCAAAAACAGTGAAGCTTTCAGCAAGGGCTGTATGGAGGGGTGCGTATCCGCCTTCCGCACAGCCCTCTTTTTCCATGTGCCATGCACTCATTACTCCTCTGCCCGGCAAAGACATAAAGTTGGGAGTTTACTATGACGGAATGATCACAATTTGCCTTAAGACGGAAAAGATCCATGGGCAACGTTTTGCCCTCCACCCGGGCATGAAAATCCCCTTTTTCTTCCCATAATGAAGAGTAGGCGCAAACAGCTCAATAGGACGTTATACTTAATGGTGGCTTGGACCCTGTACAGAAAAGCGTTCGAATCCACTGGGTGCACCACCCATTGTCCGCCCTTTCCCGATGCGGAGGAAAGGTGACGACGAACGGAAAACTGCCGCATGTCTCCCGTGGATTCGCTGTTTGCGCACTCGATCATCGAAAAGGAGGATTTTCATCATGGATGTCATCTATCCTCGCTGCGCAGGATTGGATGTTCATGCCGAAACCATCGTCGCCTGCGCACTATGGGAAGAAGATGGACACATTCAAAAGGACATTCAAACCTTCTCCACGTTCTCGAAGGGACTTGGCGACCTGCTGGAGTGGCTCGAAGAACATGGCGTCACCCGTGTCGCCATGGAATCCACCGGCGTGTATTGGAAACCGGTCTTCGCCTTCCTCGAGGGCTATGTCGACTTGACACTGGCCAATCCGCAACGGATCAAAAATGTCCCGGGAAGAAAAACCGATGTCTCTGACGCCGAGTGGATCGCTAAGCTGCTCCGCCATGAACTCGTTGAAAAAAGTTTCGTCCCCCCAGCGGATATTCGCGAATTGCGGGATTTTACCCGCCTCCGCAAAAAGTGGGTCGGACAGCTGACTTCGGAGAAAAACCGGATTCAAAAAGTGCTCGAGTCTTCCAATGTCAAAATCGGCTCGGTCCTCTCCGATCTCTTCGGCGTTTCTGGAAAAGACATCCTTGCCCGGCTGCTTGAGAAGGGATACGTGGACAAGGACGAGTTGGATCAATGCCTGCGCGGAAGGCTCAAAAAGAAAAAGCAAGCGGTGTACGATTCGCTGCTCGGCACCTTGACCGAACACGAGCTCCGTCTCCTTCGCCTCTTGTGGAAACACGTTGAGGAATTGGAGCAGTTCATCGAAGAAGTCGACCAGCACATCGACCGCCTGCTCGAGCCGTATCGCGAGGAAGTCGAATTGCTGATGACCATGCCCGGAGTGAAAAAACAAACCGCCGCCGTCATCATAGCCGAGATGGGAACCGACATGAGCGTCTTTGAAACGCCGGAACGGGCGGCCTCATGGACCGGATTGTCCCCCGGCAACCATGAAAGCGCCGGAAAGCGAAAGAGCACGCGCACGACAAAATGTTGCCCTGCGCCAACGCGTCATGGCTGTTCGCTTGGTCATGGAAGGATATCTTGGAAAAGACGTCGCTGCCATGCTCCATCTATGTCGCCAAGGTGTGTTTATTTTGTAATTTGAAAAAGGATTCTAAAATAATGTGCTAATTTACACCAATCACTCATATTCTTTTACCCAATTCTTCTTTCAATTCAATAGGCCGTTCACCGCAAATGTTAAAAGACTAGTACTCCAGAGAATGACAGACATAGGCTCAAAACTTTATACTTAACCGGCGCAACATGTCAAATGTATCGACATAGGGCACATTGAATGCATGGCAAACATTAGGAATAAAAATTCTGCTTTTAGAATTAGGATGAAATTGTTCATGTGTTACTACAATAAAATTGTATGTCTTTGCAAACGCTATTAACCAACTATCTGCTGCACTAGCAAACTCTCTTTTTGCCGCCTCAAAATATTGCCCCTGCTGAACAGCCCAAGTAATAATTTCCTGATATGTTCTAAGAACTTCAATTTTATCGGTTGACTCGAACCATCGGGCAAAATAATGGTTGGCCCACTCACTTAATTCATCATTTTTATGAAAGCTATTAATTTCCTGTTTAACACGGTCAATGCTTATGATGTTGCCGTTTTCGGCATGTTGAAGCAGGGCATCCCAAAAGGAAGGAGCGATATCAAAAGAATAATACCTTTTATAGGCTTCAATAAAAATGTTCGTATCCATTACAAATTTATGGCTAGAACTCATACATATCTCCCCGTATCGACATATTCGGCAAACTTAGCAAAAGTGTCACCAGAAAGCCCCGTCAATTGATAGGCTTCACGATAAAGGATCGTTCCTTCCTTTGCCGCGCTTATGACTGCTTCCGCAAAATGACGGCCGATACGCATCGTTTGAGTTGCGTAAAAATTGCCTCCGCTTGTTTTCGTTTGTTCCGTTTGTTGTCGAAGCCGTTTCATATAATCTTCATAAAATAAAAAAAACTCCTCTTTTGTCACAAGGTTTAAGTCTAGAGCTCTACGTGCCGCCACAATTTCACTAACCTTAAAATAGCGAGCCGCCTGTTCAAAACGATCTTCCGATTGACCAACCTGTTTCCATATAATAATTAACTCATCTTCAGGAACAAGAAACTCAGCGGCTGCTTTGTTGCATGCGTTTTCAATTTCAGCATCAGCAGGCTGAAGATTTTTCAAATCGAATGCGGCACTCTCCCCGTACCAAATATGAGCAAGTTCGTGGGCCAATGTAAACATTTGCGCGGCTTTTCCGTCTCTTCCATTTATGAATATTAAAGGGGCATAGTCATCAATAAGGACAAAACCACGAAATTCCGCAACATCCAGTTTTCGATGTGTATTATTGCCAACTACTCCATTAATGACTACAATAATGCCGATATCTTCAGTTTTTCTAATAAGATTGCGTAAAGCTTCCTGCCAAGTTGATTGTTTTGATGCCCATCCATCTTCCAAATTTAACGTCCTTCGCATATCTTGTGCAACGAGTTTTGGATCCATTGACAAGTTCGCACGCCCCACATAATTTAAAGGCGGATTGCCTAGCTGAATTAAATAATCTCGCATCCACTGTTGCCGTCTTTCCATCGTTTGAACCGTTTCCAAAAGATTTGGACTCGGGCGAACAGCTCCTTCATCTCTCACCGTGCGATAATGAGGAATTCTCAACTTCTCCTCTGGTGGATTAGGGAGAAAAAAATAACCAAGAGGTACAGCTGTCATTTTTGCAAGCTTTTCTAACTGCTTAAGCGTCGGCTGGCTCTCTTGATTGATCCATTTATCAATATTAGGAAACTGATCCTTCAGCCGATCAAAATTATCCATGCGTTTGATCACCCATTGTAGGACATTGGGTTTAACCTCAACCTTAACCATTGTATTGCCCCTCCTCTTTGACTATAGTATGCCACAAATGCTGGAAAGAAAAAAGAGAGGAGAGAGCATTCAATAAAAAAAGCTGGCCTCAAAAGGTCATTGTACCACCTTTTGGGACAGCCTCCTGTAAATGTATCACTAACGGCTAACCGCCCGCAGCATAAACGCCTCCACATCATTCTCCGGACCGACAAATTCAATATCCGTGCCGATTGCTTCAAAGTGCTTGCGGGCAAACTCGATTTTTGCCGATTCGCCCGGACGCAAATCTCCTTCCCATTCCTGTCCTTTCGTTTCTAGGACGAAGTACAGCTTTTCTTCT
This sequence comes from Geobacillus proteiniphilus, assembly GCF_001908025.1. GTDB lineage: Bacteria > Bacillota > Bacilli > Bacillales > Anoxybacillaceae > Geobacillus > Geobacillus proteiniphilus. The sequence goes on from NZ_MQMG01000013.1 coordinate 43,160, forward strand.
CCGTCTTTCTCAATGACAAGTGCCCAGTCAGGGTTGTAGGAGCCAATTGGCGTGTCAATTTTAAACCAGCTTGGCATCTTCACATATACTTTTATTTTTCATCGTTTTCAAAGCGTTTGGCAAAACGCTCTTTCACATCCGAATCATAGACGACATGGTCAAACGGCGATTTTTCGCTCGGAATCGCATTGTCGTTTAAATAGGCAAGCAATTCCTCGTTTTGGAACAATTCGACGGCATAATACGCATCGTTGCCGATTTTATAATATTTCACCCCGTCTTTTAACAGCTGCTTCATTTCACGCTGGATGATCTTTGTCACTTCTTCGATAAATTTTTGCGGATTGTTTTTGAAATCCTCAAGCCGCTTGCAGCGGGTTAAGATGCGGACAATCGTCTTCCGCGTTAAATTCGTGCGGTTTTGCAGTTCGGTAATGACGTCTGGAAGTGTATGGTGCAAGCTGACGTAATCTTCGACACTTTCGCTTACCGTTGCGCCTGCACCCCTGTCACGCGGTCAATTTCCACTTTTCCCTTGCGGCTTAAAATGCGAATTTTCTCAATGCGCGGCATCGTTTGAATGCTTTCGACGCACTTTTGAATCAATTGTTCGCTATCAAAATCGACGGAATAGACCGTTTTATATTTGATTTTGTCCCATAACTGTCTGAATTCTTCCTGATTGAATACCCGACATATTTAACCCGTGGTGCTAGATAAAACTCAGACAAGCATAAAAATAGCCCTTGCTGGCGGATCTCCTGTAGAATGAAAGTGCGACCCATCATTCGAAAGGAGAGATCCCCCATGCAAGGGCACTTTCATTTTACTACAGATCAAGCCAAACTGCAAAAGCAATATTCCGCCATTTTCTGTTTTGTTTCTGCCCAACTGCCGTTGATTCAAATGCATCTTCATCGCCGCAACCGTCACTTGGTCAAGCAAGAAGACGAAGTGGTCATGGCGGTTCACCTTTTGGGGAAGCTGCTGGGCTTTTCTTCCGAACGAGCCTGGCATCGCTTTGTCACGGGAAATTTGTTCACAAACGGCTCGTTTCTTGAACGCTCCCGATACAACCGCCGCTGCCGAGCGCTTGGCTTCGCGGTCAAATGGATTCGTCATGAACTGGCGAAACGTGGTCAACATCATGCTAGACATTGTCGACAGTCTGCCTCTTCCGTTGTGCCATCCCGCGAGAATGCAGCGCGTCAAGCGGTTTCGAGGGATCGCGGATATGGGGTATTGTGCTTCCAAAAAGCAATGGTACTACGGTTTCAAGCAGCATCTTCAAGTGACCAATCAAGGGATGGCCGATGTCGTGACGGAAGCGTCCTGCCACGACGTCAAAGCCGCTGAAACGGTGATGACTCAAATCCCTCATCCTGACAACTTTGGGGACAAAGGATGCATCAGCCGCGCTCTTCGAGAAAAGCTGTACGAAGAACACCAAGCCGCGTTGTGGACACCGTCTCGAAACAATCAAAAGCACGTCTCATCCAAGGCATGGGAAGAATGGATCAGAAAAAAACGCAAAGTCATCGAGACGGTGTTTTCGATTCTCGTGGACCAATACCGGATCACCGACATTCGGGCGAATTCCATTGCCGGGTTTGAAGTGGCACTCGATGGCATCTTGTTGGCGTATTCCCTGGTCACACTAGGACTGGTTGAGCGCTGACGCTCAACTAGCACCACGGGTTATTTTTAATATGGTTATATTGAGTATAAACAAAAACCGGCCAACCTTCCACGGCTAGCCGGCAACAAAACCGAACGACTTGGAAATCTCGAGTACAGCCTCCACAATATATTTGCCCATCTCCTCTTCCGCCGTCTGCGGGATTTGTTCCGTAAACCCGACAACCGTCACCGCGCCGACGAGATCGCGTTGAAAATCGAACACGGGGACGCTGAACGACGAGACGTGCTTCACCAACGGCTCTAACGCATATGAGAAAAAACGTTCTTTTATTTGTTCAATCTCCTCCTCGAGCTGCTTGCGGCGCTCATCTGACAGTTTGCCAAGCTCCTTTCGCTTCCATTCCCTCACTTGCGGATCGCTTTCGTCCTTAAATGCCGCAAACACTTTCCCTGTCGCCGACAATAACGGAAGCCTCGTCCCCACTTGTGCTCCAATGTTCAACCCATAGTTGGCGCTGCATATATCAACAATTACCGGGCCATCATGCGTCCAAAGCGCCAGCAAGGCGGTTTGGGATGTATGGGCGCTGATTTCCCGCAAATACGGCGTAATTTTGCCGATCACATTTCGGTCTCCCAATGCGGCCGTTCCATACTTCATCAGCTTCCCGCCCAGTGAATACGTGCCGTCTTTTCGATTGCGATATAATAACCCGAGCATTGTCAACGTATTTAAATATTTATATAAATTGCTTTTGGTGATCCCGGACAGCTCCTGAATCTCTGTGAATTTCAACGGCCGGTTTTGCGCGGCAACAACATCGATAATGCTCATGCCCACTTGGAGCGACTGAATAACATTCGCATTTTTTTCACTTTTCTCCATGCTTCGTTCCCCTTCTGTTTTCTCTCTTTATCATTACGAATGTAACAGCAGAGGCCAAAAAAATCAATGTTTCTTTTTTCAAAAATAAATATTGACAATAATCCAAACATTTTAATATTCTATGAATAGATAACATAGTTATCTAATAGTGAACAAACAAGAAAGGAGGCCGTGGCTTGAACAAATATCTTGTCTTTATTCGCAGGACGGAACACTTCACTGGACGCACTCTTCCCGCCCACCGCGATTTTCTGGCGAGTTTGCGGGAATCCGGCGCACTTGTTTCTGCTGGAGCGTTCACTGACCAAACGGGCGGCGCCTATATTTTGCAATGTTCTTCGTACAGCGAAGCGGAAGCGATCATACGCCGCGACCCGATGAACGACCCGAACGAAGCAATCTATGAATTAAAAGAATGGAACGCCAGCTAGATTATAAGCGAAAGGAAGTTGAAAGATGAAACTGGTCACGTTCACAAAAGATGGAGTCTCCCGCATCGGAGCCATAGAAAACGGTTCCATCATTGACCTTCACCGCGCGTTCTATGAAAAATTGCGTGCGGAAGGGAAATTGCGCGCCCGGCAAATCGCCGAGGCCTACGTTCCAAGCGATATGGTCGGCTTTTTGCAGGGCGGCGAAGAAAGCATGAACTATGCGAAACAAGCGGTGGAATTCGCCCTTTCCCATGACAGCGACGTCCCGCTTGTGTTCAAACGAGAGGAAGTGAAGCTCAATGCACCGGTTCCGAATCCGGGAAAAATGATCTGCGTCGGTCATAACTATCGAGAGCATATTTTGGAAATGGGCCGGGAAATCCCCCCTTATCCTGTCGTGTTTGCGAAGTTTGCCAATACAATCATCGGTCCGGAAGACGATATTCCGTTCTATCCGATTTCCGAGCAGCTCGACTATGAAGCAGAGTTCGCGTTTGTGATCGGCAAGCGGGCTCGCAACGTTTCACAAGCCGAAGCGCTTGATTATGTCGCCGGCTACACCATTGTCAACGATGTGACGTACCGCGACTTACAGCGCCGCACGCTGCAATGGCTGCAAGGAAAAACGGTCGACGGCAGCGCGCCGATGGGGCCATGGCTTGTTACATCCGATGAGTTGGCTGATCCGTCAGGGCTTGACATCGCCCTTTTCGTCAACGGAGAAGAACGGCAACATTCCAACACCGCCAATTTAGTGTTTACCGTTCCGTATCTCGTTGAATTTTTATCCGGTTTAATGACACTCGAACCGGGCGATGTCATCCTCACCGGCACTCCAGGCGGCGTCGGTGTGGCCCGCAACCCGCAAGTGTTCTTGAAAGACGGGGATGTCGTCCGCATCGAGGTGGACAAAATCGGCGTACTCGAAAATCGGGTGAAAAAGGTGGAGGTGCCGTCATGACGAAATCATTCTTGCAATCTTCGTCCGCAACAGTCAAAGAAACCGTTGACAACATGGTCGAACTCGTACAATCGCTTTCCGAAGAACTGATCCGCTGGAAGCCGTCGGAAGACGAATGGTCGATCGCACAAATCCTCTCCCACTTAAACGAAGCGATTCCGTATTGGGTGGAAGAAATCAAACGAATCAAACAAGACACCTCGACCACATGGGGCCGCGGGCTTGCGGATGAAGCTCGGCTGGCTGCTGTCGACGAAGCGCATGTCAATCGCTTCTCTATAGCGGAACTATTGGCGCAGCTAAAAACGGTCCCGGAAACTGTAGAAACAGCGTTCCGCAGGCTGGATGAACGCGATTTAGCCATCGTCGCGCCAAGCCGCAACCCGAAGTTTAACGGCCAGCCGTTGCGCTTTATCATCGACCATTTGATTGTCGAGCATGTGCAAAAACACCTCAACCAAATCAAGCGCAACATCAAAAAATGGAATGAAAAGGAGTGATCCGTATGGCGGAAAAAGGGAACTTTCTGCAAGACCAAGATGTCCTTGATTTCAACCGCGATATTGAGCAATACCATTTGGGCCCGCTTTGGAACGCGATTCCCGATTTGATGAAGCATCAGCCGGAGCCGCACGCCAAAGCGTACTTATGGAAATACAGCCTCCTGAAGAAAAAGTTGATGGAAGCGACGCAAATTTTCACCCCAGATCGCGGTGGTGAACGGCGCGCCATCTACTTGCAAAATCCAGGACTGAACTACCGAAAGCCATGGGGCTGGGCATCAACGACCCAAACGTTATATGCGGCTGTCCAGCTCATTTTGCCGGGCGAAACGGCTCCTTCCCACCGTCACGTACAAAACGCTCTCCGTTTTGTGATGGAAGGCGAAGGCGCTTACACGATTGTACAAGGAGAACGCATCTTCATGGAGCGCGGCGACTTTTTGACGACACCAAACGGACTTTGGCACGGCCATGGCCATCCGGGCTCACAACCGATGATTTGGATGGACTGCTTGGATATTCCGACAATCTATTTCTTGGGCGGTACGTTTTTTGAGCCATATCCAGAGAAGCTTCAAAATCCAGAAGTGCCAGACAACTATTCAGCGCAGCGCTATGAAGGCGGAATGGTGCGCCCGATTTCTGACCGTTATCCGAAAAAAGCGCCGCTGGCCGCATATAAATGGAAGCGCACACACGAAGCGCTCGAGGGACTCAGCCGCTTTGAGCCCGATCCGTACGACGGGTACGCAGTCGAGTATATCAATCCGTCCAACGGCGAAACGGCGTGCCCGACGATCGCTTCTTGGATGCAAAAACTGCCCAAAGGCTTCCATACGAAAGCCCATCGCCATACACATGCGTCCATCTATCACGTTTTTGAGGGATCGGGGTATACGATTATCAACGGCATCCGCTTCGACTGGGAAAAAGGCGACTTCTTCGTTGTGCCAAACTGGGCGTGGCATGAACATGTCGCTGAAGAAGACAGCTATTTGTTCTCGACAAACGACTTGCCGATTCTCGAGAAATTCGGCTTAGAACGCGAAGAGGCATTGGAGGACAACAATGGCTATCAAACGGTGACTGGGGAATTTAAACCCGTTCTTGGATAATTCATGTTCGATCATTTCAAATGCTAATATAGGGGGTTTTCATCATGACCAAAACAGATTTGATCATTGTCGGTGGCGGAATTGGCGGCTTGGCTGCCGCTTTAGCCGCCGCCGAAAACGGAAAAACGTCGATGGTATTGGAACGGGCGCCGGAATTCGGCGAAGTCGGCGCCGGCATCCAATTAGCGCCAAACGCTACGTCAGTATTGAAACGCTTTGGCGTGATGGACGAAATCGAAAAAGTGGCTGTCTTTCCGAAACGGCTCGTGTTAAAAGACGTTTACACCGGTGAAGAGCTGAGCGCGATGGATCTTGGCCAAGCGTTTCTTGAGCGCTACGGGCATCCGTACATCGTCCTCCACCGCGCTGACTTGCATCGCATTTTGTTTGAAGCGTGCGTCCGCACGGGCAAAGTGACGTTTGTCAATAACCAAACGATCGTCTCCGTCAACCACAATAGCAACGGTGTTACGGTAACGAGCGAAAGCGGCGATACGTTCACTGCTGACGCTGCCATCGGCGCAGACGGCATTCACTCAAACATCCGCAAATATTTCTCGGATGATGAACCCATCTGTTCAGAATATGTCGCCTATCGCGGCACAATTCCGATCGAAGAAATTCAAGCTGAGCCTCATGAGTTAGATGATGTCATTATGTGGATCGGACCATATTTGCATCTTGTCCAATATCCGGTCAGAAGCAAACAGCTGTACAACCAAGTCGTCGTGTTTAAATCGTACCGTTACAAAGAAAACAGCGATGATTGGGGCACGCCGGATGAAATGGAGCGGCGCTTCAAAGGCAGCCATCCGAAAGTGTGGCATGCGCTGTCGTTTATCAACCGCCAGTTCCGCTGGCCGATGTACGATCGTGTTCCGATCGACAACTGGACGAACAGAAACGTCACCTTGCTTGGCGACGCGGCTCATGCGATGCTTCAATATTTGGCCCAAGGCGGCTGCCAAGCGCTTGAAGATGCTTCATATTTGGCGGATATGTTGAAACAATATCCAAATGACTATGAAAAAGCGTTTTTAGCGTATCAAAAAGAACGGATTCCACGCACCGCCAGAGTGCAACGGAGCGCCCGGACATGGGGAGAGATTCTCCATGCGGCCGATCCGATCACGATTTTATTGCGCAACACGATTTTTAAACAGCGCACCCCGCAAAATTACGAGGCGGCTGACTTTTTATACAACTATGAGCATACAACTAGAAAAATCAAATCAGAAGTATTATCATAATTTTTACACAACTCTTATCCAACGCAGGCGGAGGCGTCACATCGCCGCTCCCCCTGCCATTTTTCCTTTTATGGGGGAAGGAGCGTGATTCATGGGCCAAGAAGCATTGTGGACAAAACACTTTGCCAGCCTTTTTATTTGCAATTTTTTCTTGTTTGCCAACTATTATTTTCTTTTGGTCACCATGCCGATTTACGCCATTCATGACTTGCACGTCGAGGAATCGCTGTCAGGGCTTGTGTCGGCTGTTTTTTTGGCGGCGGCCATTATCGTCCGTTTTGCCGCCAACCAGTTTGTCGAACGCTACGGGAAGCGATTGATGCTGAGATGGTCTCTTCTTCTTTTCATTACATCTTCCGTATTGTACCTATTTTCCCACAGCCTGCTCAGTTTGCTTGCCATCCGCTTTTTGCACGGCTTAGGGTTCGGCATTGCCACGATGGTAGGCGGAGCGCTCGTCGCTGATATCGTTCCATCGACACGGCAAGGGGAAGGAATGGGCTATTTTGTTTTGTCCTCCAATCTCGCTATGGTGGCTGGGCCGTTTTTCGGCCTCTTTTCTCTTGAACGCCTTGGGGCGTTTTGGATGCTGATCATTGCGCTTGTATGCACCGTCGCTTCTTTCCTTTCTGCGCTGTCTATCCGTTCGGCGGCGCCGCAGGTGAAGCAGTCATCTTCGAAGCTGCGAATCCAGCTGTCGCTGAAGCAGATGATCGAGCCTTCCGTGCTACCGCTGGCGTTCATCGGTGCATTGTTCGCTTTGACGTACGCGCCCGTGCTGTCGTTTGTGTCGGTCTACGCCAAATCGCTTCATCTTGGGGAAAGCAGCAATCTCTTTTTCGTGATTTATGCTGCGGTGCTGCTTGTTTCCCGCCCGTTTACCGGGAGATGGTTTGACGCACACGGACCGAAGGCGCTTATTGTATTTTGCACATCTTCATTTGCCGTCGGGCTGTTTTTGTTAAGCATAGCGAAAACGGCAGGAATCTTTTTATTGAGTGCAGCTTTGATCGGAATGGGCTGGGGCAATTTGTTTCCGGTTTTGCAGACGATGGCGATTCAATCAGGCCCTTTGTCGCGCAGTTCTTCTTCCCTCGGCACGTTTTTATCGTTTTTTGACGTTGGCATCAGCGCCGGCTCTTTTCTCACCGGCGTGCTGATGGCCTCAATCGGATTCCGACCGCTTTACGCCGGAGATGCATTGTTTCTGCTCGCTGTTTTTGCCCTTTATTTCGCCATGATCGAAAAACGACGAAAACACGAACACCGCCACACCCAACAACAGCAACGCGCCTGACCATACGACGGTTGCCGCCTGCCGCGAAGTATGGTACATTCAAAATGCAGACTGTACGGAAAGGAAGAAGAGGATGAAACAACTGACATGGATCGCCACATGCATGTTGTCGCTCAGCGTTCTGCTGTCAAGCTGCACCGATGACGGCGTCCAGGAACAAAGCCACTCGCAGATGACGAAAACCGCCACCGGCGATATTCGTGAAACGACAAAATCGGTCGAGCATTTGCCAAGCTTTTTGAGCGCGTTTGAAGAAGAGATGGCTGTCTTGTACCAACAGGCTGCCGAACATCGCGAGCTGCTTGAGAATATCCCGTGCTATTGCGGCTGCGGGCAATCGGCCGGCCACAAAAACAATTACGATTGCTTTATCTATGAAAATAAACCAAACGGCTCGGTCGTCTGGGATGACCATGCGACCAAATGCGGCGTCTGCCTCGAGATCGCCGCTGAATCGATCGCCGCTTACGATCAAGGGAAATCGATCAAAGACATTCGGCGCATGATCGATGAAAAATATAAAGAAGGCTATGCCGAACCGACGCCGACGAAGCCGCTCTAATACCAATGAAAAAAGCGCCAAATCCGGCGCTTTTTTCATTGCAGCCAGTCCCCCGTTTGTCCCGCCGAGCGCCCACTGCTTTTTGGTCAAGAGAAATAGGCTGTTGGAACTTGATTTCCCCTGCCAAAAAAAATCGACAAAGGCTTCTAGCACGGGCAACATCAACACCGGCTGAGCGCGGCGTACAAGTCATGCAATGTTTCGATGCCGCGCTGGCGGAATTCATCAAGCAAGATCGCCCATAGCTTCGCCATCGCTTCGACGTCGCCATCCGCCGTATGGCGGCGCGGGCAACGGATGCCATAACAAGCTAACGCATCGTCAAACGTCGGGCACGAATGGCCGATCAGCGTCATCATCGGCTGCAAGTCAAGAAAGCGTCCGCTCCATTTTTGCCGGTAATGGCGCCAAAGGGCATGGCGCAAAAACGCCAAATCATGGCCGATATGGTAGCCGATTAAGACGCCGGCGGCGATAAATGGCACAAATGTGCGCAGCGCCTCCGCGAGCGGCGGAGCGAACACCACATCCCTCGCCTCAATGCCGGTCAAGGCGGAAATATGTTCCGGAATCGGCTTTTCCGCTTGACGAGCGTCATGTACGCATCCGTCACGACTCCTCCGACCGTTTTCGCTGCCGCCATGGCCAAAATTTCATCGCCTTGCTCCGGGGAAAAGCCAGTCGTTTCCATATCGATGATGACAAACGGGATGTCAACCAAACGGTCATGCCAATCGATGATCTGCTGTTTTTCCTTTTGCAGCGAGCGAAGCCATGTTTCCTGTTGCAGCGAATGATCATGCCCAAATAAGGCGGATGATGCCTCGCGCGGAACGCCGAGCGACAACAAGCGGAGCGCCCGCTGCCAAAAACGGTGCCGCTCATGCATGAATGTTAGCCACCCGCCGGGCGACAAAGCGCTGCAGCCGCTTCGCGATGCGCATCGCCTGCTTCAGCTGCTTTTGCTCCGTCCGCTCAAGCGTCCGCCATAACACATATTCACGCCCGTCCCCCGCCTCGGTGCTGTACTTAAGGCGAATCGAATAGTAAACAGACAGCGCCTCGCAAACGGCGGCGGAAAGCGGCGCCGTCAATACGCCAGCCGCTTCAAGCGCCCGCCGCCGCTCTGCCGTGTCCGCCGCCGGGACGCGCGCAAAACAGGCCAACCATTTTAAAGCGTTGGTGAGCTGCACGTAGCCGCTTTGTTTCATATGAACGGCCCCGCTGCGCGGCCCCCATCGCTCCGTTTGCACGTTGCCCAGCCAACCGAGCGGAACCGCAGGGAATTGGACGTGTTCGCCCATGCGCGCCAACAGCGGCGGCCGTTTGGCCACCGCCGAAAACAGCGCCTTTCTTCCTGCTTCAGCGAGTTCGGCATCGCCATAAAGCGGCCGCATATCCATCGCGATCAACAAAAAGCGAATGTCGTTCGGCCACCCGCTGTCTAAATAGGAAGAAAGTTGTTGCTCCCAACCGCGAACCGACTGCGCCCACCGCTTGTTCGTCGCCATCACATAACCGGGACAGTACGGATAGCCGGCCTCATGCAACATGTCCACCCCAACCGCCGCCGTATGGCGGATGAATTCATAACAGGCTGCCTCTTCCTCCTCGGGGCAGTCGAATAAAATGCCGTGGTCTTGGTCCGTCCAAATCGTCGGCTCGCGCCGGCCGATGCTTCCCATCACGTACCAGCACCACGCCGATGGCCGAGTGCCTACCGATCGTTTCATCGTCTCCCGCTCCGCAAGGAAAAACGCGCGGCGAAGGATGGCTTCATGCACGCAAACGACGTCGCTTGCAAGCTGCTTCATTTGTTCAGGTGCTAGACAGCGCCGCAGTTCGCGCGCCAGTTCATCATGACAAAAACGAAGTTCGGCGGCCGACTCGGCTCGGTTTAGTCGCTCGACCACCTTTGCCGCCAACGATTCCATCACCTTTCCCCTCCTGGCTACTGCTGGGCGAGGGTCTTGGGCTGATACGCCGGATCGAGCTGTTCCGGATAGCCATAAGAGCCGTGCTCGCTAATATCAAGACCTGAAATTTCTTGTTCCGCCGTGACACGCAGCCCGATCGTTTTCTTCATGGCATATAAGATGACAAACGAAACAGCAGCGACATACACCGCAGCGCCGAGCACCCCGACCGTTTGCACAATCAGCTGATCAAATCCGCCGCCGTAAAACAGTCCAGCCTTCCCGATGCCCGTGATCTCGACTAAACGCGGCGAGGCGAAAAACCCGGTTGAAATCGTGCCAATAATGCCAGCGACACCATGGACGGAAAAAGCGTAAATCGGATCGTCAATCCCTTTGCGTTCAAAATAGATGGATGTCCAGAACGTAAACGACCCCGCCACTGCACCGATCACAACCGCCGCCCACGGTTCGACGAACGCGCACGCAGCGGTAATGGCGACCAAGGCCGCGAGCACGCCGTTGACCATCGCTGGAATGTCCGCTTTGCCGACCAAAATTTTCGCCGTCACAATCGCGGCGATCGCTCCCGCCGCGGCGGCCAAATTCGTCGTCAGCGCGACATAGCCAAAAAACCCGTCGCCAATAGCCATCGTGCTGCCGGCGTTAAAGCCGAACCAGCCGATCCATAAAATCAAACCGCCAATGACCGTATATACTTGGTTATGTCCAGGAATGACGTTTGGCGTCTTGTCTTTATTGAATTTGCCGATGCGCGGCCCAAGCAAAATTGTAGCCACGAGCGCCGCAATCGCTCCTTGCAAGTGAACAACGGTCGAACCGGCGAAATCTTGCATTCCCATTTTTCCAAGCCAGCCGCCGCCCCACACCCAATGGCCGATCACCGGGTAAATGGCGATCGTAAAAATCGTGCCGAAAAGAAAATAAACAGACAGTTTCGCCCGCTCAGCGAAGCCGCCCCAAGCGATGGCCAGCGACACGCCGGCAAAGCCGAGCTGGAATAAAAATTTGAGCTCGAGCGGCACATTCGCCCACGACAACGAGTCAAACGTCCCTTTTCCTTCTTTTAAAAACCAGCCTTCCGTCCCGATGAAGCTATTCCCAGCCCCAAACGTAATGGCAAAGCCGAACGCCCAAAACGCCAATGAGGCGATGGCAAAGCTTAAAATTTGTTTGCCGGCCACATGCCCGGAGTTTTTCATGCGCGTTGATCCGGCCTCAAGCAAAGCAAACCCTGCCTGCATGCCGATGACGAGCACCGCCGAGAGCATGACCCAGAGGGCATCAAGCCCAAGCGTCAACGTTTTTTCATCCATTTACGCATCCCCCTTTTTGTCATTTATCATTCCTTATATATGTCATAATATATAACACAAATCAACTAAAAGCAATGCCTGTTTTCTGTTGCAATCGGTTCCATACGCAAAAAATTTGTTAAGTTTTCTAACAAAAAGAGAATGCCCCTCATCACGAAGGGCATTCCTCACGGTGTTACGCAACGCGAATGGGCTTGCCAAACGGCACGCGCGGCATATAATCGTCCGGCACAAGCCAAAACACTTCATAGTCGACTTGCAGCTCTTCATAAAAATAGCCGGTTACATCGGTGATGTAAAACAACGTATCGATTTTTTGCGCAGCGGCCCATTCCAGCACTTCGGTGTACGACGATTTCCCGTGCTTGAAATATTTAATCGTCGCCACGCCAACCGGAGATACATCGCGAATTTTAAAATCCGCTTGGACGAGCAGCGTGTCCGGGCGCAGCTTTTCAAACAGCTTCACAATGTTTTGAATGAGCATTGGCCGCTCCGGACGATTTGATGTGTCGATCGCCAGCGCGATTGAATGGTCTTTCCGCTCTTTGAGCAACGCCAATAAAGCCCGCTGCCATCTCACGATGATCATCCCCCTTATATCGGTGAATCGCCGTGCGCACTACTAGTATAGACGACGATGGGGGAAAGTACGAACTGTTTTTCTTTCCTTTTTCCCCTCCCGTTTCACAAACATAAATCAAAACGCCAAGGAACAGTTCTTTGACGTTTCTTACTCCCGCGGAGAAAGGGAGAAGTCTGAGCCATTTTTGTGTTCGACCGTGGCCTCGATGGTTCCCTCCGCATACATATCGCTCACTTGTTCATGTGTTTCAGCCAATGCTGAACCAAGAAACGAAGCTGCCTCATCATTCGACGGGACATACTGCCGTCCAGCCATCTCGAGCGATTGTTTGTTTTCCGCCATCTTTATTTCTCCTTGTTCATGCCGTTCATTATATTAATGTGGAACAGGGGGGAAAATAAAAAGAGGAAGTTTATGGATCATGTATGTATACATCAAGACAAACGCGGCAAACTAACGATAAACAAATGGAAAGAGAGGATGATGGCTAATGAGACAGCCAAAGCAAAACAACAGCCCTGAACCACAAGAAAAAAAACAACAACCGGACAAAGACATGGAAAAACAGCCGGGATACGGCGATAAAAAATTGGAAGGCCCAAACCATCCAGCAGAATAAAGGTGGCGAGTCCCAATGAGACATTTGCTTGCGTTAGTACTGAAATATTTGCTGACCGCCACGGTGATGTTTGCCATTTTACCGCTGTTTTTGCGCATTTCATCAGCGGAAATTTTATGGTTCAGCCTTTGGCTGACGCTCGTCGCCTATGCGCTCGGCGACTTGTACGTTCTGCCGCGCCTTGGCAACGTCTCGGCGACGATCGCCGACTTTGGGCTTGTGTTTGTGGCGGTATGGATCGGCATCGGCGCGTTTTATGACATCGCCGGCGCCGCCATTTTAAACGCAGCGTTTTTCTCTGCTCTGCTCACGGCGTTCGGAGAATTGCTGTTTCACGCTTATGTGCTGCGATTTGTCACCGTCCAGCACGGCGAAGAAGGCGCCCCGCTCATCGGCCGCCAATGGCAAACGGAGGCGGCAGAAGAGTTTGATGTCCGCATCGCCCGTCCCGATAACCAGGAGCATGAACGGGAACAAGATCCTCCCCATCCCCCCATCCTATGAAGGAGGAACAAATGTTGGGCGGCTGCAGTCGGGACGCCAGCCGCTTCTTCTTTCCAAACAGGGGCTCAACGTGAACGACTCCACCTTTGTTTGGAACATTCAATGGTTGCATCTCCACTTCGTTTTGGGTTGCGCCCTGTACAAAATGGAAGTGGGGATCTTCGATCGGGAAATCATAAAACAGATGGCGAACGAAGAAACGGGTGTCTTCTCGTTCGCTAGACACCCGTTTCGCATGAGGATCTTTGGTTTTTCGGCGCTTTCCTCTGCAGCCATGGGCGATCCATCGACCGCTTGGCCGCAAGCCGAAACAGGACGATCTCCTATCCGCCCTTATTGCTCCGGCCGCTTTAGCGCCAGCAGCGTCTGTTTCAATTCCGCTTCCATCGCCGCCAGCTCGCGTTCGGCCTGCTGCCGTTTTAAGCGGCCTTCCGCTTGGATTTTCAACGTTTCTTCGAGCGTAGCGATCAAATTTTCTTGCGTTCGCTTCAACGTTTCGATATCAACCAAGCCGCGCTCGTTTTCCTTGGCGATTTCAATGCTGTTTGTTTTTAACATTTCCGAATTGCGCAATAACAGCTCATTCGTCGTTTCGGCGACCTGCTTTTGCGCCGCAGCCGCCCTTTGTTGCCGAAACAGCGTCAAGGCAATCACGACTTGATTTTTCCAAAGGGGGATGGCATGCAAAATCAACGATTGAATCCGCTCGACAAGCGTTTCGTTCATATGCTGAATCATGCGGATTTGCGGTGCCGTTTGAATCGTCACTTGCCGGCTGAGCTTTAGGTCATGCACCCGCTTCTCAAGCCGCTCGGCAAACTGCCGCAAATCCTGTACATCCTGCCATGCCATTTGGTCGCCGGAGCGCTCCGCTTCCGCTTGCTTTTCTGGAATCGTCTTCGTCCGCAGCTCTTCGAGTTTGTATTCCGCTGCCGCAATATAAATATTGAGCGCTTCAAAATAGTCTTTGTTTTTTTCATAGAGCGTCTCAAGCATCATGATGTCGCGAAGCAACAAATGCCGGTGCTTCTCAAGCCGATCAGCGATTTTGTCAATTTCAACGCCGATTTTTTGGTATTTCGCCACCATCTCTTGCAGCGGCTTGGCCACTGCGCCGAACAAGCGGGACAGCCACCCTTTTTTCGCCGGCATTAGGTCATCGGGGTTGACCTCCTTAATTTTGGACATCAGTTCGCTGATCACTTCGCCGACCGGCCCAGCGTCTTTCGTTTGCACATGATGCAAAATCGCATGAGAAAACTTCGACAGCTCGGCTTGCGCCGCCACACCGTATTGCAAGACGGCCTGATGGTTGGCCGGGTCGATTTGTTTGGCGAGCGCAAGCGCTTTTTCCCGATGCTCAGGCTTTAACGCATCAAGCGCGCGCGCCGGCTTTTCTTCCTCCTTGAGCCGCGGTTCGGCCGGCGAAGAAAACGGCTGGGCAAGCAACTCATCGAGGGTGCTTGTCCGTTCCAGCCCTTGCAGCCAATCGCTCGATTCCTTCCCGTGATTCCGTTCGTCCATCGTCATTCTCCTTTCTTTGACAGCGGCAGACGAAGCCCGTCCGATTGTTGGAGCGATCGCTCGAGCCATTTCGCTTCCGTTTGCAGCGACCAGATGTCGTTCGATAACACCTCAAGCAACTGCCGTTCAGCCGCTGAAGTCAGCTCGTCAAGCACCCTTTCCGTCTCCTGCAACGCTTTTACCATATCGGCGCTTTGCACCGGCTGTTGCGCCAAATAAACGTATTTCTCCACCATCTCCACCGCCGTCGGCCATTCGTTTAAGAAAAACGGCTGGGCGAGGCGCAGTTGATGTGGTTGTTGCTCGATGGCGCGAATGATTCGATCGACGATGGCACTCAACCGGGAAACCGTTTGCCACATCGCCACAGAACGAAGCCGATAGCGAGCGCGACGCAGCCGCTTCCATAACGCGCGCGCTTCGCCAAGCTGGCTGCGAACGTAGACAAGCTCCTCAGCGGACACATCAGCCGGCAGGCGATGATGCCGCCTTTTCATGATGGCGGACACCCCCCACATCGCCCCCATTCCGGATAAAATCGAAGGCCAAAAGCGAAAATCAGCGGCGATGAATACGATCACCGCTACGATGACCCCTGCGTTCCATGAGACAAACCAACGCCATATCGTACGAAGCAGCTGCTTCATTGTCCCTCTCCTTCTTTATCTTTTCTTTCATTATAGCATGTCCATTCCATGATACGTACAAGCGCCCAAAGAAGTTTCATCGCCAACTGGGCGGCGCGCATAGGACAATGGCCGTTTCGAATAGGCTATAGTAACAGAGCCATCGAAAGGGGAATCGGGATGAAAGCGATCAATTGGCAGCTTGTCTCCTTTGTCGCGATCTCGCTGTTGAAAGAATATTGGTGCTATGCCGGACTGCCGCGCGTCTACTATTGGCAGGCGGCGGATGATGACAAAAAAGCTGCCTAACAGCAGAAGGAGGGAACACGATGCAGTCTTGGCACCGCCCCACACCGCCAACCGCCTCCCGCGCCGCGCTGACCGTCACCGGCCAAGGGACAGTCAGCGCCAAGCCAGACACCGTCCTCATTGCGCTCGGGGTGCGCACCGAACACATCCATATTCAAGAGGCGCTTGCTGACAACGCGAAACGCACCGACGCAGTCATTGGAGCGCTCAAAGCGCTTGGCGTGCAAACAGAAGATTTGGAGACGACGGCGTTTTCCATCTATCCCCAATACGAACATCACAATGGAGCCGACGTATTATCCAGCTATGGAGTCGAACATTGGCTTGAAATCACCGTCCGCGACCCTAAAAAAGCCGGCGCCATTTACGAGACGGCCGTTGCCCATGGAGCAAACCTCGCCCGCGGCTTGGAATTCCGTCTAGCAAACGAACAAGCCTATTACCAGCAGGCATTGGCGTTGGCAGTGAAAAACGCCAAAGAAAAAGCGCTGGCCATCGCCCGCGCTCTCAGCTTGCCTCTTTATGACACGCCGATTGAACTGAAAGAACAGTCATCGATCCGGCCTACGCCATACGGTTCGGCTGTTCTCAGCGTTTCCTCATCAGCGCCGCCTGTGCAGACGCAAGATGTTGTCATTACCGCCGTCGTGGAAGCGGTATTTGCCTATTCGTTCATTTCGTGATATCGACTTCATGGACACGGGCGCCGCCAAACAGCTCGACGCGGGCGGTTTTCTTTTTCCCGTTCGAATGGACGATGGTCACAGCGTACGCGCCCGGCAAATACGGGCCGATTTTTTTGACAAATGGGTCTTTCGTCGCCTCCTCTTCCGTTTTCACCCCATTGACGACAAGCGATGCCTCCGGATCATCGACGCGCACATGGAGAAAGTAGAGCGCCGGCTCAAACACATACCGATTCTCAAACACATGAATCGTAAACACCGGCGGGCGGGATGTCAATCCTTTAATATACACGTGGCCGCTCTTGCGCTGGCGGGCAAACTCTCGATCCAGCTGTTCATACGCTTCTGGGTGCCGTTCCACATACGCGAACAACGGCGCCAACGTTTTCTCGTTGATCGGCACTGTTTCCTCCGTCACCCGCAGCATCGCCTGCAAAGCGGCCACATCGCGGTCTTCGATCGCATCTTTTAAACGCATAATGGCCATTTCGCGGCTCGCTGCCGTCTTCAGCGTCCCATATCCACTCCAAACGAGCGTCCCCATCCCCCACAGAACGGCGATGGCGACAAGCAGCCAGCCGATGAGACGGTATTGCTTTTTTCTCTTTTCCCGGGACAAAAAGCGCGCTTGTTGCCGCTTCTCATAGCGCGCCAACGCCGCGGCGCCGTCCTGCCCGCCGCGGCTGCCCGTTCCCCCCTCGATCGCATCCGGTTCGAACATGTGCGGTTTCATGAGCGCTTCCCCTCTCTTTCTCGCTGTCTAGTTCCACTTTATGTAAGAGACAGGGAATATATGTTACACGAACAACGGTGCGTTTTTTATTATATCTGCCTGAGCGAAAAACAGATAGCCGTTTGCACCGCCCATTATCGCGAAAACGAAGCGTTCGGTCGCTCCATTCGCCGCCCGACTTGTTGAAACATCCAGGCGTATAAGGCCGCGCTTCCTAGCGCCAGCATCCCAAGGACAACGAACGTCCATGCATAGCCGATCCATTCCGCCGCGGCGAGCGACAGCGGTGCCAACATCCGCCCGATCGTAAAACGGAGACTGGCGGCGGCAAAATATTGGCCGCGCATCGCCTCCGGAGCCAAGCGGGAAATGAACGACTGCTGCAAGCCAGCTGTCATCAGCTCAGCCAGCGTAAACAGCGCCATGACCGCGATCAATCCGAGCAGCGAAGACGTTTGACTAAACAGCCACATCGAGATGCCGTATAAGACGGATGAACCCACAAACGCCTGCCGCTCCGAGTAGCGAGACATCCAACGCGTCACAGCCACCGTGCATAGTGCGACCAACAGACCGTTTTCGGCAATGAGCCAACTAAAGGCGCTCGCGCCGTCAATCGTCCATCCCGCCAATGTTTCGGCTTCGACCGTTTCTTTTGTATATACCGGGATCAGCAAGTCAAGCTGTGTAAACGTTTGCGCTACCAACACTCCAGCAACGATAAACAGGAAAAAGACACGGTCGCGGACAATGATGGCATACTGCTTGAACTGCGTGCGCAAAAAAGACTGCCATGTCCCTCTCCTTTGTTGGCCGGCTGCGGCTAGCGGCGCCGTCTCACGCAACGTTTTGGAGAGCAGTGTTGCCATCGCAAAACATGAACATGCCGCCAAAAGCAATACGGCAAACCGATGCTCAGCATAAAAAAGACCGCCAATTGTCGGGCCGATGACAACAGAAATATTGATGGATGTGTAAAACACAGCAAACACATCGCTCCGGTCCTTCTCCGGAACCACATCGGACACCATCGCCTGGCTCGCCGGCCAATAAAACGCCCCGCAAATGCCGGCGAACGTAAAGCAAAGAAAGCCGACAAACGGCGACGACCACCACGGGGAGCTGGCCAAGGCGAAAACGAAAAACGCCGCTCCCTGCCCATAGGCGGATAACACCATCATCCGCTTGCGTCCGAATACATCAGCGCAATAGCCGCCCATTAAATTGGCGATGACCGAGAACAACTGCGAAACAATCAACAACAACCCCGCTGTCTCTTTGCCAAAGGCATCGGCAAAATAAATCGAGATAAACGGAAAAAACATCCAAAACGTCGTATTCATGAGCGCCTCGCCAAACAGGCGCACTTTTAGGTTGCGGTCCCAATCGCGTATTCGCATCCGCTGTCCCCCTAATCTTTCGTCTTTCGAATTTCTTTGGAAATTATATCATATTTTTATAGGGGATCGGAGAAATATTTTTCAAATAAAAAGGGCTGACCCAAAGGGGTGTTTTTCCTTAAACCAAACACAACATATTGTTTCATGCATAATAAGAAAAGGTGTCCCGATCCTTTTGGGACACCCTCGACTTGCATTTCTTTTGTCTCTTACTTGCGGATGAATTGCTGCGTCCAAATATATCCATTTTCTTCAAAACCAACGCCGATGTGCGTAAAGTTTTTGTTCAAAATGTTCGCGCGGTGGCCTTCACTGTTCATCCACGCATTGACGACTTCCTGTGGTGTGCGTTGGCCTTTGGCGATGTTTTCCCCGGCAGCCGTGTACGAGATGCCGAATTTTTTCATCATCTCAAATGGAGAACCGTACGTCGGGCTGTTGTGCGAGAAGTAGTGGTTCACGGCCATATCGCGCGATTTTTCGCGTGCGACTTTGCTGAGGGCCAAGTCAACTTGAAGCGGCGGCAAGCCGTATTTTGCCCGCTCTTTATTCGTCAGTTCAACGACTTGTTGCTCATAGGCGTTTAAGCCAGTTGCTTTTTGCGGTGCTGCTGTTGGGGCCGTCGCTGGCGTTTTCGCCGGTGCTGGCGTATTCGCAGCCGGTTTCGTCGCTGGCTGTTTGACCGTTGCCGGCGCCTGCGGTTTTGTCGTTGGCTGTTTTGCCGCCGGTTGTTGTGTTGCCGGTTTTACGGGTTGGAACGACACGAACGGGAAGTATTGTTGCAGCCATTTCTCAAAATCTTGAACGTTTGTGCTGACATATTTTACTTGATACGCATTCGCTGTCGGACACGTCGTCCCAGCTGCTTCCGTTTTCGTTGCCGCGAACGAAGCGCCGGCGAGTGCGACCGAAGCTGCGATTGTTGCTAACGTTTTTTTCTTCATCGGAATTCCTCCTTGTATCCTCTATTTGAAAGTTTCAGAGATATTGCGTCCGTCAGTCATGCCTACACGATGAGATTCGAAGAGGAACGGTTTCGTTGTTCCCTTGCCTTCGCCCTCATTATAACACGAGTTTTTTGTAATATTTTTGGGCTAAAATGGAAAAAAAACGCAGGCTGGCAACACCCGGAAAAACAAGCGCTTGTTTTCATTGACAGTTGGCTGCCCATCACGGCAGTTGCAACGATTGGAAGTGGCATCCTTTCACTAACTGTCCTTCCTTTTTCCCCTCTATTATTCTAGCCACCCACATTTTTCTAGGAAAAAGGGAGTTGACAGCCTCTTTTTTGGACCATTTCGTTTAACAATTGTTACATCTGTGTTACAAAACAGGGGAGATATTCACATTCTTGTTTTAAAAAAGAAGCTGGTGGCGATCAGCCCCAGCTTCTGTCATGATCTTTTTCGTTCCTAGTCGACAACGAGCACCGTTTGCACTTCATTCGGCTTCACCTCGACGGCAAACGTCCCGCATTCGTCCGCCGCGAGCGAGTCAAGCGGCTCCTCGTTGAGATTCGCGCGAAAAACGCCCGAGAACGGCTTGTTCCATTGGAACGCCGCCGCCGTCGTCGTTGGCATCGGATTGTAAAAGAGGAGCTTATCGGCATACAGCCGCACCCGTTCGTCAAAGTGCATCGATCCCCATCCTGATATAAACATAACAAGTCTCATCACTTCCTTAAATATACGAAAAGTTTTGGAAGCGATGAGACTTATATCCTTTTAGCGCCAACGGAACGTTAAAAAACTAAATACAGGAATACGACAAATAAGATGCATAAAACGATGAAAGAAGTGCACATCCAAATAAGCACTCTAAAAAAACGAATTTTTTTATCCATTTCCCCTTTTGTTTTCTTAAGAAAAACCGCTCCAAACATAATCGCAACCAAACCCCTAGATATAGTAGCAAACCAGGTATTCATTATATTTGGACCAATAATTAACGTGCTGATCGCATAAATGAACAAGATAACAGATACACATAGAGAACTATAAATAATCGTCTTGCTTCTTGTTTGTTTCAAAGGATTCATAAAGCATTTCCTTTCCCTTTAGATAAATAATGAGGGGGCACATTTATTTCTTTTCTTTTGCTGCTTGATCTAGCACATGATTAATGAAAGCTTCACGAATGGCTTTCACTTGGTTATCTGTCGGAATTCCATACTTCTCAAACTTGCCACTATCCATTACAATAGGTCCGGTTTTTAAATTAACATTATTGACAGCTTCTTTGAACTCTTTTTTGCCTCCAAACGATTCAATAAACTCACTAAACCGTCTATTCACTTCCCCAGATTTTGAATAATATTTTTCAATGGCGTCGGACAAATGTAGTTTAGAATTTCCTCTTATCATATTTGCAATATTCACAGCATCTATATCAGCCAGCAAATCGGAGGTAGAAAACGAACTATTCCCACCTATAATCTTTTTAGCTTCTTTCTGAAGAATCTTCAAATCGTTCGAATCGTTTGTATTCCGCTGAAGGTCTATGACTGCAGTTTGTAAATCCCCAGCCCATCCAGATAAGTCATCAGGAAATTGATTGAACAACTTGATTGGTTAGCGTGTTAGAAACTTGATTTTTGGAAACCTTCTGTTCATAAGCTCTCTTAGCAGCATCGCTAATCGTTACAACATCCTTAGAAATCGTTGCTTTCGCTGGTGTATATGACACTGATGCTGTCACAGAGCCAGAAGGTTTTGTAGTTACAATCGTGGGAACATAAGAATTTGGTTTCTGTTGAAAATACTGCTTAACAGAAACGGTAGGCATTGTCATCCCTCCAAGATCATAATTCTTAGGATAATAATAATCCAAAATTGTTTTTTTTTT
>NZ_MQMG01000014.1 GCF_001908025.1 Geobacillus proteiniphilus
AAATAATAAAATAAAAAATAGGTTGGTGTTGGCCTTATGAAATCAATGGAGAAACCGTTATACGGCGGCCAAGCGGTCGTTGAAGGGGTGATGTTTGCCGGCAAGACGCACTCAGTCACCGCTATTCGCCGCCATGATGGGACGATTGACTATTTTACGCTGCCTCGCCGCAGCCATCCGACGCTGGCTGCCCTGAAGAAAATTCCGTTTGTCCGCGGCATTGTCGCCATTATTGAAGCGAGTGCGAACGGGGCCAAGCATTTGCAGTTTGCCAGCGAACAATATGAGGCGTCCTCGGACGAAAAACAGGCCGCCGAAGAAAGCCGCTCCAAATTCGGGCTGATTCTCGGCGCCGCCGTCATCGGCGTGCTATCGTTTTTATTCGCCAAAACCATTTTTACGCTCGTTCCGGCGCTCGCCGCCGACGCCTTTAAACCGCTCGTACCGGGGAAAATGGGGCAAATTTTGCTTGAAGGAGCCTTTAAGCTTGCTCTTTTGCTCGGCTACATTTACTTTATTTCGTTGACGCCGCTTGTTAGGCGCGTGTTCCAATACCACGGGGCGGAACATAAAGTCATCAACGCCTTTGAAGCGGGGTGGCCGCTCACTGTTGAGCACGTCCAGCGCGCCTCGCGCCTTCACTACCGATGCGGCAGCAGCTTCATTTTATTTACTGTCATTATCAGCTTATTCCTTTATTTGTTCGTGCCGACGGATCCGCTTTGGCTGCGAATCGCAAACAGGCTCGCCTTAATTCCTGTCGTGCTTGGCGTTTCGTTTGAAGTCTTGCAGTTTACAAATAAATTGAGGGATATTCCGCTGCTAAGCTGGCTTGGCTATCCCGGGCTATGGCTGCAGCGGTTGACGACAAAAGAACCGGACGATGACCAAGTGGAAGTGGCCATCGCCTCGTTTCAGCGGCTTCTCCATTTGGAAGCGGAAGCCGAAAGGAAACAAGCGGTGCAGTAATCGATCAAAGGGGGTGGACTCATTGCGGCGCCGGGCCATTCATCCGCTTGTCGGGCTTATGATTTTGCTTGGAACGCTTGGCATTGTCTATACCCTTTTTGCCCATCCGACAGTGCTGTTCCGCCAGCTGTTGTTTGTCGCGCTGTTTTTAGCCGCCATTTATCTCTTCTACCGGTTCATATACCAACGCCGCACCGATAAAGATCGGTTATCGTATTTAAAGGCGGTGCGGCAGTCGAAAAAGCTCCATCCCCGCTCCGGGCGCAAACAAGCAAAGCCGGCGAAACTGAAGCGGCCGCTGAAAAAACGGACGGCCATTCCGCACTTGACCGTGATCGAGGGCAAAAAAGGCAAAAAAAAGAATCGAGCTTCGTTTTAGCTTGATTCTTTTTTGTTTGCCCCCGCCGTTCATCTAAAAATCGTCGGCAGAGGTGTGCCATATATGCCGCTTTCCTGTCTAGTACACCCATTGTCGCAAAAACTGCCGCGTCCGCTCGCGTCCGTAATCGATCAGGCGCCGGCGTGCTTCCGGATCAATGGAAAATTCGGTGGAAATGACGTTGTCCACTGGCAAAAAGACGATGTTTTTTTCATGGCGGCGCGAAATGTAGCGGGCATCATGGGCCTCCTTCATCGCCGCAAACAGCGCTTCATACAAGTCGAGGGCATTGGCGATGATTCGTTTCGGCCGCTCGCCTGGCTTCGGGCTTAGTTGAACGCCGAGCACCGGCCGTTTTTTCTTCTTTTCCTCATCAAACAAAAACAGCGGAAAATTGCTCAACACCCCGCCGTCGACGATGAGGGATACACCGTTTCGCCCGCGGAGGCGGACCGGCTCAAAGAAATAAGGAATGCTGATGCTCATCCGCACCGCCTTGGCGATGGAAAACGACCCAGGGTCAATGCCGTATATGGCTAAATCATCCGGCAGCACGACGATGCGCCCGTTCGTCACGTCGGAAGCGACGATATACAAACTGCCGGCCGGCACATCTTGAAACGTCCGCACGCCGCGGGCGGCGAGCGCCGCCTCGAGCCACCGCTCAAACGCCTTTCCTTGATACAGCCCAAGATGCCAATACAGGCGCACCCATTTCCAAAGCGGAAACGGAATCCATAGCGGCCGTTCATCCAAAAACTGCTCCAACTCCAACTCCTCAAGCAGTCGGGCGATGTCGCGGGCGCTGTAGCCCGCCGCCAACAGCGCCGAAAGCAGCGATCCCGCGCTCGTTCCGGCGAGCCGCTTCCAGCGCAGCCCTTTTTCCTCAATCGCTTCGTACGCCCCAAGCAACGCAAACCCTTTCACCCCGCCGCCGGAAAAGACGATGTCAATGTCCACCGCTGCCTCCCCTTTCTCGCTCTTTATACATATGTAAGAGAAAGAAGCGGCGTTTAGTACGGCAAACAAAAAAGAGCAAGCCTCAGCTTACTCTCCTTGTTCATTGCGCTTTTGGACATCGCGCAGCGCTTCAAGGCGGCGTTCGTCCTCTTGAAAATATTGCACCAAATCACCGATCCGGTCGATGGCGTTCCAGCTCAAATGGTGTTCAATCCCTTCCACGTCGCGGTAAATGTTTTCTTCGCTGACACCGATCAAACGGAGAAACTGCTCAAGCAGCTCATGGCGGTAGACGAGCCGCTGGCCGATTTTTCTTCCTTTTGGCGTCAAGACGAGTCCGCGGTATTTCTCATACACTAAATACTCATCTTTATCGAGCTTTTGCACCATTTTCGTCACCGAGGAGGGATGGACGGACAACGCTTCAGCGATGTCAGAGACGCGGGCATAGCCCTTTTCTTCAATCAAAATGTAAATTTGCTCAATATAATCTTCCATGCTTGGTGTCGGCAACGTTTGTCCCCTCCCATCACGTTTGTCTGCCGCAGACAAGTGCAGCGGCCGTCAGCATCTCTCATGAAACAGGCGTGTTGATGAACCAATAAAAACGATATAGATGCAATTTGAAGCTTTAACATTTGCAGCTTTTACCGAGCATTTGATCGACTGTCACGCCTTGGCGTGATGGAGAAGCCTACAGCTTGCCCTCGACAGTCGAAAAATGGATAAGCGACTTTTCCGTCAAGGATATGTTAAACGTTTTCGTTGCATCTATATAGATGAGAAAGCTCTATTTTCAGCTTTTCTGCCGCAGTCGGCCGCCTAGGCAAACAAAAAATAGCAATCAATCCCATTATACCATGATGGGGATATTACGTAAAATACTGCACCTGAGCCGATGGAAAAAAGCGAGCAATACCTTTCCGAGCGGATACGACAACGCCTCCGGCTCGAAATACACAAGCTTGGGCACAAACGGTTTCATCGTTTCCCCCCATTTCGTCCATCTTTATGGTTAGTATGGACGGGAACGGGGGAGTCGTTATCTTACTTTATTTGGAATTCTTTTTTCGTCTCATTGTCGCTCCTCATCCACATCCATCCGCCTCCCAGCGAAACCAGCGGGCATGGCCGTCGGTTTCAGCAACGATTTGCCGGCATTCTCGGCCATTGATCATGTTCCAACATACTGATTTCCTTTCAAAACATTCGCACACCTTTGAGATTCGTCATGACACCTAGTGGACGCAATGATATAATAAAATTAAACCGAAGGGGGGATATGAGAAATGTCTCACGAACTTGTCGAATTGCTTCGCTCGGTTCTGAAAGAGGAGTTGCAGCCCATTCATGAACGTCTCGACCGCCTAGAAGCCGGACAGCAACGCCTCGAAGAACGACAACAACGCCTCGAAGAACGACAACAACGCCTCGAAGAACGACAACAGCGCCTCGAAGAACAGCAACAACGCCTCGAGGAAAAGTTGGATCATTTCATCATCGAGACGCGCAGCCATTTCAAAAAAATTGAGGACGAGCTGGCCGACCATCGGCGCATGTTCGAGATATTGTCACATGATTGGCGCAACGCGAACATTGCGATTGAATATTTAAACCATAAGATCGGCCAGCACGATCTGGAAATTTATCAACTAAAAAAGCGGCTCGAACTCCAAGAAACAAAGTAAAAGCGCATGCCCCATGATCGGCGCATACGCTCGAACCGCTTATCCCCGCTTGCGAATGCGGAAATTGTCTTCTAACAGCACCCAGTTTTCCGGATACGGATACCCGAGCACCCAGTAGCTGATCCCGCGCAATCCGTATTCTTTCACCAATTCAAATTTCGCCAACGCGCTGCGGGCGTCTTCAAACCATACTTCGTGCTGACGCCCTTGTTCGTCCGTGTAGCGGTAAAACGGCGAAGCCGCCGCCGCATCGTATTGGATGGACGCCCCGTAGCGAATGGCGCGCTCTAGCGCCTCTTTCGGACTGAACGTTTCCGCCTCTTGCCCTTGCACGTGCGGCAGCACCCAGTCGCGGGCATAAATTTGAAACCCCATCATGATTTTGCTACGCGGAATGGCTGTCACCGCATAATCGAGCACGCGCCGAATTTGATTCACCGGCGAAATGGCTTGCGGCGGCCCAAACCGGTAGCCCCACTCATAGGTCATAAGGACAACAAAATCGGCGATGCGTCCGTGGGCTGGGTAGTCGTGCGCTTCGTACAGCAGCCCTTTTTGTTCAGCGCTTATTTTGGGCGCCAGCGACGTCGATAAAACATACCCTTCGGCGTGAAGCCGGTTGGCCGCCCGCTGCAAAAACTCGTTATACCGCTTGCGGTCGGACGGATAGACATTTTCAAAATCGACATTCAACGCGCGGTACCCTTTTGCTCGCATTACTTGAATGACGTTGTCAAGCAATCGCGTTTGCAGCGCAACGTCGGCCAGAATCGTCTGCGCCAGCCTCGAGCCCGGGTCTTGGTACGTAAAGTTCGTGATCGTCATCATCGGCACGACACGGGCGGCATAAGCCGCCTGAATGAATGCCGTATCATTGATCGGATTGAGCCCGCCATCGGCGCGGATCGTGTAGGCGAATGGCGCGGCATATGTCAAATGGCGGCCGACTTCGCGCACTTGCTCCGCTCCTTTCTCCCCTTGGTCCACCGTAAATGCGTTCACCTCGATGAGCGGCTTCGCCGGCGGGATGATGAGCCGCTGTCCGGGGACGATCATATTGGGATCGGCGATTGGATTGAACTCAATGATTTGCTGGACGCTGACCTGGTAGGTGGCGGCAATTTGCCCTAACGTTTCCCCGGGGCGCACCGTATGAAGGCGAGCCGGGATCAATAGCACAGCGCCTGGATAAATGAGCGCCGGGTTGGCGACTCGGTTCGCCTGCACGATGGCTTCAACCGCCACTCCGTACTGACGGGCGATTTGCCATAACGTTTCCCCTTTGCGGACCGTATGGTATCGATACGGCACCGGAATGACAACCGCCTGCCCAACAGCGAGCCGGTTCGGGTCGCTCAGTTCATTGGCGGCGACAATCCGCTCGAGTGGAACGCCGTAGCGCTGAGCCAACTGCCAAAGCGTCTCCCCGCGTTGGACGACATGAACAATCATGACGCTCCCCCTTTCGTTCCCTCCTTTTACCACTATATTTTTGCTTTTGCCTTTTATGTAAAAAAAAACGCCGGTTCCTCTACGGAAACCAGCGTTTCATCCATCCAAACCCATCCGTATCGCCATTACAGGCCGCACTTCAGCTGCGCGCCGCAGCTTGTGCACGTGTTGCAACCGCCGATCTCTTCGATCGTCCCTTCGCGGCAAATCGGGCAAATATTGCCGATTTCGGAACCGATTGTCACATCGGTGGCGCGCACATCTTGAATCGTATCAACGAGCACGACGGGGCGTTTCGTTTCTTTTTCTTCGAGTTCCTCCGGAAGCAATTCGAGCTGCTCCTCGATCTGATTCTCCTCAGCCTTTAACGTCAACACTTGCGCATCGCGGCTGCCGTCGACATAGACGGTTCCGCCTTTCGCACCGCAGCGCCATAAACGCTCGTACACTTTTTGCACTTGCTCGACGGTGTAGCCCTTTGGCGCGTTGACCGTTTTCGACAAGCTCGAGTCGACCCAGCGCTGAATGATGCACTGCACATCGGCGTGCGCTTCCGGCGGCAAGTCCATCGCCGTCACAAACCAAGGCGGCAAGTGGTTCGGGTCGGCTTCCGGGTGTTTGTCCAAATATTCTTGGACGATGTCCGCTTTCACTTCGATAAATTTGCCCAAGCGCCCGCTCCGGTAGTACGAGAACGAGAAGTACGGCTCAAGCCCGGTTGAGACGCCGACCATCGTTCCCGTCGATCCTGTCGGCGCCACCGTCAGCAAGTGCGAGTTGCGGATGCCGTATTTCAAAATATCTTGACGAATATCTTCCGGCATCCGTTTCATATAGCCGGTGTTGATGAACGCTTCACGCAGCTTGCGCGTCTCTTCCTCCGTTTCGCCGACAAGAAACGGGAAGCTGCCTTTTTCTTTCGCCAGCTCGATCGATGCCCGGTATGCGGTCGTGGCGATCGTGCGGAACAGCTCATCGACGAGCTGGTTTCCTTCCTCAGAGCCGTATGCTTTTTCGCAGTAAATGAGCAAGTCTGCAAGCCCCATGACGCCAAGGCCGATGCGGCGCTCGCCGAGCGCTTGTTTTTTGTTTTCCTCAAGGAAGTACGGCGTGGCGTCAATGACGTTGTCTTGCATCCGCACCCCGATTTCGACCGTGCGTTTCAGTTTTTCGTAGTCAATGACCTTCCGTTCTTTGTCCACCATGTTCGCCAAGTTAATGGCGGCCAGATTGCACACCGAATACGGTGCCAACGGTTGTTCCCCGCACGGGTTGGTCGCAACGACTTTTTGCCCGTACGCGCGGGCGTTCGTCATTTCGTTGGCGTTGTCGATGAAGAAAATGCCCGGCTCGGCCGAATACGTCGCGCAAATGTTGATCAGCTTCCACAGTTCGCGGGCGCGGATTTTCCGGTAGACGCGGACACGATAGCCCATTTTCTCCCATTCGCGTACATCGCCGACTTCATGCCATTTTTCGTTGTAAATGCGCATTTCCTCTTCGGAATAGGTTTCCACGTCCGGGAAGCGGAGCGCGTATTCTTCGTCCTTTTCGACCGCTTCCATGAACTCTTTCGTCAAGCAGACGGAAATGTTCGCACCGGTCAAAAAGTCTGGGTTGTGCACTGTATATGTACCGCCGGTGCGCAGTTTTTCTTCGGCGTCTTTGATGATTTCCTCAGTGAAACCGCCGTAGTCAGGCGCGTTCTTGTATCGGACGATCGCTTCGTACATCGCCCGCTCCCGCTCGGTGAGCGGCGTGAATTTCAGCTTGTCGCGCGCTGCTTTTTTGATGCCTTCGTCTTCCATATTTTCGAGCAGGTAGCGCAAAATGCGCGGGTTTTGCATTTTCGAGACGATGAATTCGATAATGTCCGGGTGCCAGTCGGCAAGCATAATCATTTGGGCGCCGCGCACATTGTTACTCACTCGCTTTCACGAGTGGGCTAGGTCATTTCTGCCTAGCTCTCCGCCTTTCGGTCGGAGATCAGACTATATCATCAGGGAAGAGAATGCTTCCCTGTCTCGCGCCTCGTAGCCCCGTCGCCGTAAGCTACGATTTACTCCTTCCATGGCCCTCTCCCCCCGAAACAACGTTCGTTATCCTCATTGTACCGAGGGCTGTAGGAAGTTTCAATAGTCGTTGAACCTTCATCTCCGTTTCCAGAGATGCTTGGCTGCTGGTTGCCCATTGTTGCATCCAACTTGTTTTCCAACCGTCACGTCTGCCGTCGCCGGCTGCGTTGTGGTCAAGTTGGCTTTAGGGTGTTCCAGCAATTCGCGAGATTTTACTCCCGCCGTCTGGCGCCTCATCAACGGGAGCCACCTTGCTCGACAAGGTGGGTCAGCTTCGCAATATCGTCAAGCCACGAGACCGACCCGGACGATTTGCCGTTCACCCCGCGCGCAAGCGTATGGCGCGGCCGCAATGTCGAGCCGTTCGTCCCAACGCCGCCGCCGCGGCTCATGATTTCCATCACCTGCTTCCGATGTTCGGAAATTCCTTCGCGCGAGTCTTTCACAAACGGCATCACATAGCAGTTGAAATACGTCACTTCCTTGCCCGAACCCGCCCCGTACAACACGCGGCCGGCCGGAACAAAATTCAAGCTGGCGAGCTCTTGATAAAACTTTTCGAACCACTCTTTCCGCTTTTCTTCCGTCTTTTCCACCGCCGCCAGCCCAGTCGCATTGCGCTTGGCGATTTGCTCATAGAAAATCTCGAGCGGCTTATCAATAATGTCGAGCGACCGAACCACAATGCCGGTCTCCGCCTCTTCCCCTTCGAGCACGTGCCGGTATTCGTCTTCAATCAACACGCGCGCCTTTTTCGCCTCCCAATCGATGTCGACGATAAACCCGAGCCCTCGTGCCGGGAATTTCGGATCCTCCTTGATCGTCAACACGACGAAGTCGCCCGGTGTGAGCGTCAGCTTCTCCGTATCTTTGAACGAATACCGGTCAAGCATGACCAAACGGGATACGCCTTTATGGGTGATGTGCATATCCGGCGTAATCGGATGCACTTGCGGAAATAGGCGGATATCCTCGTTCAGCTTGTCAATATTGATCTTCATTTTTTCGGATGACGCCACCGTCATTCTCCTATCTCTCCTCTTTTATATAATCTCTCATGTTTTTGGCAAAGTTGTCCTGTCTTCTCTACCTTACCATATCAAACAGAAAAAAACAATATATAGTATGATTTTTTATGAAAATCATACTATATATTGTTAAAGAGAACAAATGATTTCATTTTGTCAAGCAAAAAAAAACAAAACACGGCGAAAAGCGGAGAAAAACGGGGGAGTGCCGCCGTTTTTGCCGAAAAACGAACGATTTACCGCGTCGCTGTTCAGCGCTTGAAGTTCCATTCGTCGCTTTCGTATTTCGTCCGCGCCAGCTCTTCGACGTACGCCCGCTCTTCGGCGGTGAGCGTGTACGGTTCCAATACGATGTTCAATCCTTTTTCAAATCCTTTGTAAAACGCCTCTTTCGCTTCCTCGATCGTCACCGTGCGGCTAGTCAACTCATTGATCGCGACTGCCTTCTTTTTAAAATCGCGCTGCAGACGCTCTTTCACCCGCTCGTTTGGATATTTAAACAAGCTGAACAGCAGCTCTTCGTCCAGATCAAGCAAAATCGATCCGTGCTGCAAAATGACGCCTTTTTGCCGCGTTTGCGCGCTGCCGGCGATTTTCCGCCCCTCAACGACAAGCTCGTACCACGACGGCGCGTCAAAGCAAACGGCCGAGCGCGGGCTGCGCAAATCTGCCTTCTCTTCTTCCGTTTTCGGCACGGCAAAATACGCATCCAACCCAAGATAGCGGAACCCTTCCAAAATGCCTTGGGAAATGACGCGATACGCTTCCGTCACTGTCTGCGGCATTGCCGGGTGCGACTCGGAGACGATCACGCTGTATGTCAATTCTTTATCGTGCAGGACGCCGCGCCCGCCGGTCGGCCGACGGACAAAGCCGAGGCCGTGCCGTTTGACCGCCTCTAAATCAATTTCTTTCTCCACTTTTTGAAAATAACCAATCGACAACGTCGGCGGATTCCAGCCGTAAAAGCGGACCGTCGGCGGAATTTTGCCTTCGCTGTGCCAATCGAGAAGTGCTTCATCAAGCGCCATGTTAAACGACGGCGAGCCATCGCCGGAATCGATAAAGCGCCATACTTCTTTTGCCATCGTTCCACCTTCTCTATTGTTCCATACTCTAAACGCTGCGGCGGCTTGTCCACCACCGCCAAGGGGCGGGACGCTTTTGGCCGCCTTTATTAGTTTAGCAAACAACGCCGGTGAAGGAAAGAAAAATGGCATCGCGCAAACCTCTTTGCTTCCCGGCGGCGACTTTATATAATAGGAAATAGCAGACGAAGCGAAAGGAGGCATGACGGGTGGAAGTTTTGCTGATCATTGTCGGCGCGATCATCATTTATTCGGTGATCACATACATTTGGCAAAGACGAATTGTCAAATCGTTGACGGAAGAAGAATTCCGCGCCGGCTACCGAAAAGCGCAATTGGTCGACGTCCGCGAACCGGATGAGTTTGCGGCTGGACATATTTTAGGGGCTCGCAACATCCCGCTCACGCAGCTTCGCGTGCGCATGAAAGAATTGCGCAAAGACCAGCCGATCTATTTGTACTGCCAAAACGGACTGCGCAGCGGGCGGGCCGCGCAAATGCTCTACCGAAAAGGGTACCGCGACTTGTACCATTTAAAAGGCGGATTTAAAACATGGACCGGGAAAGTGAAGAAAAAAGCGTAGCCCGTTAACCAAAAAGGCGCTCTGCCCAAACAGGCAGGCGCCTCTTTTCGCATGCGCTAGACCGCCGCAAATTCCGGCGGCAGGACGACCGCCTCAAGCACCGAAGCAGCCGCGCCGATGGCGCAGCTTTTCTCTTTCAGCTTGGAGGCGATGATGGACGGCTCGCTTTCTTTTTTGACGAGAATTCGCTTTCTCACTTCTTGGCGCGCCGGACCGATCACATACTCGCCCGCTTGGGCAAGCGGACCGCCGATGATGACTGCTTCTGGATTGTACGCATAAATCACCTGCAACAACCCAACGCCGAGATAGCGCCCCGTTTCCTCCAAAATGCGCGCCAGCTGTTCATCGCTTTCCGCCGCCAACGCCATCGCAGCGATGGAAAAGCGGTCATCGAGCCATTCGGAACGCCCTTCTTCAGCCAAACGGCGTTCAATGTATTTTTCCGACGCATACATTTCCCAGCAGCCGATGTTGCCGCAGCTGCAGCGAATGCCGTTGACATCGATCGTATGATGGCCGATTTCACCAGCTAGACCGCTGACACCCCGATAGAGCTGATGGTGAAGAACGACGCCGGCGCCAATGCCGATGCCGGCGCTGATGTAAACAAAGTGGGCGAACTCGTTGCCGGCGCCGAACCACTTTTCTCCAAGCGCCGCCAGTTTCGCCTCATTCTCGACAATGACAGGACGCTCAGGCCACCGTTGCCGCAAAACAGCCGCCAAGGCGACATCGTCCCAACGCAAGTTCGGGGCAAAAATGACCGTCCCGCTTTCAGTATGGACGACGCCCGGCACGCCGATGCCGATTCCCATCACGCCGTACGGCGTCGCCGGCGCCCGGCGGATGGCCGCCTCGATGAGCTCCATCATTTCGCCGATGATCGCCTCCTGCCCTTCGGACGGGCGGAACGAACGCCGTTGCTCCCAAAGAATGTCCGCGTTTAAATTGGTCAACACGGCATACAAATAGTTCACCCCCAGCTCAACGCCGACAAGCGAGCCGGCGTCGGCGTTGAAACGAAGCATGAGCGGCCGGCGCCCGCCGGTTGACTCGCCGATTCCGCTTTCATGGACGAAATGCTCGGCGATCAGTTCGTCAACAAGCGCGGAGACAGTGGCCTTGTTCAATCCGGTTGTCTTGGCGATATCGGCGCGTGAAATCGGATGCTGGTCGCGAATCAATTTTAAGACGAGCTGTTTATTCATTTTTTTGACAAGGGAAATATTTCCTATCCGCACGTCTCTGTCATCCTTTTCATTTGATTGATCGAATGTGTCTTGCGAAAGGGCAGGGGCGCCTCGCTATTATGGCGGTTGCTGTATCCATCGATTCCTGCCGTGTTCGACTCTTGACCATCAGCTTTTTCGCCCAAGCCGTCGGGCGCCCGTGCACCGACTGTTAAGGCTAACTTCTCCATATGGACACATGCTTTTTCTTTCTTGATCTTAGTTTATATAATAAACTAATTCGACATTTCTGTCAATGACTCATCCGTCGTACAAAGAAACGGCCCGCTCCGTTAGGGAGCGAGCGCTCATCAATGCTCAAACGTCAGTTATTGCTATGTTTCGGTTTTTGGTAGCGCAAAATCGGCTTGCGCGCTGCGGTCGTTTCATCAAGTCGCTTCACAACGGTCGTATGCGGCGCTTCTTGAACGATTTCCGGATTTTCCTCCGCCTCTTTGGCGATTTGGATCATGGCGTCAATAAACGCGTCGAGCGTCTCTTTCGACTCCGTCTCCGTCGGCTCGATCATCATGCATTCTTCGACGATGAGCGGGAAGTAAATCGTCGGCGGATGGAACCCGAAATCAAGCAGCCGCTTGGCGATGTCGAGCGTTCTGACGCCAAGCTTCTTTTGCCGGCGGCCGGAGAGAACGAACTCATGCTTGCAATGGCGGTCATACGGCAAATCGTAATACTCAGCAAGCCGGCGCATCATATAGTTGGCGTTTAACACCGCATATTCGCTCACCGCTTTTAAGCCGTCCGGCCCCATCGAGCGGATGTACGTGTACGCCCGGACGTTGATGCCGAAATTGCCGTAAAACGGCTTGACGCGGCCGATCGATTGCGGACGGTCATCATCAAGGTAATAACCGTTTTCCCCTTTTTCGATGACCGGCTTCGGCAAAAACGGAATGAGGTCGGCTTTCACCCCGACCGGGCCGGAGCCTGGGCCTCCGCCGCCGTGCGGGCCGGTGAACGTTTTGTGCAAGTTTAGATGAACAACGTCAAAACCCATGTCGCCCGGGCGCGCCTTGCCAAGAATCGCGTTGAAATTCGCGCCGTCATAATACAGCTTGCCGCCGGCTTTGTGGACGATTTCGGCCATTTCGACAATATGCTCTTCAAACAGCCCGAGTGTGTTCGGGTTCGTAAGCATAAGCGCCGCTGTATCCGGACCGACGACGCGTTTTAAGTCATCCAAATCGACAAGCCCGTCAGCCGTTGAGCGGACAGTAACCGTCTCAAAACCCGCGACCGTTGCCGACGCCGGGTTCGTGCCGTGCGCTGAATCCGGGACGATCACTTTCGTCCGGTTGAAGTCGCCGTTTGCTTCATGGTAAGCGCGGATCATCATCAGCCCCGTCCATTCGCCGTGGGCGCCGGCCGCCGGTTGCAAGGTGACCGCATCCATGCCCGTGATTTCTTTTAAGTGCTCCTGCAAATCGTACATGAGTTCAAGCGCCCCTTGGACCGTTTTCTCTGGCTGAAGCGGATGAATGTAGGCAAACCCGGCGAGGCGGGCGACGTTCTCATTGATTTTCGGATTGTATTTCATCGTGCACGACCCAAGCGGGTAAAACCCGGAATCAACGCCGTGGTTTCGTTTCGACAGCGCCGTATAATGGCGCATTAAGTCAAGCTCCGATACTTCCGGCAGCTCCGGCTCCTCTGTGCGCAAGTAATCGTCTGGAATGAGTTCGCTGACATCAACAGACGGAACATCAAGCGCCGGCAGGCTGTAGGCGATGCGCCCCGGCTTGCTTCGTTCGAAAATAAGCGGTTGATCGTTACGCATGGCCATCCCCCAATTCATTGACAAACCGATCGATTTCTTCTTTTGTCCGCAGTTCGGTGACAGCAACAAGCATATGACCGGCAAGCTCCGGATAGTCAGCCCCAAGGTCATAGCCGCCGATGATCCCTTTTTCGAGCAGGCGATCGTTCACATCAGAAACCGGCCGTCCGAGCCGGATGACGAACTCGTTGAAAAACGGACCGGCAAACGGCGACGACAGTCCGCGCTTTTCAAGTTCCACCTTCGCATAATGCGCTTTTTGAATATTCATCGCCGCCATTTCTTTCACGCCCCGCTTGCCAAGCGCCGACAGCGCAACGGAAGCGGCCAAGGCGTTTAACGCTTGGTTGGAGCAAATGTTGGATGTCGCCTTATCGCGGCGGATGTGCTGTTCGCGCGCTTGAAGCGTCAAGACAAACCCGCGGCGCCCGTCCTCATCGGTCGTCTGCCCGACAAGACGGCCTGGAATTTTGCGCATGAGCGGCGCTTTGACAGCGAAATAGCCGCAATGCGGGCCGCCAAACTGCGTCGGAATGCCAAATGGCTGCATGTCGCCGACCACAATGTCGGCGCCAAACGCCCCGGGTGGAGTCAGCACGCCAAGCGCCAATGGGTTGCTGGCGACGACAAACAAGCTTTTCTTTTCATGCGCAAGCGGCGCGATCGCTTTCAGCGGCTCGATTTGACCAAAAAAGTTCGGGTATTGGACGACAACGCACGCCACATCATCCCCCATTTCCGCATCAAGCGCCTTAAGATCGGTGACGCCGCCGTCATACGGAATTTCTTTCACTTCGAGCTTCTGTCCTTTGGCGTACGTGCGCACGACTTCCCGATATTGCGGATGAACGGCGGTCGAGATGAGCACTTTCTTCCGCTTCGTATGCGCGGCGCTAAGGAGCACCGCTTCGGCCAGCGCCGTGCCGCCGTCGTACATCGACGAGTTGGCGACATCCATGCCGGTCAGTTCGCACACCATCGTCTGAAACTCAAAAATCGCCTGCAGCTCGCCTTGGGAAATTTCCGGTTGATACGGCGTATATGCCGTATAAAATTCAGAGCGCGACAAGACATGATCCACAACCGCTGGAATGTAATGGTCGTACACCCCGGCTCCTAAAAAGGAAACGTATTGTTTTACGTTGGCGTTTTTTTCCGCTAAGGCCGCAAGCTCTTTCCACAGCTCCGGCTCCGATTTGGCCGGTTTCACCTTCAGCTCGCCGCGGAAGCGGACTTGTTCTGGAATATCGGCAAACAAGTCGTCAATCGAGGCGACGCCGATCGTCTTCAACATCTCCTGTTTATCTTCTTCCGTCATCGGCAAATAACGATGGAGCACAGCGCTTTTCCCCTTTCCTTGTCGCTTTGGAATCGTCACTTGGCCCGCTTGTAAAACGGAATCGGCACGATGTTCGCTTTCAGCCGTTTGCCGCGGATGTCCACCTCCACCTCCCGGCCGATGGCGGCCACATCCGCTTCCACCAAGGCCAAGCCGATGTTTTTCTTCAGCGTCGGCGACTGTGTGCCGGTCGTGACGAAACCGACCTCTTCGCCGTCGGCAAATACAAGGTATCCGTGGCGCGGAATGCCTCTGTCGATCATTTCGATGCCGACGAGCCGGCGCGGCGGCCCCTCCTCTTTTTGCCGTTTCAACACAGCTTGGCCGATAAACGACGGCTCTTTTTCCGTTTTGACGGCAAAACCGAGTCCGGCTTCAACCGGTGAAATCGAGTCGGACAGCTCTTGGCCGTAAAGCGGCAGACACGCTTCAAAGCGGAGCGTATCGCGCGCCCCCAACCCGCATGGGAGGACGCCGTCACGAGCTCCGGCCGCGATGATGGCATCCCATAGCGCAACGGCATCTTTTGCTTGGCAATATAGTTCAAACCCGTCTTCGCCCGTGTAGCCGGTACGCGAAACGAGCGCCTTCACGCCCGAGACTTCGACGCCGTCGGCGAACGAAAACGGGCGCAACGCCGCCAAATCAAAATCCGTCAATCGCTGCAAAACGCGCTCTGCCGCCGGTCCTTGCAAGGCAAGCTGAGCCGTTTCGGCCGATACATCCTTGAGCTCGACGTCGCCCTCAACATGCTCGCTTAGCCAGGCGAAGTCTTTTTCCGTATTCGCGGCGTTGACGACAAGCAAATAGTCGTCGTCCGCTTTTTGATAAATGAGCAAATCATCGACTGTGCCGCCGTCCTCATAGCACATGAGCGTATATTGCGCCCGGCCGGGCCGCAGTTTGGCGACGTCATTGGTCATTAGTTTTTGCAAAAACGCAAGACTCCCGCGGCCGCGGACGACAATTTCCCCCATATGGGAGACGTCAAACAGCCCGGCGCGCGTTCTTACGGCCTCATGTTCTTCCTTGATGCTGGAAAACTGCACCGGCATCTCCCAGCCGCCAAATTCAATCGTTTTGGCGCCGCAACGGGCGTACACCGAGAATAGGGGCGTGCGCTTTAGCATCTGATTCCCTCCTTTGATCCACATCACACAAAAAAGGACAGACTCCCCCTATCAACAAGTAAGGGGGCTCTGTCCTGGCACCTGAAAGTTTCCCGCCGGCCGTTTGGCGCGTCCGTTCGCGGTCCGTGGGGCCGATCGGTTTCCTCTTGGGTGGCCTGCGTGAACGCAGGCGCTCTCCAGAGCTGCGTCAAGCAAGAGTCTTTTTGCCTGAGAGATTCGCGTTTTCCGCTTGCTCCTTCGGCGCTACATTCCGTAGTCTCTCCCCTTGCCGTCATCCGCCCATCGATAAATTGTTTTCAAAACGGGCATACTAACAAACGCCCTCATCAATGAGTCATGCGAATGTTCTAAATTTATACTACCATCAACTGCAGCCAAAGGGCAATAGGAAATAATCGAACTTTCATGGTAATTAGTCATAATAATGTTCTTGTTTTACCCAACATACCAAATGTAATCTATATAAACATTCGCAACAAGGGAAGGGGATCGCCATGAACATTGACCTTGAAATGGATGAAACATGGAAGGAGGAATTTTTGGCACGCGTCGAAAAAGACGGTCCGTGGGCGAGCTGGGAAATGTACGAACTGGCGCTTGAGGCCGCCCATCATTTAAGCGTCCCAGAATTTAATGGCTTGCAGGCGCCGAAACATTTGCCCCACTTGACGATCCTTCCGCACCAGATTGAAGTGGCGCGCCGCGTCGTCGAGGAGATGAACGGCAAAGCCATTTTGGCGGATGAAGTCGGGCTTGGAAAAACGATCGAGGCCGGGCTCGTCTTAAAAGAATATATGATTCGCGGCCTTGTGAAAAAAGCGCTCATTCTCGTTCCCGCCTCCCTTGTTTCGCAATGGGTGAGAGAGTTGAACGAAAAATTTTTCATCCCGGCCGTCCAGCAGAAAAAGAGCTACGTCTGGGAGCAGTGCGATATCGTCGTTTCATCGATCGACACGGCGAAAAAACCGCCGCACCGTGACATCATCTACGGGCAGTCGTACGACATGATCATCATCGACGAGGCGCACAAACTGAAAAATAACAAAACGAAAAACTACGAGTTTGTGCAAAATTTAAAAAAGAAGTTTTGTTTGCTACTGACGGCGACGCCGATCCAAAACCGGATCGAAGAAATTTTCAACCTCGTCTCGCTGTTGAAACCCGGCCATTTAGGCAACGCGGAACAGTTTGCCAAAACGTACGGAAAAACGCGGGCCATACAGACGAACGACCATTTAAAAGCGCTCGTCAACAAAGTGATGATCCGCAACCGCCGCGCCGACACGCCGATCGAATGGGCGAAGCGCCACGTTGAACCGGTGCTGATCGAGTTTACGAATGAGGAACGGGAACTGTATGAAGCGGTCAAGGCGCTCCGCCGCGAATCGTTCGCCGGCTCGTTTTCGCTCATCACGCTTCTTCGCGAGGCGTGCAGCAGCCGCGAGGCGCTGTTTCTCACGATCAAAAACATGATCGACAAATGCGGCGGGGCGGTTCCAGAGCCGCTTGAGCGCGTATTGGAAAAAATCAACGCCGTCACGACGAACTCGAAGGCGGAAAAAGCGCTCGAGCTCATCCGTTCCATTAATGACAAAGTCATTATTTTCACGGAATACCGGGCGACGCAGTTTTATTTGCAATGGTTTTTAAAGCAGCACGGCATCTCGTCCGTTCCGTTTCGCGGCGGCTTCCGGCGCGGCAAAAAAGACTGGATGCAGGAACTGTTTAAACACCACGCCCAAGTGTTCATCGCCACCGAGGCGGGCGGCGAGGGCATCAACTTGCAGTTTTGCCGCTATGTCATCAACTACGACTTGCCGTGGAACCCGATGCGCCTTGAGCAGCGGATCGGCCGCGTCCACCGGCTCGGGCAGACCGATGACGTCTACATTTATAACTTCGCTGTCAAACAGACGGTCGAAGAACATATTTTAACGCTTCTGTACGAAAAAATCCGCCTGTTTGAACGGGTCGTCGGCGAGCTGGACGACATTTTGGCGAAAATGAACCTCGCCAACCTGGAGCGCTACTTCGAAGACGCCTTCGTTCATTCACGGAGCGAAAGGGAGATGAAAATCAAAATGGAAAACATCGTCGCGATGATCGAGCTGGCGGAGCAGCTCGGAAAGGAAGGAGGAGAGCGGCATGCAACAACATGAAATCCGCCGCTTTGTCGAACGCTATTTTGCGGCCAACGGCTGCACGTTTGTGGAAGCAAGCGACGATTACCTCACCGTGCAACTGACGGCAGAAATGGACAAAGAGCTGATGAACCGGCCGTTTTACTGGCATTATATCGAACGGATAGGCGGCGTCCCGCAGCCGATGCAACTGACGCTCATCACCCGCGCGAGCGAACGGACGGACAAACTCAAAGGCGAGCGCCTCCATTTCGGCGCTCCCCGGCTGCACCAGCTGTTCCGCTCAGCGCAAAAACGCGGCAGCTTCATCCGCCTGTATGAGGAGCCAAGCGCGCCTTTGGACGGCAACGCCGCCCTCCATCCATGGCTCGGCATGAACGTCACGATTTCGTACGAATGCGACCGAAAAAAAGATGAAATCGTCTCCCTTGGCCTTCACCTCATTAGCGGAACGATCGTCGAGTCGTTTCATGAGCGGATGCGCGAGCGACGGCTGACGCCGAAAATCCCTGATTACTGTTTCACCATATCCCCGCTCATTAAACCGAGAAGCGGCATCGGCCGTCTCGAGCAATACATACGCAGCCGCATCGCCGCCGACAACCACGCGTGGGCGGATGAGGCGCGCCGACGCTGGGCCGACGATTTGGCGTTGCTTGATGAATTTTACAAAGACTGCGAAGAAAAGCCGGAGTGCTATTATATTGAGAAGGAAGCGTTGGAAAAGCAGTACAAGCCGCGCATCACCGTTTCCGTCATCAACGGCGGACTGTTTTATTTGCTGCCCCGCTCATCGTGAATCAACCCCGGGATCGGCCCATCCGGCTCGGAGCGCTCAAACCGACGAACTCCCTTCCGTCGGCACGAAAGCCGCCCGCCGGCCTAGGCCAGCGGGCGGCTGCTACGGGCGGCGCCGAAACAGCAAGCGAAGCGAAAGCGGCACCATGCCAAACAAGCGGTATGAAAGCGGAAGCTGCTCTTGTTTCCGCACCTGACGCCGCTGCCTCCGCTCCTCTTTCGGCAAGTCCATGTAGGCGACAAACTGTTGGGTGACAAACTTGACATAATCGTTGACCGCCATCAAATCCCCCCTTTTTTCTTTTAGTTTTTCCGCTTCTTTCCTCTTTTAACCGTTTTGCTCGCTCCATTCGACAATATGAAGCGCCGGAAGCGTGACAGTAAACATGACAGCGCGCCTCAGCCCAGAGGCCGAACGGATGGACAAAGAAACCCGAACGTGCGCTGCATCTTCCCGCACCCACCGGTAGGCGGCCCTTCCGCGCGGATAGGTCCATTCCCCAGCCTCTCCCGCGGTCGACGGACCGGCTGATGCGATGCGTTCTTTTACGTCAAACACGGCCATCTGCACAAGCTCGTCCGCCTCGGCTGCCTGCCGGGCCGCATAAGCCGCCTGTCGTTCCGCTTCATAGAGGAGCAAGACATGCGTGACAGAAAAGACAAGCAACAAAGAAACGACAGCCACAATCGGAAAAATAACGCCATCTTGTCGACCCATTTCTCCTTCCCCTCGTTTTTCCAGTCTAAAAGGGGGAAGCGGCGGTCAAGGGGGTCTCACCGTACAAGCCGCCCGCTAAAACGCCCGCGCCACAAACGCCTCGCAAACGGTGCCGTCATCAGCCGTCACTTGCAAAAATATCCCGCGGGCGCCGGCGCGGTACGAAACAGCGCGCACATGACGGAGCGCCGTTTCATTGCCAGCGCCGTCCACCTGGCGGATCAGTTCGGCTCTTGACGCAACAACAGAAAAACTGACCGTCTCACCGCTCCATTTTTGCAAATAGAGGACATGGTCGCCTGCCGACCACTGCCTCGTTTCATTCAGCTCGATTTGCAGCTGTTGCAAAAACAGCCGCCATTCCAAT
The DNA here is from genome assembly GCF_001908025.1 of Geobacillus proteiniphilus. GTDB lineage: Bacteria > Bacillota > Bacilli > Bacillales > Anoxybacillaceae > Geobacillus > Geobacillus proteiniphilus. The sequence goes on from NZ_MQMG01000014.1 coordinate 19,747, forward strand.
CGGGAAAACGCGTCCGTCGGCTCCGGAGCCAGCAAGCGGACGGACAACAGCGCCGGAACGGCCGCCGCCACCGCCATCGCAGCCGCCAGCGCCAACAGCGCTTCGATCATCGTAAACCCGTTTTCTTTTGCCGCTACCGCTTGCCATACCCGCACCGCTCCATCTCGCGGCCGGCGTAATCGTTCCAACGCACGCATACTTTCCACATTCGTCCCCCTTCATCGCTCGCTTGCAGTCGAAATACCGTGCGCCCGTCGGCGATCATGGTTTCTCCGGCAAGCGGCTCCTCATACAACGCGATGGCCAACAGCCGGCGCGCTTTCTCCTCGAGAACGAGGCTGTTGCGCTCATGCGCCATTTGCATCAACAGTGGAAGAAGAACGGCCGCTGTCGTCCATAGCAGCGCCAAAGCGAACAATGCTTCAACGAGCAAAAATCCGCCGCTACATTTTTTGTACATAAAATCGCCCTTTCCCCAGCAAAAAGGTGACTTTATAAGTCATTTGGCCGCCCCGTATCCAAATGGTTCCAGCCCGTTCAATGTTGCCGTTGTCGGTAAAGATGAGCGGATTGCGCAGCGTGCCGAGCTGAAACCGCCACGGAGAAGGGAGCGAACGAGCGACAACCTGCCGGCCGCTCGATGCATCAATCGCCTTGTACCCAGCGCCGCCGTCGGTAAAAAAAACCGCTACATTCACCCGCCGGGCGATGGCATGCTGCTGCGCGCCATACAAATCCGCACGCAGCACAGCCAGCATATACGCCTCCTCCTGATGGCGCACAGCGCCGCCAAGCATCGGAACAGCCAGCGCGGCAAGCACCAGCACCACCGAGAAAACGATCAGCATCTCAAGCAGCGTAAACCCGCCGTTACGAGCCACTTTCACTCACATCGCCGTTCGTGCTGATTTGGATCGCATGACCGTTCGGGCATTTATCCGATTTAATATAGCGGCCAGCGAGCAATTCCTGCACCGTCGGAATTTTGTTATGCTCCATCTCATACGCTTTCACCTGCGCTTGCACGGTGTTCAAAAACGCCTCGCATCCTTTCGAATTGATCATGCTGTTGTGCTTTGTAATATTTGGAATTGCAATCAGCAGCAGAACAGAAATCACCATCATCACGATCAACATTTCGATCAATGTGAATCCTTTTTGATTCATTGTCACTCCTCCTCGCATACGAAATTTCAGAAAGAGCGCCTAAGTTCGATTTGTTTCTTGAGCATCAAATCTGTTCATAGATTGGGCCTTGGGAAGAGGGGCGCGCCCCTCTCTCAAGGAGCCAACACATCAAGAATGGCCATCTTGTTCCTGCAGAGCCGTCCCATCCTTGTTATACAGAAGAGATTTACAGTTCATTCAACATCGAAAACATCGGCAGCAAAATCGCCAAATACATGCCGACGACAAACGCGCCAACGACCGCCAACAAAAGCGGCTGCATTCGTTTTAAGACCGACTCGATTCGTTGTTCCATCACCTGCAGCAAAAACTCGCTGTAATGTTCAAGTTCTTTGCCAAGTTCGCCGTTCGACTGGCCGTGGCGGATGACAAGCGCCAGCTCTTGTTCGTAATAGCGGGCGGCGCCGATTAATCCGTCAAGCGTCATCCCTTTCATCAACCCGTCGCGAAGGCGCCGGCCTTCCATTTGCAAAAACGGCCAGGACGACGGCTCGCTGAACACGCCGAGCGCATCATAAACCGACAATCCGGCCTGCAGCAGGCGCCCGAGCTGGCGGGCGGTCAGGCAGGTGAGGAACAGTCTCAGAAACGAAGCAAGCCCTGGAATTCGCAAAACGAATTGAAGTTTTCGGGAGACCGGCCAACGGCGGAAACAAGCAGCGTAAAACAGCCCGGAGAACACCGCCAAGACGGCGATGGCCGCCATCGCCATAGGGGCATGGGCGATCACCGCAAGCAGCCAAGCGGTGTGCCCGCGTTGTGGGGAAAACGCCGCCGCCGCCCGTTCAAACTGCGGCAGCAGCCACCATTCCATCAAGACGAGCATGATGATGAGCAAAGAAAGAAGGAACAGCGGATAGCGGCTGAAGCGGCGCAGCTGCTCGTGGAAGCGCGCTTTTTGCGCCAGCGCTTCCCCTGTCTCTGCCATGCCGCGCGGTAAATCGCCATGCCGTTCGGCAAAAAAGAGAAGGTTAACCGCCATGCGGTCGACCGACAGCGCTTCGACAGCCGCAAACAGCGGCAGCCCGGCGCGCAGCTGCTGCAGACAGCGTTCCACTTCCAGCCGGCGGTGTGTTGGAGCCTGGATGGCCAAAAACTCAAGCGCTTGCCCAAGGGGGTAACCGCGCTCGAGCAACCGGCCGAGCCGGGTGAAAAACAACGCCTGTTCAGCGAGCGGCCACATTTTGCGTTTCATCTTTCTCCCCCTCCGACGAGCTCAAGCATGCGGACGGGCAGGTAGCCGAGCGCAATCCCCTTGCGGATCAAGCGAGCCAGAGTCATATAAGAGCGCTTTGGCTTCCCTCTCCCATTGGAGAGGGAACGAATAACGTCCTCCAGCGCTGAACCGCAAAGCAACTCATAAACAGCCGTGCGCCGGCGTCGCCCAAGACGGCCGCACGATGGATGGCAATCGTCGCCGCACAGCGGGCAGCAAAGCTCGACAAGCCGCTGGGCAGAGACGGCAAGCAGCGTCTCGGCCAAATCGCCGAGCGGAATGCCGAATTCATGCAGCCGGTAGACGGCGCCGACTGCATCGGCGGCGTGCATGGTCGAGACGACCAAATGGCCGCTCAACGCTGAACGGATGGCAATGGCCGCCGTGTCATGATCGCGGATCTCGCCGACCATCAACACATCCGGGTCATGGCGCAACGCCGCTTTTAACCCGGCGGCGTACGTGATGCCTGCTTTTTCATTGATTTGCACTTGCAACAATCGTTCGTTCTGTTTTTCGATCGGATCTTCAAGCGTGATGATGTTGCGTTGCCTTTCAGCTTGGCAAAGATCAAGAAGGGTGTACAGGGTCGTCGTTTTTCCCGACCCCGTCGGGCCGGTCAACAGCACGAGCCCTTGCGGATGCTGCATGAAGGAAAATAATCGTGCGGTGGAGCGGAAGAATAAGGATAGTTCGCGAAGCGGCAGCGAGAGGCGCTGCGGCAGAAGGCGAATGACGAGGCTTTCATCGTAGAGCGTCGGCAATGTCGATAAACGCAAATACACCGTTTCCCCAAACTCAGCCACTTCCATGGCGCCGCTTTGCGGACGGCGTCGTTCCCCGATGTCCATGCCGGCTAAAAATTTAAAGTGGGCGATGAGACGTTCCGCCGTTTCTTTCGGAAGCACGCCAACGTCGACAAGCATGCCATCAAGCCGAAGACGAACGGCGGCATCGCGGCGGCGCGGAACGAGGTGAAGATCCGAGGCGCGGCGCTGCACCGCTTCGGCGAGAAGGCGGTTTGCCGTTTGTTCGATCTCGTTCAGCACATATTCCCTCCTTTCGACAGACTGCTTTGTATTTCGACGAGCATGAGTCGTTATCCTGCTTTTGGCGCAGCTTTTTGTGAAATTTTTTTGAATGTCAGTCCACTCACTGCCAATAGTGACAAAAATCATTCCTGGCTTTGAACGATTTCATTATAATAACCATATCAATGATTCATTTAGGAGGGAAAACAATGGAACAAACACTGAAAATCACAAGCGTATTGTCTGACCCGACTAGATTTCATATTTATGAATACATGGCAAAAGTGCATCGCGAAGTTTCTGTTCAAGAAATCGCAGAAAAATTCCATATCCATCCAAACGTTGCCCGCTTGCACTTAACGAAGCTTGAAGACGTTCGCATGGTCGTATCGGATACGCAAAAAACGGGAAAAGGCGGACGGCCGAGCCGGCTGTACCGCCTGTCCGACGAAGTGATCGGGCTGTATTTTCCGTTCCGCGATTATCAACTCCTCGCCCGCATCGCCATTCAAACGATGGCCAAACTCGGTCCCATTGGAAGCGAGGCGTTGCGTGAAACAGGAAAGCGGTTCGGCCGTGAGCTCATCGCCAGCCGTTTGCCGCATAACGGCACAGCGAGCGCGCTCACCATGGCGGACAAAATCGCCATAATGGAAGAGGCGGCCGAAGCGGCTGGATTTTTGCCGCAATTGCACTATGATGAAGAAAAAGGAGTGCTATACCTCGATATTTTCAACTGCCCGTTCAAAGAAATCGCCGCGCAAGCACCTGATACCGTTTGCGGCATGCACCACGCCTTTTTGGAGGGAATGGTCGAGACGCTGTTTGCCGGTGCTGAAGTAACGGAAACGGAAAATATGATGGAAGGCAGCCACCGCTGCGCCTACCGCATCGTCATCCGTCCGTGACAGCGTCCCTCCTTCCTTCTTTTTTGTCTGGAGCAAGCAACGGCCGGCATTGGCATCATTTCTTACCACTTGTCCGAAAGCGTTATTTACATTCCCAATCATTGTACATTATAATAAGTAAGGACCAATGGTTTGCACAAACAAAGGAGGGATACATAATGGACCGCATGTTCCGCGTGCTCGCCTTTTGGACCGGCATTTTTGCTGTCATGTTTTACCTTGGCCATATGCATACGACGTCGCTCATCTTCTTTGGCCAAACGGTGTTTTTCCTGTTCCTCGGCTTTTTAAAGCTGACCGAGAGAATGTACATTTACATTTTCGGGGCGTATTTGACGATTTTCTTCGCGGCGTTTACGTATTGGACAACTTTTATGATGGTGCCCGGCATGGGTGAATAAAAAACAGGCAGAACCTCCTGCCTGTTTTTTTGTCGCTTTGACCGGAACCCCTTTTCTCCATTGCAGATAGGCGAAGGAAGCAGTTAATCGACCGGCAAAAACTCGGGCGCTGGCCAAAAGTCTCGCGCGGGGAGACTCATTCCTTTCTGCAAAATAAGCACGTCAAAAAAGCGGCTGACGCCATCGTCGGCGATCAGCGCGCGGATCATTCGGTTTTGGCGGTTTGCCGGCGAAAAGAAATCGCCGCCTTCTGAAACGTTCCATTCGTGCAAAAGGCCGGCCGCGAGCAAAAACCGATCTTGGCGAACGAACGCCACTTCCTCCCACCCGGCCTGACGGGCGTACAAGCGAAGCGCATCCCATTGTACATGGCTCGTCAAGTCCATCTCCCCCGGATGGCGAAGCGGGTCGGCAACAAGCTGATGGCGGAAATATCCGCGCAAGCTTCCATGCCGCCGCGCCGGGGCGCGCAACTGTTCGTCCGTATAGCCATAGTCGATCGTCACCATCACCGCCTGATGAAACAGCGGCCCAACATCGAGCCAAAACGCCTTCATCGCGAGAGGCACCTCAAGCCTTTGCCCTTCAGCAAGATCCAATCCGCGCTCATTTAAATAGCGGACAATAGCGGGACGGCAAAGCGGCGCCTTTTCTTCAACGAGCCGGCCATCGCGAGCGGCGACAAAACATTCGTGCAAAACGCCGCCTTCCTTTACAATGACGTGAACGGGAAACGCATCAAAAAATTCGTTGCTAAACACAATGCCGGAAAACGGCCCACGCTCGGCCAACCAGCGAGAGACATCGTCATATTGCTCCACCTTCTCGGCGACGGGTTGAAGCGTTTCGCGCTGGCGCCGGCGGTGGAACGGGCTTTGGTCGATGATCGTATACGACAAGCGGTCGTATGTATGCGGACTTTTTTCCTTCCATTCTTCCAATACCGAAAGCGCCAATCTTCCGTCTCCGCCCCCCCACTCGCAAACAGCCGGCGGCAGGCCGCTGTGTTCCACCATCCGAACCCAAAGCGAAGCAAGCGCTTTGCCAAACACCGGCGCGAATGAGCTGTTCGTAAAAAAATCGCCTTCCTTGCCGATTTTCGCCCGCTCTCGCATATAGTAGCCGAATCGTTCGTCGTAAAGAGCCATCTGCATGTAATCGGCGTACGACACCCGCCCGCCCGGCGCCGCGGCAATCTGTTCGTACAATCGATCCATCACCATTTTTCTACCTCGTTTTTATTATTTCCCGACAGAAGGCTCCCACTTCCATTTTGTGCAGGGCGCAACCCAAAAACTAAGTGGGAGATGAATGTCGGGATGTCTAGCCTAAATCGTTGAATCCCCCCGAACAAACGTGCTATCCTGTTCTTGTACGTTGTTCTGTGAAAACTGAAGATAGGGGGTTGTGACAGGAAATTTGTCTGTCACGTAAAATCTTCAACGTTCGATCCCCCCACGCTCACCAAAAGGCGATAACCAAGCGGAAGCAGGTAGTGTGGCTTGTTCAACGTATAAGAGTTGGAACGACGGGCAGCGCCTGCTAAAAAACTGGTGAATACACTGGTGTTCGCAGGAATCTCCACCTTCAAATTTTGTTAGAAATAAGGTGGAGTATTTCAATGTTGACATAGTGAAAATAATCATATATTGTTATAGTAGCAGCTTAACTATATCCCCTCCCATTATTGTGGATAGAACATCCCCCAAAAACCCTTCTTGGCGCGGCTAAGAAGGGTTTTTTGTGTTTTCCACCCAACAAACCGCTGCACCGCCCCGGCTAGCCTCTTGTCTGCATAAATACAACTGGCAGGCTTAACCTCTCGTTGGCCCAAAATCGTGTCGTCTATGTTTTCCGACTGTTGGAGGCAAGCCACAGGCTTGCCTTCGTCACACTGCTGATCCAAGCGGCGCTTGGCCCGAACCTCGCGAGTGCTCTTTTTTTGTGAAATCCAAACGACGGCCTTTTGCTTTCTTCTTACGAAAACCCATGCAAAAACGGATTTGTATCCATCTCCGCAGCGATCGTCGTCTCTGGCCCATGGCCTGAAAGAACGATCGTTTCCTCCGGCAGCGTAAGCAGTTCGTCATGAATGCTTTTCAACAGCTGCTGATGGTTGCCGCCTGGCAAGTCAGTGCGTCCGATGCTGCCGGCAAACAGCGCATCGCCGGAAAACACAATATTGGCTTGTTTGCAATAATACGAGACGCTGCCCGGAGAGTGACCCGGCGTTTCGCGGACATCCAACGCAAACGGACCAATGTTCAGCGCCGTCGACCCTTTAAGGCATGTCGGTTCGCAGCGGACAGCGACCGGACCGCCGAAATAAAGCGAGCCATTCAATGCCGGATCTTGCAGCCATTGTTTTTCATTTTCGTGCAAATACACTGGAATGTCCCAGCGGGCAAGCACGTCCGGGATGCCGCCAATATGGTCAAAATGCGCATGCGTCAGCAAAATCGCCAGCGGGGTCAGCCCTTTTTCCTCGATCCGGCGGACGAGCGCCGCGCCTTCCGCGCCGGGGTCAACGATCAGGCATTGTCGGTCTGCAGACGACAACAAGTAAGCGTTGGCCTGAATCGGGCCGACGGGAATACGCGTCCATTCCATGGCCATCTCCTCCTTTCCTTGACATGTCCAATATTTAACTTTATTTTACTGTTTTTTTTCAAGCGATGGAAGAGAAAAGAGAAAGGGACCTCGACAAATGGAGGAAAAAAGATTACAATGAAAAAGAATGGACACGTTTGTACATACTGTTTCATGAGGGGGTAAAACGATGGGTACGGTCATTATTTTTGCACTTGTGACGCTGCTTGCCCTTTATGGAATGCTCCGTACATTGCGCGAGAAAAACGTGCTCGGATTTTTGTTTGGACTTGCCACTGCCGCTGTATTCGGCTGGTTTACCATCATGACCATTTTGGATCACGGCATTCCAACCGGCACGCACTGAAAACGCAAGAGGCGAATCATGCCTCTTGCGTTTTTTATGCCATTTTGAGCGCTGCTAAAAACAAGCCGAGGCTGTCGCGGTATATTCGCGCAAACTGCGAGAGCGGCAACGGATTGACACCCTCGCCGAGCTCCACGGTGTAGCCGCGCCGCTTCCACGTTTGAATGAACCAATCGCGGTAGCCGGCATGGCTGTCAATGTAGCGAACAGCTTGGTAGCCGCTTGCTTCAGCCATCGCCTGAACCGTTGCCTCCGCCTCCGGCGGCTCGAACCCTTCATATCCCCAATAAATTTCCTTGCCTTGTGTATGAAACGCGACGACCATCGCAAAATCGCCCGACTCGGCGAGCGCCGCCATCGCTTTCGCCTCCGGCTCCGTAAGCGGGGCGAATCCTGGAAAATCGCGCGGTGCCGGCGCTTTCGGCGGTTTGCGGGCCTGTTCTATTTCCCAGTTAGATGGGAATTGATTGTTTAAATCAACGCCGCGGATGTTCGCTTTCCATTGCGAAAAATCGAGCGACCCACCGTTGATGCAGACGACTTCGCTCCGATGCGGCTCTTCTTCCGGCGGGCCGTTCAGCACAAGGTTGACGCCGTCAGGATTGACCATCGGCACAACGGAAAGAGTCACTTTACGGTAATAATCAAGCACCCGATGGCCGGCAAGCTCGTCATCGTTAACCAGCGCCCGCGCGTACTCGTCGATGAGCGCCATGATCACTGCTGTCGTGATCCACTCATTCGCGTGGAATGATCCGTTCATATGCACGCGCACCGGTCCGCGGCCGATTTGCAGTTCAACGAGCGGCAAGCCGAGAACACTATGGCCGATCGTCCGCTGGCGCACAAACGGATAGTGGCAGACGAGGGCGGTGATATCCTCCATCAAAGCGGCAAAATCGTACGGACGGACGCTGCGGACGACCGGGGACGAAATCCGCTTCGGCAGCGGCGCTGTTCCGTTGATGACCGCCATCGCCCCCGGCAGCCGCCGCAGCACCTCCGTCGGCAGCGATAGGCGGTCAGCGAGCGCTTCCCACGTATCGATCGGCGCGTATCCCGGGATGGCAACGGTCTGCCCAGGGCGCAATCCCTCTTCCACATGCGGATTCGAATCGATGATCAGTTCAGTCGGCACCGAAAACCATCGTCCATATGTTTCAAACGTATCGCCGGGCCATGCTTGAAGGTGCATGCGCCGTCTCCCCTTCCCATTTCTTTACCTTAACATATGTCGGCAGACGGCAAAAAATGAGCGCCTGGCAAGCGGCAGTGCACGAATGTTCGCAAACATCTCCTTCTTCAAAGTTCGTTCCAATCTCATATCATCCAACAATAAGAAAAGGCGCCTCCTAGTGCCAAGGCATCCACCGTGCGCCCTTTCTAGACATATCCTCCAACAATAAGAAAAGGCGCCCCAACCTTTTTGGGACACCTTCCGTTGTTTACGCGCCGACAAGCTCTTTCGCCAGCCAGGCGGCGCCGATGACGCCGGCATCGTTGCCAAGCGTCGCTAAAACAAGCTCCGCCCCAGCGGCGACGCGCGGGAACGCGAAGCGGCGGAAATGGGCGGCCACACGCTCGACAAGCATGTCACCCGCCTTGGACACGCCGCCGCCGATCACGATTTTCTCCGGGTTCGTCACATTGGCGGCATTCGCCAACGCCCAACCAAGATAGTACGTTGCTTCATCGACCACTTCCAATGCCAGCGCATCGCCCGCTTTGGCGGCGTCAAACACCGCTTTGGCCGTCACATCCCCGTTGCGAAGCTCACTCGGACGCTCATCTGCGGTCAATTTCTCCTTGGCGATCCGCACGATGCCGGTGGCGGACGCAATCGTTTCCAAACATCCGGTTTTGCCGCAGTTGCAACGGGCGCCGCCATCAGGGATCATCGTCATATGTCCGATCTCTCCGCCGGCGCCGTTTATGCCGCGCACAATGGCTCCGTTGGCAATCACACCGCCGCCAACGCCGGTGCCAAGCGTCACAAACAACAAATGGCGCGCTCCTCCCCCTGCTCCTTTCCACATTTCGCCAAGCGCGGCGAGATTGGCGTCATTATCGACCGAAACGGGCAGCCCCGTCGCCTCTTCCAGCCGTTGCTTCAATGGATAATTCGTCCACCCTATATTGACCGTCTCATACAACATGCCGGTTTCCTCTTCGACCGGCCCGGGGGCGCCGATGCCGGCGGCAAGCAGCCTCTCTTTCGCTCCGCCGAGCTGGGCGAGCGTTCCATCAAGCGACCGGGCAATGTCAGCGACGATATGCTCACCGCGATTGGCGGTGTTCGTCGGAATTTCCCATTTGTGCACGATGTCACCCTCGGTGGTGACAAACGCCATTTTGATTGTTGTGCCCCCGAGGTCAATGCCTACCAACCATGGTTCCATTGCATCCTCATCCTTTTTTCATCCGTTTTTCCCGCTCAATTTGCGCTTCCTGCCGCAAAATAAACAAGGCCGCTTGCAGCTGTTTCGCATCGATCAGCTGGGACTGGTACAGCTCTTTCACTTCCTCCTCCATCAGCTCCAAGTCAGCGAGCCGATCGCCGACGTAAATGATCGTGCCAAACCGTTTCAGCAGCTGTTGTACGTCGTATACCGTCTTCATCGTCACTCATGCTCCTTTTTCCCCTTTTAATGTAGCGGCAAACGGCCGCAACCGTCAAGACAAAAAATGCAGGCGCCAAAGCAACAGCACCTGCGTCAGCGGTCAGGGTCGCGTGGGTGAAGAATCGCCGGCCGCCGGTTTTTGAGCGGCATCGGCGAACGGATGAGCACATCGCGCATCGCTCGGTAGGAGAACGGGATGAACGGCCATAAGTACGGAATGCCAAACGACGTCATCCGCGCCAAGGCAAGGATCCAAACGATGATGCCGATGACATAACCGTACAGGCCGAACAGGCCCGACAAAATGAGCAAGGCGATGCGGACGAGCCGGTTTGCCAAGCTCATTTCATAGCTCGGCGTTGCAAACGTACCGATGGCAGTAACAGAAAAATACAAAATCACCTCATTGGAGAAAAGGCCGACTTCGACCGCGATGCCGCCGATCATAAGCGCGGCGACAAGGCCGAGCGCGGTCGCCAGTGAAGACGGCGTATGAATGGCGGCCATCCGCAGCATATCCATTCCGAGTTCAATCATCAAAATTTGCGCAAACAGCGGAATATCGCCCAATTTGGCCTTTCCTAAAAACGAGAGCGGCCCGGGCAACAGCTCCGGCTCAGTCATCAGCAAATACCAAAGCGGCAGCAAAAACACTGACGCCCAGACAGCCAAAAAGCGGACGAGCCGCAAATACGCTCCAACGATCGGCTTGTTTCGGTATTCTTCAGCGTGCTGCAAATGATGCCAAAACGTTGCCGGGGTGATAATGACGCTTGGCGATCCATCGACAATGACGAGCACATGCCCTTCATACAAATGGGCCGCCGCTGTATCGGGACGCTCCGTATAGCGGACGACCGGGTACGGGTTCCAATGCCGGCCGGAAATAAACTCTTCCACCGTTTTTTCGGCCATGACCAGACCGTCCGTATCAATAGCAGTGATCGATTGCCGGACGCGGTGGACGAGCTCCGGGTCGGCGATTTCCTCGATATAGCAAATGCAAATATCGGTCTTCGAGCGCCGCGCCACCTGCACGTACTCCATGCGCAAGGAAGGGTCGCGGACGCGGCGGCGGATGAGCGCGGTGTTAAAGACGATCGTCTCGACAAAACCATCGCGCGCCCCGCGTACGACCCGTTCCGTGTCCGGCTCTTGCGGCCCGCGCACCGGATACGTGCGGGCGTCAATCAAAATGATCCGCTCAACGCCGTCAACGACTAACGCCGTCGGCCCAGCAAGCACCATCGCGACCGCTTCTTCCAAGTCGTCTGTCTGCCCGATCTCGACGTACGGAAGATATTTTTTCAGGAGCTTCTCAAGCGGGTGAACGTCCAGTTCGTGTTCCTCAAGCCGGGACAAATATCTCATCAAATAATGCAAAATATCGTCTTTGACAAATCCGTCAATCATAAACAACGCCATCGCCCGGCCGCCATATTCGACGTCAAGGCGAATGACATCGAAGCTCTTGCCGACTCCAAGCCGTTCGGCTAAATAGGATGCATTGTCATGAAGGCGGCGGTACGCCGGGCGTTTGGGCATCTGTTTCTCCATCGTCATCCCCCTGCATCGTTTGCACTGTATACTCCCCATCATAGACAAGCATGAGGAAATTCATACATAAATGTTCCTTGCGATGCATATATTGGTGAAAACCTTGTCCAATCCGGGAGGATGTCATGAAACGATGGATGATCCCCTTCATGGCGCTTGCTTTTTTCCTTGCCGCCGCGCTCGCCTCGCGGTGGGAGCACGATCAGACCGCTGAAACGATCAAGTTTTTCCCGATTGATCGCGAAGCGGCGTTCATTGAAGCGAAAACAACGCTTGCGCTCGGCAATAGCAACGAACGCGGGCGCTATGCGCTCCGTTGGTCAGTTGCCTCCGTTTTAAACCGCCGCGCCTATTTGCGCCAAGATGTCTCCTTGTTGTTCGCCGACGGCCGTTTGGCCGATGTGCTGTCGAAATGGAAAACGAACACGGATGCGATCAACATGGAAAAGACGGTCCGGATGCAGGACAGCCGCTTTTTCCAGGCCGTCTCGTTCCACCACGGCGAGCTGCATACAGGAGAGAACATCACAAGCAGCCAAACGATGTCAAGCAGCTATTTGTACGTCATTGACTCACCGTACCATCCGCGCGCATCGTTCCGGCGGCCAAGAACAGATGACGAGCGCGAATGGCAGCGCGTCTTGAACAAAGCCACGAATGAATTTCTTCGTCATAAAGCGGACGAGCTGCTCACCCACTTTTCTTTGTCAAAGAAAGATTATTACGCCCTTTATTTGCCGGAGCTCGTCGCCTACACGGAACAGCCGCTGCCGGGCTTGTCGACGGCAAAAACGCAAACCGTCATCGGCCGTCTTTGGGAAGGATTGTACAAGTCGTACATCCTTGGCATAAAAAAAGAGGATGGATCCATCCTCTCGCCAATCGGCAGCACGATGCCGCTCATTCTCATTCGCAAAGATTACAGTAGGCTCTTCGTTCTTATTGAAGCGAAAACCGGGGAAAAAGTCATGCTCGTGCAGCTTCTTTAACGAAACCCGATCCATAAGCCGGCAGCAGCCAGCAGCACCGCAGCGGCCAGCGCCCCCGCCTGCCGCCCCCAAGCGGTGTGTTTTGGCAAATGAACGACGCTGGCCGCCAAGAAGCCGCCGACAAGCCCGCCGATATGACCGGCGTTGTCGATGCCGGGAACAAGCAGGCCAAACAACAGGTTGACGATGATTAAACTGATGACGTTCATCCCCATCGTCCGAAAAAATAAATGCCGGTAGACAGTGCCGAAGTAAAGAAGAGCCCCGAATAGCCCGAAAATGGCTCCCGACGCCCCGGCCGATAATGATGGTGTAAACAAAAAACTCGCCAGCGCTCCGAAAAATCCGGCCGTTACGTAAATGAACAAAAAGCGAAGCGAGCCGTACAGCCGCTCAACCGTTATCCCTAAATAATACAAGGCAAGGGTGTTTGTCAACAGATGCAAAAACCCGATATGCAAAAACATCGGCGTCAACAAGCGCCACCACTCTCCCGCTTCAATGAGCGGATTGAATTTGGCGCCGTAGTGGATCAACACATCCGGATTCGTGCTCCCGCCGCTCCATTCGAGAACCAAAAACATCGCAACCTGCACGACGATGAACAGCCGGGTGAACATCGGCTTGCCATACTCAAAAATGCGCCGTTCCTCCTCACAGCGGCGCCGCCATTCGCGGACCACCTCGCGCTTTAAGCGCTCGGCGGCAGCAAACGGATCGGACGTTTCCACAGGCGGCTCAAAACGGAGCGCAACGCCCGTCATCTCCGCAAGCCGCGGCAGCACGTCCCCCATATTGCCGCTGTGAAGGAGGAGCGTATGAAGCACGCCATCGGACATTCCAGAGAGCGGCAACGGCTCGGCGACAAGAAATTCCCAATCGTCAACCGGCGGATACACCATCACATAAACATTGATGACCCGGCCCGCTTTGCTGAAATTCCATCCCCTCATTTGCTGAACAAATTGCCATGTATATTCCATATCAAGGCGCAACGATCGGCTCCAATCAAAATCAGCGCGCACGAGGCGGATGAGTGTTGGGCGCCGCCAATGGTTTGATTCCAGCCATACTTCATCGGCCTGCTCAGACATCCGTACGATGCGGTAGCCGCCGCGAGACAAACGCTGAACAAGCTGCCAAAACAGTACATCCATCGTTCCAATCACGTTCTCCTCTCCCTTTCCCTGGCGAGGCCAAGTCCGACAAACAGCAACAAAGCCAACTCATCGACCGTCCGGCAAACCGGAGCGAATGGGCCGGTTTTTTCATAACCGACTTCTTCAAAAATGATTCACCGCTGCCGCATCATGGACGCAACATTTGCGAAACAAGGGCGTTGCGCACGGGAGGAATGTGGAGCGCAAATCGGACAAGTTGCTTTCGCAACGACGGAACGCGCAATGCGAAGGCGGCCATTCGGTAGCGATAGCGGTAAGCAAGACATCCAGCGGCAACGACAAGCAGCGAGTACGTCCATTTATTCATCGTTGTTCCTCCTTCATCATATGACATGCTCGTTATTCTTTTTCCCTTTTTCTCTCCAAATATGAAGCGGGGCGCGTCTAACGCTCCAGCACGAAGGCGGCCAGCACCGCGCCGATGATCGCCAGAAAGTTCACCGCATCATTGTCAAGCCACCGCCAGCCTTTCATATGAATGGTCGTCTGCCCGCAATGCCGTTTCCGCTCAGTCGTCGCCCCGCATGCCGGACAGCGGTAAGCCGCTTGCCAAGCCGCGCCAAGCCACGTATCGAACCAGCTGCCGAGCCAACCAAAGAGCGACAGGGCGAAAGCAGGCCGGACATCGAGAAAAAATGCGCCAGCGGCCGCGATAAACAGTGCGCCGGCAAACGAAGCAGCCGTGCCAAGGAGCGTCACAGCCCCTGAGGTGCCGGCTTCCACCGGCCGAAAGCTCGGCCAAACCCGAGGCGGCCACGGGCTTAAAGAACCGATTTCAGACGCCCACGTATCGGCGTTCGCTGCAGCGACGGCGACAACAAACAGATCATCCCAAATCGGGTCGGGACGGACAGCGGCCAATAGCGCCAACACGGCCGGCGCCCCGCCATTGGCCAGCACTTGGATGGCATCGCGCCGCCCGCCTTTCGCCAATTTTTCAGACAGTTTTGCCTTGCGTTGCTTTCCGATGTGGCTAAAGAAGCTGGAGCTGACAAAAAAGCAGCCTAACACCCATATTCCGCCCCATGAAAAGCCGCATCCAACCGCTGCGCCGATGACAACGGTTGCCGCCGCTCCTGATATGGACAACGAGCGCAACAACCACCCGCCGCCGGCGGCGAGGGCAGAGACCGCGATATACCACCATTCATCGCTCACAGTGAAGAACTCCTTGATCAGTAATAATGAATTTCACCGGCACATCATGCTCCTCGGTCGGAATGTCGTCCATCACTTGAAAGGAGTAAGCCAGCGCTGCCGTCACCGCCGAAGCTCCCGGCAAATATCGGTCGTAATACCCGCCGCCATAGCCGATCCGGTAGCCGGTTTTGGCAAAACAGACCCCCGGGACAATGATGAGATCAAACTCATCGCGGTCGATCGGCGTTGTTTGTTTTTCAATCGGCTCAAACAATCCGGCGTACGCTTTTTCGAGCTGGGCAAACGACGCGAGCCGCCGAAAGGACATCGTTTTCGCCCTTGGATCGCATTTCGGGACGCCGATCGTTTTTCCTTCCCGCCACGCCTGTTCAATGATCGGCAAGGTGTTGACTTCCGTCTCTCTCGACACCGTCATGGCGATCGTCCGCGCCGTTTGCCATAATGGCCACCGATATAAATGAGCGGCGATTTGCCGATCGTACATCTCTTTTTCTGCCGCTTTAAGCTGCCGAAGCTGATTCAACATGCGCTGGCGCCATTCCTGTTTGCCGTCCATCATCTTCCCCTTCCTCCCATAAAGATAAAAAGCAGCAGGAATCATCTTCCCACTGCTTACTTCGTTTCGCGGTGCAACGTGACTTTGCGATCGCGCGGGCAATATTTTTTCAATTCCAAACGCTCTGGGTTGTTGCGTTTATTTTTCGATGTAATATAGTTGCGTTCGCCGCATTCTGTGCATGCCAATGTAATGTTCACGCGCATCTTTTTTCCCTCCAAACGAGCTTTATACTTTATATATAATCAGACCTTTCTATGATACCATTTTTCTTCGGCGATTTCCACCTCTAAATTTCATCTTTGTTCAATAAGAGCGCCACAAGCAGAGAATGATATGGTATAGTGAAAAGGGGAGGGATGCACGTGGTGGAATATGCGATCATCGCTTTGGCAGCTCTAGCCATTATTTTTCTTGTTATTTCCTTTTTTGCTAAGGATGAACTGAAACCGCTCGAAGAACAAATCGATCATTTGACCGTTTCACTGGCGCAGGAAACGTACCAGATCAAAAAGCGGTTGCAAGTCATCGAGGAGGAGCTCCTCATCCCTGAGCGACAACGCTCAGCTTCGCCGCGGCGCAGCGGATCGTTGTCGCCGGACGATCGGCGCATCTTGTTTTTGCATAAACAAGGATTCCCGCTCGAAGACATTGCCCGCGAGACGGGGCTGACCGTTGCGGAAGTCGAACGGGCGGTAAGGAGATTGCGCCGATGAACAAGCGATCGATGCGTTCGTTTGCCCTCGGGTTGCTTGTATCGACAGCGCTGATCGGCGCCTCGTATTACGCTTCGCCCCCAGCTGCACCGACGGAAGCGGAAGTCAAGGCGTTCCTCAAACAGCATGGGCTCGTCGCCGTGGCGAAAGAGGAATACGACAAGCTTCGCAGCGCTCAGCCGAACGCCGCTTCGAAAGCGCCGGCCAAGGAGATGTCCGAACCATCAGTGCAAACCGTTTACGTATATCGACTCGTTATTAAGAAAGGAGATACGCCAGAGACATTTGCCCGCGAACTTGAAGAGGCTGGCATCGTTCAAAGCGCCCGCGCCTTCAACGACTACTTGGAACAACATGGGCTGACGCGCTCCATCCGCCCCGGCGTCTACAACGTGCGGAGCGATATGGACTACGCAGCGATCGGCCGTTTGATTGCCGAACCATAACGAAAGAAGGTGTCCCTCCCAAAGGACCGGGACACCTTTTCTTATGGCCGTGTCTGCGCATCAAACAGCCGTTTTTTTGAAAGAAACACACCTTTTTTGAAACGAACTCTTTGTCTGTCGTTGCCGACGCAGCCCGGCCGCTTTTATCATCCGAACCGCCCGGCGATATAATCCGCCGTCCGCTGATCAGCTGGACGAGAAAACAACGTTTTTGTCTCGCCGTACTCAATCACTTCTCCGTTTAAGAAAAACGCCGTCCGATCGGAAATGCGAGCCGCCTGCTGCATATTATGCGTGACAATGATGATGCTGTATTTTGTTTTCAGCTCGCCCATCAACTCCTCGACCTTCGCTGTCGAAATCGGATCGAGCGCTGATGTCGGTTCATCCATTAAAATGACATCCGGCTCGACGGCCAAACAGCGGGCGATGCACAGCCGCTGCTGTTGGCCGCCCGATAAACCGAGGGCATTTTCATGAAGCCGATCTTTGACTTCCTCCCAGAGCGCCGCTTGTCGCAAGCTTTTTTCGACGATCTCATCGAGCCGCCGCCGGTCGCGGATCCCATGAATGCGCGGTCCATAGGCGACGTTGTCATAAATCGACTTTGGAAACGGGTTGGGCTTTTGAAACACCATGCCCACTTGCGTCCGCAGCTGTTCAACAGGGTATGACGTGTCAAAAATGCGGCGGCCGCGATACAAAATCTCCCCTTCGAGCCGGACGTTTGGAATGAGCTCGATCATTCGATTGAGCGTTTTGATATAGGTTGACTTGCCGCATCCTGACGGGCCGATAATCGCTGTAATCTCGCGTTCGTAAAAGGACAGGTGAATATGTTTTAACGCATGATGCTCGCCGTACCATACGTTCAGTCCATTCGTTTCGTAAACGACCTCTTTTTTCACCAACTGGGCCGAAGGAATGTCCTCTTTTCGGCGCTCCACCACCGCCATCGTACTCATCGGCGTGACTCCTTTCATTTCCTTCCGCCCTCACTGGCAGCGGAAGATCGATGTTTCCTCTATATATGAGCATACAAAACGATCGTTAACGCTGTGTGGACGGTATGTAAAGTTTTTGTAAACGAACATATTTTTTTGCAAGCGCAAAAAAGAGGCGCCCGTTCAGGCGCCTTTCATGTCAGCGCGCATCGGCGGCCTCCGCGCCGCCTTGCGCATCAAAGCTGCTCCCGCCTCCGGCCGCCCGCTTCGCTTTCAATTCAAAATAGGCGTCCAAAATGCGGCGGCCGATCCGGTCATTGATTCCGTCGCTCTCCCCTTGCGTCGCCCACGGGACGACAACGGCGAACGACACTTCTGGATCGTTGTACGGCGCATAGCCAACGAGCGTCAAGTTGTACGTTGGATCATTCCGTCGGCTTTGGATCGGCCCATCGTAAAACGCCTCTGCCGTCCCCGTTTTGCCGGCCGGCTTGTACGAAGCACTCGCAAAGTACGAATACGCCGTTCCGCCCGGCTCTTGCATCACACGGCGGAATCCTTCTTGCACCCGCTTGATGTATTCCGTCTTCATATCGATCCGGTTTAGCACGACCGGCTCGAACCGTTTCATGATCCGGCCAGGCTTTTTTCCGTCAGCCGACGGCTCACGAATTTCTTTGACAAGCTGCGGCTTCATCCGATAGCCGCCGTTGGCGATCGTCGAGACGTATTGCGCCAGCTGCATCGGCGTATACATATCGTATTGGCCGATGGCTAAGTCAAGCAAAAACCCGCCGCGCGTGCTCTGGCCTTGGAAGCCGCCGAGTTCGTTCGGCAAATCGATGCCCGTTTTCACGCCAAGGCCGAATTGGCTGAAATAGTGGCGAATCGTCGTAAACGCCTCTGGATTGATGCGAAGCGGCGCGTGCGGACGATACACACCGCCCCCGATGGCGATCGCCGTTTTGAACATATAGACGTTCGACGACTGCTTGAGCGCCGTCAGCTCGTTGATCGTCCCCATCGTCTTCCATGATTTTTTCACCGGGGTTCCTTTAATATACAGCGGCTCGTCCTTAATATACGTATTCGGATGAAGCACCCCTGTTTGAAAGCCGGTGAGAACAGTCGCCCCTTTCACCGCCGATCCCATCGCATAGGCGGACGTGATGTTGCCGATGGCAAAGTCGACAAATTTGCCGTCTTGAAGAAGCTTGCCGGCCATCGCCAACACTTCGCCCGTCTTCGGATTCATCATGACGACAAACGCCCGGTCCAAGAGCGGCGACCGGCCTTTGCGCTTCGTCGCCAAAATCTCTTGTTGAATGATTTGCTCAACCTTTTGCTGGAGCTCGGCATCAATGGTCAACACGAGGTCTTTGCCGCGCTCGCCTGGGTACACTTGCTCAACCGAGATGACGTTGCCCGATTTGTCGACAACGTTTTTCACTTTTGCCTTTTTGCCGTGCAGCACTTCTTCATACTGCATCTCCAAATAGCTTTTGCCGACGCGGTCATTGCGGCTGTAATCGCGGGCTAAAAAGTAATCGAGCCGTTCGCGCGGGACGCCTTCGTCTTCTTCAGTCACACTGCCGAGCACAGAGCGGAATGTGTTGTCATAGACGTATTTCCGGTCCCAATCCACCGTCGTATTGACGCCGGGCAGCTCGCTCAAATGCTCGCTGACGACCGCATATTCGCGGTCGGTCACTCCTTTGCTTTTGACCGTCTGTGGCGTCAAGGCGTAGCCGCTTTCCATCTCATGTTTAATGGCGATCACTTCAAGCTCCGCTTTCGAAATTTGCGCCAAATCTTGCTTCGTGATGCGATCGAGCGTCCACTCGTACACTTTTTTGTCGATCTCTTTTTGCGTCAATCCTTGATCAGCGAGC
Organism: Geobacillus proteiniphilus; assembly: GCF_001908025.1. GTDB lineage: Bacteria > Bacillota > Bacilli > Bacillales > Anoxybacillaceae > Geobacillus > Geobacillus proteiniphilus. The sequence continues at coordinate 39,510 of NZ_MQMG01000014.1, forward strand.
TTTTTCCGTTCTTGTTCGCTCACCTTCTGTTTCGCTTCTTTCGGATGCGTTAAAATCCAATAATCTTTCATATCGCGCTCAGTCACTTTTTTCTCAGCATCGGGAATGTCGATGTATTGAGCAAGTTTCCTTGCTATGTCCAATATTTCTTCCGGCTGTGTCGTTTTTGAGCGCGTGTACATAATCGCCTTTTGTGGTGTGTTGTCGACGATCACGCGGCCGAACCGATCGTAAATTTTGCCGCGCGGCACCGGCGTGCTGACGATTTCATCCTGCGTCCGCTCCACTTCGCGCCGATAATCTTCACCATAGACGATCTGTACGACGCCAAGGCGCAAAATCAGCGCTGAAAACAGCAAAAAAACAAAGAAAAACAAAATGTTTAACCGAATCGGCACTTGCGCCCGCTTTTTCCGTTTCATCCCCCGGTCCTCCTTCCCTCCCCCTATTGTAAAAGAAAAAGGCGGGCATGGCTAGGGAAAAACTTGGCCCCTCACACCGGCGAACGGCCTCGTTCGCCGGCCAGTTTCGGCCGAAGCAAAAGCCGCTCGCGCTGATCGCGCTCCGAACGGCCATCGGTAAAGCGAATGCGGCGGACAAACCAATAAATCACCAAATGCCCGGCTCCGCACACAAACATAAGCACCCGAATGCCAGCCTCTTCGCCAAAGAGCGCCACAGCCGTCAAAAAGGCTAAAATCGACACCACCCGTCCGGCGTTTAAAAACAATTCGCGGACAACGATGTATTCGACGCGCGCCTCGGCCGATTTCCAGCTCTTCCCGATGACGTCAAACGTCAAGGAGGAATACGGAACAAGCAGCAATGGATACGCAATGGCGATCGTGATGGCATAAAGAATGAGGCGCGGATAGGTCGGATGAAAAACGATCAAAAAAATCGCCCCATATAGCAGCGCTCCCCCAAATAGAATGGCTTTCATCCGATATTCACGCTTGATCAGCCGGGAGACGGCATAATAGGCGACAAACGATGTAAACGAGTTGACAAGCCCGAATTTGCCGAGCGCCCATTCACTTCCAGAAGTGACATACACAAGCACGGAAATGATAAACACAAACGTGCCTTCGCGCAATCCTTGAAAAAAGTGGGCATTCGTAATGAGCCGCCAGTTCCGGTTTTCATTCCTCTCCTTTAAAATGCGGACGAACAAATATTTCCCCGCGGCCTCGCGGCGCTTCAAGAAAAAGCTGAGCAGCACAGCAACAAGAAACAAGCCGAGCGACAGCGAGAAAACGAACGTATACCCTTTCGCTCCATGAAGCGACGAGATGATATAACCGGCGGCAATCGGCCCGATCATGCCGGCGGATGAGGTCAACACCCCGAAAAAACCGTTAAAAAAGTCGCGCGTCTCCGGTTCGGTAATTTCAAATGTCAACACGTTAAACGCCAGCCAATAAAAACCATAGCCGACGCCGAGCAGCGCGCCGAGAAAAAGCAAATATTGATGGGCGCGAGAGCCGACCAATAAAACGGTGACAAAAAAAACGGCTAAACACGACACGCCAAGCCGCAAAATGAGAATACGGTCAATTTGTTTTGCCAGCCGGCCGGCGAAAATAAACGTCAGCGGCTGCATCGTGACAATCGCCAAATTGTATAGCGCCAAGTCGCGGAAATCGCCGGTCTGTTTCCATAAATAAATGTTGACAAACGTGTTCGACAGGGAAACACCGAGCGCGTAAAACCCACCGATGCAAAGCAAAAGCAACAAATCGCGGTTCACTTGTTCTTGGCCGGTTAGTTTTTGGAAAAATGCCATTGCAAACTCCCCTTTTCATCTATCCGGTAGTGTGGCCATTTCCGCTATGGCTATGCACCCGGCACGAAGAAAACCGCTTCCTTTGCCTGCACCCTCCATCGCTAAAAAAAGCGGGGCGTTTTGTTTCGCCCCGCTTTTTTGATTACTTCGCTTTCGCTTCGCTGTACCGTTTCGCCACTTCGTCCCAGTTGACAATGTTCCAGAATGCGGCAATGTATTCCGGACGGCGGTTTTGGTATTTCAAGTAGTACGCATGCTCCCAAACGTCCAAGCCGAGAATCGGCGTTTTGCCTTCCATGATCGGCGAGTCTTGGTTCGGCGTGCTCGTAATTTCCAGCTCGCCGTTGTTCACGACAAGCCATGCCCAGCCAGAACCGAAACGGCCGGCCGCTGCTTTCGAAAACTCGTCTTTAAACGCGGCGAAGCTGCCGAATTTTTTGTTGATCGCCTCAGCCAGCTCACCCGTCGGCTCACCGCCGCCGTTTGGCGACAAAATCGTCCAGAAAAGCGAGTGGTTCGCATGACCGCCGCCGTTGTTGCGCACCGCCGTACGAATGCTTTCCGGAAGGGCTTCCAAATTGCTGAGCAATTCTTCGAGCGATTTGTTTTGCAAATCCGGATGCCCTTCAAGCGCCGCATTCAAATTCGTGACGTATGTGTTATGGTGCTTCGTGTGGTGAATGTTCATCGTTTCTTTGTCAATGTGCGGCTCAAGCGCATCGTACGGATACGGCAATGCTGGCAATTCAAATGGCATACCGATCTCCTCCTTTTTGGTTTATGTACACGAACGCCAAAGCGTCCGTTTGAGATTAGCTTACCAAAGTTGGCACATTGTTTCAATCGATTTGTTTGTCCTCCCTTTTTGTTTACATATTTTCAACACACCGTTGACCGTTTCTTCATAATGGCAAGTTATAGTATAAAGTAGCTTCCAGTTAAGGGGGAACTCAGCGAAAATGGAAACGAAACGATCAGGTTCTTTATGGAACGCCTTTCGACTTGAGACAATTGTCATGATGGCCATGGTGCTCACAACGACGTTGTCGGCCCTTGTCATCACCTCAATCGGCTATATTCAAGGGCGCCATTCAGCTATTCAGTCGATCCAACAACAATTGCAACTATCAAGCGAAACCATGGTTGAAAAAATTTCCATTTTAAAGGCTACAACGACCAATGAAGCATTTTCTCAAAAACTGAACTACTCATTGACCTTAAATGAACGGAAATTCCATGCCTTACACCTTCATCCGGTGCAATTGATTTTAACGAAAACGGGAAAGACGGTGGCGAAACGGCCATCCTCGCCCAACCAAACACTGCCCGAACAGGTCGTGCGCGATATATTGAAAAAGAAGCAAGGGGTTTTGCATACAGACCAATGGCTGGCCGCATTTTCCAGTTCAAGCGATTTGCAAGGAGCGGTCTACATGATCGCCATTCCGGAAAAGGATTATTTGTGGCCGCTTTTGAAACAGCAAGCAGCAAACTTGGCAGGGTCTGTTGCCGCCATCTTGACCGTATGCCTGGCCGGATGGAGGATCATCCGCCGCGCCACCCGCCCCATTGCTTGGCTCCAGCAAGCCATGGAACGGCTTGGATCTGGCGATTGGCGGTCGCGCATCGAATTGCATGCAGCGACAAAAGATATTCTCGCCCTCGCCGATGGGTTCCATCAGATGTCCAGCAATTTGGCCGTTCTTATCGAACATATGCGCTTCAGCTCCGAGCAAATCGCAGCGGCTACCAACATTTTAAACCAAACATCCTCTGAGACAACAGCGGCTTCTGAACAAATCGCAGCGGCGGTGGCAGACACGGCGTACGGGGCAGAGCAACAAGCGCGCAAATCGGCTGACATCGCCTCTTTTTTTCAACAACTGGCAGATGAAATGGAACAAATGTCCTTTCGAATGGAGGAAGCCCGTCGTTCCACAGAACAAGCCCATTCCCAAGCGGAAAGCGGCAACCGGCTTGTTCAACGGGCAAGCAGCGACATGGCTTACCTGCAACAATCCATTGCGAAAACGATGTACACAATCGATGCATTGAAAGACCATTCGCGCCATATTGCCAGCATTCTGTCACTAATCGGAAACATCGCTGAACAAACGAACTTGCTCGCCCTAAACGCTGCCATTGAAGCAGCCAAAGCAGGGGAGCATGGCCGGGGGTTCTCAGTTGTTGCGAAAGAAATCCGGGCGCTGTCGGCGCAAACAGGACAAGCGTTGGCACAAATTCAATCCATTGTCCAAGATGTGCAAAGCCAAATCGAGGCCGCGGTTCAATCGATGAAAGCAAGCGCAAAACAACTCGATGAAACGAAAAAAACGTTCACGGAAAGCCAACAAGCCTTTGAAGAAATCACCACAATGGTGTCGCATTCATCCGCACATACGCTGCAAATTTCAGAACAATTCGCCGCCATTGAGCGGCAAATCAGCGAAATGCGTGAACATATCGCAGGGATTGCCACCGTTGCCCAACAGATTGCTTCGTCGATGGAGCAAATTTCGAATTTTACCGACGGCCAGCACAATGCCATGGCTGCCATTCGTTCCGAAGCCGATGCACTAAATGAACGGGTGTTGCAATGGCGCGCCTTGCTTGAAACCTTTCATTTGCCTTCTGACTAAAGCGGGAAGATGCCCGCTTTTTTCTTCGTCCCAAGTTGAATTCTTCCTCTTTCCCGGCTACAATGGAAAAGGAGACAAAGAAAGGTGTGTCTGCGATGAACGTATTCGTCCAGCTGTGGAAAAGCTTATATTCTCCGAAAGACATCGCCCGCTTTCGATTTCAGGGAATTGGGAAAACGATCGGTTATTTGTTTTTGCTGACTTTGCTGTCCATTCTTCCGACGTTTTACTATGTCTCCTCGTCTCTCACTGAAGGCATCCGCACAACGAGCGCCTTATTGAATAACGAGTTGCCGCCGTTTTCGATTGAAAACGGCGAACTTCACTCGGAGGCGGCCACGCCGATTCATATTGATCAAGGCGGATTTACGATCATTTTTGACAGCACCGGCAAAGTGACGAGTGAGAAAGTCGAGCAGTTTCCGAACGCCATCGCGCTCTTGAAGCATGAAGCCGTGCTCGTCGCCGGCCATCAGGCGCAGCATTACAGCTATGCCACGTTTCCGGATGTGACCATTACCGACGAAGACGTTCGCGCGTTCATCGCCGGTCTTCAGTCGCTTCTCCCTGTCCTCATCCCGCTTTTTGGGCTCGTTTTATACGTGCTCGCCTGCGCCGGGAAATTCATCAGCGTGTGCATCTTTGCCTTTTTCGGCCTGATTCTTGCCGGCGTGCTCGACAAAACGTTGCGCTACCGCCATACATGGGTGATGTCGGCTTACGCCATTACGCTGTCGACCGTCTTTTTCACCGTGATGGAAACGGTGCAAGCGGTCGTGCCCTACGGCGCGTTGATCCATTGGTTCGTTTCGCTTGTCGTCCTCTTTTTGGCAGTCAAGGAAGTGCCATCAGCCAAACGGGAAATATAAAAAAGCTGCCTGTTGATGCAGGACAGCTTTTTTTGTGCTTACGCTGCTTTGCTTCTTTCTCCTCGTCCTCGACGCGCGCGCCGCCCCCCGGAGAAATACCGCGCAAGCAAGGAAGAAGCGAGCCGTGCAGCCAAATTGAATAAAAGAACGGCCACCATCAACACAGCCGCCGATTTAGCCGCGATCAGCTTCGCGTCTGGGACAATGCCTTCGGAATTCAATTTCCAAATATGCACGGTCAGCGTTTCGGCCGGCCGGAACACGTTCAGCGGGTTGGCCTGGCTGCCCCAATCCGCATCCCAACGAAGCATCGGAGTCGTCAGCCCAGCGGTATAAATGAAAACAGCCGCTTCGCCGAAAATGCGCCCGGCCGATAAAATGACGCCGGTGACAATTTGCGGGATGGCGGCCGGAAGCACCGCTTTGACCAACGTCTGCCAGCGCGTCGCTCCAAGGGCAAGACTTCCCTCTTTAATGTTGGACGGAACATCCAAAATCGCCGTTTCGCAAATGCGCGTCAATCCAGGCAAATTGATGATCGTGACGGCTAACGCTCCGCCGAGCAGCGTATAGCCCCAACCCGTCAAGGTGACAAACGCCAACAATCCGAACAACCCGACGACAATCGACGGCAATGATGCCATCGTTTCCAAGCAAAGGCGAATGAACCCGACGATCCGCCCCTGTTTGGCGTATTCGGCCAAATAAATTCCAGCTCCCAACGAAAGCGGGACCGACAAAAGCAATGTCACAACCAACATATAAAACGAATTGATCAACTGCGGACCAATGCCACCGCCCGCTTGCGTATTGCTCGGCCGTCCGAACAGAAACTCAGGTTGCCAAAACCCCGCTCCTTTCGACAACACAACGGCAAAAAAGAAAATGAGCAACCCGATGACCGCAGCAGCCACCGCATAGAAAATGCCTGTCCATACTTTATCGATCATCCGCGCTGTCATCTTATCGCTCCTTTCTCGGACCGACCAAACGGATCACGGCAATGAAGAAAAACGAGATCAAGAGCAACATGAGCGCCAATGTCCATAACGCGTTGTTCCATGGTGTTCCGTTGATCGTATTCGCCATATCCATCGTCAATACACTTGTTAACGTCGCCGTCGGGCTGTCAAGGCCTGAAGGCAGCTTAATCGTATTGCCGATCACCATCTGCACGGCAAGCGCCTCGCCGAACGCCCGCGCCAAGCCGAGAACGACGCCAGTGGCAATCCCGGCTTTCGCCGCCGGAACGATGACGCGGGAAATCGCCTGCCAACGCGTAGAGCCAAGCCCGTATGATGCTTCCATATACGCCATTGGGACATTGGCCAAGGCGTCGGCCGCAATGCTGGTGATGGTCGGCAAAATCATCATACTAAGGACGATGATCCCCGCAAGCAGACTAAAGCCGGAGCCTCCGAACCATTCGCGCAAGAGCGGAACGAGAATCGTCACCCCAAGCCAGCCATACACCACCGACGGAATGCCGACAAGCAGCTCCAGCACCGGCTTGAGCAACGAAACGAACCATTTGGGAGCGATAAAGTTCATGAAAATCGCCAACGCCAAAGCGATCGGCGCACTGATCAACAAAGCGCCAAGCGAGACGAGCATCGAGCCAACAATAAAAATGAGCGCCCCATACTTCGGCGGCGTGCCATTTGGATCCCATTGCGCCGAAAGCAACATGTCAGAAAGCGAAAGACCGCTGTCCGTAAAGGACTGAATTCCCTTTACCGCTAAGAAGATGATCATCGTCACCGTAATCAGAACGATCAGCCAGCCGCAGATGACCGCAAACGTGCGGCCGATGTATTCTTCAAGCCAGCGATTCCGCCGTTTCGTATGCATTTGTTGCATGGCTTCATCCCTCCATTGTCAAAGGCCGGCCTAACGAGCCGGCCTTCCGCCCTTCTCTACTCCAATTCCGTCATCGGGATATACCCCATCTTTTTAACGGTCGGCGCAAATTCTTCGCTCTTGACAAAGTCGATAAACGCTCGCACCTCTTCCTTCGCTTCCCCTTTGGTAATCATGTATTCATACGACCAAAACGGGTATTTTTCCGTGCGGATGTTCTCCACCGTCGGTTCAGCGCCGTCAATTTTTACTGTTTTTAAGTTTTTCTTTTCCCCGATTAAATACGACATCGCTACATAGCTAACAGCGCCCGGCGTCGAACTGATCGCTTGCTCGACCGCCCCGTTTGAATCCTGAACCGTGCCGATCGAATCGTTGATTTTCACGTCTTTCATGATCGTTTTCTCAAATGTCGCCCGCGTGCCCGATGACGCCGGACGGTTGATCACGTGAATGGCTTCATCCGGTCCGCCGACTTCTTTCCAGTTTTTGATCTTTCCGCTGAAAATATCTTGAATTTGCTTCGTTGTTAAATTATCGACCTTCACATCGTCGTTGACCACAATCGCAAAGGCGATGCCGGCCACTTTATGGTCAACGAGCTCTGACGCTTTCGATTTGTCGTCCAGTTTCTCCGCCGCCGGCACATCAGAGTTGCCGATTTGCACGGCGCCAGCTGCCACTTGGTTGACGCCCGTGCCGCTGCCGCCGCCTTGAACGGTGATCGACACGTCCGGATATTTTTCCATAAACGCGTTTGCCGCTTCTTCTGCCAGCGGCTGAAGCGCTGTAGATCCCGCTAGGGAGATAGTGCCGGAGTAAGTTTCTTCTTTCTTCGTCGTTCCTTCATTGCCGCCCGCGCTGTTATTTTCAGTCTGCCCGCAGCCGGCCAAAACGCCGGTCATCAACAAGGCGGCCAATCCCAATTTAACTCGTTTGCTCCACATCAAGTAATCCCCCTTTTGTTTTCGTACTTTCAACGTACAAGACCATTGTAGCGAGACATTGTTAGGCCCTTATAAAGCGGTTGTTAAGTTTCTGTAAAGACCAAAAACAGGAATATTTTCAAAGCCGTCGAGCCTTGAAGGCAAAGAAGAACTGTGATGCCGTTTTTCAAAATTGGAGACATTCTTTTGTTGAGGGGTTTTCCCCATGAAATCAACGACCTTACTAAGAAAGGCATATTTTCTCTGGACAAGCATACATATGAATGAACGATAGATGTACACAAGCGGAGGAAGCGCCATGAAAAAATTCATTCTTCTCCTATTTCTCATTCTTTCCAGTTATATCGTTTACCGCGATCTTGCCATCGGAACGCTCCACCCTTCGTCTGAAACAGCAGCAGCCATTGTCCAGTCGAAACAAGCGCCCATGCCGTACCGGACCGTGACAGTTCGCCCCGGCGATACGTTGTTGTCCATCGTCGAGAAAGAACTCGACGGTCCATTGCCCGTTCCGCTTGAGCAGCTGATCCGTGATTTTGAACGGTTAAATCCAGGCGAACATGCGCAAACATTAAAAATCGGGAAAACTTATAAAGTGCCGATCTATCGCTAACCGACGAATCGCTTGTCAAACGGCGGATGGCACTGTTACAATAATGCAGAAAGCGACTTGAATGTTAAAGGAGCGAATTCCCGTGGGTGAAATCATCCATCGTTCAAAGACGCGGCCGGTCCGCGTCGGTCCGCTGACAATCGGCGGCAGCAACGAAGTCATCATTCAAAGCATGACGACGACAAAAACGCACGATGTCGAAGCGACGGTGGCGCAAATCCACCGCCTCGAGGAAGCGGGGTGCCAAATCGTCCGCGTCGCCTGCCCGGACGAGCGGGCGGCTGAGGCCATACCGGAAATAAAAAAGCGAATCAACATCCCGCTTGTCGCCGACATCCACTTTGACTATAAATTGGCGCTGAAAGCGATCGAAGGCGGCGTCGATAAAATCCGCATCAATCCAGGCAACATCGGGCGCCGCGAAAAAGTCGAAGCGGTCGTGAAAGCGGCGAAAGAGCGCGGCGTACCGATTCGCATCGGCGTCAACGCCGGATCGCTTGAAAAACGCATTTTGGAAAAATATGGCTATCCAACGGCCGACGGCATGGTTGAGAGCGCCTTATATCATATCCGCATTTTAGAAGAACTTGATTTTCACGATATTATCGTTTCGTTAAAGGCGTCCGACGTACGCCTCGCCATTGAAGCGTACGAAAAAGCGGCGCGCACGTTCGACTATCCGCTCCATGTCGGCATCACCGAAGCGGGAACGCTTTTTTCCGGCACGATCAAAAGCGCGGTTGGACTCGGCGCCATTTTAAGCAAAGGCATCGGCAATACGATCCGCGTTTCGTTAAGCGCCGACCCGGTTGAAGAGGTAAAAGTGGCGCGCGAAATTTTAAAAACGTTCGGACTCGCTTCCAATGCGGCGACGCTCATTTCCTGCCCGACGTGCGGGCGGATTGAGATCGATTTGATTCGCATCGCCAACGAAATCGAAGACTATATCGCCAAAATTCAAGCGCCGATCAAAGTCGCCGTGCTCGGCTGCGCTGTCAATGGACCAGGGGAAGCACGGGAAGCCGACATCGGCATTGCCGGCGCCCGCGGCGAAGGCTTGTTGTTCCGCCACGGCAAAATCGTCCGAAAAGTACCGGAAGAGCAAATGGTGGAAGAGCTGAAAAAAGAAATCGACAAGCTGGCGGAAGAATATTTTGCAAAGCAAAAGGAAAACAAAGCCGCTCTGAAAGGCAACGCCGCCCAATGAGCGGAATTTTCCTGCACAACCAAAAAGGGCGTCCCCGCTTGGGGACACCCTCTCGCTTTTTTTACGTATAAAACGGCATAATAAACAGGCGGACGAGAATGGCGATGACGCCGATGCCGATGGCCCACGCACCGAGCGTTTCTGCGCCGCGCCGGCGCGCGATAAACCCGACAATAATGCCGGCCGCCCCTAACAAAATCGGCCAGATAAACAAGGCGATGATGGACAGGGCCAAAGCGAGCCAGCCGAGCCCGGCGCCGTCCGCACGTTCTTCGTCCCGTTCGTCGCCGCGGCGAATCGGTTCAGCGACTTCCGCCGCTGTTTCTTCCATAAAATTGCGTTCTGGTTCCTCTTTTCCGATCGATTGCACGTAACTTCCGTTATACGTGCGCTCGCGGTCGTCTGCCATATGCTTCCCTCGCTTTCCTAAAGTAAGAAGCATTATTAGTATGGGAAACCGGCGTTATTTTATCAGTGTGAATATTTTCTAACAGGAGGGTGAAACGGTGAAAAAACGGCTTGGCATCGACATTGACGGCACGGTGACATGCCCGAGCACATTCATTCCGTATTTGAACGAAGCGTTCGGCAAAGAGCTCGCATTAAGCGATATTACGCAATACAATTTGGCGCCGTTATACGGCGTGACGGAGGAAGAAATGGACCGCTGGCTTGAGGAAAACGAAGCGGATATTTATGAGCGCGCTCCGCTTGCCCGCTATGCGCTTGAGGTGATCGACAGCTGGAAAGACCGGTATGAGTTGTATTACATCAGCGCCCGTGGCCGCCATTTGTACGATCTCACCGAGCACTGGTTTCGGCGGCACGGCGTCCATTACCACCATATTGATCTGATCGGGTCGCACGACAAAATCGCCGCCGTCCGCCAATATAAGCTGTCCGCCTTCTTTGAAGACAAGTACGACAATGCCTGTGAAATCGCCGAAGCATGTGGCATTCCGGTCATTTTGTTTGACACCCCATACAACCGAGGCCCGCTCCCCGAAAACGTCATCCGCGTCAACAACTGGCTCGAAGCAAAGCGAGAAATCGAACAGCGCCTCCGGCCATAAAATAACATCTCCCTGCTTATACAGGGAGATGTTGTTGGCATTGCGGACATGTGCCGTAAATTTCAAACTTATGGTCAGCGATCTCATAACCATCGAGCTTCTCGGCGAGCACATCCATTGGACATGCGTCAATTTCTTTTGTTTTTCCACACTGGATGCAAATGAAATGATGGTGATGGCGGCGGGCGCCGCAGGCAAAACGGAAATGTTTTTCCCCGGACAGCTCGGTCATCTCCAAAATGCCAAGCAGCGTAAAGAGCGACAAATTGCGGTACACTGTATCAACGCTCAAGCCCGGATAAGCGGGACGGAGCGCTTCAAGCACGTCTTTGGCCGTCAAGTATTTGTCGCTTTCGGCAAATAACTCCAACATTTGTCTCCGTTTTTCCGTATATTTAAATCCTTTCTCTTTCATCAACTGCAACGCTTCACCAATATTCATCGCTGCCGCCCCCTTTTCCATCCCAATACGAAAAGTAAAATGGCAACCGCTACGATGACGATCGTCCCGCCCGGCGCCCAATCGAGCTCATACGCCGCCCAGAGCCCGGCGATGACGGCCAGCTCCCCGAACAAAATCGAAAGCCCGATCGCCTGTTTAAAACTTTTGGCGATGCGGATGCTCGCCGCCACCGGCAACGTCATGAGCGACGAGATGAGAAGCACGCCGACGATGCGCATGGATGCGGCGATGACAAGCGCGACGAGCACAATAAACAAAAAGTGGATAAATTTGGTACGGACACCGGAGACACGGGCGTATTCCTCATCGAATGAAAGGAGAAACAGCTCTTTGTAAAACGTCAAAATCACCATCGCGGCAGCTGCGGCGACAGCAAACGCTGTCCAAACGTCAGCGCGGCTGACGGCGCTGACGCTGCCGAATAAATAGGAAAACAAATCGGTCGTAAACCCGTTGGCCATCGAAATGAAAATGACGCTCAAGCCGATGCCAGCCGACAAAATGATCGGAATGGCGAGCTCCTCATAATGGCGGTAAACGGCGCGCAGCTTCTCGACGAAAAGCGACCCGGCGACGGAAAAGCCCATGCCGATGTAAAGCGGATTCCAGCTGGCGGCCGCCGGGGCCGATGAACCGAGCAAGAGCCCGGCGGCAATGCCGGCGAGCGTCACATGGCTCAATGCATCGGCGATGAGCGACAGTCGCCGAACGACAATAAAGACACCGAGCAATGGCGCCGCAAAACCGGTCAAAACGCCGGCAACAAACGCATTGCGCAAAAATTCGTATTGCCAAATGGCTTCCCACACGTGTCATTCCTCCACCGTCATCGTTTCGTTCCGCCCGTTAATGCTCGTGAGAGAGAACGTGGAGCGGATGACCATAAAACTGCGAAATCGCCTCGTTGCCAAGATGTTCGAACTCTTCCGCCTTTCCATGGAAATAGAGACGCTTGTTTAAGCAGGCGATATCGGTCACCCGGTCCGTGATCGTCCCGATGTCATGCGTCACTAAGATGAGCGTTAAGCCGCGGCGGTTCAAATCGCCAAGCAGCTCGTAAAACTCGTGCACATGGCGGGCGTCCACGCCGACCGTCGGCTCGTCTAAAATGAGCAAATCCGGCTTGCTCGCCAACGCGCGGGCGATAAACACCCGCTGTTGCTGGCCGCCGGACAGCTCCGCGATATTGCGCTTTGCCAGGCCGCTTAGCCCAACGGCCGCGAGCGCTGCTTCGACCGTCCGGCGGTCTTCGTGTGTCAGCGGCCGAAACAAGCCGCGTTTGGCCACCAATCCGCTCGCCGCCACTTCCTCAACCGTCGCCGGAAAGCTGCGGTTGAAGCTGTTCGCTTTTTGCGACACGAAACCGATCCGATGCCATTCGCGAAATGATTCGATCGGCTCGCCGAACAAGAAAATGCGGCCGCTGTTCGGTTTTAACAAACCAAGCACACATTTAAGCAGCGTCGATTTTCCCGAGCCGTTCGGGCCGACCAATCCTAAAAACGCCCCTCTCGGCACCGTTAAACTGACATGCTCAAGCACGTTCTCTTTTTCATAGCGGAACGACACATCCTCGATTTGCACAACAAGCCCATTTTCCATGGCTGTTCTCCCTTGATAATTCAGAATCATTCCGATTTACCTTCCTAATGCAAGTATACCCCACCATCGGCGTTTTGTAAACCTCAATGAATCGCTGATTTAAAGCGGGCCCCGCGCACTTCATGCGTCGGCATAATGGTGATGAACGCATCCGGGTCGATTTCATTGACGATCGATTTTAGTTTTGTCACTTCCAAGCGCGTGACGACTGCATAAATGATTTCCTTTTGCTCGTCCGTATATCCGCCTTTGCCGAGCAATTTTGTCGTCCCGCGGCCGAGCCGGTGCAAAATGGCGTCGGAAATTTCCTCATAATGATCGGTCACAATAAAGGCCGCCCGCGTCTCGTCAAGCCCTTCAATGACCGCATCGATCGTTTTTGAGGCGATGTAGTACGTCATCACCGAATACATTGCCGGCTCGAGGCCAAACACAAACGCCGCCCAGCCAAAAATAAAGACGTTGACAAACATGACGAACTCGCCGACCGAAAACGGGATTCTTTTCGTCATCAAAATCCCTAAAATTTCCGTCCCATCGAGCGATCCGCCATGACGGATGACCAATCCGACGCCAAGCCCGAGCGACAACCCGCCAAAAACGGTGGCTAAAATCGGCTCGGTTGTCAGCGGGGAAAAATGGTGAAACAGCCGTTCGGTGACGCCGAGGATGACGACGCCTAAAATCGTTGACAGCATGAACGTTTTCCCGATTTGCTTGTAGCCGAAATACATGAACGGGGCGTTTAAGAGGATGACGAGCGTGGCGAAATTGAGCAGCCGCCATTCGTCCGGAGTCAAGTAGTCAAGAATCAGCGATATGCCAATGATGCCGCCGTCGATCATTTTGTTCGGAACGAGCAGCCGCTCGATGGCAAACGCCGCCAAAGAGGCGCCGATGGCGATCATCAACACTCGATACATCACATGGCCTAGCGGTTCTTTTTTATGCTGTTTTGGCGCCAAACTACCACCCTTTCCCTTTTTGCTTTTTTCTATTATACCATACACGCCTTTTCCATTCACGTCATATGATGGAACAGAAGCAAGGAGGCGGCTGCTATGAACATTTACCAACAGCTTGTCAAGCAAAAATTAAAAACGATCACCCCGGAAGAACTCGTTGCGTACAGCCGAGAGTACGGCTTGCCCATCACGGTCAGCCAAGCGAAACAAATTCTTCATCTCGCCCGGACGAACGACATTAACGTCTTTGACCCCGAGGAGCGGAAAAAATGGGTGCGAGAGTTAGCGAAAATCACTTCGCCGGACATCGCTCGAAAGGCGAACGAGCTATTTTTGAAATTCGTGCAAAAAAAATAAAAGGGCGCATAGCCCTTTTTTCATTCCGCCCCAGCGGTGATTTTTTCAAGCAACTGATCATCGAACGACTGCGCCCGCAGCATGGCGATTTCGTATTTGTACGGTGGTTTTTTGTTGTTTTTGTCTTCGCCCACGTATGGGGTTTCTAAAATTTTCGGAATATCCTCAAGCTGCGGGTGATGGACGATATAGTTGAGCGCAGCAAACCCGATATGGCCGAAACCGATGTTTTCATGGCGGTCTTTCCGGCTGCCGCGCGGGTTTTTGCTGTCGTTGATGTGCAGTACTTTCAGCCGCCCGAGGCCGATGATCCGGTCAAACTCCTCAAGGACGCCGTCAAAATCGTTGACGATGTCATAGCCGGCGTCATGCGTATGGCACGTATCAAAGCAAACGGACAGCTTGTCATTATAGGCGACGCCGTCGATAATGTACGCGAGCTCCTCAAACGTTCGCCCGCATTCCGACCCTTTGCCGGCCATCGTTTCTAGGGCGATTTCAACCGTCTGCTCGCGCGTCAACACTTCATTCAGTCCGCGAATAATTTGCCGAAGTCCGGCTTCCACCCCCGCGCCGACATGAGCGCCTGGGTGCAGCACGAGCTGTTTTGCTCCAATCGCTTCCGTCCGCTCGATTTCCGCGTGCAAAAAGTCGACGCCTAGCGAAAACGTATCGAGATTGGTCGTATTGCCGATATTGATGATATACGGGGCGTGGACGACAATCTCTTCGATGCCGTGCGCTTGCATATGCTTGCGCCCGGCTTCGATGTTGAGCTCTTCAATCGACTTGCGCCTTGTGTTTTGCGGCGCCCCGGTGTAAATCATAAACGTGTTCGCTCCGTAGGAGGCCGCTTCTTCACTGGCGGCCAGCAGCATTTTCTTTCCGCTCATTGAAACGTGTGAACCGATTTTTAACATGTTCTTCTCTCCCTTTTCTTTGCGTTGAAGGCGGACGGCTATTATGATTTTTTGAAGCGGCCAAGCCGCTTTTTCTTCTTCTCCAGCTCCGCGCGCAGCTTTTTTTTGTAGCCCGGCTTCACCGGTTTCGCTTTTTTCAGTTTGGCGAAAAGCAGCGCCAGTTCGTCGTCTTTTTCGCCTGCCCGCTTGCTCCGCCGGTTCCACGGCGGCAGCTCCTTCCATTCGCCGCGTACGAGATCACGGTGGACAAACGAAATGCCCATTTTTTCCAACCTGGCAATCGCATCTTGGTCAGACGGCTCGTAAATCGTCGCCGCAATGCCGCTATAGCCGGCGCGCGCCGTCCGTCCGGCGCGGTGAATATAAAACTGCAGATCATCAGGCAGCTCGTAGTTGATGACATGACTGACGCCTTCAATATCGATGCCGCGCGCCGCCAAATCAGTGGCTACGACATATTGAAATTCCAAATCGCGGATGAGATTCATCATCTTTCTCCGCTCGCGCGGCGTCAAATCGCCGTGCAACACGCCGACTTTCACCCCTTGTTCAGCGAGACGGTCGGCGACCTCATCAGCCATTTTCCTTGTGTTGACAAATACGATGGCCAAATACGGGTTGTAGCTGATGAGCACATCATGAAGAAGTTTTGTTTTCTCTCGTCCGCGCAGCGGGATGAGCACATGTTCGATGTTTTCGTTCGCCGTCTGTTTCGGGTCGACGTGGACAAAGGTCGGGTTTTCCATATATTTTTTCAAAAACGGCTTCAGCTTTTCTGGAATCGTCGCTGAAAAGACGAGCATTTGCAAGTCTTTCGGCATCCGGGCAGCGATTTGGTCGACATCAGTGATAAAGCCCATATCGAGCATCAAGTCGGCTTCATCGACGACAAGGATGTGGGCCGTATGCACATCAAGCGCCTGCTCGCGGATGAAATCGTTGATGCGCCCCGGCGTGCCGATGACAATATGCGGCTGCACGTTGAGCTTTTCGAGCGCTTTTTGCTTATCCGTCCCGCCGATCAAGCAACGGGCGACGATCATCCGATCTTTCGGGCAAAACTTCGTAATTTTCAGCGTTTCGTGATAAATTTGCGTCGCTAACTCGCGCGTCGGCGCCGTGATGACGGCTTGCACTTCGGCGCGTTCCGGTTTGATTTTTTCAATGATCGGCAATAAGTACGCATGTGTTTTTCCCGTTCCGGTTTGCGATTGGCCGACCATGCTTTCGCCGCGCAGCGCCCCCGGAATGATGCGCTCTTGAATTTCCGTCGGTTTATAAAAACGAAGCGTCTTGATCGCTTCGATGATAAACGGTTGAAATGGAAAACGAGTGAACTGCGTTTCTGTCATCAAGCACCACTCCCTTCTTTGAACGCTCTCCCACCTACGCTAACGCTTAGAGGTGGGAGATTCTTGGGAACACCCGCCCCACGGCAGGCTATGAACCAAGCCATCCCCGTGCGTCCCACGGTTCGACTGCCTTACAAAGACAGCAAACGAAGCCCTTCCTGCAAAATAGTTCGGGCGGCGTTCTCGTCCCGATCGTGTTCGGCTCCGCAGTTCGGGCACACCCACTCGCGGATGTCGAGCGATTTCACCTCAATCTGCCGATGCCCGCAGCACGAGCACAATTGGCTCGATGGGAAGGTGCTCGCGACACGGACCACCGTCCGCCCGTACCATTTCGCTTTATACTCAAGCATCTTGAGAAAACGCCCCCACGCGGAATCGGAAATGCGTTTGGCCAGCTTGTGATTCTTCTGCATGTTCTTGACGCGCAAGTCCTCCACGCACACCACTTGGTTTTCGCGGATGAGGCGGGTGGACTCCTGTGCAGGAAATCGTTCCGGCAGTTGGCGATTTTCTCATGAAGCCTGGCCACCCTCAAGCGGGCTTTCTGCCAGTTCGAACCACCCGGCTTCCGGCGGACATCACCCGCTGCCAATAGGCCAGCTTCTCTTCGTATCGGCGCCAATACTGGGGGTGTTCGATCTTCTCGCCTGTGGAAAGAACCACCATATGTTTCAATCCCAAATCGACGCCCACTTGCTTGTCCGTTGCCGGCCATGGAGGGATTTCCGTTTCCACCAAGATGGAGACGAAATACTTCCCCGTTCGGTTTCGGCGAACGGTGGCGGAGAGAATGCGGCCTTCCACCTCACGGCTTTTGGCAAACTTCACCCATCCAAGCTTCGGGAGCTTCAAGCGATGGCCATCTACCTCGATGGATGGACGCCTTTTCTTTGGGTAGTTGCACTGGGCGGTGTACGATTGATTCGGGTGTTTTTTGCTTTTGAAGCGGGGAGCGTTCGCGATTCCATCGAAGAATCGGTCAAACGCCTCGTCCAACTGTTGCAACGCGTTTTGCAAGGCGGTCGAATCCGGCGCCTTCAGCCACGGGAGAGTTTGCTTCAATGCGGTCAACCGCTTGGAGCACTCGTTGTAGCCGAGTCCTCTTCCGGTGGTTTCATACGCCTGATTCCATTCGGCCAAAAAGTGATTATACACAAACCGGCAACATCCGATCGTTTGACGGATCCGTTCCGCTTGTGTTCGGGTGGGATACAGCCGAAAGCGGTAGGCTTTGTGCATGACCTTCCCTCCTTCCGCATAGAACATTTGTTCTATTGTCTATTCTACACCTTTTGTTCGTTGAAGGCAAGAGGGAGATCGATGGCGAATACCGATTCATCACCCACTTACGCTCACGCGTGGAAGTGGGGGTCTTCTCGGTTTAGGATGATAAATGAAACTGGAAGGTTTC
The DNA here is from genome assembly GCF_001908025.1 of Geobacillus proteiniphilus. Classification (GTDB taxonomy): domain Bacteria; phylum Bacillota; class Bacilli; order Bacillales; family Anoxybacillaceae; genus Geobacillus; species Geobacillus proteiniphilus. The sequence goes on from NZ_MQMG01000014.1 coordinate 57,577, forward strand.
CCATCTCGTTGGCCCAAAAGCGTGCCGTCTATTTTTCCGACTGTCGGCGGCAAGCTTTGACGCGACGGAAGACGGAACAACCAACCGTTTCACAAATCCATGCATCGGTCTGGAAGCGGTATTGTTCGGTCACCCGACAGTCGATCAAATACCGGCTGGCTCCATAAAAGAGCGTAAACGTTAACGTTTCAAATGGCATATGGGCACCGCTTCGTCCGCTTCACCATTATAGCGAATCGCTGCCCCCTGCCGCAACTAAAGACGATCCTGCAACAAACCTTTCCCGCCTTGCCCGCATATTGTAGAAAGGAGGACATTCGTTCATCCGCACGACCGAAAGGAGGAAGCTGCTATGAGATACAGTCGGCCCCCGATGATGCCTTCTCCGTTTGCCGGAAGGCCGCCAGCCCCGTTCGCCCGCATGCCGGCGCCGCCTTTCCGCCCCAGCGGCCCCGGTGGCTTCTTGGCCCGCTTGTTTTCGCGCGGGCAGCCGCCGGCTGCTGCATCGTCTCCGTGGGGGCTGCCGTTGCTGCCCAACGCCGCTAACACCGCCGCATCCAACACGGGCGGCGGTTTGGTTGGTATGTTAAACAACTTGCAAAAAATGCTTGGCATCGCACAAAACGTCATGCCGATGGTGCAACAGTATGGACCGCTCATCCGCAATCTTCCGGCGATGATCCGCATTTTCCGCGAGTTGAAACCGGCCGACGAAGGGGAAGGCGAAACAACGTCGGAAAGCGCACCGGCCAACGAAACGAAACAAAAGCCGGCCGCTCAGGCGCCAAAAAAACGCTCCGTTCCGCAGGCAAAGCGCGAAGAGCCGCAAGAAAAAGAAGCACCGGCCGCCCCGAAGCCGTCCAAGCCGAAACTGTATATCTAGTTTCTTTCCCCGCCCTAGCGCACCTGCTGTTTAGGGCGGTTATTCTTTGTCTTCTCCCCGGTGCTCCGATATAATGGAAGGTGAACAACCGCCGCACAACCGGCGGCAGGGAGGGAATATGATGGAAGTGATTAAAATTACCCCGCGCGGGTATTGCTACGGGGTGGTCGATGCGATGGTCATCGCCCGCAACGCGGCGTTGGACCCATCTTTGCCGCGTCCGATTTACATTCTCGGCATGATCGTCCATAACAAGCACGTCACGGATGCGTTTGCCGAAGAAGGCATCATCACGCTCGATGGTGAAAACCGTTTGGAAATTTTGGAAAAAATCGATCGTGGCACCGTCATTTTCACTGCCCATGGCGTCTCACCGGAAGTGAAAAAACGAGCGCTCGAAAAGGGACTTGTCACGATTGATGCGACATGCCCAGATGTGACAAAAACGCATCGGCTCATCGAACAAAAACTCGCCGATGGCTACGATATCATCTATATCGGCAAAAAAGGACACCCGGAACCGGAAGGAGCGGTCGGCATCAATCCGGAAAGAATCCATCTTGTGGAAACCATCGATGATGTCGAACGGCTGTCCATTCACAATGAGCGCATCATGGTGACGAACCAGACGACGATGAGCCAATGGGACGTCGCCGACATCATGGCGAAAGTGAAAGAAAAATACCCGCACGTGGAAATGCATAAAGAAATTTGCCTCGCCACCCAGCTTCGACAAGAGGCGGTCGCTGAGCAGGCGAAGGAAGCCGATGTGACGATCGTCGTCGGCGACCCGCGCAGCAACAACTCGAACCGCCTCGCCCAAGTATCGGAAGAGATCGCCGGCACGAAGGCGTATCGCGTCGCTGATGTGACGGAAATCGACATCAACTGGATTAAAGATGCGAAAAAAGTCGCTGTCACCGCCGGCGCTTCCACCCCGACGCCGATTACGAAAGAAGTGATCGATTTTTTGGAGCAGTTTGACCCGAACGACCCATCGACATGGAAGCGGGAACGGAAAGTGCCGCTGCAAAAAATCTTGCCGAAAGTGAAAACAAAGAAAGAAGAGTGACGGTTGTTTCGTCCATAAAGAGAGGCTGTCTTGGACAAACGGTTGAACCGCTCATCCAGGACAGCCTTTTTCGTTGGCCGTTCATACGAACTGAAACGGATCGGTATGGACGCTGGAAGCGATCACTTCCGCCTCCCATTGACGTTTCGCGAGCTCAGCGGTTAAGTAACGGGCTACGCCTTCTTTCATGATTTTTTCTACATTATGTCCCGGATCAATGATGTGAAGGCCGAGCGCTTGGGCGTCATGGGCGGTGTGGTAATACACATCCCCTGTCACGTATACGTCCGCCCCGGCCGATGCGGCGGCGGCGACAAACTTATTCCCATCCCCGCCGAGCACCGCGACCGTTTGCACGAGATCATCGAGTCGGCCCACGACGCGCACCGCCGGAACGGAAAACGCCGTTTTCACCTGCTCGGCGAAAGCGCCAAGCGTCACCGGCTGCGGCAGCCGGCCAATGCGCCCGAGCCCGAAGCGGCGGCCTCCGTTGTCAAGCGGATAGATATCATATGCCACTTCCTCATACGGATGAACAGACAGCATCGCCTGAATCACTTGCCGTTCAAGAGAGGCCGGCATGATCGTTTCGATGCGCACTTCCTCAACTTCCTCGAGCCGCCCTTGCTCGCCGATGAACGGCCGCGCCCCTTCCTCCGGCAAAAACGTGCCGACGCCGCGGCTGTTGAACGTGCAATGGCTGTAGCGGCCAATATGCCCGGCGCCGGCATCGCCTAAGGCCTTCCGCACCACCTCAGCATGCGTCACCGGCACATAGACAACGAGC
>NZ_MQMG01000015.1 GCF_001908025.1 Geobacillus proteiniphilus
CACTGGGTGCACCACCCATTGTCCGCCCTTTCCCGATGCGGAGGAAAGGTGACGACGAACGGAAAACTGCCGCATTTCTCCCGTGGATTCGCTGTTTGCGCACTCGATCATCGAAAAGGAGGATTTTCATCATGGATGTCATCTATCCTCGCTGCGCAGGATTGGATGTTCATGCCGAAACCATCGTCGCCTGCGCGCTATGGGAAGAAGATGGACACATTCAAAAGGACATTCAAACCTTCTCCACGTTCTCGAAAGGACTTGGCGACCTGCTTGAGTGGCTCGAAGACCATGGGGTCACCCATGTCGCCATGGAATCCACCGGCGTGTATTGGAAACCGGTCTTTGCCTTCCTCGAGGGCTATGTCGACTTGACTTTGGCCAATCCGCAGCGGATCAAAAATGTCCCGGGAAGAAAAACCGATGTCTCTGACGCCGAGTGGATCGCCAAGCTGCTCCGCCATGGACTCGTTGAAAAAAGTTTCGTCCCCCCAGCGGATATTCGCGAATTGCGGGATTTTACCCGCCTCCGCAAAAAGTGGGTCGGACAGCTGACTTCGGAGAAAAACCGGATTCAAAAAGTGCTCGAGTCTTCCAATGTCAAACTCGGCTCGGTCCTCTCCGATCTCTTCGGCGTTTCCGGAAAAGACATCCTCGCCCGGCTGCTGGAGAAGGGATACGTGGACAAGGACGAGTTGGATCAATGCCTGCGCGGAAGGCTCAAAAAGAAAAAGCAAGCGGTGTACGATTCGCTGCTCGGCACCTTGACCGAACACGAGCTCCGTCTCCTTCGCCTCTTGTGGAAACACGTTGAGGAATTGGAGCAGTTAATCGAAGAAGTCGACCAGCACATCGACCGCCTGCTCGAGCCGTATCGCGAGGAAGTGAACCTGCTGATGACCATGCCCGGAGTGAAAAAACAAACCGCCGCCGTCATCATAGCCGAGATGGGAACCGACATGAGCGTCTTTGAAACGCCGGAACGGGCGGCTTCATGGACTGGATTGTCCCCCGGCAACCATGAAAGCGCCGGAAAGCGAAAGAGCACGCGCACGACAAAAGGCAATCCCCATCTCCGATCGGCGTTATGCGAGGCGGCATGGTCAGCAGCTCGATCCAAGACACATCCCTTGTCCCGAAAGTTTTGGTCGTTGGCGGCCCGGTGCGGGAAGAAAAAAGCCCTCATCGCCATTGCTCGGCGGATGTTGGTGATCATCTTTTGCATGATCTCCCGCAAAGAGCCGTTCCGCCAACCACAACTTATTTAGTCTAGCCAAAAGGCAGACAGGTTATACGAGATGCCTAAAATCGGGCACCTCTGCTTTCCTATTGCCTTTTTTGGCCATTTTCAGTATACCCTCACGGATCAGGAGCGTATACCGCACTCACCAAGTGGTGGGGATTTTCACGGAAAAAGAAATGGATTGGATTCCGACTAATTCTACCCGCATTTTATATGGCGGAGATGATCATTAGAAAACAATTGCCGTGGCCATTGGGTCCGTCTTCTATAAAAAAGAGTTAAAGTACTGTTCATCGCCGTCATCGTGCATGGACAGTGAAAATAGCGCATAAATCCGGTTTTTCTGCCGTCATCCCCAAACAGGAACGCCAGCGGACAAATGGTTTGGCCGCGACGAATTCACCGTTTGGGATAAGCATGCGCATCGCATGCCCAGTGGGCAAGATGCCGCTACTTATTCCGGCGGAAGTGATGAGTTTTATTCGTTCAGCGGCATGCCTGAACGGTTATAACATGTCAGGGAGGAGGGGATGGAGGAAATGAGAAAAAAAACCTGGCACCGCCCAGCTTTTTTAAATGCATTTTAATGAATATTCTTTTTCTTTTTTCTTTCTTTCCGGATGCGTTGGCGGCAGAAACGTTGCAAGCTTATCCCGATCAAAGTGGTTTTATCATTCAAGCGGATCGAATTGTAGGAAAAGGGCTTGTCCCGGGAATAGTCATCGGCGAAACGGGAAATAAAAAACTTCAGCCGATGATTCGGTTTCGCTTCGCTTCTGCTGAAATTTATGGACTAAAATTAATCAGGGAAATTCAGACAAATAACGGTTTGTTTCACATGATAATTTCATCAAAAGGAAAAGTCGAAGCAAGAAATTTAGTTGTCGACGCAACAGGGATTAGCTTTCAAAATCTTCAATTAAGGTTAGGCGAGCTTATCCCTGCGATTGAGTTGAAAAACGCCACTTTGCTCAGCTATTTTTTAACAGCTGATCATATTTCATTACAAGATATGGCGGTTGAATATCATGCTGGATCTTCAAATGCTAATATTCCTCCAACTGTACAAATTTTAAATAGACTATTTGGCATTACCTCTTTAGATAGTTTAAAAAGAGCAATAGATGAATTGATAAAAGAAAAAGCTGTTATTGTCGGGGAGGAAAACAAAGAAGGCGAACTGCAATCGGAAAAGGAGAATTCAAGTAAGGAGCCAGCTGACCAAGAGAATAATCAAAATGATTTGGATGATTTGGAAAATGGCAGCTTACCTAATAAAGAGCAGCAAAAAAATCCACAATCGGCAAATGAGCAAACTGACACAAAGCAATCATCGGTGAGCGAACAAACGCCTGAACAGGCACAAAATGGATCTGCAAATAGCAGTGCGAAACATACGGATTATCCAGAAGATTCTAAACAAAATAACAGTACGGAAAATGTTAAAGAAAATTTAAAATTAGCGCCGCATTCGGCAGCAAATGAAAAAGGATACTTGGAATCCGAAGAGCCAAGTATAAATTCTGGCGAACAAATAGAACAAGTGAATAATGTGCAAAAAAAGGAAGAGAACATCATAAGAAAATTGTTGGGATTATTAAATATTATTCCTTAATACCGATGACGATCTGTCAATTTTCCAAATTCATACTTATACACTCAAATTCCATGCCTTTATCGCATAAGGCAGCGACGAGACGATCCCGATGGGATTGGAATCACTTTATGCAAGGAGGTCCCAAAATGAGGGACATCCTTTTTTTATGATTTTGTCGTCACGTCATCCGGAACTTGCAAGCCAAGTCCTTCGGCAACGCGGCGGCCGTAGTCAGGGTCTGCTTTATAGAAGTGGCGGATTTGCCGCAATTTAATATCTTCTTTTGTGACTTGTTTCATCGATTCGACAATGTTTTTCACGAGACGCGCTTTTTCTTCTTCGCTCATGAGACGGTATAAGTCTCCTGCTTGCGTATAATGATCATCGTCGTCATATGGCACGCTTTCTGCCACGCCGGATACCGGGAATGGGGTCGTCTTATGTTCTGGCACTTCTGTCGGTCCGCCGAAGCTGTTTGGTTCGTAGTTGACCGAACCGCCTCCGTTATTATCAAAACGCATGAAGCCGTCACGTTGATAATTGTTTACTTCCACGCGCGGGCGGTTGATCGGAAGCAAGTTATGGTTCACGCCGACGCGGTAACGGTGCGCATCCGCATAAGCGAACAAACGGGCTTGCAACATTTTGTCCGGTGACGGCTCAACGCCAGGAACAAGGTTTCCAGGAGAGAATGTCGCTTGTTCGACTTCGGCAAAGTAGTTTTCCGGATTGCGGTTTAATACCATACGGCCGACTTCAATTAACGGATAATCTTTATGTGACCAAACTTTTGTGACGTCAAATGGATTGAAACGGTATGTTTTTGCGTCTTCTAGCGGCATAATTTGCACATATAATGTCCAAGATGGATAGTCGCCTTTTTCGATGGCGTTATATAAATCTTCCGTATGGTAATCCGGATTTTCTCCGGCGATTTTAACCGCTAGTTCCGGATCCATGTTTTTGACGCCTTGGTTTGTTTTAAAGTGGTATTTTACCCATACTGCTTCGCCGTCTTCATTCACCCATTTGAATGTATGGCTTCCGTATCCGTTCATATGACGGTAAGTGAGCGGAATGCCGCGATCCCCGAACAAATAAGTGACTTGGTGCAAAGATTCCGGAGATAAAGACCAGAAATCCCACATTGCTGTCGGATTTTTCAAATGTGTACGCGGATCGCGTTTTTGTGTATGGATAAAATCCGGGAATTTAATCGCATCACGAATAAAGAAAATTGGTGTGTTGTTGCCTACAATATCGTAGTTCCCCTCTTCTGTGTAAAACTTCACCGCAAAACCGCGCGGGTCGCGGACGGTATCCGCAGATCCCAATTCACCGGCGACAGTAGAGAAGCGGACGAACACAGGCGTGCGTTTTCCAACACCATTAAACACTTTTGCTTTTGTATACTTCGACATATCGTTCGTTACTTCGAAATAACCGTGCGCACCTGCGCCTTTCGCATGTACGACACGTTCTGGAACGCGTTCTCTATTGAAATGTGCCAGTTTTTCAAGAAGATGTACGTCTTGGATTAATGTCGGTCCGGGATTACCAGCCGTTATCGAGTTTTGGTTATCGCCAACAGGTGCTCCCCAACTAGTTGTGAGCTTTTTTTTATCTGACATCGTTTATTTCCCCCTATTTTCATTTTCGTCTTCATAACAAATGATAACATTTTTCAAATTAAAGTCAATACTTATTTATAATAATTATAAAAATATATTTATAATAAAATCATATTTAAAATAATATAACAACTATTCAGATAATTAAGTTGCCATATGTACGAAAATGCATAAGCTGTTATCAATATTATCGCTCCAACTGAAAATCATGATAGTGTCCATCCCTCGGTAGTTGGTTTGGCTGCTGAATGATTTTCAAGGTGGCGGATTTTTATGTGCATTTATGCATCCGTTATGAGTTTTGCATCTTCATTTAATTAAAAAAACGTCTGATTTATGCATATGACTCCTGATAAAAGAGAATTAGTATGATTTACAGTTGTTTTTCTATTAAGTAATGCAAAGCATCCTAATTTTAATTGATCAGCCCGAGACAATTTGATGTATTTAAGATTTTGGCTTTGATGAGAATTTATTAGGTTCATCATCAAAGGAGATCAAAGCCTAGACAGAAAAAATGTGGAGTTTCATATTGAAAAATTATGGATCCGTAACATTACGCTAACAACCGGCCTTGTCAATACGACTGACTTCTACACCGATGTTATTAAAAACGGTGGAGTCGAAAAAATTGAAAGTTATTAGGGAAAGTATCGAAAAGCATCGAGAAGGGATAATAAACGAAGAACTGCCCACATTTGTGGGCAGCTCAGCTTGTCGACAAAGTCGACAAGCTGTTTTATTATGAAGGTAAGACGAGGGAGAAATGGAGGAAAGGAACGATGCTTCGGCCACACCAAGAAGATGGGCGCTATACCGAAACCACGGTGAAACTGGATGATCTGGTTCCAGAGGATCACTTGGTAAGAAAGCTGGATGCGGCCATTGATTTTTCTTTTATCTATGATGTGGTGAAAGATCTCTACTCTCCTGATCATGGACGTCCGAGCATTGATCCAGTGATGTTGTTTAAAATGTATTTGATTCAGTATGTATTTGGGATTCGTTCCATGCGTGAAACCGTTGAACAAATCCGAACCAACGTTGCCTACCGTTGGTTTTTAGGACTTAGTCTTCATGATCCCGTTCCTCATCACTCGACGCCAAGTAAAAACTATGCGCGTCGTTTCGCTGGAACGGATGTATTCCATCAAATTTTTTCACGGATTTTAAAAGAAGCCTTTGAACACGGATTGGTAGATTCGAGTGTCTTGTACGTAGACTCCACTCATGTCAAAGCAAGCGCCAATAAAAAGAAGTTTACAACGGAAATGGCAGAAGTCGAAGCCAAAGCCTACCAACAGGAACTCGAAAAAGAAATCGAACGGGATCGGATCGCTCATGGAAAATCGCCGTTGCCATCTGAGAAAAAAAAAACGGGAAGTAAAAGTAAGCAAAACGGATCCGGAGAGCGGACTGTTGGTGAAAAATGAACGGGAGCGAGTGTTTGCCTATTCGTATCATACAGCTTGTGATCGCAACGGATGGATTCTACAGCCCTACGTGACGGCAGCCAACGTCCATGACAGTCAAGCGTTTTTTGTGCTGTTCGAACGAGTGAAACGGGAAATCCAATCATGTCCGGAAGCCGTGTGTGTAGACGCAGGATATAAAACTCCTGCCATTGCCAAGTATTTACTCGAACAAGGGGTAAAGCCGATTTGGCCGTACACTCGCCCGAAAACAAAAGATGGATTCTTTCGGAAATCAGATTTTGTGTATGACGAATATTTTGATTGTTATCTATGCCCCAATGATCAAGTTCTATCTTACTCTACTACGAATCGGGAAGGGTACCGAGAATACAAATCGGACCCGGCGGTGTGCCGAAGCTGTCCGTATCTTCATCAGTGCACGCAAAGCAAGAGCTACACCAAAGTAGTCACTCGCCACGTATGGCAGGACTACTATGAAGAAGCAGAGCATTTGCGGTATGTTCCGGAATACCGGGAACTCTATGCCCTCCGAAAAGAGACGATTGAACGGGATTTCGCCGATATGAAAGAGAAGCATGGTCTGCGCTGGACGCATTACCGGGGATTGGAAAAAAATGAGGCGCAGGCGATGCTTGTTTGTGCTGCCATGAATTTAAAAAAACTGGCGAATTACCTATGGAAGGCGAAGCACCGCCCTTTCTTTTCCTTTGCATGGCTTCCCATCCTACCCACTTTTTTTGAAAACATAGTCTATTTATGGAACAAAATGGGTTTCAGACGAATGTCTGAAACCCATTTTGTCAACAGTCTGCGGCCGCTGTTAGCGGCCGCGGGCTTTTTGCTCGACATACTCGCTCACAAGCGCTTCAATTTGCTGTTCATCGGGCTTTTCGCCGCGAAAGGGAAACACAATTTCATCGATGAATTCGCCGTTGCGGTAAACATGCAGCGCCCCTTTTTGCAGCAAGACGCTGTATTCGATCTCAAATCGATATCCTTCGTGTTCGATGGCGCCCAATTGTCATTCACCTTCCTCTCGTTTATTGTCTCATGTGCGTCGATTCGTTATGTATGAATTAAGAAGGTCCTCCTATAGACGGGGGCCGATCGTCCTTTGTATAATGAAAATTAGTGCGACAAAAAGAGGAAACAGAGGGGAGAAATAGCGAGTGTTCCGGACATTGCGCAGCAAATTGATCGTCTTGATGGCTTTATTGTTAGTTATTTCCTTGGCAGCGACGCAGCTCGTTGGAGTTGTGCAAATGCGGCGGATGGTTGACACTGATGTGAAACAACGGGCGCAGACGGCGCTCGATGGGTTGCTTGGCGACATTCGCGACAGTTTTCAAAGTGAAGAGAACAGCTTAGTGCAATTCAGTGAATCGCCGTTGGCTTTGCAAATGGTTCGGGACGAAAGCGCCTGGTCAGGGCTGGAAAAGCAGTTCCGCACGTTTTTGCGCTTGCATGAGAATGTGCAATTCATCTATATTGGCACTGAGCAGAAGAAAATGTACATCACGCCGATGACAGAGCTCCCGGACGGATACGATCCGACGAGCCGCCCGTGGTATAAGGAAGCGATGAAGCGGCCGGATGAAGTCGTGTGGACCGAACCTTATGTCGATGCCATTACCGGCAAGAACGTTGTGACGTTGGCCAAAGCGGTGAGCGAAAATGGCCGCATTGCTGCAGTCATCGGCATCGATATGACGCTCGATGCGGTGACGAGAATCGTCAATGCGAGCGACGTCGGCTATCACGGTTATCCGGTGCTGTTTGACTCGAAAGGGACGGCGGTCGTCCACCCGCAATATAAAGGAAAAAACATGGCCAAAAACGCAACGGTCCGCTATATGCTCGAACATAAAAAAGGGATGCGGGAATATGAACAAAACGGCGAACAGCGGGTTATGTATTTCACCACGATTCCGGAGCTCGGCTGGAAAGTCGGCGTCGTCTATAAAGAAAAGGACTTATCGGCGATGAGCCGATCGCTTGGGGTAAACATGCTTGTCATTACAGTTATTGCGCTCGTTGTGGCGCTTGTTGCCGTCTATTTCTTGGCGCGCTCGATCACAAGGCCGATTGCCGCGCTGCAAGAGCAAGTCGAAAAGGCGGCGGGCGGCGACTTGACGGTGCAAGCGCGTGTCACAGCCAAAGATGAGATCGGCCGCCTCGCCCGCCACTTCAATGACATGATCGACCATATGCGGACGCTGATCAGCGAGGTGAACCGCTCGGTCAATGAATTGGCCGTTTCGGCCGACCATTTGAGCGCTGTCTCGGAAGAAACGATGGCCACAAGCGAACAAGTGGCGAAAGCGATCGGCGAAATCGCCAAAGGAACGACCGATCAAGCGGGAAGCCTCGATACGATCAATGAGCGGACGACGGCGCTGTCCCAGCAAATCGAAGCGGTCACGAATGCGACGGCTGGCATGGAGTCGCTGTCCGATGAGACGAAAACCGCGAGCTACGATGGCTTGGAGCATTTAAACATTTTGCAGAAAAAATCGGAGGAAGCGAAAAATGAACTCGAGTCTGTAGAAAATGTCATTAGCGACCTTGTGAAAAAGATGGATGAAATTGACGGCGTCATTCAAACGATCACGGCCATTTCCGGACAGACGAATTTGCTGGCGTTAAACGCCAGCATCGAGGCGGCGCGGGCTGGCGAGCATGGCAAAGGGTTTGCCGTTGTCGCCGATGAGGTGCGCAAGCTGGCCGAACAATCCGCGAAAGCGACGGAGATGATCCGTGCGACGATCGTTGCCATCCAGCAGCAAGCCGGGCTGGTGATGGAAGCGGTCGGCCGCTCCAAGCAGGCGTACAACGAACAGCGGGAAGCGGTGCACACGACCGGCGATTCATTTGTCAAAATCACCGGCATGATGGAGCAAGTGGCGGCGGCGATCGCCGGGATTATGGAGGAAGCAAAGCGGATGAACGCAAGCAAAGACGATGTCGTTGGGGCGATGCAAAACATCGCCGCCATCGCCCAACAAGCAGCGGCAGCGGCGGAAGAAGTGGCCGCTTCGGCTGACGATCAGTTACAAGCCCTTTCGACAGTGACTGAATCGGCGGAGGCGTTAAGCGAAATGAGCCGGCAGTTGAAACAACTGGTGGAAAAGTTCAAGATTTCGTAAAAAACGGAAGGCGTCCCAACGGCAGCGGGGCGCCTTTTTTATCATCCCCCGCCGAGAAGACCCCACTTCCAAACGATTAGCGTAAGTGGGAGATGAAGGCCGGTCGGCGTTCGCCTAAAATCATGAATGTTCCGCCGCAACGCGGTCACGATCTTTTTTCTATTCATACAATGATAATAAGTGAAATTTTTTCAGCTTCTTCGTCGATTTTAGTGGGCGATAGTGCTAAAATAAACAGTGAAAACGTTTATACCGTTATTTTGCTGCACGTTCGGGAATACTGGCAGCTAAACGAGAGCTTTCACGCATGGATGGCTGTTGCCCAGCCCGAACGATGCGAAAACGAGGTGGAGGTTTTTTCATGATGGCAAAACAGACGAACTACGCTCAACCGTGGAGCCAGTTTTACGGGCCGAACCTCGGTTATGTCATCGAAATGTACGAACAGTATCTCGATGACCCAAACAGCATCGACCCGGAACTGAAACAATTGTTTGAACAGTGGGGGGCGCCGGTCTTGGAAGAACCGGTTTCTCCTGCGGATGATGAAGCAGCCAAAACGCATCAAACGTTTCGGCTGCCGGAGACGCCGACCGTTTTCAGCAAACTTGTCGCCGCTGTCAAGCTGGCGGACAGCATTCGCCATTATGGCCATCTGGCTGCCGATACGAATCCGCTTGTCAAAAAGGAGAAAAAGCTGCGCCGCTTGGAGCTTGACGAATACGACTTAACTGAAGAAGACTTAAAGCGAATTCCGGTCGCGTTTCTTTGCCCGCACGCTCCGGCGCATGTCAAAAACGGCTGGGACGCCATCTTGCATTTGCGCAAAATTTACACGGACAAAATCGCGTTCGAATTCTCGCAAGTACATAATCTCGAAGAGAGGAACTGGCTCATTCAGCAAATCGAGTCCGGAGCGTATTACCCGAGCTTGGCGAACAAAGAGCGGGTCGCTTTGTTGCGCCGCCTGACGGAAGTGGAAGGGTTTGAAAAGTTCATCCACCGGACGTATGTCGGGCAAAAACGGTTTTCGATCGAAGGGCTTGACGCCATGGTGCCGCTTTTGGATGAGCTCGTCCGCCAGGCGATCGAACATGAAATCGACGCCGTCAACATCGGCATGGCGCACCGCGGCCGGCTGAACGTGCTCGCCCATGTGCTCGGCAAGCCGTACGAAATGATTTTCGCTGAGTTCCAGCATGCGGAAAGCAAAAATTTCATTCCGTCCGAAGGGTCGGTGGCGATCACGTATGGTTGGACGGGCGACGTGAAATACCATTTGGGGGCAGCGCGCCGTTTGCGCAATAAAAGCGCCCATACGATGCGGATTACGCTCGCCAACAACCCAAGCCATCTCGAAGTGGTCAATCCGGTTGTGCTTGGCTACACGCGCGCCGCGCAAGAAGATCGGACGAAACCAGGCGTGCCGGTGCAAAATACCGATGCGTCGTTTGCCATCTTGATTCACGGCGACGCCGCGTTCCCGGGGCAAGGGATCGTCGCTGAAACGCTCAACTTAAGCCAGCTGCGCGGCTATACGACCGGTGGGACGATCCATATCATCGCCAATAACATGATCGGCTTTACGACGGAAAGCTACGATTCACGCTCGACGACGTATGCTTCCGATATGGCGAAAGGGTTTGAGGTGCCGATTGTGCACGTCAACGCCGACGACCCGGAGGCTTGTTTGGCGGCCGCATGCTTGGCGTTTGCCTACCGCCAGCGGTTTAAAAAAGACTTTGTCATTGACCTAATCGGCTACCGCCGCTTCGGCCATAACGAAATGGATGAGCCGATGGCGACGAACCCGACAATGTATGCGATCATCAACGAGCACCCGACCGTGCGCCAGCTGTATGCGCAAAAATTGATCGAGAAAGGGATCATCACCGAGCGGGAAGTCGACGAAATGGAGCAAGAGGTGGCCGAACGGCTGAAAATCGCCTACGAGCGGGTGCCGAAAAACGAAGACGAGCTTGATTTCATCATGGATCCGCCCAAACCGGTCGTCGATCGGCTGCCGGAAGTGAAAACGGGCGTGGCGAAAGACGTGCTCCATCGTGTGAACGAAGAATTGCTGCAGTTTCCGGACGGATTCAACGTCTTTAACAAGCTTGAGCGCATTTTAAAACGGCGAAGCGGTGTGTTTGCGCAAAACGGCAAAGTCGATTGGGCGCACGCGGAAATTTTAGCGTTTGCCACGATTTTGCAAGACGGTGTGCCGATCCGCTTGACCGGACAAGATTCGCAGCGCGGCACGTTTGCGCAGCGCCATTTGGTGCTCCATGACGTGAAAACCGGAGAAGAGTATGTGCCGCTTCACCACATCAGCGGCGCCAAAGCGTCGTTTGTCGTGTACAACAGCCCGCTGACGGAAGCCGCCGTGCTCGGCTATGAATACGGCTACAACGTTTACGCGCCGGAGACGCTCGTGCTTTGGGAAGCGCAATTTGGCGACTTCGCCAACATGGCGCAAGTGATGTTTGATCAATTCATTTCATCCGGCCGGGCGAAATGGGGGCAAAAATCCGGGCTTGTCATGCTCTTGCCGCACGGCTACGAAGGGCAAGGCCCTGAACATTCAAGCGGCCGCGTCGAGCGCTTTTTGCAGCTGGCGGCGGAAAACAACTGGACGGTTGCCAACTTATCGACGGCCGCGCAATATTTCCATATTTTGCGGCGGCAGGCGGCGCTGTTGACAAGAGAAGAAGTGCGTCCGCTCATCATTATGACGCCAAAAAGCTTGCTCCGTCATCCGCTGGCAGCGTCGGATGCGGAAGCGTTCGTTGACGGTGCGTTCTCGCCGGTGCTCGAGCAGCCGGGATTGGGCGCTGACGCTGGCAAAGTGGAACGCATCGTGTTTGGCACCGGAAAATTGATGATCGATTTGGCGGAACAAATCGGCAAAATGGAAGGTCTTGACTGGCTGCATATCGTGCGCATTGAAGAGCTGTATCCGTTCCCGGAAGAAGCGGTGAAAGACATCATCGCCCGCTATCCGAACGTCAAAGAGCTCGTCTGGGTGCAAGAAGAACCGAAAAACATGGGGGCATGGCTGTATATGGAACCGCGCCTGCGGGCGTTGGCTCCAGAGGGTGTCGACGTCAGCTACATCGGGCGGCGCCGGCGCGCCAGCCCGGCGGAAGGCGATCCGGTCGTCCACCGAAAAGAGCAAGAGCGCATCATCCGCTGTGCATTGACGAAGCATGAATGATGACTACGGAACATTTGAGGAGGGCATCAACGTGGCTGAGATCAAAGTCCCAGAGTTAGCAGAATCCATCACGGAGGGAACGATCGCCCAATGGCTGAAAAAACCGGGCGACTACGTGGAAAAAGGAGAATCGATTTGCGAGCTTGAAACGGATAAAGTGAATGTGGAAATTATGGCGGAAGAGTCGGGTGTTTTGCAACAGCTGCTTGCCAATGAAGGCGATACGGTTGCGGTTGGCCAAGCGATCGCCATTATCGGCGAAGGAGCGGCAGCACCGACTGCCGCTCCGCAAGCTGCCCCGCAGCCAGCCGATGAAACGGAAACGGTCGCGCCGGCCGACAGCAATGAACAGCCAGCGCCGCAGCCAGTCGCGGCCGCCCAAGCTCCGGGCCAACGACCGATCGCCTCGCCGGCCGCTCGAAAAATGGCGCGCGAAAAAGGAATTGATTTGACGCAAGTGCCGACCGTTGATCCACTTGGGCGCGTGCGCAAACAAGACGTCGCCTCGTTTGCCGCACAACCGGCCGCCGCTTTGCAGCCGGCTCCACAAGCTGCGCCGACGTCGACGCCGGCCGCCGTTCCAGCCGCTGAGGCCGGCAAGCCGGTCATCCGCGAAAAAATGTCGCGCCGTCGGCAAACGATCGCCAAACGGCTGCTTGAAGTGACGCAAACGACTGCGATGTTGACGACGTTCAACGAAATTGACATGTCGGCGGTCATCGATCTGCGCAAGCGGAAAAAAGATAAATTTTTCGAAGAGCATGACGTCCGCCTTGGCTTTATGTCATTTTTCGTCAAAGCGGCTGTCGCTGCGCTGAAAAAATATCCGTACGTCAACGCGGAAATTCAAGGCGATGAAATTTTGTTGAAAAAATATTATGATATCGGCGTCGCCGTGTCGACGGACG
Organism: Geobacillus proteiniphilus; assembly: GCF_001908025.1. Lineage (GTDB taxonomy): Bacteria > Bacillota > Bacilli > Bacillales > Anoxybacillaceae > Geobacillus > Geobacillus proteiniphilus. Next base: position 13,179 of record NZ_MQMG01000015.1, read on the forward strand.
AAGGGCTTGTCGTCCCGGTTGTGCGCGACTGCGACCGGAAAAACTTCGCTGAAATTGAGCGCGACATTGCCGAATTGGCAGCGAAAGCGCGCAGCAACAAGTTGTCGCTCGCCGATTTGCAAGGCGGCACGTTTACGATTACGAACGGCGGCGTGTTCGGTTCGCTTCTGTCGACCCCGCTTCTCAACGGGCCGCAAGTCGGCATTTTAGGGATGCATTCGATCAAACTGCGTCCGGTTGCCGTCGATGAGGAGCGGATCGAAAACCGTCCAATGATGTACGTCGCCTTGTCATACGACCACCGCATCATCGATGGCAAAGAGGCCGTAGGGTTCTTAAAAACGGTGAAAGACTTGATCGAAAATCCGGAAGATTTGCTGCTTGAAAGTTGATTAGGAAGGAAAAGGGGAGCCTGCGATGCGCGGGCTCTTTCTTTTTCCCCGCCTTTCCTTGATCGGTGAATGATTTTCCATGTCTTACGGAACACTACCGGAAAAAAGGGGGGAATTTGATGCCAGAGCGTGGACGAAACGATCACCCGCACATGTTTTACCGCGACGGCGCCCCGATCTTCTTAATCTTATATTCGAAATGTGCAAAAGATAATAAAAAACCTGCACAAATGCAGGTTGCTCCATACTCCATGGACAAACACAACGCTTACTGATGATGATTGTTAAGAAAAGAAAACAAGCCCACAAACAAAAAAATCCCCCCTAGCGTTTTATAAGTGCTTATATATTCTTTTAACATTTGCAAATATTCTTGAGAATCCACAGAACCCCCCATGGATCGAACCCACGATGAGGCAAGGCGACTCCCTAATTCAGGGCTGTTTAACATTAACAACAATCCAATGAGAGAAAGAATAAGCGAAACAAACTTCATTCTGTTTGGGTCTTTTAAAATATTCATTTTGCATGCCTCCTTTTTAACTATCCGTTCTCTGCTTTACGCTGAATCCCCTAAACGTTGCAGGACTTCGCTCGGAAGTTTGGATGAATAATATGCCAATCGAGTAATGGCATGGTTCATATCGTTGTTAGATGAATAATTTTTAATTTCATTTAAATTGAAAAAACGCATAATATAAAAGTAATATACTATTCATGATAAGTGTAGCAAGTAAGATTTTATGGATAGTTGCTTTTCTCTCTCCAGCCTTTAAAAACTTAATTTGGAAAAATAAAAATAGGATATTCAAAAAGGTAGGCACCAAAGTATAAAAATACCTTTCATCACTAATGGATACTACGTTTGGATTAAACCAATAAACGAACACATCGGAACTTTGAATCATCAGGGTAAATAAAATAATAAACCATGAAATAGCTAACAAAATGATCTTCATGGACATTCCCCTTTTTAATAATAAATGTGTCCTCAGTAAGTTGGCAGAAGCAAAAAAAGAAAAGGGTAGCAAAAGAAACACTGTTGGAGAGCAGCACTTCCTTTTAAATCACCAGCCTTTAAACGAAAAATACGTTGTCAGTATCCATCCCACCCCTTTTTAACTTTTATTTTACAATTGTTCGCTTTGCTTGAATATCCATTAATGGTTTCGATTCTGCCGTAAGACGGGTTGACAGGGTCATGTTGGTTGTTTTGGGTCCCCATTCTTCATTCTCTTTTGAATTGATAAAGGAGGAAAATGACGAATGAGCGCGAATATGGTTACTTAACACCCATTCTTTTGTTGGAGGGATGACGATGGAACTTGGATTGGCGGGAAAAACGGCGCTTGTCGCTGCCTCGAGCCAAGGGCTTGGCAAGGCGATTGCGCGAGCGCTTGTGCTTGAAGGAACAAACGTGATGATCACGAGCCGAAACGAAGAAAAGTTGCACGAAGTGGCGGAAGAATTGAACAGTTTACATAAGGGACGCGTCGCTTATACGCGCACAGATGTCACCAACGCCGACGACATTCGCCAGCTTGTCGCCAAAACGGTCGAGACGTTTGGGACGATCGATTTGCTCGTCAACAACGCCGGCGGCCCTCCGGCGGGAACGTTTGAAACGGTGAGCGACGAAGACTGGCAATATGCGTTTGAGCTCAATTTGTTAAGCTATATTCGCCTCATTCGCGAAGCGCTCCCTTACTTAAAGAAAAAGGGAGGAAAAATTGTCAACATCGCCTCATCATCGATTAAAGAGCCGATTCCGGGGCTTATTTTATCCAACACGTTCCGCACTGGCATCGTTGGGCTGACGAAAACGCTTGCTGTTGAGCTGGCTCCGGATGGCATTTTAATCAATACGGTGGCTCCTGGTCGGATCGCGACGGAGCGCGTCGCCTTTTTGGACAAAGTGAATGCCGAGAAACTCGGCATTACGAAAGAAGAAATGGAAGCGCGCATGAAAAGCGCCATTCCGCTCGGCCGCTACGGAACCCCTGAAGAGTTTGCCAATGTCGTCGTCTTCTTGCTGTCCGAAGCGAATTCGTACGTTACTGGTCAAGCGCTCATTGTCGATGGCGGCATGGTGAAGGCGATTTAAGGCAAACCGACAGGAGGGAAGACCGGATGAAAACGATCGGATTCATCGGCCTTGGCGTCATGGGGAAAAGCATGGCGCGCCACTTGCTGAAGGCGGGCTATCCACTTCTAGCTTATACACGCACAAAAGAAAAGGCGGAAGACTTGCTTCAAGAAGGAGCGGTTTGGAAGGAAACGGTTGCTGATTTGGCGCGGGAGGCGGATGTCGTCATGACGATGGTTGGCGATCCGCGCGATGTCGAGCAAGTGTATTTCGGCGAGGGTGGCATTTTGGAGAATGCGCGGCCGGGAACATATGTCATCGATATGACGACGTCAACGCCGACGCTCGCGCAATCGATTTACGAGGCGGCCAAGCAAAAGGGCATCCATGCTTTGGACGCCCCGGTGTCCGGCGGCGACATCGGCGCGCGCGAAGGAACGTTGACGATTATGGTCGGCGGTGATGAGGACGTCTTTTTGGCGTGCAAGCCGATTCTCGAGCGGCTTGGCACGAACATCGTGCGGCAAGGAGGAGCTGGAGCCGGCCAGCATACGAAAATGTGCAACCAAATTGCCATCGCGACGAACATGATTGGGGTGTGCGAGGCAATGGCGTATGCGAAGCGGGCTGGTCTTGATCCATTCAAAGTGCTTGAAAGCATCGCCAAAGGGGCAGCCGGCAGCTGGTCGCTGAGCAACTTGGCGCCGCGCATGTTGTCAGGAGATTTTGCTCCTGGGTTTTACGTCAAGCATTTCATTAAAGATATGAAAATTGCGCTTGAGGAAGCCGAGCGGATGAACTTGCCGCTGCCAGGCCTGGCGCTCGCCAAGCAACTGTACGAAGAGTTGGCGCAAGCCGGTGAGGAAAACAGCGGCACGCAAGCGTTATACAAGCGGTATGTTAAGGCGTAAGCGGGGCGGTTGTTCGCCCCTTTTTTATCCTCTCTGTCTTCTCAGCGAAGCAGGGGAGATGGGAAGCGCAAATTCGAATGCATTTATTCTAAAAATATTGAATATTTCTTCTTGTAGAGGTATAGTAAAAGTAGAAAGGACATACCAACCGGTTAGTATAAAAGGGAGGGGAGCATATGGACTTTTCCTATTCGCCGAAAGTGAAAGAGTTGATCAAAAAATTAAGCGCTTTCATGGAAGAGTATATTTATCCGAATGAGAAAGTATACGAAGAGCAGCTAAACGCACAAGAGTCGAGATGGTCGGGCGTGCCGCCGATCATGGAAGAATTGAAGGAAAAGGCGAAAAAAGAAGGACTGTGGAATTTATTTTTGCCAGACAGCGAATACGGCGCGGGATTAACGAATGTCGAATACGCGCCGCTTTGCGAAATTATGGGCCGTTCGCTCATCGCTCCGGAAGTGTTCAACTGCAATGCGCCCGATACCGGCAACATGGAAGTGCTCGTCCGCTATGGCACAGAGGAGCAAAAGAAAAAATGGCTGATCCCGTTGTTAAACGGGGAAATCCGCTCATGCTTTTCGATGACGGAGCCGGATGTCGCGTCGAGCGATGCGACGAACATTCGCGCCTCCATCGTCCGCGACGGCGATGAGTATGTCATCACCGGGCGGAAATGGTGGTCGTCTGGAGCCGGCGACCCGCGCTGCAAAGTTGCCATCGTCATGGGAAAAACGAATCCGGATGCGCCAAAACATGAGCAACAGTCGATGATCATCGTTCCGCTCGATACGCCAGGAGTGAAAATCGAACGGATGCTGCCGGTGTTCGGCTTTGACCATGCGCCGCACGGACATGCCGAAATTACGTATGACCATGTGCGCGTGCCGAAAGAAAACATCATTTGGGGCGAAGGAAAAGGGTTCGCCATCGCTCAAGGTCGGCTTGGCCCGGGACGGATCCACCATTGCATGCGCTTGATTGGAGCGGCGGAGCGAGCGCTTGAACTCATGTGCCGGCGCGTACAGTCGCGGGTGGCGTTCGGCAAGCCGCTCGCTGAACACGGCGTCATCCGCGAGTGGATCGCCCAGTCGCGCATTGAGATCGAGCAGGCGCGCTTGCTGACGCTAAAGGCGGCGTACATGATGGATACGGTCGGCAACAAAGCGGCGCGCAAAGAAATTGCGATGATTAAAGTGGTGGCGCCCAATGTCGCTTTGAAGGTCATCGACCGTGCCATTCAGGCGTTTGGCGCCGCTGGGGTGAGCAACGATTTTCCGCTTGCCGCCATGTGGGCGAACTCGCGCACGCTCCGTCTGGCCGATGGGCCGGACGAAGTGCATAAAGAGCAAGTTGCCAAGCTTGAATTGCGGCAATATCAACAATAAGGGAGAGGAAGTGGTCGTATGCATGTGTTGGACTTATTTAAAATCGAGGGGAAAACCGCCATTGTCACTGGCGGTGGGCGCGGGCTCGGCGAGCAAATTGCCGTCGGTCTTGCCGAAGCCGGGGCGAACGTCGTCGTTTGTTCGCGGAAAGTGGAAGCGTGCGAGCAAGTGAAAGAAAAGCTTGAACAGCTCGGCGTCCGTTCGCTGGCGCTGCGGTGCGATGTGACGAATCCGGAGGAGGTCAAACATGTCGTCGAAACGACCGTCAAAGAGTTTGGCGGCATCGACATTTTAGTCAACAACAGCGGAGCGACGTGGGGAGCGCCGGTCGAGGAAATGCCGCTTGAGGCATGGCAAAAGGTGATCAACGTCAACGTTACCGGCACGTTTCTCATGAGCCAGGCGGTCGGCAAGGTGATGATCGCCAAACAAACCGGCGGTTCCATCATCAATATCGCTTCCGTCGCTGGCCTTGGCGGCACGCACCCGGACATTTTAAATACGATCGGCTACAACACGAGCAAAGGGGCGGTTATTACGTTTACGAGGGACCTAGCAGCCAAATGGGGGAAGCACGGCATTCGCGTCAACGCGGTGGCGCCGGGCTTTTTCCCGACGAAAATGTCAAAAGTCGTTCTTGAACGCGTTGGGAAAAAAGTGCTCGAGCATACGCCGCTCGGCCGCTTTGGCGGCGAAGATGACTTGAAAGGGGCCGTCTTGTTTCTCGCTTCCCCGGCGTCCGCCTTTGTCACGGGCGCGCTCCTCGTCGTTGACGGCGGCAGCCATGCGACCGGCATTTAATTAAAAAAGGGGGAAACGCAAATGAGTGAAAAACGGGCGTTGTCTCTTTATCCGGAACACATTTCGTTCTATATGGATATTCCCGACAAAACGGTATGCGATGTACTGCATGAACGAGCGGCGGAATTCGGCTCCCAGCCGGCGCTGACATTTTACGACAAGACGATCACCTATGCCGAGCTTGAGGCGGCGGTCAACCGTTTCACCTCAAGCCTGCAGGCGCTTGGGGTGCAAAAAGGCGACCGCGTCGCGATTATGCTGCCGAACTGCCCGCAGTATGTCATCGCTTACTACGGCATTTTGCAGGCGGGCGCGATCGTCACACAAGTGAACCCGATGCTTGTTGAGCGCGAACTTGCCTATTTGCTCAAAGACTCCGGCGCCGAGACGATCGTCATTTATGAACCGCTTTATCCGCGCCTTGCCGCCGTCAGAGGGGAGACAGCCGTCAAACAAGCGATCACTGTCAGCTTCGGAGCGCCGCCATCCGTTTCGCTGGCTGAAGGAGATGTCACGTTTGACGAATTTCTTGCTGCAGGAAGCGGAGCTGTGCGCCCGGTGTCGATCGAATCAACGCATGACGTCGCTGTGTTGCAATATACTGGCGGGACGACAGGGCGCTCAAAAGGGGCGATGCTCACCCATCGCAACATTTTCGCCAACGTCTTGCAATGCGCCGAATTTTTCAAAGGGACATTTGAGTTCGGGAAAGAGCGATATTTAACTGTCATCCCGTTGTTCCACGTGTTCGCGATGACGTCGGGAATGAACTTGGCCATTTACCAAGGAGCGGAAAACATTTTGCTGCCGCGCTTTGAGCTGAAAGAAGTGTTGGAGACGATTCGCGACAAGCAGCCGACCGTGTTTCCAGGCGTGCCGACGATGTATGTCGCTATTACAAATACTCCTGGAGTCGAGCAATACGGCATCAGTAGCATTAAAACGTGCAACAGCGGCAGCGCGCCGATGCCGCTTGAATTGATGCGCGATTTCGAAGCGAAAACGGGAGCGGTTATCCTTGAAGGATACGGCTTGTCCGAAGCCTCGCCAGTGACGCATTGCAATCCGCCGTTTGCGGCGCGCAAGCCGGGCACGGTCGGCATCGGCATGCCGCTGACCGAGTACAAAGTCGTCGATGTGGCGACTGGCACGCAAGAGCTGCCGCCAGGCGAAGTCGGCGAGCTGATTATCCGTGGACCGCAAGTGATGAAAGGCTATTGGAACATGCCGGAAGAAACGGCGGCGGCGCTGCGCGACGGTTGGCTGTACACTGGCGATTTGGCTTCGATTGACGAGGAAGGGTATGTGACGATTGTCGACCGGAAAAAAGATCTGATCATCGCCGGCGGCTATAACATTTATCCGCGTGAAATCGAAGAAGTGCTGTACGAACATCCAGCGGTGAAAGAGGCGGCGGCAGTTGGTGTGCCTGATCCGTACCGCGGCGAAACGGTGAAGGCGATTATCGTTTTAAAAGATGGAATGCAGGCAAGCGAAGAAGAAATTCTTGCCCATTGCCGAAAAAACTTAGCGGCGTACAAAGTGCCGCGCATTGTCGAGTTCCGTGCCGAACTGCCGAAGACGAACGTCGGGAAAATTTTGCGCCGCGCCTTGCGTGAAGAGGCGTCCCGCCCGCAATAACAGAGGGCTTTCGGCCAAGTCCCAAAGCGGGCTTGGCCGTTTTATGGTACAATAGCTGGCAGCGACTACATTTTAGGCAAGAGGTGTAAAAACATGAAGGAGAAAATTATGGCTGCCAGCATTGAGCTGTTTGAACAAAATGGGTTCAGCGAAACATCGATCCAAGACATCGTTGACGCCCTCGGGGTGACAAAAGGGACGTTTTATTACTATTTTACAAGCAAAGAAGAACTGTTGATGGATATTCACCTTCGCTACATTGAAGGGCTGCTTGACGAAGAGGAGCGCATTATAAGCGATAAACGGCGCCCGTTGCGGGAGAAGCTGTATGACATTATCTTCATGCTCATTCATAATGTCGAGCGGCAAGGACGGGAAGCACGCATTTTTTTTCGTGAAATGAAGCATTTGAGTGAGGAGCATTTACAAAAAGTAAAAGAAAAGCGCGATTTGTTTCGCCAACGGTTGCAGGCGTTAATTGAGGAAGGAATGAAAAACGGTGAACTGCGCTGCGATTTGTCGCCATCGATCGCCACGCTTACCGTTCTTGGGGCGGCCAATTGGAGCTACCAATGGTTTCGTCCGGACGGCGAGCTGACCGATGCCGAGGTGGCGAAGCAGATGGTGGAGATCCTGCTTGATGGCATGAGCGCGCCGTCTGTCTCGAAAGCCGAGTGAAAAGAGAGACAAACAAGTTTGATCCGAGGTGTGTCGATGGATGCTGCCCGTGCGGCGGCATGGCGCGCTTGAATTGTTGACCAAGGGGGAGAGGGAGATGACAGCGATTATTCCAGTGCGCAAGGGGGAAGAACTGCCGGCAGGGAAGCTGGCCAAGTTTTTGCGCACGGTGCTGCCGGACATGCCGGATGGGGAGCTCGAGATCCAGCAATTTTCCGCCGGCCGGTCGAATTTGACGTATTTGCTCCGCTGTGGGGAGTGGGAGGCGGTGCTGCGCCGGCCGCCGTTTGGCCCGGTGCCGCCGAAAGCGCACGATATGAAGCGGGAGAGCACGTGGCTTTCTGAAATCCATCCGCTGTTCCCGCTCGCCCCGAAACCATTCTATTTTTGTGAAGACGAATCGGTGATCGGCAGTCCGTTTTTCGTCATGGAGCGGCGGCATGGCGTCGTGATTGACAGTGATTTTCCCGATGGCATCACTCCGACGGAGGAGGTTTGCCGTGGCATTTCCGAGACGATGGTCGAGACGCTTGTCCGTATCCATCAAATTGATTATACGAACACACGCCTCGTTCAGATGGTAAAGCCGGATGGGTTTATGGAACGGCAAGTGCACGGATGGATCCAGCGCTATGAGCGGGCCAAGACGGATGATATTCCGGAAGCCGAGGCGCTGATGAAGTGGCTCGCTTCTCATATTCCACCGCAGCGCGAAGCAACCGTAATCCATTACGATTTTAAGCTGAATAACGCTTTGTTTGCCAAAGACGACATCACCAAAATGGTTGGGCTGTTTGATTGGGAGATGTCGACGGTCGGGGATCCGCTTGCCGATTTGGCGGTGGCCATGAGTTATTGGATTGAGGAAGACGATCCTCCACTCATTAAAAGTGGGTTTGGCCGCGCGCCGGTCACCGTCCGTCCCGGTTTTTATACGCGCGAACAGTTTATTGAGGCATATGCCAAAAAAAGCGGCCGTGATGTGTCCGATATACACGTTTATTTAACGTTTGCCTACTTTAAATTAGCGGTCATTTGCCAGCAAATTTATTACCGCTACCGCCGCGGACAGACGAACGATGAGCGGTTTCGCCATTTTGGCCAGTTTGTCGAAGCGCTCATTGAGCATGCATGGCAGCTGGCGACAGGACGGTGAGGCGGCGTGATGACAAAAGTGCATGTCGTGCTGCGCAAAGAAGACATTGATGAGATGGCGCTTGCTGATCGAAAGGTGGCTGTCGTGTTCGATGTTTTGCTTGCCACCTCGTCGATTACAGCAGTTCTCTCTGCCGGCGCTCGTTCGGTGATCCCGGTGCGCGATGCCGAGGAGGCCAAGGAGATCGCGCTTCGCTTGCCAGAGGGCAGCTATGAGCTCGTCGGCGAATACGAAGGGCGGACGATCGCCGGTTTTCATCCGCCGGCGCCGCTGTTTTTGCAAACGGTTTGTCCAGGGAAAACAGTCGTGCTATCGACGACCAATGGCACGGTGGCGATTCGCAGAGCTCAGCCAGCCCGTGCGGTGTACGCGGCGAGCTTGCTGAACAGCCCGGCGGTCAGCGAGCATATTTGCCGTTTACATCAGGAAGAGACGATCATTGTGATTTGTTCCGGCTCGTCGGGCCGTTTTTGCCTAGAAGACTTTTATGGCGCCGGCTACTTTGTGCACTGCTTGATCGAGCAAGGGATCAACGCGGCGGAGCTGTCCGACAGCGCGACGGCCGCATGGTTCTTTTACCGGCAATATTCAGATGAAGGAAAGGCGAAAGAAGTGTTGTCTGCCTCGCGCGTCGGCCGTTGGATGACGGCGTACGGCTTGGAAAAAGAAATCGACTACATCAACCGGCACGGGTCGCTTTCTGCCGTTCCAAAACTTGAGCTGGGGCCGTTCGGCCTGGAACTGCGCAATATGGCGTCGACAAAAGTAACGAAAGAGGGGATATCGCCATGAAATTTGTCCAATTCGTTGAATACGGTGGACCGGATGTCTTGCGTGTTTGCGAAGGCGAACGTCCGAAACCCACGGGGCGGCAAGTCGTGATTGAAGCTGAAGCGATCGGCGTCAACTATGCGGATACAGCCCGACGGGAAGGCCGCTATGTTGTGCCGACGCCGCTTCCGTTCATCCCTGGGACGGAAGTGGCCGGCGTTGTCCGTGAAGTTGGTCCGGAGGTGCAAACGGTCCTCCCGGGGCAACGCGTCGTCGCGTTGATCGAATCCGGCGGCTACGCTGAGTTTGTCGCCGTCGATGAACGGGCGGTCGTGCCGCTTCCGGATGGAATGGATGCCCGGCAGGCGGCGGCCTTGCCGGTGCAAGGGCTAAGCGCCTACCATATTCTCAAAACGATGGGCCGCTTGGAAGAAGGGGAGACGGTGCTCGTTCATGCCGCAGCCGGCGGCGTTGGGACGATTGCCGTCCAATTGGCGAAACGGTTCGGCGCCAAAATGGTCATCGCCACGGCAAGCACGGAGGAAAAACGAGCGCTCGCCAAACAGCTTGGCGCTGATGTCACCATTGATTATACAAAAGACAGCTGGGCTGCGGACGTGATGGAGGCGACCGGTGGGCGCGGCGTCGATGTCGCTTTGGAAATGGCGGGCGGCGATGTCTTTCATCAGACGCTCGATTGCCTTGCTCCGTTCGGCCGCCTGGTCGTATATGGGGCGGCGAGCGGGGAAATGACGCGTCTCAATCCAGTCCGGCTGATGGCGAAAAACTGGTCAGTGATCGGCTTTTTCTTGCCGCAAATCATGAAAAAGCGGGCGTTGTACGAACAAAGTTTGCGGGAATTGCTCGCGTGGGTGCAGGAAGGAAGCCTGAAGCTGATGATCGGCGGCGTCTACCCGCTTGAGCAGGCTTCTGAAGTGCATCGGCTGCTGCAGGGGCGGAAAACGCATGGCAAGCTATTGCTTGTGCCATAAGTAAAGAAGAGGGTGTTCCAAAAGGATTGGGACACCCTTTTCTTGTATATTCCCCTAAAGCCAATGATGAACAAAAGTCGAAAGAAAAGCAGCCTTTTTCTAATGGGGGCATGGCGGCCTAAACCGATACGATTTTTGAAAACCGTTACGGTCTGCGGCGCTTCGTTTGGATATACCGCTCGAGCCGGTCAAGCCCTTCTTTGAGCACATCGAGCGAATAAGCGTACGACAGGCGGACATGGCCTTCACCGTATTCGGAAAAGGCGCTGCCGGGAACGAGGGCGACCCCGGCGTTTTCGACGACATCGAGGGCAAAATCAAACGAAGACATGCCAAAGGCGGCGATTGACGGAAACAAGTAAAAGGCTCCATCCGGCTTCTCAACCGGCAGCCCCATGGCGGTGAGACGACTGTAGGCATACTCAAGCCGCTCGGCGTAGGCGGCGCGCATCACCTCGGCGTCGTTTTTGCCGGCGGTCAGCGCCTCCACCGCCGCTTTTTGGCTGATCGATGACGTGCACGAGACGCTGTATTGGTGCACTTTCACCATTTGTTCAACGGCGAACGCTGGAGCGAAGACAAACCCGATGCGCCAACCCGTCATGGAGTGCGATTTGCTTAAACCGTTGATGACGATCGTCTGCTCCGGCAGCCACTCGGCGATCGAGCGATGGCGTCCGTGGTAAACGAGCTCGCTGTAAATTTCATCGGAAACGATCCAAATCGGCCGTCCTTTCAAAAGGGAAGCGATGTTCTCAAGCTCTTTGGCTGACAGCGCCGTCCCGGTTGGATTTGATGGGTATGGAAGAACGAGGCAGCGCGTCTTTTCCGTCAAATAAGGCGCAATGAGCTCGGCCGACAGACGGAAACCGTTTGGCCTTGTGTCGATGTACACCGGTTTCGCCCCGCACAGGCGGATGAGCGGTTCATAGCCAGGATAGACTGGCGCGGGAAGAAGCACTTCCGTCCCTTCCTCCAAAATCGTGCGAAACGCGATATCAAGCGCTTGGCTGGCGCCGACGGTGGCGATGACTTCGTCCGGCGTGTAGCGAAGGCCGTACTTGTCAGCGACGAATTGGCAAGCCGCCTGGCGCAGTTCAAGCAGGCCGGCGTTCGCTGTATACGTCGTGAAATCGGCGGCGATCGCTTCCTGAGCGGCCGCTTTGACATGATCGGGCGTTGGGAAATCAGGCTGGCCGATCGTCAAGGAAACAAGTCCCGGCCGGTCGGCGACAAGGTTGAAAAATTGGCGGATGCCTGATAACTGAATGGCTTGAACGCGTGGTTGAATGAGGTGTTTCACCGGTTGTCCACCTTTCTTTTTTGTTTCTATTGTACCATTGGCGAGGAAAACGAAAAAACAAAAATGAGCCCCTTTCCGTCCGGATTGTTTCCTCAAACGGAAATGGGGCTCACTTGGTCATCGACGATTCACTTTCCAACTTCGTTCGCTCCTTTTACGCGCCGTATTTTTTCAACAGGTCGTTATATTGGGCGGAAAGCTTGAAAAACAACGGTTTGTTGCCGGCCGCGAGCGCTTCATCGATTTGTTCCATCAGTTTTTTTCTTTGAAACTGGAAGATCGCTTCTTTCAGCACTTGTTCGGCCATCGGCCCGTAGCTGCTTTTTTCTTCCGGCTGGTTGAACAAAACGGCGCCTTCATTCGGGTATTGTTTTTCGTACATGATTCAGTCCCTCCCATATGGGAACGAAACAGTTCCCTTTATTATATTATCGTCGTTTTTGATGCCAATGTAAAGAAAATTTAGATAAATATTTTTTGTCAATTTTTTCTCTACATGATTTTTATACCCGTTTTTTGTTGGGGCTTAACAGTTTTTCGGTTATGATAAGAGGAGAACAAGGCAAAGGTGATGGCGATGATTCGCACGTGTGTCGTGACAAAAGAATTTGAGATTTTATATGATGTTGACTTAACGCTTGTCAACAGCCCAGACGTCTCATGGTATTGGGTTGACTTTCATGAGCCGACGGATGAGGAATCGGAGTTGCTCGCCTCCTTTTTCCGTTTCCACCCACTGGCGATTGAAGACTGTCTCGAATATGTGCAACGGCCGAAGCTCGATTTTTACGACCGCTACTTGTTTGTCGTTCTTCATGCCATTGCCGGGATGACGCTGGAGGCTGAGGAGGTCGATTTGTTTGTCGGGCAAAACTTCATCGTTTCGTTTCATAAGTCGCCGATCCATGCCGTCGACGAGGTGTGGGAGCGATTGAAGCATGAAGAAGATGTTCAGCAGGGGCCGTTTCACGTCATGTACCGGCTGATCGATAAGCTTGTGGATGATTATTTCCCACCGCTTTACCATATTGAAGACGTGCTGAACGATTTAGAGGAGAATACGAACAACGAACCGATTCATGACATTATTGAAAAAGTGTTTGACATCCGTGGTGATTTATCGAAGCTGCGCCGGACGATCGTGCCGATGCGCGACTTGTTGTACCGCATCATCCATTCCGACCGGCTGCAGCGCATGAAAGAACGGCAGCTGTACTTTCATGACATTTATGATCATTTGCTGAAGCTGTCGGAAATGATTGAGACAAACCGAGAAATTACCGCGGATATCCGCGACAGCTATTTATCGCTCAACTCGAATCGAATGAACAATATTATGATGACATTTACAGCCATTACGACCATTTTCATGCCGCTCTCCTTTATTGCCGGCATTTATGGGATGAACTTTGATTATATGCCTGAATTGCACTGGAAGTACGGATACTTTGTTGTATTGGCTGCCATGGCGGTGATCGGCATGACGATGTTCGTCTGGTTTAAGCGCAACGGCTGGTTTCAGTTGTTGAAAGGCGACTGGGCGAAGGAGGAGCGGGAGCGCCGCCAGTAGCCGTATAAAACGGGCTGTTCCCCTCATATATATAATTACATAATGACGGCAGCGTAAGCGCGAAGGAGGGGAACCGATGGCAAGAGGAATTTGGGGAGTCGACTCGGCGCAAGCCGTAACGGATCAGCTGTTTCAATGCGTGCGGACGGAGCTTGGCTATCCGAAATTTTGGGGCCGTTATTTGTCGGAAGTGCCGAACGTGTCCGAAGGGTTGACACGCGACGAGATCGCCCGCATCCGCAGCTATGGCGTGAAGGTGCTGCCGATTTATAACGCCTTCCGCGAAGCGGTCGGCTATGCGAACGGTCAGGTGGCGGCGCGCAACGCGGTGTTCCATGCGCGGCGGCTCGGCATTCCGAAAAATAAACTGCTGTTTGCCAACATCGAAGACTTTTTCGCTGTGGATGCCGCTTGGATCGCTGCTTGGGTGGAAACGCTCTATCCGACCGGATACCGGCCGGGGCTGTACGCGGACCCGACGAAAGGGGATTTCGCCGCTGCCTATTGCGAGGCGGTCAGCCGGAACAACCAAGTGGCGGTGCAGGCGGTCATTTGGAGCGCCGCACCAAGGCCGGGAACGACGAAAGAGCAGAAAGCGCCGCGCTATCAGCCGGCTGCCCCGCCTTGCAGCGCGAATGTCTGGGTGTGGCAGTACGGGCGTGATGCAGAAGTCTGCCCGGTTGACACGAATTTAGCTGACCGACGCCTATTGGACTTTTTGTATTGAACAAAGCCGTTGCAAAAAAAGGCAGCGGCTTTTTTATGCGGCTGGGAAATTGTTGGCTGTTGCGCGTCTTTTCTTTTAATTTTTTTGCTTGGATCGATTATATTAGTAATAGGAAAAAAGGAGGATGTCAGTCGGTTGGGGAAAACGGAACGATGATCGAAAGGAGAGGGAATATGGATCGGTCTGTCGCCTCACTGTTGGATCGCATCCATGAACAATACGAACGATGGAGGACGGGACCGCCGCTTGACGGTGTGGAATTGGCCCGATTTTTCAATGCTGTCGGCCGGACGGCGGCGGTGATTGGCCTTAGCGACATCGCTGCTGAAGCAGAGCGGTTCATTCACCGGTTGAACGGCCAAACGGAACGGCAATGGACAGCGGAGGAGGCGCTGATGGAGATGGTTCCTCTCCTTCGCTGCTTCTATGAAGCCGGGGAAGCGGCTTCTGCCACCATTCCCTCTTCGCACCGCCAAGGGCCGAAAGCAGCGATTCTCCTCTGTGGAAATGATCCCCTGTTTTTTGCTTACGTCCGCGGCGCCCTGCAAACCGTGCCATGGCGTTTCACGACGATTCCCTCCCTTGAGCAGGCGGCCGCGTCGATGTTTCGTCTCAGCCCGGATTGCATCATCGTCAGCGTGAAGGAGGGAGAGTGGGAGAATCCGGACTTGACGGTTTTGCTTGAGCGCGCCGGACAGCGCCCCTATCTTCCTGTTGTCATTGTGAGGAGAGACGAGGGCAAAGAGGGGCGGTTGAAAGGTTATGAGCTTGGCGCGGATGATGTCATCACCACCCCAGCGGCAGATGAGCTGTTCGTTCGCGTTCGCCGGCTCATTGAAAAAAAACGAAAAATCGATGACCTTGTGCTCATTGACGAATTGACAGGTGTGTACAACCGGAAGTATTTGCCGCGGGTATACGCCCGCCTTCGGAGCGACCTCGAGCGTTACGGAGCGCCAAGCTGTTTGGCGTTGCTTGATTTGGACCATTTCAAACAAGTCAATGACCGTTTCGGCCACCTTGCAGGCGATGCGGTATTGCAAAAGCTGGCTGCCTTTTTGCGCCAACATACACGCGGAGTGGATACCGTCGTTCGCTTTGGGGGCGAAGAGTTTGTCGTTTGGCTGGCCAAAACGTCCAAAAGCGAGGCTCGTGCAGTGCTTGAGCGGCTGCAACGCCAGTTCGCCGCCGAAAAAATCGAGGCGGATGGCGCACTTCTATCATGTACGTTTTCCGCCGGCCTGGTTGAGTGCGATGAACCGGATCGGCCGCTTGACTATTGGCTGCGTCTGGCCGACAAGGCGCTGTATGCGGCGAAACGAGGCGGCGGCAATCGGATCGAAGAGGCGGCGCGTGAGAAAAGCGGTTCTTCGGATGAGGCCCCAAGCCAAGCATCAACGGATCGGCGGCGATGGGCGATTGCCATCGTAGACGACGATGAACTCGTGCGGATGATGATTGCTGATCTTGTCCGCAAGCTCGTCAATGAGCAGGGGAGGAAAGCAGACATTTACGAGTTTGGCGACGGCCTTTCGTTTCTCGAATCTCCGTTTTATCAAAGCGGGCGGCAATCTGTCGTCATTTTGGATCGGGTGATGCCAAAAATGGACGGCCTTGAGGTGCTGAACCGCCTCCGTCAAGAGCGAAAGCCATACAAGGTGATGATGCTAACGTCGCGCCAAGATGAGCGGGATATTGCCCATGCGCTGAACCGAGGAGCGGACGAATATGTGACAAAGCCGTTCAAATGGTTTGAACTTGAGGCGCGGCTGCGCCGGCTGCTGAAGGAGCTGGATGAGTGATGGCGCTGTTGGTCGTCTTCACGGCAGCAACAGTGGGTGATCGAAGCGGGCGAATATTGTCGTTGTTTTCTCCTTATTTCTCGGAATCCTGTACATCGAATTCGCTCTTCTTTTGCTGACGGTTTCGGTTTTGTACGGTTCGCTCTTCTCAGCCGCCGCCGTCTTGCTTGAAGAATGGACCGAGCGGAAGCTCCCGAGCGTTTCTGATTTGGTGAAGCTTTTTTTCTTCGCGTTGACCGAGACGTTTTGGTACCGCCCGCTTACCGCTTGGTGGCGGTGCGAAGGGGTGATCGATGCCATTCGCCGAAAAAAAGCAATGGGGGAGCATAAAGCGGAAAGGGGTGTCAGCGTAGCCGACAGAACAGCAGCCAGATTGTTGGTTTTAGAGCAACGAAACAGGAGGGCATGGTCTTCATGAAAGGAAGCGAAAATGCGGGGGAAAGATGAAGCGAAAAGAGGCATCAGCTCCCCTGTTGCCGCCCTGGCACCAAGGTGAGCCTCCTGTTAAAAACCGGCGGCCGCTTAATAGCGGTCGCCGAGCCGTTTAAATACCGGCCTTGTCAGCTGTTTCGGACTTTGTTCCGGTTTTTCCTTCAGTCCGGTGTAGGCGATGAGAATGGCTTTGGCCTCCGACAGCGGCATCCGAGCTGGAGGGTTGCGGTACGAATCGTTGAGAGCGCCAAGATGCGGAAGGGCAGCGAAATCTTGTTTCGTCGGTGGGATGTGGAAATAGTAGTCGCCGACGGCGACGAGCACGTCGGATTGCTGTTGGCTGTATTTCGGATTGCGTGAAAAATGGAGGCCGACTTTTTTCGCCTTGCCCTCCTCAAGCAGCTTCTCGATCGCTTTTTTCTTCAGAAGATAAAGAAACGAAGGGTTCAATGCTGTTTTGGCATGGCGGTTGACGGTAAAAATCGCTTTGGCAATATTGTCGACCGTCAATTGCACCGGTTTCATCGGCATGTCTCCTTTTTTCTTTCTATTATAACATAGAAAGATCACATAGGAAGCGGCATTGTTGCTAGTTTGTCCCGCTTCTAACTAGGAGCAAGCGAAAAAACGGTCAACTCCGGCGGGGCGAAGAAGCGAAGCGGCACCCGCGTCGTGCCAAGACCGCGGTTGACGTACAACAAGAGCCCGCCGACGTGGTAAAACCCTTCATAATATCGCTCAGACAGCGGCGGCGTGATGAGCGGCCCGATAAACGGCAACTGAATTTGCCCGCCGTGGCTATGGCCAGACAACTGAACGTGAATAGGGAAGCGGCGCGCCTCAATGGCACCGTCCGGCTCATGAACGAGGGCGATCGTATATGTCGCCGGCGGAATGCCGTTCGTCATTTTCGACCAGTCCGGTTGCCCGAGCATCATATCGTCGCTGCCGGCGATAGCGATCGCGTCATGGCCGCGTCGGACGAGGGTATGCTCATTGATGAGAACGCGGAAACCGGCTCGTTCCATCAATCGATGGTAAATATCTGTTCCGTAGCCGCCGTGATCATGGTTTCCGTAAATGCAAAATTTTCCGAGAGGAGCGCGGACGCCAGCCAACGCCTCAGCGACCGCGTCGATGTGCGGATACCGGTTCGCCTCATGGAGCAGATCGCCTGTGAATACGACGAGATCGGGCCCGAGTTCGTTGATGCGGCCGATGCTGCGGTAAAAGCGTTCCAAGCCGTAATAATGGCCGAGATGGATGTCACTGAACTGCAACAGCTTGACGCCGGCAAACGACTTTGGGATCAGAGGATGCGACAGCGTATGGTGCGTCACGGTCAGCTCGGCCGGCTCAATCCAGCGGGCGTAGCCAAAGGCGGCTGCCGTCGCCAGCGCTGCGCTGAAACTTGTGCGCGTCAGCTTTTTCAAAAAGGCGCGCCGGCTTAGTTTGGTTGTTTCGATATGGTGCATCGTTTCGCCGTCCTTTCACAAGCAGCTTTATTATAACGAAAAGAGAGGGAAAAGGACAATAGGAGGACTAAGATGTTCGAATATTCCACTATTTTATAGAAATGCGAGCGAGAAAACCCACTTCTTTCGAGGTGAGAGGAAAGCGAGCATAATGGTATAATAAACATGAGGAGGTGAAAGGATGCCCACCATCACCTTGAAATTGGAGCTTCACAAGCCGACCAAAGCCAAACAAGAGATGTATGAACGGATGACCAACATCAACACCCAATTTGCGAATTGGCTCTTGAATCATCCTGAATTAAACAAAGCAACCAGCAAGATTTTTAGAGAATTTTCATCACAATGGTTTCCGTCTGCAATTGCCTGTCAAACCATTCGAGATGTGAAGTCTCAAAAGAAACATCAGAAGGCAAAGCAATTTCGAAAACGATGGTGTTGCTTTAACAATCAAAATTGGAAAGTCGAACGAAAGGGAGATTTTTACACCATTTCATTTCCGACATTAGAGAAGCGAATTGGCGTGCCTGTGGTCACGCGTCCCTATCAAGAAGCATGGCTGAATCGGCTGCTCAATGGAACAGCCAAACAAGGGACAGCCAAGCTCTACAAGAAGAAAACGAAATGGTACTTCGCCATCACCATCACGTTTGAAGTGGAACAACGAAACGAACGTGATGGGCGTTGACCTAGGGCTGCGATATATCGCCGTTGCTAGCGTTGGAACGAAATCGTTGTTTTTCAAAGGGAATCCATGTGCCTTCATTCGCAGACGATATGCGGCTCTGCGGCGAGAATTGGGCAAAGCCAAGAAGCTTCATATGATTCGCAAAATCGGCCATAAAGAGTCCCGCTGGATGAAGGATGTGAACCATAAAATCAGCCGTCAAATCGTCAACTTTGCCCTCGTCAACGGTGTTGGCGTGATTCGGATGGAAGATTTGACGGGGATTCGGAAACGGGCAACTTCCGCAAAAGAAGCAGGACGAAGCCTTCATTCCTGGGCGTTTCATCAGCTGCAAACGATGATCGCCTATAAAGCCGAAATGGCAGGCATTAAAGTGGAGTGGGTGAATCCGACCTACACGAGCCAAACGTGTAAATGTGGGCATCGGGAAAAGGAAAATCGCAATGGCATCCACTTTCAGTGTAAAAAATGCGGATACACCATCCACGCCGACTTAAATGGGGCGATCAACATCGCCAAAGCGATTTCAGGCTTGAGCGCCTAACCTAGCGCACTGGTCACAGGTGCGCCGCCCATTCGGGTACCTATCTAACCGGATGGGATGGGCTGATGACACAGCCCCGAACTTGGGCGTGGTCCGAACTCGAAAGGGATGAGGACGCGAACGACCCAAGAATCCCACGGCTTTAGCCGTGTGGAGTGTCAAGATATGATAGAAATGAATGAGTAATCAGTCATAGGGAGGAGAAATGGATGAACGGAAAAGTAATCATTGTGACGGGCGGGTCGAGCGGAATGGGGAAATATATGGCGAAGCGGTTTGTCGCTGAGGGGGCCAACGTCGTCATTACGGGAAGGCGGGCGGAGGCGCTCGAAGAGGCCAAGCGGGAAATCGCTACGCCGGATGGGGGACAAGTGCTTACGGTTCCGATGGATGTGCGCAACCCGGAACAAGTGGCGCACATGGTGGAGCGGGCTGATGAGGAGTTTGGCCGCATCGATGCCCTCATCAACAATGCGGCGGGCAATTTCATTTGCCCGGCGGAAAAGTTGTCGATCAACGGCTGGAACAGCGTCATTAACATCGTTTTAAACGGCACGTTTTACTGCAGCCGGGAAGTCGGCAACTATTGGATTCAGCGCGGCTTGAAAGGAACGATCATCAACATCGTTGCGACATACGCCTGGCATGCCGGCGCCGGGGTCATTCATTCAGCGAGCGCCAAGGCTGGAGTGCTGGCGATGACGCGCACGCTTGCCGTGGAATGGGGGAAAAAGTACGGCTTCCGCGTCAACGCCATCGCCCCGGGTCCGATCGAGCGGACAGGCGGGGCGGAACGTCTTTGGGAGTCGGAAGAGGCAGAGCGGATGACGATCGAGAGCGTGCCGCTTGGGCGGCTCGGAACGCCGGAAGAAATCGCGGCGGTCGCTTCGTTTTTGCTTTCCGATGAAGCCGCTTACATTAACGGCGCTTGCATCACAGTCGACGGCGGCCAATGGCTGAACCGGCGGCCGTTTTAATCAAATTTGCCGTAAAGCAAGATGGTCCTCACCCAAAAGGGATTGCAGGCGGTATTTCTTCATTTATCGCGGGCAACCGGCTCATTGCACGTAACGGCTTTTGTCACAAGCGGATTCCCTGCTGTCAGGGGAGCCGCTTTTTTTGCGTCGGGAACGATGAGGCAATTATGCTATAATAAGGGCAAAGATGGTCGATGGGAATGAGGTGAGCACGATGGATGCATTAGACGTTATGGCCAACTTGCCGCAAGTGATTCCGCACTATCAACCGATTTTCAGCGCCGATGAGCATGGGGTCGTCGGCTATGAAGTGCTCGGTCGGTTTCAAACGGAAACAGGACCGGTCAGCCTTGGATCGTTTTTTCATGATGAAACCATTCCAGAAGAATTTCGCATCGAAGTGGATGATGTGATCACGAAAAAGGCGCTCGACTATTTTCTGTCACTCGCTGATCAAACGCTGCTCATTTTTTTAAACCGCGACGCCAACTTGCTCATGCTTGACCGCGGCGAATCGTTTTTGCAGCTGCTTCTCTCCTATGAAGCGAAAGGGTTGGCGCCAAGCCGCATCGTTTTGGAAATCAACGAGCAGCATTTCAAGGGAGACGTCGATCAGCTCAGCCATTTATTGACGTATCTTCGTACATACGGCGTTAAAGTGGCGGTCGACAACATCGCCGAACATAGCATTCATCTTGAGCGAATCGGCGTCTTGTCGCCTGACATTTTAAAAATCGATTTGCGTGAATTGCGGAAAACGTCCGTTCATCAAGCATACCAGGAAATCGTTCACTCGATTTCGCTGTTGGCGCGCAAAATCGGAGCGACGCTCCTGTATGAGGACATCGAAACGTCATTTCAGCTTCAGTATGCTTGGCGGCATGGCGGCCGCTATTATCAAGGGTATTATTTGGCCAAGCCGGCGCCAGAGGTTGTGCCGCGCGATTTGTTGAAAGACTTGCTCCGCCAAGAGTGCCATCGCTTCATCCAGCAGGAAAAGAAAAAGCTTGAAACGCTGTATCAAATTGCTGAGCAGTTTCAGCAGCGGATCAGCGCGCTGCTTGGCAAATACAAAAAAGCCGCCGATTTTAACGAGCTCATTTCCCTATTGGCCGGCGAGCTCGACGACGTTTGCTTCCGCATTTATGTTTGTGATGAGGACGGCTTCCAGCAGTCGGGCAATATGTTCAAGCGCGGCGGCCGGTGGGAGCTTGAGCCGCAATATTATATGAAAAACTGGAGCTGGCGCCCGTATTTTTTGGAAAACATCATTCGCATGCGCTCGCGCCGAAGAGGGATTTTGTCCGATTTATACACGGACATTGAAACAGGGGAAACGATCCGGACGTATTCGTATCCGATCGATGAGCGCCATTACTTGTTTATCGACTTGTCGTACAGCTATTTGTTTGAGCATGATGCTCATTATTGATCGTATAAAATCGCCTCATTGCGGAAAAGTAAGCATGAGGTGAAACGTATGGCACAGCTGACTTTCGTATTATCTGTCCTTTCTGTATTGATTGCGGTCATTGGATTCGTTTATACGGTCCGACTCGGCCGCCAGCAGCGATGGCAAGGAGAGCTTGACGGACCGATCCCGAAAGCAGTTGAGGAGCATGCCTATTTGCGCAACCCGATATTGCTTGCGTATGTGCTCGCCGTCTTGCTTGCTGTGTTTGCCATCGGTTATTTGGCGCTTCGATATTATTGAACGGAAGGTGTCCCAACAGAGGCGGGACACCTTTTTTGATGGCCGCCATGCACAAAATATCACGCATCTGTCTGCTTTAAGGAGAGAAAGCCGTTTTTTCGCTTCATTTTTTGATCGTTTGGAAATGACGGTTTTTTCCACGACTTTTTTCCTTTGCCGGCGAATATATATGAAAGCGGAAAGGGCAAAGGGGGAATGGAGATGGCGAAGCGGCTGCCGCCAAGGCTGTCGGGCGAGGAGGCGGCGTTATTGCTTGACGTTTTGTTCAGCCAGCAATATGCACTCGAGCTCATCCGCTCTGAGCTGGCGGATATCGAAAACGGAGACAAGGCGGTCGATGAACGCCGGTATCGGCAGCTGTTGCGTTTATACGACCGCCTGTTGACAGAGGAAGGATAAAAGTCATTGTGCACTATCGCTATCGCAGGAAGCGATAGTCTTTTTTATGGTATGATAACAGTGTGGAGAGGAGAAGATGCAGAAGAAAGGCGGAACATCGGCATGACATGGGAACACAATGAATTCATGCAAATGACTGTGAAGCCCTTTCTGATTCCGGCGGATAAAGTGGCGCATGTGCAGCCGGGAAATTATTTGGATCATGCGCTGCTCGTCCTTACGAAAACCGGCTATTCGGCGATTCCGGTATTGGACACATCTTATAAGCTTCACGGGCTCATCAGCATGACGATGATGATGGATGCGATTTTAGGATTGGAGCGCATCGAATTTGAACGGCTCGAGACGATGAAGGTCGAAGAAGTGATGAACCGAAACATTCCGCGCCTGCGGCTTGACGACAGCCTGATGAAGGCCATCGGGCTGATTGTCAACCATCCGTTCGTGTGTGTGGAAAATGATGACGGCTATTTTGCGGGCATTTTCACTCGACGGGAAATACTGAAGCAACTGAATAAACAGCTGCGGAAGCCTAATGGCGGCCGGAAATCAGGCCGAAAAGAAGCTGAACAATGAGCAGAAAGGTAATCGTATGCAATAACAAGCGCAGCTGGCTTTGGTTGATCAGTTCGGAAGCAGCATGGCAACTTCCGCAAGTACAAGCCTTCGAGAAGGTGCTGCAAAATTTTGTTCGATGAATTTATGCTTGTCACGATGATCTCTGTTTTGCTAAAGTAAAAAAGAATACAGGTGTAAAGGAGGATATCGCCCATGAAGATGATGGACGCCAATGAAATCATTTCGTTTATTCAAAACAGCAAAAAATCGACACCAGTCAAAGTATACATAAAAGGGGATCTCGAAGGCATCGATTTCGGCTCAAGCGCGAAAACGTTTATTACCGGCAACGTCGGCGTCGTGTTTGGCGAATGGCAAGACATTCAAGCAGCAATCGAAGCGAATCAAGACAAAATCGAGGACTATGTCGTCGAGAACGACCGCCGCAACTCGGCCATTCCGCTCTTGGATTTGAAAGGCATCAAGGCGCGCATCGAGCCGGGCGCCATCATCCGCGACCATGTCGAAATCGGCGACAACGCCGTCATTATGATGGGAGCGGTCATCAATATCGGCGCCGTCGTCGGCGAAGGAACGATGATCGACATGAACGCGGTGCTCGGCGGCCGGGCGACGGTCGGGAAAAACTGCCATATCGGCGCCGGCGCGGTGTTGGCAGGCGTGATCGAGCCGCCATCAGCCAAGCCGGTCGTCATTGAAGACGATGTGCTCGTCGGGGCGAACGCCGTCATTTTAGAAGGCGTCACCGTGGGCAAAGGAGCGGTTGTGGCTGCCGGCGCGGTTGTCGTGGAAGACGTGCCGCCGTATACGGTTGTCGCCGGCGTGCCGGCGCGCGTCATTAAGCAGATCGACGAGCAAACGCGGGCGAAAACGGAGATTAAACAGGAGCTTCGCCAATTATAATCACAACAAAGGCTGTCCCTTCACACGAGGACAGCTTTTTTGCCCATGGAGGAGAGAGGATGGAAACGATCAGTCCGTTTGTCGCCATTCGCCGCGACTTGCATCAAATCCCGGAGCTTGGGTTTCAGGAGTTTAAGACGCAGCAATATTTGCTTCGCTATATCCAGTCCCTGCCGCAAGAGCGGCTTCAAGTCCGGACGTGGAAAACAGGGATTTTTGTCAAAGTCAACGGAACATCGCCGCGCAAAACGATCGGCTACCGCGCCGATATGGACGGGCTGCCGATTCGTGAGGAGACCGGTTTGCCGTATCGGTCGAAACATGAAGGGCACATGCACGCGTGCGGCCACGATGTGCATATGAGCATCGCTCTTGGCGTGCTCACCCATTTTGCTCATCATCCATTGAAAGACGATTTGCTGTTTGTGTTCCAGCCGGCCGAGGAAGGACCGGGCGGAGCAAAGCCAATGTTAGAAAGCGACATCATGCGGGAATGGAAGCCGGATATGATCGTCGCCTTGCATATTGCGCCGGAATATCCAGTCGGTACGATTGCAACGAAAGAAGGGTTGCTGTTTGCCAATACGTCGGAGCTGTTTATTGATTTGAAGGGAAGAGGTGGCCACGCGGCGTTTCCGCATTTAGCGAATGACATGGTCGTCGCCGCCTGCGCATTGGTGACGCAACTGCAGTCGATCGTCGCCCGCAACGTCGATCCGCTTGACAGCGCGGTCATTACGATCGGGAAAATTGTCGGTGGGACGGTACAGAACGTCATTGCGGAGCACGCCCGGCTCGAAGGAACGATTCGGACGCTGTCGACTGCAGCGATGCAGAAGGTGAAGCGGCGGATTGAAGCGATCGTGCATGGCATTGAAGTCGCGTACGAATGTGAAGCATCCATCGATTACGGTGCCATGTACCATGAAGTGTACAACGATCCGGAGCTGACAGCGGAATTTATGAAGTTTGCCGAGACGCACGGCGGCGTGAACGTCATTCGTTGCAAAGAGGCGATGACCGGCGAAGATTTCGGCTATATGCTGGCGGACATCCCGGGTTTTATGTTTTGGCTTGGTGTCGCCTCGCCCTATGGGCTGCATCATGCGAAGCTGGCCCCGGATGAAGCGGCGATCGACCGCGCGATCGCTTTTTTGATCGACTATTTTTCCTGGAAGGGGAATTCGAAAGTATAGTTCCACCTCTGACAAGGCACATTATGTGTGAGGAGGTGGAGTGTGATGGCGAAAATCGGTGTCGAGCCATCGCTGACTGATGTGCAAGAGGCATTGAGAGAAAGAGGGTATAATGTTGTGCCGCTCCGCGGGGAGCAAGACGCAAGAGGCTGCGACTGCTGCGTCATTACCGGCCTGGACGCCAATATCGCCGGCATTCACAACATCGTGACGTCCGGTCCGGTCATTGAAGCGAGCGGGCTCACCGCAGAAGAGATTTGCCAAAAAGTCGAAGAAAAACTCCGCTGATGATCGAACGTTCGGGCTGTGCGCGCTGGCAGCCCGTTTTTTTTTGCGGAATCACATGGTGCAAAGGATGGTGGAAAAGGAGCGAAGATCGTTTTCGTTCCTTTTTCTTTTTTGCTAAAATAAGAGGAAGAAACAATGCTTGATCAACGATGGAGGAGTGTCAATGAAAAAGAAACAGTTTGCCGTCATCGGCCTCGGGCGCTTTGGCGGCAGCATCTGCCGCACGCTGAGCGAACAAGGGATGGAAGTATTGGCCATCGATATTGACGAAGACCGAGTGAATGAATTTGCCTCGATCGCTTCGCACGCCGTCGTCGGCGATACGACCGATGAAAACGTGCTGAAAAGTTTAGGCATCCGCAACTTCGACCATGTCATCGTCGCGATCGGGGACAACATCCAGGCGAGCATTTTGACGACGCTTATTTTAAAAGAGCTCGGCGTCAACCATATTACGGTCAAGGCGACAAACGATTACCATGAGAAAGTGCTGAAAAAAATCGGCGCTGACCAAATCGTGCACCCAGAGCGCGACATGGGCGAGCGGATCGCCCACAATTTGATTTCCAACAACGTCCTAGATTATCTGGAGCTGTCGGACAAATACAGCATTGTTGAAATCGTGGCAAGCGAGCGGCTTGACGGCCATTCGCTTTTGGAGCTTGACATCCGCGCCCGCTACGGCATCAACATCGTCGCCATCAAGCGTGGAGCAAGCGTCATCGTCTCCCCCCTCGCTTCGGAAATCATCCGCAAAGGCGATGTGTTGGTTGTCATCGGCGCTGACAGCGACATTGACCGGTTTGAGGAAAAAGTGGTCGGTTGACGGCGGGCAGGCGGCCTGTGCATGATGATAAAGGAAAAAGGGCATCCTTTTGCAAGGACGCCCTTTTTTCTTTAGATTTCCATGATGATCGGCAAAATCATTGGCCGCCGTTTCGTCCGCTCGTACAAGAACGGAGCGAGCGTTTCCGTAATTTCGTTTTTGATTTCCGACCATTGATTCGTTTTTCGTTCCAGCACTTTTTCGAGATGCTTGGAGATCAACACTTGCGCTTCGCTGATTAAGTCACCTGACTCGCGCATATAGACGAAGCCGCGAGAAATAATGTCCGGGCCGGCGGCGATTTTGAACTCTTTCATGTTGATGCTGACGACGACAATCACGAGCCCTTCTTCGGACAAAATGCGGCGGTCGCGCAAGACGATGTTGCCGATGTCGCCGACGCCGCTGCCGTCGATGTAGACGGAGCCGGACGGGATCTTACCGACAATGCGCGCTTCTTTGTCGCTGATGCCAAGCACTTCGCCGTTGTCCATAATAAAGCAGTTTTCCTCCGGCACGCCGCAGTCGATGGCGAGCTTGGCATGCATTTTTTGCATTCGGTATTCGCCGTGGATCGGCATGAAATATTTCGGCTTCATCAGCCGGATCATCAATTTTTGCTCTTCCTGCCCGCCGTGGCCGGACGTATGGATGTCGTTGAGCGGACCATGGATCACCTCAGCGCCGGCTCGGTACAGCATGTTAATCGTCCGGTTGACGCTTACCGTGTTGCCCGGAATCGGTGACGAGGAAAAGACAACCGTATCGCCCGGGATGATTTGAATTTGCCGATGCGTGCCGTTCGCGATGCGCGACAAGGCGGCCATCGGCTCGCCTTGGCTGCCGGTGCATAAAATTGTCACCCGGTTGGCCGGCAGGCGGTTGATTTCGTTCGCGTCGACGAACGTGCCTTTCGGACATTTGATATAGCCGAGGTCTTGTCCGATCTCAATCGCCGCTTCCATGCTCCGGCCGAAGACAGCGATTTTTCGGTTGTTGGCGACGGCTGCTTCCGTCACCTGTTGGAGACGGTGGATGTTTGAGGCGAACGTGGCGAAAATGATGCGACCTTCCACCTTGCGGAAAATGTCGTGAATGCTCTCGCCGACGCGCCGCTCCGACATCGTAAAATGCGGGATCTCGCTGTTCGTGCTGTCCGATAGCAGGCAAAGCACGCCTTCTTTCCCGATTTCGGCCATTTTCGTCAAATTGGCCGGCTCGCCGACCGGCGTAAAGTCGAATTTAAAATCTCCAGTGTGAACGATTTGCCCGACTGGCGTTTTCACAACAATACCGTAGCTGTCCGGAATGCTGTGCGTTGTCCGGAAAAAGGTGACGGCCGTTTTTTGGAAGCGGATGACATCGTCTTCGCGAATTTCAATGAGCTTTGCCTGGCGCAACAGCCCGTGCTCTTCAAGTTTATTGCGAATAAGCCCAAGCGCCAATTTGCCGCCATAAATCGGGATGTTCACCTGCCGGAGCAAATACGGAATGCCGCCGATATGGTCTTCGTGCCCGTGGGTGATGAACAGTCCTTTTACTTTGTCTGCGTGCTTCACTAAATAGGAGTAGTCTGGAATGACGTAGTCGATCCCGAGCAGCTCATCTTCCGGGAACTTAATGCCCGCGTCAATGACAATGATTTCGTCTTGGAATTGTACGCCGTATGTATTTTTTCCGATTTCACCCAGTCCGCCGAGGGCAAAAACGCCAACTTGCTGGTCTGTCAACAGCTTCATGATGAAATCTCCAATACTTGAAAGTTCGGGCTTTTCTTTTCGTATTCTAGATGCGCTCCCTCTAACGGCTGAATATACTCAATATTGATCGGACGGCCTTCGAGTTTTCGGCGTACATCCCGCTCTGATTCTGCTTCGATGTAGAGTGTTTTCGTTTTTTCTCTCACGGGCACCTCGTCTGCGTTTTCTTGGTAAAACACTTTGAAAATCATCGTGAAATCTCTCCTTATCGTACAATGGTTGCTCTATCTATTATATAAGAATGTAACTTTCTTTTCATGTGTTTTGTTGCCAAAAGCAAAAAACAGGCGTGAGATGTGCCGACGATATGCATCATCTTTGACGAATGTTGCCCGCTTTATTCGCCAAAGTGGGAAAGAAGCCCTTCGAATGGAAGGGCTGTTGTTGTAACGGTCAGGCGATCAATTTTTTCCGGAGCAGGTCTTTCCACTGTTGAAGCAGCTTTTTTTTCAGCTTTTTCAACATGTTTCATCACTCCTTACCTTTTATTGTACTCATTTTGCGGCGAAAGTAAATGTTCTATTATATATGATATGTAGGCGGAGGTTTGTTTTTCATGGGTAAAAATGGAACAGATCGTGCCTCTTGGTTGACATTCCGGGTGTTTTTCAGTACGGTAAACAATGAACAACTTTTCAACAAGGGGAAGTGAACGTGGGCAGAAAAATCGTCTTTTTCGATATCGACGGCACGCTTCTTGATGAGCAAAAGCAGCTGCCGCTGTCAACGATCGAAGCGGTTCGCCGCCTGAAGCAGTCGGGCGTTTATGTCGCCATCGCCACCGGACGCGCTCCGTTTATGTTTGAGCATGTGCGCAAACAGCTTGGCATCGATTCGTTCGTCAGCTTCAACGGTCAGTACGTCGTTTTTGAAGGGAACGTGTTATACAAGCAGCCGCTCCGGCGCGAGAAAGTCAGGGCGCTGACAGAGGAAGCCCACAAAAACGGCCATCCGCTCGTCTTTATGGATGCGGAGAAAATGAGAGCGAGCATCGGCGACCATCCGCACATCCACGTCAGCATGGCGAGCCTAAAATTCGCCCACCCGCCCGTCGACCCTCTTTATTATGAGAACAAAGACATTTACCAAGCGCTTCTGTTTTGCCGCGCCGAGGAAGAAGAACCGTATGTGCGCAACTATCCCGAATTTCGCTTCGTCCGTTGGCACGACGTCTCGACCGATGTGCTGCCGGCAGGGGGCTCGAAGGCAGAAGGCATCCGCATGATGATCGAAAAGCTCGGGATCGATAAGAAGGATGTGTACGCGTTCGGCGACGGATTGAATGACATTGAAATGCTGTTGTTCGTCGGAACTGGGGTGGCGATGGGCAACGCCCATGAGGAAGTGAAGCGGGTCGCCGACTTCGTTACGAAGCCGGTCGATAAGGAAGGCATTTGGCACGGATTGAAGCAGCTGCAGCTCATCCGATAAAAAGCGGCCTCTGCCTTTTAGGCGGGGCCGCTCGCAATTTACAAGAGGACTTTTTAGCGCCCGATCGGAATCGCCCCGTCCGGCACTTGAAACGGGTCATCGGGGTTGATGCGGTCATAGAACATAATGCCGTTTAAATGGTCGATTTCATGTTGGAAGACGATGGCCGGCAACCCTTTCAAGCGCAGTGTGACTTCTTCGCCGTCGATCGTCGTCCCGGTGACGGTGATGCGGGCGTAGCGCAGCACATACCCCGGCACGTCGCGGTCAACCGACAAACAGCCTTCCCCGGTCGTTAAGTAACATTGCTGCACGGAATGGCTGACGATTTTTGGATTGAACAAGGCATAGCTGTACAGCGTCCCGTTTTCGTCGGTGACATGGACGGCGATCATCCGCTTCGAGACGTTGATTTGCGGGGCGGCAAGGCCAATGCCGGGCCGCAGGCCGTATTTAGACGCCAGCTCCGGGTCTTGGCTCATTTTCACGTAGTCAAGCAAGCTTTGCAAAATGCGCTTATCTTCCTCTGAAGGCGGCAACGGAACGGGTTCGGCGATTTTCCGCAATGTCGGATGCCCCTCTTTGATGATGTCTTTCATCGTGATCATTCGCTTCGTTCACTCCCTATGTTTGGCATCGCTGTCTATCGTTTAGTCTAACAAAATGAGCATCGATCGTAAATAAAAACACAGCTGCACGGATATATTATTCGAGTATAAGGAAAGCAATAAGACAAATTCAAGGAAACGTTTTCATTATCTTGTCAAGCCACTGTGTGTTTTATATTTTGTGAAAATATAATACAGGACTTATACAGGTAGTGAGGAATGTAATATAACAGTTTGTCGACGGAATATTAACAATTCCAATTTCAACCAAAAGGTAAAGCGAAAAACATGAGAAATCAAAGTCATTGACGGTTGGTCCAAGAACGTGTAAACTAAAACTTGCAAATAGGTATTGTACTAATTTAGTCTTGAAAAATAGTGATACAGATTTCGGCGCCTTTGTTGTTTGGCGTTGGCGCCGGCCGGCGGTCGTTTTTTTATTTCTCTTTCGTTTTGGGTACATTAATAGTATATGGATGAATGTAGCCTGATTTCCAAATTTTTAATGAAAGGCAGAGGTGAACAACATGGGTGTGAAAACCTCCCAATTTCGATTTGCGGAGCAGCTCGAGAAAGTAGCCGAGCAGTTCCCGATGTTTCAAATTTTGAATGAAGAAGGCGAAATCGTCAACGAAGAGGCGATGCCGGAGTTAAGCGATGAGCAGCTGAAAGAGCTGATGCGCCGCATGGTGTATACGCGCATCCTCGACCAGCGCTCCATTTCGTTGAACCGCCAGGGCCGCCTCGGGTTTTACGCGCCGACCGCTGGGCAAGAGGCGAGCCAAATCGCCAGCCATTTTGCGCTTGAGAAAGAAGACTTCATTTTGCCGGGATATCGCGACGTTCCGCAAATCATTTGGCACGGGCTTCCGCTCTATCAAGCGTTTTTGTTCTCGCGCGGCCACTTCCACGGAAACCAAATTCCTGAAGGCGTCAACGTCTTGCCGCCGCAAATTATCATCGGGGCTCAATACATTCAAGCGGCCGGCGTGGCGCTCGGCTTGAAAATGCGGGGCAAAAAAGCGGTGGCGATTACATATACCGGCGATGGGGGCACATCGCAAGGCGACTTTTACGAAGGGATCAACTTTGCGGGGGCGTTTAAGGCGCCGGCCATCTTTGTCGTGCAAAACAACCGCTTTGCCATCTCTACGCCAGTGGAAAAGCAAACGGTCGCCAAAACATTGGCGCAAAAAGCGGTCGCTGCCGGCATTCCGGGCATTCAAGTCGACGGCATGGATCCGCTTGCGGTCTACGCCGCGGTGAAAGCAGCCCGCGAACGCGCCATTAACGGCGAAGGGCCGACGCTCATCGAAACGCTTTGCTTCCGCTACGGCCCGCACACGATGTCCGGCGACGATCCGACGCGCTATCGTTCGAAAGAACTCGAAAACGAATGGGCGAAAAAAGACCCGCTTGTCCGCTTCCGCAAGTTTTTAGAAGCGAAAGGCTTATGGAGCGAAGAGGAAGAAAACCGCGTCATCGAGCAGGCGAAAGAGGACATCAAGGAAGCGATCAAAAAAGCGGACGAAACGCCGAAACAAAAAGTGACCGACTTAATCAGCATCATGTTCGAAGAGCTGCCGGCGAACTTAAAAGAGCAGTATGAAATTTATAAAGAGAAGGAGTCGAAGTAAGCCATGGCGCAAATGACAATGGTTCAAGCGATCACCGATGCGCTGCGCATCGAGATGAGAAACGATCCGAACGTGCTTGTGTTTGGCGAAGACGTTGGGGTCAACGGCGGCGTATTCCGGGTGACCGAAGGGTTGCAAGCTGAGTTTGGCGAAGAGCGTGTGTTTGATACGCCGCTGGCCGAATCGGGGATCGGCGGTTTGGCGATCGGCTTGGCCTTGCAAGGGTTCCGCCCGGTGCCGGAAATTCAGTTTTTCGGGTTCGTCTATGAGGCGATGGATGCGATTTGCGGACAAATGGCGCGCATCCGCTACCGCACTGGCGGCCGCTACCATGTTCCGATTACGATTCGTTCGCCGTTTGGCGGCGGCGTCCATACGCCAGAATTGCACTCAGACAGCTTAGAAGGACTCGTCGCCCAACAACCGGGCTTGAAAGTTGTCATCCCGTCGACGCCGTATGATGCGAAAGGATTGCTCATCTCGGCGATCCGCGACAACGACCCGGTTATTTTCCTTGAGCATTTGAAGCTGTACCGTTCGTTCCGACAAGAGGTGCCGGAAGGAGAGTATACAATTCCGATTGGCAAAGCAGACATTAAGCGTGAAGGGAAAGACATTACGATTATCGCGTACGGGGCCATGGTGCATGAATCGTTAAAAGCGGCGGCAGAATTAGAGAAGGAAGGCATTTCTGCCGAAGTCGTCGACTTGCGCACCGTGCAGCCGCTCGATATTGAGACGATCATTGGTTCGGTCGAAAAAACGGGCCGCGCCATCGTCGTTCAAGAAGCGCAACGGCAAGCCGGCATCGCCGCCAACGTCGTTGCTGAAATTAACGAGCGCGCGATTTTAAGCCTTGAGGCGCCGGTATTGCGCGTCGCCGCGCCGGATACCGTCTATCCGTTCGCTCAAGCAGAATCGGTGTGGCTGCCGAACTTTAAAGACGTGATCGAGACGGCGAAAAAAGTGATCAACTTCTAATGTGGACAAATCCGGGGGAGCAAAGCGCCTTCCCCCGCTCATTTTCGGCAAACGATAGGAGGTCGACCTACAGTGGCATTTGAATTTAAGCTGCCGGACATTGGCGAAGGCATTCACGAAGGTGAGATCGTCAAATGGTTCGTCAAGCCGGGCGATGAAGTGAACGAGGACGACGTGTTGTGCGAAGTGCAAAACGACAAGGCGGTCGTCGAGATCCCGTCCCCAGTCAAGGGAAAAGTGCTTGAGATTCTCGTCCCGGAAGGAACGGTGGCGACGGTCGGGCAAACGCTCATTACGCTCGATGCGCCGGGCTATGAAAACATGACGTTTAAAGGGCAGGAGCACGAAAAAGAGGCGAAAAAAGAGGAAAAAGCGGAAACCGTGTCGAAAGAAGAAAACGTTGAGGCCGCTCCGGAAGCGCCGGCGGCGGAAGCCGACCCGAACCGTCGCGTCATCGCGATGCCATCTGTGCGCAAATATGCGCGTGAAAAAGGCGTCGATATCCGACTCGTCCAAGGCACAGGGAAAAACGGCCGCATTTTGAAAGAAGATATTGATGCCTTCCTCGCCGGCGGCGCGAAAGCCGCGGCTGAGCCGACTCCACAAGCGGCGGAAGAGAAAGCAGCGCCGCAAGCGGCGGCGAAACCGGTTGTGCCGGAAGGCGAATTCCCAGAAACGCGCGAGAAAATGAGCGGCATCCGTCGAGCGATCGCCAAGGCGATGGTGCATTCGAAACATACGGCCCCGCACGTGACGCTCATGGACGAAGTCGATGTGACGAAGCTTGTTGCTCACCGGAAAAAATTCAAGGCCATTGCCGCGGAAAAAGGCATCAAGCTGACGTTCTTGCCGTATGTCGTCAAATCGCTTGTTTCCGCGCTGCGTGAATATCCGGTGCTGAATACGTCGATCGACGATGCGACGGAGGAAATTATTCATAAGCATTACTACAACATCGGCATCGCCGCTGATACGGACCGCGGGTTGCTCGTGCCGGTCATTAAACATGCCGACCGGAAGCCGATTTTCGCGCTGGCGAAAGAAATCAACGAACTCGCTGAAAAAGCGCGTGAAGGCAAACTGATGCCAAACGAAATGAAAGGCGCATCGTGCACGATCACGAACATCGGCTCAGCCGGCGGGCAATGGTTTACGCCGGTCATCAACCATCCGGAAGTGGCGATTCTTGGCATCGGCCGCATTGCCGAAAAACCGATCGTCCGTGACGGCGAAATTGTCGCTGCTCCGGTCTTGGCGCTCTCTTTGAGCTTTGATCATCGGATGATCGACGGAGCGACGGCGCAAAAAGCACTCAACCATATCAAGCAGCTGTTAAGCGATCCAGAATTATTATTAATGGAGGCGTAAAACGATGGTAGTTGGCGATTTTGCAATTGAAACAGAAACGCTCGTCGTTGGCGCCGGCCCTGGCGGCTATGTCGCCGCCATCCGCGCCGCGCAGCTCGGCCAAAAAGTGACGATTGTGGAAAAAGGCAATTTGGGCGGCGTTTGCTTAAACGTCGGCTGCATCCCGTCCAAGGCGCTCATCTCGGCAAGCCATCGCTATGAGCAGGCGAAACATTCCGAAGAGATGGGCATCAAGGCGGAAAATGTCACCGTCGATTTTTCGAAAGTACAAGAATGGAAAGCGAGCATCGTCAAAAAATTGACGGGCGGCGTCGAAGGACTGCTTAAAGGCAACAAAGTCGACATCGTCAAGGGGGAAGCGTACTTCGTCGACGCCAATACGGTGCGTGTGGTCAACGGCGACAGCGCGCAGACGTATACGTTTAAAAACGCGATTCTGGCCACCGGTTCGCGCCCGATCGAGCTGCCGAACTTCAAGTTTTCCGGCCGCATTCTCGACTCGACCGGTGCGCTCAACCTCGGGGAAATCCCGAAATCGCTTGTTGTCATCGGCGGCGGCTACATCGGCATCGAACTCGGCACGGCTTACGCCAACTTCGGGACGAAAGTGACGATTCTTGAAGGGGCCGGTGAGATTTTATCCGGCTTTGAAAAGCAAATGGTGTCCATCATTAAGCGCCGTCTGAAGAACAAAGGGGTCGAAGTCGTGACGAACGCGCTCGCGAAAGGAGCTGAAGAGCGCGCAGATGGCGTGACGGTCACGTATGAGGCCAACGGCGAAACGAAAACGATCGACGCCGACTATGTGTTGGTGACGGTCGGCCGCCGGCCGAACACGGACGAGCTTGGTCTTGAACAAATCGGCATCAAAATGAACAACCGCGGCTTGATTGAAGTTGACCAACAATGCCGGACAAGCGTGCCGAACATTTTCGCCATCGGCGACATCGTCCCAGGACCAGCGCTTGCTCATAAAGCGTCGTATGAAGGGAAAGTGGCGGCGGAAGCCATCGCCGGCCATCCGTCGGTCGTCGATTACATCGCCATTCCGGCTGTCGTCTTCTCCGATCCGGAATGCGCCTCGGTCGGCTACTTTGAACAACAGGCGAAAGATGAAGGCATCGACGTCATTACGGCGAAATTCCCGTTTGCTGCCAACGGCCGCGCTCTGTCGCTCAACGATACGGACGGTTTCCTGAAGCTTGTCGTCCGCAAAGAAGACGGCGTCGTGATCGGAGCGCAAATCATCGGCCCGAACGCTTCGGATATGATCGCCGAGCTTGGGCTTGCCATCGAAGCCGGCATGACGGCGGAAGATATCGCGCTGACGATCCACGCCCACCCGACACTTGGCGAAATCGCCATGGAAGCGGCGGAAGTGGCGCTTGGCACGCCGATTCATATCATTGCGAAGTAATGGAAAATGAAGGTGCCCCAAACACAGCGGGGCACCTTTTTCTTGCGGCGCAATAAGCAAGGAACATCATCCAGAAGTAAGATGGTTGGTGGAAAGGAGACGAATCTGCGGCGGCAGCTGGATTGTACAGCTTTTTGTCCAAAGGAGCGGCCTGGCCCATTTCTTGTCCAATTTCCCATACTATTTTCCGCTCTCGTTTCATATCGTTATGGTAAAGAACAAGCGGGGGATGAAGTCGAGATGAAAGCTTACGTTGCGTTTTTGCTGCAAATGATGATTTGGAGCAGTTTTTCGTTGATCGAGTGGCTGTCAGGAAGGGATCGGCCGTTTTTCCGTGGGCTGATGCTGTGTGTCTTTATGTACATCGCGTTTTTGCTGGCGCGCCAGCTCGGCTTGGCGACGCGCAAGGCGGCGCTGACGACGCTTGGGACGGCGGCGGTGTATTTTGCCGGCCAGCATGTCATTTGGCAAGCCGTTCAATAAAAAAACAGCGGTCGAATGCCCGCTGTTTACGCGCCGCCAAACGCCATCGTCCGGCCGCTGAACAAGTGCAATTCACCGCCGAGCGTTTTCGCCAGCCATTTGCTGAATTCATTGGCCTTCCCTTTATCCCCATGCGTCGCCCCCGGCGGCAGCGTGACGTCAATGAATGTCTCTTCTCCAGCTGTCCGCACGGAAATCGCCATCCCTTTGTATAAACGGCCGTCGCCTTGCAAGTAGAGAACGGATTCGTGTTCGCGGATCGTATACGGGAAAGCGGCCTGTTCGTACGTCCAGCCAAGCTGTTCCCCTGTTTTTTTGAGCGCCATCCGGTAGCGTTCGAGCAGCTGTTTGACGTCCTCGGTTGTCATCGTTTTCCCTGCCGGCAGCTTTAGATAGGTGTTCATGTTTCTCGCCCCTCCCATGATTCGCATTGCGTCTTTATCATTTCTCGACAGAAGATCCCCACTTCCGTTTTGTTCAGGGTATAGCCCAAAAATAAGTGGGAGATGAATGGCAGGAAGTCCAGCCTACATCATCGAATTTTCCGAACAGTGGAGTAGTTCAAATTCATTGTACCATATGTCGCTAGACGATGGGTGGAAAAAAGAGCGATTGCAAAAAAATCCCCTTTTGATTAAATGTGATATACAAATTAGGATTGACAACCGAAATGTGATATATTATTATAAAGTCAACAACGGAATTTATCATCACAAAGGGGTTTTGGGGATGGGCACGATCGTATGTCAAACGTGTGAGGCGACGATTGCGTATTTCGAAGATGAAAAAGTGACAACGCTTTACGGCAAATGCGATTGCTGCGAACATGACAGCGAGGGCGGGGAAAAAGAATAAAACGGTCAAACCGGGGGAAGGAACGGATAAAGGCGTGCATGTGACTTGTCGACATGCGCGCCGTTTATTTTGGCCAAAAAAAGCACAAGCCAGACAAACCGGCTTGTGCGGTCAGCGGATCGGTTTGTATTCTTTAATGACGCGCAACGTCTGCAGCGTGTCGTCTTCCGGCCCTTGGACAGGAAGGCCGGCAGCCAAGTTCGTCTCAATATACTTCAAGTTTTCTTCCGTGATGATTTCGCCTGGAATAAAAATCGGAATGCCAGGCGGATACACCATCACAAATTCGGCGATGATTCGGCCGGCCGATTCGTGAAACGGCACGACTTCCGTTTCGGCGTAAAACGCATCGCGCGGCGTCAAGGCGAGCGCCGGGATGTCTGGAAGGAGCACTTTCGGCTTGACCCCTTTCTCTGCCTGATGGCTGAACTGCTTCGACAAGCGGCGGAGCGCTTCAACGAGCAGGCTCGCCTCCCGTTCGGTGTCGCCCGAGGTGATGATGCACAAAATGTTGTATAAATCGGAAAGCTCGACTTCAATGTTGTACGTTTCGCGCAGCCACCGTTCGACGTCATGGCCGGTCAGCCCGAGCTCTTTAACCGAAATGATGAGCTTTGTCGGATCGTAGTCGTACGTCGCTTCCGTACCTAAAATCTCTTCACCGACGCAGTACAAATATGGAATCTCGTTGATTTGCCGGCGCGTCCAGTCGGCGAGTCGAATGGCTTTGTCGATGAGTTCACGCCCTTTCGTCGCCAACTGTTTGCGGGCGACATCAAGCGAAGCGAGCAGCAAGTACGACGTTGAGGTCGTCGTCAGCATGCTTAAAATCGCCTGCACGTGTTTCGCGGAGACGAGTCCTTCGCGCACATTCAAAATCGAGCTTTGCGTCAGCGATCCGCCGAGCTTATGGACGCTTGTCGCCGCCATATCGGCGCCCGCTTGCATCGCTGAGAGCGGCAAGTCCTCATGAAAATGAATGTGCACGCCGTGCGCTTCGTCGACAAGCACTGGAACGTTGTACGAGTGGGCGATATCGACGATTTTTTTCAAATCGCCGGCAATGCCAAAGTACGTCGGGTTGATGACGAGCACCCCTTTGGCGTCCGGGTGCTGGCGGAGCGCTTTTTCCACTGCTTGCGGCGTGATGCCGTGAGAAATGCCAAGCTCCTTGTCGATTTCGGGATGAATGAAAATCGGCGTCGCTCCAGAAAAGACAATGGCCGACATGACCGATTTATGGACGTTGCGCGGCACGATGATTTTATCGCCCGGCCCGGCGACCGACATGACCATCGTCATGATGGCGCCGCTCGTTCCTTGCACTGAAAAAAACGTATAATCGGCGCCGAACGCTTCGGCAGCAAGCTCCTGCGCTCGCTTAATCATCCCCTTTGGATGGTGCAAGTCATCGAGCGGGCTGATGTTGATCAAATCAATCGCCAAGGCGTTGTCTCCGATGAATGCGCGAAACTCCGGATCCATGCCGGCCCCTTTTTTATGGCCGGGAATGTGAAATTGAACCGGATTTTTTTTCATATGCTCCAACAAACCGGTAAACAATGGTGTCTCGAGTTGCGACAATGGTTTTTCACACCTCTTTTAACTCGGAGAATAAAACAAAATGCATTATAGCATGGATTTTTCCGTTTGCAAAGAAGAAATGAATGGACGATGAAAAAGGAAAACGGGGGTTCAAAAGAGAATAAAAGAACAGCAAAAGGAAAAGGAGGCGTTTATCGTGAAATGGAAAACGAGGGTAACGGAATTGCTCGGTATTACATATCCGATCATTCAAGGGGGACTTGCCTACTTGGCGTACGCTGATTTGGCCGCAGCAGTCTCGAACGCCGGCGGGCTCGGACAAATTACGGCGATGTCGCTCGATGGCCCGGAGCAGCTGCGCGAGGAAATCCGCAAGGTGAAGGAAAAAACCGATCGACCGTTCGGCGTCAATTTCGCCATCGGCCAGCACGGCCGCCCGTTTGCTCATATGCTTGAAGCAGCGCTTGATGAGGGGGTGCCGGTCGTTTCGGTCACCGGCGGCAACCCAGCGCCGTTTTTTGAACAATTGAAAGGAACAAACGTGAAAAAGCTCGTGCTCGTCGCCGCCGTCCGCCAGGCAGTGAAAGCAGAGGAGCTCGGCGCTGATGCGGTGATGGTCGTCGGTCAGGAAGGGGGCGGGCATCTCGGCAAATACGATACTGGCACGTTCGTCCTCATTCCGAAAGTCGTTGACTCCGTATCGATCCCGGTCATCGCCTCGGGCGGCATCGCCGATGGACGCGGGTTGATGGCGGCATTGGCGCTTGGAGCGGAAGGGATTGAGATGGGAACGCGGTTTATCGCCACGAAAGAATGCGTTCATGCTCACCCCGCGTATAAAGAAATGATTCTCAACGCCACCGAAAACGATACGGTGATCATTAAACGGTCGCTCGGGGCGCCGGGGCGGGTGCTGGCCAACGCCTGGGCGGAAAAAATATTGGAAATCGAGCGCCAAGGCGGTACGTATGATGATTTAAAAGAATATATTAGCGGAGAAGCGAACCGGCGCTTCATTTACGAAGGAAAGGTGGACGAAGGATTCGCCTGGGCCGGGCAGGCGATCGGGCTCATTCACGACGTTCCGTCCGTCGCTGAGCTGTTTGCCCGCATGATTGAAGAGGCGGAACAAATTCGGCGCCGTTGGGCAAACTAACGGCGGAGGTGGAACAATGGGTTATTCCTATCCGTTTTCCTACGACTGGTCAACACAAGAAATCATTGATGTCATCAAATTTTTCACGGCGATCGAAACGGTCTATGAGCAGGGGATGAGGCGCGAGGAGCTGATGGATGTCTACCGTCGTTTCAAAGAGATCGTCCCATCGAAAAGCGAAGAAAACCGGCTGTATGCCGAATTTGAAAAAGAAAGCGGCTACTCGTCATATGCGGTCATGAAGCAGGCGAAAGAGGCCAAAAACGGCGATTGGATTCGCATCGAGCCACAAGGGAAGCGCGGTAGGTAAACGCACAAATTAGTTGCATACACCCCTTTTTCCACATAATATAATATAAAACAAAATGAAGCAGCACATTCGGTGACGGGCGCCGGAAGTTTAGCGGATGATAGGGAAAGGGGTGCGGACGAACATGAAAAAAACCGCCAATTCGCTGAAGCGGCCAGATGGAGACAAACGCATGGCGGTGTTGCGGCTCGAACTTGATTACGAATTAGCGACGCTGTACGAAGCTATGATGGAAAACGATGAAGAAAAGAAAAAAGAGTGCAAACGGCGGCTTGAAAAGCTGCGCCAAGAACTGATGCGCCTTCAAGTATGATCCTTATTCAAGGCGAACCATCTTTCCGGTTCGTTTTTTTCTTGAGCGGTGTCCGCCCCCTTTCCAGCTGCTATCCTATACATAACCGATGGCAGGAGGAATCAATATGGCAGAAAAATGGGAAGAGATCGACCGATACGCCCGGCAATGGATCGACGAAGCAGGAAAGCGCATCCGCGCCTCGTTTGCGGAACAGCTGACGGTGGAAGCGAAAGAGAACCCGAACGACTTAGTGACGAACGTTGACCGCGGCATTGAGCAGTTTTTCGCCGAGCACATCCGCCGCCAGTTCCCTAGTCACCGCCTGTTGGGAGAAGAAGGATTCGGCGACCGGATCGATGTCTTGGACGGCGTTGTTTGGGTGATTGACCCGATCGACGGCACGATGAATTTCGTTCATCAGCGGCGCCATTTTGCTGTATCGATCGGCATTTTTGAAGATGGCGTCGGGCAGCTCGGCTACGTGTATGACGTCGTGTTTGACGAACTGTATGCGGCGCAAAAAGGGCGGGGGCTATTTTTGAACGACGAGCCGCTCGGCCGCCTGCAGCCCGTGCCAGTGGCGGAGTCGATCATCGCCATCAACGGGACATGGCTCATGGAAAACAAGCGCCTCGACCATCGTCCGCTCATGAGGCTGGCGAAAGAGGCGCGCGGCACGCGCTCGTATGGTTCAGCGGCGCTTGAGCTCGCGTATGTTGCCGCCGGCCGTTTGGACGCCTACATTTCGCCGCGCCTGTCGCCGTGGGATTTCGCCGGCGGGATGATTTTGATTGAAGAAGCGGGCGGAATGGTGACGACCCTTGACGGGAAGCCGCTGGATCTGCTTGGCCGCAATTCGGTGCTTGCTGCGAAACCCGGGGTGCACGAAGAAATTTTGCGGCGCTATCTTCACTATTGATGAGGCGAGAAATCACGAAAACGGGACAAGCATCCAGCTTGTCCCGTTTTTTAGCGCGTCCGTTTTTTATGGGCGAACCCGGCGCCCATGGCGGCGATGAAGATGAGCGTGGAAGCGGCGATGCCGATCAAACTTTGCTCGGCGATGAAGACGCCGATCGCCATGATGGCGGCGACGGCAAGAATGGCGAGCAACAGCGGTACAGGCTCGATCCGTTTCATTGGGTTGACTCCTTTCTGGCAAAGTGGGCGTCTTTTTCTAGTGTACCGGAAAACATGCCGATTTTCTATCGGTTGTGATATAATAGACAAGCAGTTTGCCGAACAGGAGTGACCGACATTGACGAACAAACGAATCGATCTTCGCAATATCGCGATCATCGCTCACGTCGACCATGGAAAAACGACGCTCGTTGACCAGCTGCTTCGGCAGTCGGGGACGTTCCGCGAAAACGAACAAGTCGAGGAGCGGGCGCTTGACCGCAACGATTTGGAGCGGGAGCGCGGCATTACGATTTTGGCAAAAAACACCGCTGTCTTGTATAAAGGAACGCGCATCAACATTTTGGATACGCCGGGACACGCTGATTTCGGCGGGGAAGTGGAGCGGATCATGCGCCTTGTCGACGGCGTCTTGCTTGTCGTCGATGCGTATGAAGGCTGCATGCCGCAAACGCGGTTCGTGCTGAAAAAGGCGCTTGAGCAGCAGCTTGTGCCGATCGTCGTCGTCAACAAAATCGACCGCGAATTCGCTCGGCCGGCGGAAGTCGTCGATGAGGTGATCGACCTGTTTATCGAACTCGGTGCTTCCGAGGAGCAGTTGGAGTTTCCTG
This sequence comes from Geobacillus proteiniphilus, assembly GCF_001908025.1. Lineage (GTDB taxonomy): Bacteria > Bacillota > Bacilli > Bacillales > Anoxybacillaceae > Geobacillus > Geobacillus proteiniphilus. The sequence continues at coordinate 55,015 of NZ_MQMG01000015.1, forward strand.
TTGTATACACATCGGCGCTGCGCGGGACGGCAAGCCTCGATCCGGATCGCCAGGACGGCGATATGACCGTCTTGTTTGAAACGATCATCCGCCATATTCCTGCGCCGGCGGACAACCGCAACGAACCGTTGCAGTTTCAAGTGGCGCTGCTCGACTATAATGAATACGTCGGACGCATCGGCATCGGCCGCATTTTCCGCGGCACGATGAAAACAGGCCAGCAAGTCGCCCTCTTAAAGCGCGACGGTGCCGTCAAGATGTTTCGTGTCACGAAGCTGTTTGGTTTTATTGGGTTGAAGCGGATTGAGATTGAAGAAGCGCACGCTGGCGACATCGTCGCGGTCGCCGGGATGGAGGACATCAATGTCGGTGAAACGGTTTGCCCGCCCGATCATCAAGAGCCGCTGCCGCCGCTTCGCATCGATGAGCCGACGTTGAAAATGACGTTTCTCGTCAACAACAGCCCGTTTGCGGGACGCGAAGGCAAATACGTGACGGCGAGAAAGCTGGAGGAGCGGCTTCGCACCCAGCTGGAGACGGATGTCAGTCTGCGCGTTGAGCCGACCGAGTCGCCGGATGCGTGGATTGTCTCCGGCCGCGGGGAGCTTCATTTGGCGATTTTGATTGAAAGCATGCGCCGCGAAGGATACGAACTGCAAGTATCGAAGCCGGAAGTCATTCTAAAAGAGATTGACGGTGTCACGTGCGAGCCGATCGAGCGGGTCGTCATTGACATCCCGGAGGAATATACGGGAGCGATCATGGAGTCGCTCGGCAGCCGCAAGGGCGAGCTCGTCGATATGGTGCACGGCGACAACGGGCAAGTGCGTCTCGTCTTCCTTGTGCCGTCGCGTGGCTTGATCGGCTATCGGAGTGAATTTATGTCGTTGACGCGCGGATATGGCATTTTAAACCATTCGTTTGACCATTATGCCCCCGTGCAGCCTGGCGCAATCGGCGGCCGCCGCCAAGGGGTGCTCGTCTCGATGGAAACCGGAAAGGCGACGGCTTACAGCATCATGCAGCTTGAGGACCGCGGCACGATTTTTGTCGAGCCGGGCACTGAAGTGTACGAAGGGATGATCGTCGGCGAGCATAACCGTGAGAACGACCTGATTGTCAACATTTGCCGGGAAAAACATGTCACCAACATGCGCTCGTCGACGAAAGAACAGACGGTGACAATGAAAAAGCCGCGTCTGTTGACTCTCGAAGAAGCGCTTGAGTATTTGAACGATGACGAATATTGCGAAGTGACGCCAGCCTCGATCCGTCTGCGCAAAAAAATCTTGAATAAAAGCGAGCGTGAAAAGGCGGAGAAGAAAAAGAAAGCGGTTAGCGGTTGAGCAGGCGAAATAGCCGGAAACGCCATGCGCGCGTCTTTGGTTTGCGAACAATCGAAAACGCCTTGGAGAAGGGCGCTATTAGGATGAACGGGAGGGGAATGGTGTGAATGTGCTCGAACGGCTCACGTTTTTCGCCTCGCTTTATAAGGTGCACGACAATCCCGAGCGCGGTATGTGGCTATTGTATGTGACAGTGTTGTTGCTTGCCGCGCTTGTGTATCGGCTCGGCTTTGCCCGCCGCCTGCCGCTGTTGAAAAACGTCATCATTTACGTATTGCTGGCGCTCGGCTGCACGGTTTTGACTTTTTTTGCCGTCTTTTTGCCGGTGGCAGAAGGATTGGCCGTCGCCGCCCTCGTATTAATCATTTATAAAGTTCGCCTGAAGCAGGCGAAAGAGGGAGAAAAGTCATGAAATCCGTGCAAGACGCCCTTTATAACTGGCTGACGATCCACATCGTCGCCAAAGCCCGTCCGCACGATGCAGCGGCGCGCGATACGGCCTCGTTTTTCCGCGCCATCTTGGAAAATGACTTTGGTGTGACGGCCGTAGACGCCGTCAAAGATGAAACGAACGGGCAATACATCGTCGAATATGTGCGCGGCGGGGAAACGAAGGCGGCGTGTTTCCCGCTTGAGCTCGCTGAGGCGATGTGGCGGCAGATCGAAGCCGAACCGGAAAAGTATGGATGATGACAACCAAAACGGCGCGGAAAAGCGATCGCTCTTCCGCACCGTTTTTTTTTTTTTTTTCGCGGGATCACCAATCATCGTCTGCGCGGCGGCCGCGATAGAAGCGGAACTTTCCTGTTGCCAGCCGCTGTTTCGTTTTTTCGGTGATGCGGTCGTGGCATTCGCGGCACATATACGTATGGATCGGGCGGTTGCGCAGCCGCTTGGCGAGCGGCGATTCATCGTCAATCGTATCGATTTGGTCGCAAAGCACGCATTTGACTCTCATTGTTCACCTCAATACATCCAAACGCGAAATCGCGGGTTGTTCTCCCGTTCCCATTATACCATATTTCCCGCCATCGTTTGTTGATTCAAATGCATTTCACTCCCGTTGGCCTCGGAAATGAGCCGCGCTTTCTGTTCCATTATAACCACACAGAAACTGTCTATCGATTTAAATGTTCATTCGATTGCTTGTTTTGCTGTTCGTTCAGCTGCCGCTCCTCCCGTTCGTTCAGCTGTCCGTTGTTTTCTTGGGTCGGCTTCGGCGTCGTTTCAAACAAATCGCTTGGCACTTCCGGCATCACTCGTCCGACGATGTCGGCGATTTCGTTCATGAACGCTTGCACCGGCCTCCCCTCATCGATTTGCCGGCCGATGTTGCGCACGCGGGTGTAAAGATCCGGGTCGGCGACAATAATGGCGTTCGCACCGTACGGATCTTTTTGCAATGCTTCGGCGACGGAATATTTGATGGTGCTGACGCGCGAGGCATCCATATTGGCGCCGACGTCAATGCCGACGATGGCATATTTGCCGACGACGATCGCGGCGGCATTGTGAACGTTTGGAACACGGTCGGCGATTTCTGCAAGCTGGCGGGCGATCTCTTGCCCGGATTTGTTCTCGACGCGTTCATCGACCGTATTTTTGACGCGCACGAGCGAACGATTGGGCTCGTTCGCTTCATTATCGTTTCCAAATGTGCAACCGCTGAAAATCAAAAGGGGAAGGAAGAAAGCGGCGAGCCAGCAATTTCTCTTCATAATGGGCCACCTCGACTTTTTTTCTTTAGTTTGCAAATGTCCTTCTATCTTTATACATGTTTTCATATGTTGTATTACAGCCATTCCCATCCAACGGAAAAACGTGAAAAACTCACATGGGGGGAAGCGGAATTTGGGGGAAAAAATTTACGTGCTCGATACGAACGTGCTGTTGCAAGATCCGTATTCGATTTTCGCGTTTGAGGATAATGAGGTCGTCATTCCGGCGGTCGTGCTTGAGGAAGTGGATTCGAAAAAGCGTTATATGGATGAAATTGGGAGGAATGCCCGCCAAGTGTCAAAGCTCATCGACCGTCTGCGCGAAAACGGCAAGCTGCATGAAAAAATTCCGCTTGAAAACGGAGGGGCGCTGCGCATTGAGTTGAACCATCGTTCGTTTCATCAACTGCAAGAAATTTTTGTCGAAAAAACAAATGACAACCGCATTTTGGCGGTGGCGAAAAATTTATCGCTTGAAGAGCAGGCGAAGGAAGATGGGCGCTCCGTCATTTTGGTGAGCAAAGATGCGCTCGTGCGCGTCAAAGCGGATGCCATCGGGCTGCAGGCAGAAGACTTTTTAAGCGACCGCGTCGTTGATGTCGACCATATTTACAGCGGATTTTTGGAGCTGTACATAGGAAAGGACCACCTGCAGCGATTTTACGACAAAGGGGAGCTCGTGCTCGCCGATATCGCCGACCACCCGTTTTATCCGAACCAGTTCATCATCATGAAAGACGCGTTTGGCAGCTCGGCGTCAGCGATTGGCATTGTCGACCAAAATGGAAAAAAAGTGAAAAAGCTCATCTTCCATTACGAACATATATGGGGCATTCGCCCGCGCAACGTGCAGCAGACGATGGCGTTTGAGCTTCTCATGCGCGACGACATTCCGCTTGTGACGCTAATCGGCAAAGCCGGGACGGGCAAGACGCTGCTTGCCCTTGCCGCCGGGTTGATGCAAACGGAAGATTTGCGCACATACAAAAAATTGCTCGTCGCTCGGCCGATTGTGCCGATGGGGAAAGATCTCGGCTTTCTGCCAGGGGAAAAGGAAGAAAAACTGCGCCCGTGGATGCAGCCGATTTTTGACAACTTGGAATACTTGTTCAACACGAAAAAACCGGGGGAACTCGATGCGATTTTAGCCGGCATGAGCTCGATTGAAGTCGAGGCGCTTACGTACATCCGCGGCCGGAGCCTCCCGGAGCAGTTTATCATCATCGATGAGGCGCAAAATTTAACGAAGCATGAAGTGAAGACGATTTTGACGCGCGTCGGGGAGAAAAGCAAAATCATTTTAATGGGCGACCCGGAACAGATCGACCACCCGTATTTGGATGAATATAACAACGGGTTGACGTACGTCGTCGAAAAGTTTAAAGACCAAAAAATCGCCGGCCATATCCGACTCGTCAAAGGGGAGCGTTCGGCGCTCGCCCAGCTTGCCGCTGATTTGCTGTAGCTAGGCGTTCCTTAGAGCATCCGCCGTCCAAGAAAGAACGGGTGCCAGGCGCGCGGCCCGATGCCGCGAACGTTTCTAAAGGCGCCCGCCGCCCGGGGCGCTGTGGAAAACATCTAGGTTCAAAGCGCTTGAGGCGGCTGAAGGCGTAAAAAGCTCAAACACC
>NZ_MQMG01000016.1 GCF_001908025.1 Geobacillus proteiniphilus
CCATCTGTGAAAGCAACAGAAGAACATAATGATTTTCTTAGAGTTTCACAAGCACAATTTCACTTATCTTTACTAAAACGACAGGAACAAAAAATTTATAATGAAAATGGTGAGTACGTAGGGACTCTTGGTATTGAGCCTGTGCTATCAGCAGGATCAAATGATAATATTATGTCAGCTTTAGCTTCATATAAAGTCGGCACAGGGAATAGTACTTGGAAGATTTATTGGTACTCTGGAACTGTCAATTATCATTTTTATGTGGATATTAATATTAGTAGTACTGGGTTAGCCACAATAACACGAGCTTATAATGGATGGTATTTTATAACTCCTCCTTACACCGTTAAAAAAGATTGGATCTCTATTCTTAGAAAAACAGAAACATATACTTTACCAGCCGAAGCTAGATATCATCTAACCCTTAATAGCATTTGGGGTGGAGAATGGACTATTTATTTATATGCTCGTGTGAAGGATCAAACATTGTATACCGGTACCAATTAACAAAAAGGAGAATGGGACATGCTGACCACCATTACGTCTATTTTAGGCTACCTTTTTATAGGTGTCGTTATTTTAGCTGTTTTTATGGTTTTTAAATTCGTGAGAAAACGGTAAAAAATTAGAAGACTGATAATAAAAGAAAAACGCCGTTCATAAATCGAAAAAGTTCCCAAAACACGGCGTTTCCAAAAACCTCCCCTGGGAACGAAACGTCCGAAGGCTCTAACAAGACGGCCGCCGCCCTTTATGAGGGATTTGACGCCATTGCGGGCGGCGACGTTCGCTCTAGCCAGGGGGCATCCGACTTACTGCTTCACCTTTTCAATCGTCTCGACCGGCAGCCCGGTCAGTTCGTGAATCGTGTCGACATCGTACCCTTTCGCCAGCATTCTCTTCACCACGTCGAGCTTCCCTTCCTCGATCCCTTGTTGGCGTCCTTGCTTCATCCCTTGCTTCATCCCTTGCTTTATCCCCAGTTCGATTCCTTTTTGGATTCCCTTTTCCATCCCCCGCTGTTCGTATGAGACAATGAGCTCCATCACACGCTTTGCTTCCTTCGTTTCCATTTGGCTCACCTCGTTTCGCAGTTTCGCTTCCTCCTCTTCGGATAGACGCAAATACGTCTCGAAAAAACCGAACAACAGCCGCTGTTTCGCTTCATCCAGCTCGAGGCGGACGAGCATGCGCAAAAATTCCTTTTTCACTTCGACTTTCTCATCTTCATTATACCCCATTTTGCTTAGCAAAGCAGCGGCGACAGGGTTGGCATGGCGGATGTACGCCCGCCACGGCAGTTTGCGCAGCTCCACCGTCAGAAAGCGGAAGTCGAGAACGGTCAAAAACGGAAACTGCATGACCAATGAGGAAGGTTCATCGTATTGTTCGTCATAGCTGAAGATGGCAATCGGGAGAATGCGGCGGCGGTATTTTTGAAACAAGCGGCTGAAGTAGAGGAACATTCGCTCGGGGAAGGTCCGCTGGGTGTAGCTTTGATGCTCGACATGAACAATGACGAGCCCGTCTTCCCCTTTTACCTTTGTTTCGACCAACAAGTCGACGCGGTGCTTCTCTCCGGCCGTCACATCGGTGAACAGTTCCTCGGAGAGGAAAGAGAGATGGTGAACGTCAATGTGCTCGTACACGTCGGGAAAGAAAAGAAGCAAAAACTCCTCAAAAAATGTCGACAGCAACTCTTTGAACAACCGGTCATGATCGATTCGCTTCCTAGCCACGTTTTCCCTCCCTGCAATGTCGGATTCACTGTACTGTATTCGCTCTTCGCAGCCGAATTCCTCCTTATCCCTCCCATGTTTTTGGGCATGCGCCATGTCGCATTTGTCCTTTTCCTATGTCGAGCGGTAAAACAAGCTGAACTCAGCGGCAGTTCAGCTGTGGCAGGAGACAGTTTCAGTTCCTCATGGGTACGATAAAAAACGCGGGAACCGCTCAACGTTGTTACAGGCTCTACTGGTTTCAGTTCCTCATGGGTACGATAAAAAACCCAAACCATGCGCATAAAATCAAGCTTTTCTCTTTGGACTGTTTTTAGAATATAATGTTTAAAAATTCTGTTAATTATGTCTAGCCGTGTTGGCTGTTAGGAGTTTGACGAGAAAAGACATTGTCGTCGATCCTCCGGGATTTTTGCACGATTGGGGGTCGACGACAGCCTACCCCGTTTTCATCCCCAAATTGGAAACAACAGCCGGGCCGCATATACTGTGCCTGTCACGGTAATGGCGCTTAACAAGGTCGACACCAACACCGCTTGGGCGGCGTAATCTGGGTGGCAGTCATACTCGAGTGCATACAGCGCAGTATTGCGCGAGCACGGATAGGAACTGGCAATGAGCAACGCCTGAGCCGTCACGCCATCAATTCCTAATAGAAAGATCAAAGACGCAGCCAACAGCGGTGACAAAATCAAGCGCCCGAACACACTCACATACACAAGCCGCGGCAAGGCAGTAAAACGGACGTAGGCGATTTGCGCTCCCAACGTAAAGAGAGCGATGGCTAAAAACGCATCGGCGACCCGCTGAAGCGGCGCCCATAAAAATGATGGGATGGGGATGTGAAACCATCGACAAACTACGCCAAGCAACAGCGCGTGAAGAACGGGATTTTTCCATATCTCCGCAGTCCATTTCCCTCTTTTTCCATTCCCGGATACAAACTGGTATACCCCATATGTATTCGTCAAGAAATTTTGAAAGATCGTCACCATAATTTGAATCGTCGCCCCGAGCGGATGTTGATGAAATACAAGCTGACTGACCGGGATGCCGAAATTACCTGAGTTGTTCAACACAATAGTGTTTTGAAATACGGCTGACAAACTCCGTTCCAATTTGAATAACTTGGCCATTATCATACTCAAAACGATAAGTCCGCTGTTTTGCAACAAGAGAAATCCTAAGATGGCCGCCAACACCTTTCCATTCAACTCACTGTCATACACGTTGATGAATGCGACTGCCGGCAACAGGACATACATGTTCAATTTGGATAACGTATTGAGATCAAGGTGAAAGAAGCGGTGAAGCCCTGCCCCCAAGCCGACAATCAACAACATAGGAACCATCACTTGCAATAAAATGCCGCTAAAAACAGCCAAGACGCTCTCCTCTCTTTCTTTATCCATATAATGGATGTTTCATTTTTGCAAATCCATATCTACATTTTCTTCTTGTAAACTCGTTCCGGCCGCCCAACAGATCCATAGGTAATATCAGCTGTCACTTGATCAATCGAGACAAGATACTCCAAATAACGACGAGCCGTCGTCCGGCTCGTGCCGATTTGCCGCCCGACTTCTTCAGCGGTGATGCCTTCCGGGCACTGTCTCACAACCGCCAACACTTTTTCTAAGGTCAACGGCTGAATGCCTTTAGGCAACATGGGCTGTTCCTTAACGGACACTTCTCTTCCAATTAATGCATCAACATCTTCTTGGCCAATCCACTCTTTCTCTTTCACCCACCGTTGCATTTTGTCATAATACTCCTTGTATCGATTTAACGTTTCCACAAAACGGTCAAACATAATCGGCTTGATGATGTAATCAAACACTCCGCCATGCAGCGCTTGTTTCAGTACATCTACTTCCCGGGCTGCGGTAATCATAATGATATCAATATCAGAAAAATGTTCACGAACCCATTTCAAAAACGAAAGGCCGTTCATATCGGGAAAATAGACGTCAAGCAACAACACGTCTGGCCGCAACACCTCCGTCAATTCCCTTGCCTCTTCAGCGTTCGTGGCGATGCCGACCACTTCATAACCGTTCACTTTCTCAACAAAGCGCCGATTGATTTCCGCAATGCGACGGTCGTCTTCAATAATCAGTACACGAATCGGCAACATCGGTTCCCTCCTTCTAGCCTTGGCGGCACTGCCGACCGACATGGGCCGGTCGCTTTGGGATCATGATGGTAAATACCGTGCCTGCTCCTTGCTCAGATCGATACATCATTTGCCCCTCGAGCATTGTCAACGCCCGGTTCACTAGATCAAGCCCATACCCCCGTCCTCGGGTAGCTTTCGTTGAAAAGCCGCGGTCGTAGATCCGTTCCGCTACAACTGGGTCAATGCCTAATCCGTTATCCTCGACCTCAATAATCAAATCATCGCCGAGGTCAGTCAAAAAAATGGCCACTCGTTTCTCTTCCTTTCCGTTATGAAGGACCGCTTCCATGGCATTATCTACTACATTTCCAATAATGGTTACCAGATGGTCCCGGTCCATCCATGGAGGCACATCACGGAAACTGCTTTCCCGATCAATTTCAAACACAATTTTCAGCTCGTTTGCGCGATTGAACTTGCCGATCAGCAGCCCGCCAATGATCGGATCGGGAATTTCCTTCATCACAAACCGGACGATGTTTTGTTGCAAGTCGGTTTCTTTTGCAATCAGTTCAAGCGCTTCCTCATACGATTCCAGTTGAATAAGACCGGAGATCAAATACAGCTTGTTGGAAAATTCGTGTGTTTGCGCGCGCAAAGCATCGGCATAGCTTCGCAACTGTGACAGCTCTTTTGTCAGGCGATACAGTTCTGATTTATTGCGAAACGTCGACACCGCTCCGATCACGCCGCCCGTTTTATCTTTAATCGGGATGCGATTGGCAATAACCGTTTCTTCACCTAGCACCATTTCATCGTCAAATTCCGCCTGCCCCGTCCGAATGACTTCAGGCAGCCTCGAGTGGGGAATAAGCTGTAAGATCGGCATTCCTAGTACATCGCGTTCGTTCTCATACCCAAGCAACTTCAACGCGGTTTGATTGACCATTGTAATCGTTCCCTCTTGATTGATGGCCACAATTCCTTCGCGAATCGCTTCTAAAATCGCCTGCTTTTCTTGGTAGAGCAAACCGATTTCTTCCGGTTCAAGACCATGAATCGATTTTTTCACCGTGCTGGCGATCGCCATTGCACCCACCGCTCCGAGAAAGAGGGCAAAAACGGAGAAGAGAAACATCTTCATACGATACGACCATACTGTACGCTGAATATCCTCTAGCAAAAAACCAACCGAAACAATGCCGATCACATGTCCGTTTTCATCAAAAATCGGCGCTTTTCCGCGAATCGCCGGGCCAAGCGAACCGACCGCCTCGGAAATAATCGCTTTGCCTTTCAGCACTTCGCCGTTGTCGCCCCCTACCATATGCTTTCCAATCCGATCTGGCAGTGGGTGAGCGTAGCGGATTCCCTCATGGTTGCCAATCACTACATATTCCGCCCCTGTCTTTCGGCGAATATGTTCGGCAAACGGCTGCAAGCGCACTGACGGATTCGGGTCGCGGAACGCCTCGCGCACGAGCGGAGTCGACGCGACCGTCTCGGCCACATTCAGCGCTCGCATGCCAATTTGTTGTTTGAGCGTCGTCGCAAACATATGCTGAAACAAAAACGTTAAAACCACGATCACCAGCAGCAACAATGAACAAATAATGACCATTAACCGTGTCTGAAGCTTCATAGGGCTCGCTCCCCAAACAGAAAATAAAGAAAGACAGTCCGCCTGTTAGGCGGAACGTCTTTCTTTCTATTATTACATATCTTCGTTGATGACGACCGATTTTCCTCTTAGTTTCATGACAAACGGCACGGCAATCCATAAAAAGGCAATGACCAACAAGACGAGCGAAATCGGCTTTTCAAAGAAAACGAGATAGTCCCCGTTTGATGCCGTCAACGCCCGGCGCATATTGTTTTCGATCATCGGCCCCAACACAAGCCCTAGTACAAGAGGTGCAAGCGGGTAATCGTGTTCCGCAAGCCAATAGCCGAGCAAGCCAAATGCCAACAGCAGGAACACATCAAACGTCGTCACTTGCACCGCATACACCCCGAACACGGAAATGGCAATAATGAGCGGCAACAAATACTTCGTCGGTGTTTGGATGATTTTCGCAAATATTTTCACAAGCGGCATGTTGAGAATTAACAACATCACATTTCCAATGAACATGCTCGCAATCAATCCCCAGGCGACGGCCGGATGCTCGTCAAACAAAAGCGGCCCGGGCTGGACGTTGTACATAATGAGCGCTCCCATCAAAATAGCCGTCGTTCCCGATCCCGGGATGCCCAGCGTTAAAAGCGGGATCATCGCGCCTCCAGACGCGCCGTTGTTCGCCGACTCGGGCGCCGCGACGCCGGCGATCGTCCCTTGACCAAATTTTTCTGGATGTTTGCTGATTTTCTTTTCAAGAATATAGGAGAAAAACGAGGCCAATGTAGCACCGGCTCCCGGCAACACGCCGATGAAAAACCCGAGCAGCGACCCGCGGGCGATCGGTCCGGCGCTTTCTTTCAAGTCCGCTTTCGTCGGCAACACGCGGCCAATTTTCGCGATTTCCCCACTGTTCATTTCGTTGTGGAGAATGGACTTGAAAACTTCCCCCAACGCAAACAATCCGACCGCTACGGTTAAAAACTCAAGCCCCCCATACAAGTACGAGATATTGTACGTGAAGCGTGCGACGCCAGAGACGTTGTCGAGCCCGATCGTGGAAAGCAACAAGCCGAACACCGTCATGATCCACGCTTTCGTCATCGATTTGCCGGCAAGGCCGCTCACCGCGGCGAGCCCCAGCAGCATAAGCGAAAAGTATTCCGCCGGGCCAAACTTGAGCGCCACATTGGAAAGTGGTTCTGCCAGCAGCACAAGCCCAATCAAAGCCACAATCCCCGCCACAAACGAACCGATCGCCGCAATCGCAAGCGCCGCTCCGGCCCGACCTTGCCGCGCCATTTGGTAGCCGTCCAGCGTCGTGACAACAGACGATGATTCCCCGGGCGTGTTTAACAAAATTGACGTCGTCGAACCGCCGTACATCGCCCCGTAATAGACACCGGCCAACAAAATGATCGAACTGGCGGCCGCCTGCTCGGGACTCAAGCCCGATGTCATCGACGCCGTCACCGGAATGAGCAACGCCACCCCGCTCATCGGCCCGATCCCAGGAAGCACCCCAACCGCTGTACCGATCAACACCCCGATAAACGCAAACAGCAAGTTATGCGGCTGAAGCGCCGTCTGAAATCCATCAAGCAAAAACGATAGGGTGCTCATGATGCCCCTCCTTTCATTGGAACCAAATTGGCCAGCTTGGCAACGTTCCTTGCAGCAGCTTCACATAAAGGCCATATACGCCAAGCGAAAAGCCAGCCGCAATGGCGATCGACTTCCATAGCGCCCCTTTTTCCATCGTTTGAAAGCCGATCACAAGAAACAGAAACGTCGTGATCACATATCCAACCGTTTCAAGCAACGCCGCATAGAAAACAGCGGCAATGAAAATGACAAGAAATTTTTTATATTGCCGCGGCGGCTTCTCATCTGCCGCATCTGAATAACTTCTTGTCTCAAACAACAGTTTGATGCTTAAGAAAACCAACACAAGTCCAAGCAAAAACGGAAACACGTTCGGCCCGACAGCACTGCCGTAAGCGCTTTTCGATAGGCGCAAGCTCTCGGCCATAAACAGCGCCCCGACGGCCAGAAATGCCGCCGCCGCGATACGGTCAGCCGTTTTGTTCATCGCTCTGCCTCCTGTTCTTTACGAAAAAGGGGAAGAATGTTCTTCCCCCCTCGTTTTATTTATGCATGCCAAGCGACTTCAGAAGGTCGCCGATTTGCTGCTCTTGCTCTTTCAAAAATTTCGTAAACTCTTCGGAATTGCGGTACTCTGCTTCCCAACCTTGCTTTTGCAGCTCTTCTTTCCATTTTTCATGCTCAGACAGCTTTTTCAATGTCTCTTCCCAAAACGCTTTTGCTTCCGGAGACATTTCCTTCGGCCCGAAAACGCCGCGCCAAATCGTAAACTCGGCATCAAGGCCAAGCTCTTTCAACGTCGGCACGTCTTTCAGCACTCCGCCGAGGCGTTCTGGAGCGGAAACCGCCAACACCCGCACTTTGCCGGCTTTCAAATACTCCCCAACCGAAGACGCATCCGTTGCAATCACATCGGCATTGCCGCCAAGCAGCGCCGCCATCGCTTCCCCACCGCCATCGTACGAAACATACTTGACTGATTTCGGATCGATGCCCGACTTATAGATTGGCAAAATCGCGACTAAATGATCCATCGAACCTGGCGCCGATCCCCCGGCTACCGTGACCGATTTCGGGTCCTGTTTAATGGCATCAAGCAGTTGGGTCAACGACTGAAATTTGGAATCTGCTTTCACGACAATCGCACCAAAGTCCTTCGTCAACTGGGCGAGCGGGGTCGTGTCTTTGTAGCCAAATGGGCTGTTTCCTTCTTTTTTCAGGTTGTTGATGATAATCGGCGGCGAGTTGACAAACAGTTTGTAATCATTTTTGACATCTTGGGTGGCGTACTCAGCCATAAAGACCGCACCGCCGCCGCCCGGTTTGTTTTCAACCGTCATCGTCTGTTTGACAAGCCCCGTCTCATCGAGCACCTTTGTGATCGCGCGGGCCGTTAAATCCCAGCCGCCGCCCGCTCCGGACGGAGCAACAATCGTAATCGGCTTCGTCGGATAGTTTGAGGCCGATGAGCCAGAGTTCGAACCGGACGATTTCGATCCTGATGCATCGTTGCCGCTGCAGGCTGCCAATGCCAGTGTCATCATCCCTGCGGCTAGCAACCCCCACCATCTTTTTTTCTTCATTCTCCCTTGCCCCCTTGTTTTTGATAACGTTTTCATCCATAACGTTACCATGCTGCTGTGTTAGTGTGAAGTTTTTGAAAATAAAATGAATTTTGTGCATTTTGTTCACAAGAATGTCCTGCTGCGCACAACCCTAAACCAGCTCATCGTTCTTTGCACCGTCGAACGAGCAATGTAAAATAGCTGAAGCGGAAAAAATGACAGGGAATCGTCAAAAAGAGATGAGGGAATGAGCCATGTAGACAAAAATCCCGCCAGCCAAGAAGGCAAGCGGGAGACCAATTGACGTTGTTGTTTTTAGTGTGATTTTCGCATCTTGTCGTACTCTTCCCTCACCGCCGCCACAAGCGGGTGCGCACTCTCAAGCCCCGCGTATTGCCGAAGCGCGCCTTCGATTCCGTGCTCGGCAATTGTTTGCTGGAGGGCGGCGGCTTCCACGTCGCGGTCGTCATCGAACCGTAGCAGGGCGGCGATTCCTTTGGCCAAGCCGTGCGGGACTTTGCCGAATAAGGCGCAATATTGCACTGCCGGAGCGACGAGGCGGTCATTCGGCCCGAGCTTGCGGATCGGCGAACGGGCGACGCGGAGGATGTCGTCGGACAGTGACGGATTCATGAAGCGCCCGATCGTCGTGTCGATATACGCGTGGTGCTCTTTTTCGCTCCAACCATGCTTTTTCACCAACACTGCTCCCGACTCATGGAGCGCTTGTTCAACGCTCGCACGGACGCCCCCGTCTTTCATGGCGTCTTGCACCGTTTCGTATTGTTTTAGGTAGCCTAAATAGGCGGCGAGCGCATGGCCGGTGTTGACGGTAAATAACTTTCGTTCAATATACGGCCCTAAGTCAGCGACAAAATGCGCTCCTTGAATCGGCGGAACAGTGCCGATGACGTTTCGCGCCTCAATCGCCCATTCGAAAAACGGTTCCACCGTGACGGCGAGTGGATCATCATTCGTCTGATTCGGCACGATGCGGTCGACCGCACAGTTGAGAAAGCCGACATGTTCGCTCGCCAACTGTTGTTCGGCTTCGGAAAGGTGGGCAAGGACGTGCTGTTTCAACGCCTCTGTGCCGGCGATCATGTTTTCACACGCGATGACGTGAAGCGGCTTTTGTTGGATGGCGAACCGCCGCTGGAGCCCTGCAGCAACAACGGGAGCGATCGCTGGCAAAATAGGTGGGCCGACGGCGGTTGTCACCAAATCAGCGTCTGCGATCGCCTCGATGACCTTCTCCCGCTCCGTTTGGCTGTTCAGGGCCGAAACGCCGCGCACCCATTGTTCTTCTCGCTGCTCGCCGGCGACAATGACGCGATACTCCCCCCGCTCTTTCAGCAAACGGACGATTTGTTCATTGACATCAACGAACACGACGTCATATCCCGACGCCGCCAGCAGACTGCCGATAAAGCCGCGGCCGATGTTGCCGGCGCCAAAGTGGACGGCCCGCATCAGCCGTTCACCTCATTGAGCAGCGCAAGAATTTCTTCTTCTGTTTTGGCGTTCGCCATCGCTTCTACATGATCCGCTTCCGCGCAAACAAGCGCGAGTTGAGAGAGGATGTCTAAATGTTCCCCATCTTTGCCAGCAATGCCGATCACGATCGTGGCCATGTTGCCGCCGCCAAAATCGACGCCGTCTGGAACTTGCACGATCGAAATGCCGGACTGTTTCACGAGCGCTTTTGCCGCTTCCGTTCCGTGCGGAATGGCGACGTTGTTGCCGATATACGTTGATGTCAGTTCTTCCCGTTCAAGCATCGCATCAACATATGCTGGGGCGACATATCCTTGCTTGACCAGCACCTCGCCGGCGAGGCGGATCGCCTCTTCTTTCGTCTTTGGTTGCGCATTGAGCACAATGTTTTCTTTGTTTAAAATCGAATGGGTCAACATCCGTTTCACTCCTTCATCGATATCCAATAATCATCGAAAAATTGTTCCAAATGATCGCTAATAAGCGAATACACTTCGTCTTCGCCGCCATAAGCCAACATGGCCGCGCTTTGCTCGTCCTTTACGAGCAACGTGCTCACATGGCTTAATACTGAAAGCACCTCTTCATCCGCATCAGCAGGACCGAGAAGCAACACGACCGTGTTGATCTCCATCGGCTCCCCGTCCATCCCCGCCACCGTTTGCGGCGAATCAAGTCGGTACATTGTCAGCGACGGACGAAGGACAGCGAAGCTTCGAGCGTGGTAAAGCGCCAGCGTCGTGCCAGGGACGCCAAGCCCGCCAAGCGACTCGCGGCGCCGCAGCTCCTCGATGACGACATCGGCATCGACAATGACGCCGCTTCGTTCGAAGCGGCGGCACGCGTCCGTCAATATTTCATGAACAGAGCGCCTCTTGACCACCTCGAGGGAAAAACCGTCCAAAATGTGGACGATCGTCTCGCTGATGCGCCGAACCGCCTTCATCGTGTCGAGCGCTGGCCTGTTTCGCCGTGCGGTTGACTCTTTCCTCATCCGCTTTTCAGCGGCCGATTTTCGCTCTAAACACTCGCGGATCGACCGCGCTTCCTCCTCGGTCAGCATCGGGCTGACGACGATATGCGGCCCATACTCCTCGGGAAGCGGCACGGTCGAGATGACGAGATCGTACGCGCTGACATCTTTTCCTTTCCATTCAAACGCGGAAGCTTGTTCCAGCGAAACAATGTCCGGAATCTCTTTTTTCAGCCTCATCGCTAAAATTTTCGCCGTCCCAAGCCCGCTCGAACAAATGACTAACACCCGCCAGCCTTTTTTCTCCCGCATGAGCGCGGCCGCAAAATGGAGCACCAAATAGCCAATCTCCTCATCCGGGATCGGAATGTCGCCAAACAGCTGCCGCGCCCCATCTGCGACAATGGCGAACAGCTCCGCATAGTCTTGTTTGATTTGATCAAGCAGCGGATTGGCGACCCCCATTCCGTGTTCGAGGCGATACAGAGCCGGCTTTAAATGGACGACAAGGTCTTCGTATAACGTACGGTCGGTGGATAAATCAACGCCGAGCTTATCACTGACAGAGCGGATGAGTTGCTGCGCTTTCATGCCAACGGTTAAGCTCGGTTCTTCCATCATCGTTCCTTGACGGTTGCGCCATTTCGCTCCCATCAAGTGCATCGTCATATAGCCGACTTCTTCGTTAGGGATGTCAACGTCAAAGACTTTTTCTAACGATTCAGCGAGCTCATGCGCGATCTCATATTCTTTCGTCGCTTGCAACGCCTGCAAATCCCGCGGATCGAAGTGGATCGCTTCTCCCCGCTTGATGCGCTCCATGGCGAGCGCCAAATGGACGACGAAGGCGATGTACGAGCTGTCGGCCATCGTAAACGGAAGCTTTTCTTTCACTTGCTCGATTTGCTGCTCAATGATGGCGAGCTTTTTTCTGTCCACAAGCCCGAGCAGCTTCTCCGCCACGGTGTCAAGCGGAGCGTCCGCCCGTTTTTGGATCGTCTCTTTCATCAATGCCAAAAATTCGTGTTCATCAACATGGCGGAACAACAAGTCGCTCATCAAGCGCCGTTTCGCTGATTCCGAACCGGCAAGCTCCACCCCGTATCCACGCTTGCGGATGAGCGAAAGCCCGTACGCTTCTACCGTTTGTTCCAATTTGTCCAAATCCAAGCTGACAGTGGCGACCGTGACGTTCAAGTCATAGGCCAATGTGACGAGTTTCACTGGCTCGTTGGCTTCCAACAGCGCAATTAAAATCATGAGCTGCCGCTCTTCGGGGGTGTATTCATGATGAGAAAGGCGAAACAGCTCTGCGGCCAGCGCCTGCTTGTTTTCCTCTTCCCCGACGAGGCGGATGCCGACTCCTGCTCTTTTCGCGAGCTTAAGCCCATAGCGGCGGAAGACCGATTCCAAACCTTGCAAATCACGATGAACCGTGCGGGCGCTGACATTCAGTTCCTCCGCCAATTCGCCGACTGTTATGTCCCTATCGTCCGCCAACAACCGTTCAAGCAACTTCCGCTCCCGTGCCGATACGTACATCGCCGTTCACCTCCCATCACGGAACAGCATTGTTGACATTTTTGAAATAAATCTTTGCCTCTTCCATCCTTATTGTAAGGGCTTTTTTCTTGATTTGACAATGAATAGATGTTTCGTTTTCGTCATTGTTATTGTTGACAGATTTTAATTTTGCATGTATTTTTCTCTTTCGTCGTTTTAACGAAGTTCACCGCGGTCGGGCACATCCATGCGGATGGGAGCGGAGGAAAGTGCCCCTAGCCGTCGAGGTAAACGCGAAATCACAAAGCAAAACGCAGGGGGAACGCCATTTCCCCTGCGTCTCATGCCGATTTACGCGTTCTTTTTCAATTGCTCGATCAATTCATCGTATTTCGGGCTGTTTAAGAAGTTTTCGACCGATACATGGTACGCATTTGGCAACTTCGCCTTCGCCCGGTCGGTCAAGTTTTGATGGGTGACGACGATGTCGGCGTCGGCCGGAAGCTGGTTGATCGCTGTATTCGTCACTTCGATATCGAGCCCGGCCTTTTGTACTTTGTTGCGCAAAATCGATGCTCCCATCGCGCTCGAGCCCATTCCCGCATCACACGCGAACACAATTTTCTTCACGCGGCCAGGAACCGCTTGGGCCACAGCTGCCGAAGCGGCTTCTTTCTGTTGCAACGCGGCAGCCACTTGGCTCTTTTTTCCTTTCAGCTGTTCCATTTTTTCCGTTGCTTTCGTCAACTCTTCTTCCTCTTCGGATTGTTTCGCCGCTTTTAAGAAAATCGAAGCGACGAGGAACGACACCGCTGCGGCGACGAACACGCCGACTAGCACGCCGAAGTAATTCCCTTTCGGCGTCATCGCCAGCAAGGCGAAAATGCTTCCCGGCGACGGCACCGCCACCAGCCCGGCGTTGAGGATGGTAAACGTGAACACGCCGCTCACGCCGCCCGCCATGGCTGCCAAAATCAAAATCGGTCGCATGAGAATGTACGGGAAGTAAATTTCATGAATCCCGCCAAGGAAGTGGATAATGACTGCCCCCGGCGCCGATTGTTTCGCCATCCCCTTGCCAAACAGCCAATACGCCAGCAAAATCCCCAACCCTGGACCAGGGTTCGTTTCCAGCAAGAACAAAATCGATTTCCCGGTTTTCGCCGCTTGTTCGACGCCAAGCGGGCTTAAAATTCCATGGTTGATCGCATTGTTCAAGAACAGCACTTTCCCCGGCTCGATGAACAAGTTCGCCAGCGGCAACAAGTGCCAATCAATGATTTTTTCCACTCCTGCCGCTAACGTTTTACTGATCACAGAAATGACCGGGCCGACTCCTTTAAAGGCGAGCAGCGTCAACACGCCGCCGACGATCCCGGCCGAAAAGTTGTTCACAAGCATCTCAAATCCTTGCTTGACTTTCCCTTGGAAGAGCCCGTCTACCTTTTTGATCACATAACCGCCAAGCGGCCCCATGATCATCGCGCCTAAAAACATCGGGATTTCCGAACCAACGATGACCCCCATCGTCGCCGTCGCCCCGACGACACCGCCGCGGACGTCGTACACCATTTTGCCGCCCGTATAGCCAATCAACAGCGGCAGCAAATACGTAATCATCGGACCGACGAGCTTCGCAAACGTCTCGTTCGGCAGCCAGCCGGTCGGGATAAACAGGGCGGTAATCAGCCCCCAGGCGATAAACGCCCCGATATTCGGCATAATCATGCCGCTCAAATAACCGCCAAACCGCTGAATCTTCACACGGAAGCCTGTTTCGTTTCCGGTTGTATGCGTCATAAAGCTGTTCCTCCTTTTCTGCTTGACTGTACCTTTATCTTAAAACGCTTACAACCGGCCCTTCAATGATAAGTAAACGCGATTTTGTCAAGGGGGTTATTGACAGGTTTTAAAAAGGAAAAGCCGAGCGCGGTGGGCGGGGTTACGGTATTTCTTCTGCTAATGACAACGCCTCTCGATAGAGACGTTGGGAGAGATAAAATCCATTTTCAAGCAAAATGTCTAATAGCGGCTTTACTTCCGCTATTTTCCTGTTTTTCTTTCCCAGAATCAAAACTCCAATTGTACCGATAGGCCGTAAAAGGAATTGTTTCGACAATGATCTGGCAGCATGCTCATCAATCACAACGACTTGAGCACCAAGTTCTTTCGCTCCAATAATAACTTCTAACTCCCCGGCATGGAATTTTCCATATAAACTTTCAACAAGGCTGCGATTTTTTACATGGTATAGCCTAAACACCCCCTCGCTGACCAATCGTTTGAGCTCCTCTTTTCCATAATGGCGTGGGGCATGGTTATGAACAATTTCTTGATAGACAGCTTCCGGAACATATACTTCATCAAATAGTTCAGACAAAAGAGTCAATTGACCAACGATCGACAGACCTATAATCGGTGTAGAATTGACCGTAACCCTACTCATTGTGATCCCTATTTTCTTTGCTCAATTTTTGCACCGTGTCCCAATCATCTTTGATGTGTTCCTCCGTATATTCCATCCAAGGAATCGCCTTCGAACGCAATACATCGATAAATTCCCCTAAGGATTTTCCTGCCAATTCAGCCGCTTTCGCCAGCGTCACCTGTTTTCCAACAAACAAACCAATCGCCAATGAAAGCTTTATTTTTGCCTCAACTGTGTTGCCTTCCAATTCATTAATGGCGGGCAAAAACTCTTTCGGCAAGTTCACCTGAAAGTAGTCCATGGCCATTGAACTCACACCCTTTTTTATTTTATTCTATCACACTTCGCGCCTTTTGGATGCTGTCACGGAACGAATAGCATTTCCAAATTTTTTACTACACGCTCAACACGACGGAAATGAAACCGACTCAATTGAACACTCCCCACCCGCGCTCACGTAGAGAAGTAGGGGATTCTCGGGAACACCCTAACCTACGGTAAGCTGTCAGCTAAGCCATCCCTGTGCATCCCACCGTTGAGCTTCCTCAAAAAGATCGCAATCGAAGCCCTTCCTTTGTTCTTTTGGTGCAAGGGGAAGATCGTTGGTGGAAGACGCCGGTTCATCCCCCACTTACGCTCATGCTTGGAAGTTGAGGCCTTCTCGGTTCGAGGTGATAAAAAAGGGGACTGACCCAAAAGGGTAATTTTCCTTAACAAAACACAACATATTGTCTATATACGGTAATAAGAAAGGGTGCCCCGCTACATTTGGGACACCCCATCATTCGCTTATTGATATCTCGCCGTCACCATTTTCTTTCTCGTGTAAAATTCGACGCCGTCGCGGCCGTTGGCATGGAGGTCGCCGTAAAACGAGTTTTTGTAGCCCGAGAACGGGAAAAACGCCATGGGCGCCGGGACGGCGACGTTGACGCCAAGCATGCCGGCGTCGATTTCTTCGCGGAACTGGCGGATCGCTTTGGCGCTGTCGGTGTAGATGCAGGCGCCGTTGGCGAACTCCGACCGGTTGGCGATCTCAATCGCTTCGTCCAGATCACGGGCGCGGACGACGGACAAGACCGGGGCGAAAATTTCATCCGTCCAAATCGTCATGCCTGGTTTGACATGGTCAAAAATCGTTGGGCCGATGAAATAGCCTTTTCCGCTTGTCGCCGAGTCGCGGCGTCCGTCGCGGACAAGGAGCGCCCCCTCTTTTTCGCCGATTTCGATGTATTTGATCGTCCGTTCTTTGTGCGACTCGCGGATGACCGGCCCTAAAAAGACGCCTTTGTCGAGCCCGTTGCCGATTTGAATGCGGTCGGCGGCTTCTTTGAGCCGTCTCACTAATTCATCGGCGATATCGCCGACAGCGACAACGACCGAGCACGCCATGCACCGCTCGCCTGCCGAACCGAACGCGGCGTTGATGATGTTCGTCACCGCCATATCGAGGTCGGCGTCCGGCATGACAATCGAATGGTTTTTCGCACCGGCGAGCGCCTGCACCCGCTTGCCGTGGGCGGCGGCTGTTTTGTACACGTACTCGGCGACCGGCTGCGAGCCGACGAACGAGACGGCTTTAATGTCTTTATGCTCTAAAATGCCGCCCACCACCTCGTGCGCCCCATGAACGATATTGAGCACTCCCGGTGGCAGGCCGGCTTCGGTGAACAGTTCAGCTAAGCGGTTGGCCAGCATGGGCGTCCGCTCCGATGGCTTCAATACAAACGTGTTGCCGCAGGCGATCGCGAGCGGGAACATCCAGCACGGCACCATCATCGGGAAGTTGAACGGCGTGATGCCGGCGACGACGCCGAGCGGGTAGCGGTACATGCCCGATTCGATATCGGTCGCGATATCCGGCAGCTGCTGGCCCATCATGAGCGTCGGAATCCCAGCCGCAAACTCGACGCACTCAATGCCGCGCTGCACTTCACCGTAGGCGTCCTCATAGACTTTTCCATTTTCTAGCGTCACAAGTCTAGCGAGTTCGTCCCAATGTTCGACCAACAGCTGCTGATAGCGAAACAAAATGCGGGCACGGCGCGGAACCGGGACTTTGCGCCATTCGCGGAACGCTTCTTTCGCGGCCGCCACCGCTGCATCAAGCTCCTCGCGCGAGGAAAGCGGCACTTTCGCCAATACTTCCCCCGTTGCCGGGTTCGGCACGACTTCTTCTTTTCCGGATGTTGAAGCGACCCATTGGCCGCCGATAAAATTTTTCAATGTCTTCGTTTCGGTCACGGAACTCATGGATGAAACCACCTTTCTAGTCGATCTTTCAAAAGATTGGTTCATGAACGCACACAAGAGTTATGGATGATCAGCGAGCGCTTCCTTTCGCGGAAACGGCCGGCGGGCTGAACGCTTCCAAAAAGCGGCGTTCTTTTCTGTCTGTTTGCTTCTGGTCGCTGTCATGCATTCTGCAATCGCCATCCCAGCCGCCGACTCATTTACGAACTTACGGTTTTGGTGTCGTACTGATAGTCGTAACAATAATGGTACAATGCCACAATTTCCTCATGCGTCGGCACTTTCGGGTTGTTGGCGGGGCTGCCGCTCGCAAGCGCGTCAGCCGCCATTTTGTCCACCACCTTGTCAAACGCTGTTTTGTCAATGCCCCACGTTTTCATATTCGGGATGTGCAAATCGCGGCAAAGCTGTTTCACTTCCTCAACGAGCGCCTCAGCCGCTTCCGTATCGGAAACGTCTTTGAGCGGCGGCTTGATGATTCGGGCGATCACCGCCAATCGTTCGATGGCGCTGTCTTTTGTAAACTCAAGCACCCCAGGCAACAACATCGCGTTCGATACGCCGTGCGGCACGTGGAAAAGCGCGCCGATCGGCCGCGACATGCCGTGCACGAGCGTCACCGAGGCGTTGGAAAAGGCCATGCCGGCTTTCATGGCCGCGATCGCCATCTTCTCCCGCGCTTCGATGTCTTGGCCGTTTTCATACGCCCGGCGCAAATGACCGACGATCGCTTCAATGGCAGAGAGCGCCAGCGCATCGGTCACCGGGTGGGCGCGTCGGGAAATATACGCCTCGATCGCATGGCACAGCGCATCAACCCCGGTCGCCGCTGTAACGGACGGCGGGCATGAAACCGTGAGCAACGGGTCGACAATCGCCACGGCTGGAAGCAGCGCCGGTTGGGAAATCATCATTTTGACGTCCATCTTCGTATCGATAATGACCGTTACTTTCGTCACTTCCGAACCCGTTCCGGCCGTTGTCGGAATGGCGATGAGCGGCAGCGGTTTTTCGGTAAACCTTTTTTGATTGCCGACATAGTCGCTGATCGTTCCTTCATTCGTCATCATCACGGACACCGCTTTGGCGGCGTCGATGCTGCTGCCGCCGCCAAGAGCGATAATGACATCGCACTGCTCGCTCCGGCAGACGTCAAGCGCTTCCTTCACATGGACATCCGTCGGCTCCGTGTCAACCCCTGTGTACTTGGCAAACGTCATCCCCACCTGTTGCAAGTATTGCTCGCAACGGGCGACAAGGCCGATTTTCTCCATCACCGGGTCGCTGACGATCAGCGCTTTCGTCCCGAGCGCTTTTGCTTGTGGGCCGACTTCGGCGAACGTATCGCGCCCATACACAACCCGGCTGGGCACCAACAATTCGTACATCGTTTCCCCTCCTTTTTTGACAACGGTTTCATTTCCTTATAAAGCAAATTCCGTGCCAACATACAAAAGGCACCATGATAAGGGGGCTGTTTCGAAACGAAAACGCGTTCACCGACAGTAAGCAGACATTTTCCCTACAATACCAGACACTTATCCAACAGAGCAACAAAAAACAACGGCTTTGCCGCCGTTGCCTACAATCCGTATTTTTTCAGCTTCTCATATAACGTCGAGCGGTGAATGCCGAGCCTCCTTGCCGCTTCCGCCTTGTTGCCGCCCGCCGCCACCAGCGCCGCAGCGATGCGCTCACGTTCCGATTGATAGACCATTTCTTTCCACCGATCAGCCATCTTCACACCACCGTTTGGCAAAGACGAGGCTGCCGGTTGAACGGTCGACAAGTAAGACGGCAAGTGTTCGCGTTCCACTTTTTCCCCTTCGACCATACTGATCAGCCATTCGACGACGTTGACCAGCTCGCGGACGTTCCCCGGCCATGAATAGTGGACAAGCACTTCCATGGCCTCTTTGGTAAACGACTTCAACGCGACGCCAAACTGCCGGCACATCCGCTCCATATGGTAAGCCAACAGCGCGGGAATATCCGTTTTCCGCTCGCGCAACGGCGGAAGATGAATGCGAATGATATTCAACCGATAAAACAAATCTTCGCGAAAGGTTCCATTCCGCACCATCTCCTCGAGCGGCTTGTTCGTCGCGGCAATAATGCGCACGTCCACCTCTGTCCCCGACAATCCGCCGACTTTTTCCACTTTCTTTTCTTCCAAGACGCGCAAAATTTTCGCCTGCATGGCAAGCGGCATATCGCCGATTTCATCCAAAAACAGCGTCCCTCCATGGGCGAGTTGAAACTTGCCGGGCTTGCCCCCTTTTTTCGCACCGGTGAACGCCCCATCTTCATAGCCGAACAGTTCCGCTTCCAACAACGACTCAGGGATGGCGGCGCAATTCACGCTGACAAACGGTCCGTCCGCATGCGGCCCCGCTTCATGGATCGCCCGCGCCACCACCTCTTTCCCCGTTCCGCTTTCACCGGTAATGAGCACCGTCGACGGCACGCGCGCCGCCCGACGAATCATCTGCTTCACAGCAGCGATCGCCGGGTGGCGGCCAATGATCCGCTCGATTCCTTTCGGGGCGGAGGCGGCCGTCTCCTGTGGTTTCGCTTCCGTCTCTTGCTTCTCCTTCCGGCTTGCCTCACGCGACAGCTCCTGCAGGCGCCGGAAAATTTCATATACTTCCGATACCCCTTGGAAAATAAGCATCCCGATCGCCCCGATCACCTTGCCGTCCCGCCAAATCGGAATACGGTGCACAACCATCGGCTGGCCGTAAATTTTTTGAATATATCCTCTTTCTGGAATGCCCGATTGAACACAAATGTGCAGACGGGTGTTTTCGATCACTTCCGTCACATGTTTTCCGATCGCTTCTTCCCGGCGAATGCCGAGAAACTGGCAATACGCCCGGTTGATTTCACGAACCACGCCGTCCTCATCGACGACAACCACCCCTTCGTACGCCGCATCCAACACCGTTTTCATCGTCTCAGCCAGACGGTGCGTTTCCTCCAACTCACGCCGCAGTCGCTCGAGCTCATTCGTTGCTTTGGAATCGCTTTCGGACATTGGCATTGCAGCGCAGACGCCTTCCTGTTTCGTTTCCCACTTGTCGGAAAATGCCGTCAATACTTCCCCTATCGGCATGGAACGATCGAGCCCATCCGCCGCCGCCCGCAGCATCATCCGCCACGTGCACCGCCCCACCGTCCGGCCGTGCTCATCGATCACGTTCACCGACTCAAGCCCACGAGCCGCCATCAGCTGCATGGCTTCTTGCAACGTTTGGCAGCGGCTGACCATCGGCGAGGTGTCGCCATTGCTCGTCATCGTCATCCCCCCTTTTCGCCATCTTTTCCTTTTCGTATCGTTCGTCGTTGGCATGGAAAAATCCTTCTGTTTGCTTTTGCTTGAAAATCATCCATGGGAGCATACGTATATTCCAAGTACAGTGCGTGTTGACGCCCGCAAAAATAAAGGCAGGCCTTCGCCTACCTTGATCGTACCGTGTTATCAACATCTTTTTATCATATACACCAAATGGTCTCAAACGCGGACTCCCCAAGACTGTTTATACATAAAGCCCTTTCTCTTTCAAACGCATCTTTTCCTTGACGTTATGGTTGACAAGATAGGTCGGATAATATCCCGACAATACATCGGCAACGTTTTGAGCGGTTTTCCGTTTTAATTCTTTTTCCGATTCCTCAGAATACCAGGCTACATGAGGAGTAATGACCACGTTTTCCATTTTCAGGAGAGGGTTGTCCGGTTGGATCGGCTCACATTCCGTCACATCGAGCCCAGCGCCGCTGATTTTTCCCTCTTGTAAAGCGCGAATTAAAGCGGATTCATCAATGACCGGGCCACGAGCCGTGTTGACGATGATCAATTCCTTTTTCGCCAAGTTAAATTGTTCGTCGCTGATCATTCCTTTTGTTTCTTTAGTCAACGGGGCATGAACGGAAATGTAGTCCGATTGTCGGAACACATCGTTCAGTCCAAGCAGTTGAACATTGAGCTCGTCAGCCACTTTAGCGGGGACGTACGGGTCATAGGCAATAACGCGCAGTCCAAAAGCTTGGGCCTTTTTCGCCAACGCTTGCGGAATTCTTCCCAATCCCACAAGACCGAGCGTTCTCCCCCGCAGCCGGTAAATCGGCTTGCCGACATTAAAATTCCATGTACCACTCTTTACTTCGTGATTCAATTTGACGATTTTGCGAGCTAGCGAAAGCAACAGCGCCAGCGCGTGATCCGAGACCTCATCGATCGAATAGTCCGTTACATTGGCTACAATAATACCCTTTTCGGTGGCAGCGTCTACATCAACTGTATTGACACCGACGCCATATCGGGAAATGATTTTGCACTTTTCCAGTTGTGCGATTACCTCTGCAGATATTGGAGCATACTGGTTGATAATGGCGTCGGCGTCCCTGCACGCGGAAATGACTTCCTCCTCTGTACGACACTGGGTGGCGACAAACTCCACATTGAGAGATGAAAGCACTTCTTGTTCAGGTGCCAACGTTTGAAATTCGTAGTCTGTCACCACAACTTTAAATCTATCCATATCGTTCTTCCTCCATTTCGTGAAAAATTCGGATTTATCGCTGAAAGACGTGCTTGGTTTTTAGACAATCATGATTGCAATGTTGCTCCAAACAAGATGGAACAAAAAGGAGAAAATCCATTTTGATTTTCTCTATCATCGAGTCTTTGAGTCTGTTTTTGTTAAGCATATTTTGTGGGTGAAGAGCCGAAATCCCAAAAAACTGCTTTTATATCTACCATTCAGCAACGGAACCGTCAGCATGACGCCAAACGGGATTTTTCCAATTATGTCCAACCTTTGCCATTTCTCTCACATACTCTTCGTTAATCTGTATTCCTAAACCGGGGCCTTGTGGAATTTTGACATACCCGTTTCGATACTCAAACACAGAGGGATCCACTAAATAGTCAAGAAGATCATTCCCTTGATTATAATGAATGCCAAGGCTTTGTTCTTGGATAAAAGCGTTGTACGACACAGCATCCACTTGTAAAGAGGCTGCCAGTGCAATCGGCCCCAACGGACAATGGGGAGCTAAAGCAACATCGTATGCCTCAGCCATTGCAGCAATTTTTCTTACCTCGGTAATACCGCCGGCATGAGAAAGATCAGGCTGAATGATATCGACGTACCCGTCAGATAAAACCGTTTTGAAGTCCCAGCGTGAAAACATTCGTTCGCCGGTTGCGATCGGAATATTGGAATGTCTAGCAATTTCTTTTAACGCTTCATTATGTTCGGGTAATACTGGTTCCTCAATAAACATTGGGTGATATGGTTCAAGCTCTTTCGCTAAAATTTTCGCCATCGGCTTGTGAACACGCCCATGGAAATCGATTCCAATCCCAAATTCGTCACCTGTCACTTGACGTACCGCGGCCACCCTTTCGACCGCTTCCTCAATCTTTTTAAACGAATCAATATATTGAAGCTCCTCTGTTGCATTCATTTTTACTGCCGTAAACCCCGTTTCTTTCGCTTTTTTAGCCGCTTCGGCAACGTCGCTTGGACGATCGCCACCAATCCAACTGTAAACCCGAATAGAATCGCGAACCGGGCCGCCAAGCAATTGATGAACCGGGGCGTTGAAGTATTTCCCTTTAATATCCCAAAGCGCTTGATCAATTCCCGAGATGGCGCTCATTAAAATGGGGCCTCCACGGTAAAATCCCCCCCTGTAAAGAACGGTCCAATGCTCCTCAATTGCCAGTGGATCTTTGCCGATCAAGTAGTCGCTGAGCTCCTCCACCGCTGCTCGTACGGTACCGGCTCTTCCTTCGACAATCGGCTCCCCCCACCCCGAGATTCCTTCATCCGTGCTGATTTTTAAAAACAGCCACCGCGGCGGGACAAGAAACGTCTCGAACTTCGTTATTTTCATGTTCATTCTCCCTCTCTTGATAAAGCGTTTCTGACCGTTTCAACAAATTTTTGCGCTGTTTCCCTAATTACATCAAATCTCTCTTCTTCAATAGCCCGTTTATCTAATAAAGCGCTTCCTACCCCTACAGCGACCACACCGTTGCGGATAAACTCCGCCGCATTATCCAACGTTACACCACCTGTCGGCATCAGTGGAATATGTCCCAGCGGACCGCTTAGCTCCTTAAAATATTTCGGGCCTAAAGAACCGGCTGGAAATACTTTCAACAGGTCAGCTCCCATTTGATACGCCTTAACGATTTCCGTCGGGGTCATCACGCCAGGAATAGAGATTTTCCCGTATCGATTGGTTAAAGAGACCATTTCTTGATCGAAAATAGGCGAAAAAATGAAGTCTGAACCAGCTTCTATCGCCCGTTTGGCTGTCTCCGCATCGAGGACAGTCCCCGCGCCAACGATCGCCTTGTCTCCGAACGTTTCCTTCAGTGCAGCGATCATCTCAAAACTGCCAGGGCTATCCACCGTCACTTCGAGCACCTCGACTCCCCCGTCGATAAGAGCCTCAGCAATCTGAAAAATTTGCGACCGTTTCGGTTTTCGAATTACCGCGACCAATTTAGATTGCTTCAGCCGGTTTAAATGCTCAAGCTTATCCATACTTGTCTCTCCCCCTTTATCGTTTTACATCTCGTTGGTACGCGGCACCTTGCAAAAATTCATCGAGTTCTTCTCTAGTTGGCAACCCTTCAACATCTCCATTCGTCCCCACCACGATCGCGCCGACTGCATTCCCTCGCCTAACCGCCTCAGAGATTGGCACGTTCTGCAAAAGTCCACTGATAACCCCAGCAGCGAAGCCGTCGCCCGCTCCCACCGGATCCACGATCTGCGGCACAGCAAATCCTTTGACATATCCTTCTTCGCTGCCAAACTGATAATACGCCCCACGCTCTCCCAGCTTAATGATGACCAGTTTTTCCTCTCCAAAAAAACGGGCAATATCCTCGGGGGTATTTCGACCGGACAGCAATTCTCCTTCATCAAGACCCGGCAAGATAATATCTGCCTCTGCCGCGATTTCCATAAGCACCTGTCTTGCCTTTTCAATCGTCCATAGCTTCAGTCGAATGTTCGGGTCAAACACAATTTTGACACGATGCCGTTTCGCTATTTCTATAGCTTTGAACACCGTCTCTCGGCACGACGTGCTGAGGGCGGGGGTAATTCCCGTAATATGAAGAAACTTTGCATTGGCGATATACTCTTCATCCAAGTCGTCAGGAGACAGCAAACTAGCTGCCGAGTTCCTGCGATAATAATAGACTTTTATATTCGAAGGCGAACGTTTCTCTTTAAAGAAAATCCCTGTTGGAGCTTCATCCGTATAAATGCAGCGGGATGTATCAACTCCCTCGCCCCTCACAAATTTATGGATATACCTTCCAAACGGGTCATTTCCTAACTTGCTAAACCAGCCGACGGAATGGCCGAGTCTTTGTAACCCGATGGCGACGTTCGATTCAGCTCCCCCAATTTGTTTCGAAAAATGACTGCTGTACTCAAGCGGAGTCATGGCTTCGGATGTAAATAAGACCATTGTTTCTCCAAATGTGACGACGTCGAGCGTTTTCATGATGAGCCCTCCAAGCGTTTGCTTTCATCATCGACCGAAACATCGGTTTAAAATGTCGGTCCAATTCTCCAAATACCAAAGTCGTGCTGTTTTAAGATCTCAGATTTGGTCAGCTTTCCCGAGGCAGTAAGGAGCAATTCATCGAAAATTCTCCTCCCTACGGATTCAAGCGACTCTTTTCCTTCGATAATTGTGCCAGCATTGACATCCATATTTTCCCTCATTCGCTCAAACATTGGGGTATTCGTAGCGATTTTGATTACCGGTGCAATCGGCGATCCGGTTGGCGTGCCGCGGCCACTCGTAAACAATACGATCTGCGCCCCGCCAGCAACCATTCCTGTCAGCTGCTCAATATCATGCCCCGGAGTGTCCATCCAAACGAGCCCTTTTTTTGTCGGACGCTCAGCGTAATTGATCAGCTCTTGCAAAGGTCTCGTTCCAGCTTTGGCCGCTGCTCCAAGCGATTTTTCTTCGAGAGTGGTGAGTCCCCCCTTTCGGTTTCCAGGGCTTGGATTCCCAGTGCGGATGTCCACTCCCATCATAATGGCCCGTTTCTCCATGGCTTCAATGACTTCATAGACCCTTTTCGCCACTCGATCATTAACGGCACGGCTGGCTAAAAGGTGTTCGGCTCCAATCAGTTCAGTCGTTTCCGCTAAAACGACCGTTCCCCCTCTATCGACAATCATGTCGCTGACATACCCAACCGCCGGGTTAGCGGAAAGACCGGAGCATGCATCGGATCCACCGCACTCCGTTCCAACAATCAATTCGCTGACATCAAACGGCTCGCGCATGACTGTTGAAGCATCTTGCACCATTTTCGTGGCGATTCTCGCCGCTTCGGCAATCGCCCCGAGTGTTCCACCATGATCTTGAATAGATACAAGCTCAACCGGCTTGCCGCTTTTTGCAATTTCTTGAGCCACGTTTCTTCCTTGATGGGTTTCACAGCCAAGCCCCATCACCACGACGCCATATACGTTCGGATTTGTTCCCATGCCGACATACGTACGGAACGTCTGTTCATAATCCACTCCTACTTGGGCGCATCCGTGCTGATGAATGAAAGTGACCGTGCCATGGACCAGCTCCGTCACTTGTCTTGCCGCCTGAGTAGCACACACAATGGTCGGTAAAATGAGCACATGGTTTCGAACTCCCACCCGTCCATCAGGACGTCTATACCCCCAAAATTGAGCGTTTTCCATGCTTTTGATCTCCCCTTCCCCTTTTTCCTTCCACGTTATGGACGTGAACGTGCTCTCCTTCGGCAATATCATTCGAAGCGACCCCGATTACTTCCCCATACTTTAAAACATCTTCTCCTTGTTTGATTGGCACAATGGCAAACTTGTGCCCAAACTCAATAGGTTGCTTTATGGTGATGTCCTGTTCCCGGTTTTGATAGGTAATTTTTACGACGCTTCCAGCTGGAATAAAATCCAAGGCAGTGGCGACGTTGTCTTTTGGGTTTAAGATTACGAAACGATAGGGCGACATTGTATCCCTCCTTTCCTACTTAGACCTTGGCATTTTGCACGCCTGTCACTGGAACGCCTAACCCTTCAGCGCCTAATTTTGACGTAACCGCTTCCGGATAATATTGTTCAACGATCCGCATTCCTAGCGCCGCCCGACGCACTCGTTCCCGACATAATTCAATGTTCACCGATTCCAAGTGTTTCCCGGATGGATAGACGTCTGGATGGTTGCGCAAACCGAACTTAATATAAACAGGCGCCAAAATACGGATGATCTCAGGGATCTCATAATGTCTAATGAATCCACCGAATCCGTCGGGTACTTCCACGTACACATCAAGAGGAAGGTTAACCGTCTGGCGGATCGCTGCCAGCTTCGGCAAAGTTAAGGCAGTCGGAACGTTATATGTGTCAGCCCCCAACTGCTCCATCAGCTTAATTGATACCGGATTTGAGGCCATCATTTGTACCGACACCTTGATGACAAAGTTTTGCGGCAATATCCCTCGATGTTTCATTTCTTTTGTTAAAAGCAGCAACCCTTCATCTGCCACTAAAGCCCCTCTTACTCCTAACTGGGCTGCTCGTTTCAGGTCCTCAATAGCATAAACTAGCTGATCCATCCCTTCATGTCTTAACCCCGCCGCTTTTCCGGAAGGCGTCAATGGCAGTGCGCTAATATCCCATGTGCCTCTTGGGCCGACAAAAAGGCTAAGCTCAATCCCACGGCTCGCGCACATCTCGCACATATCGCTAATTTCCTCATCTGTCAACAGCATAATCCCACTCCCTTGCGACACCCGATGGATGGTAATTCCTAGACGATCCGCCTCGTCAAGGACAGCCTCCAGCGCCCGCGGCCCTTCAACGCTCGGAATCTCCACCCGATATTGTGCCCCATCGGGGAAGCGTTTGGCGGAAGTAGGAAGATCGTAACAGTCACCACCTGGATAACCTAGCGATTCAAGAAACTCTCTTGTTTCCTTCATAAACATGTTGACCACCCCTTCATTTTCTATGTAGCCATTCTGAAAACGCTCTTTTCTATTTTCTCACTTTGTTTATATGAAGATTATGTTTATTCAGAAACATATGGACACGTTCTTTCAAATCCGCGCACTCTTTTAAAGGCAGCCTCAGTGCTGTCTGCCGACCTAAAATCAACTGATGAACGGCCTCTTTAATCGCAAGAAACAGCGGTTGAGAAAGCTCGTAAATTTCCATAAGCCGCAAAATCGACGCGTTCGCTCTGAACGCATCTTCGTATTGTTGGGATTGAAAGCTCTCAAACAGCCTGACGGACAGCTCAGGACAAAACACAGCCGTACCGTTGATAGCACCTGCCGCTCCCATTTGCAACGATGGAAAAAGAAGATCATCAAAAGCGGCAAACACGGCGAAATCTTTTCTCTGTTCCTTAATGCGGATTAACTGACGAATATGACCTAGTTTCTCTGTTGTATCTTTAATTCCAACAATATTTTCCTGATCCAGCGCGAGCCTCAACACAAGATCCGGAGACAAATCTTGCCCAGTCAGCAACGGAATATTGTAAATCAACAAAGGAATGCGAATGCTTTGAGCCACGCTTATATAGTAGTCATATAGCTGGCGCTCCGTATATTTCCAATAAAACGGGTTAACGACAAGTACACCGCTCGCTCCGATCGATTCAGCATGTTGTGACAAAGAAATTGTCTCCTTTAGCGATGTCGACCCTGCGCCAATGAGAACTGGAACACGCCCATCTATGTACCGTATCATCCGCTCCGCAAAATTTTTCCTCTCTTCGGTCGTCAACGTGGAAAACTCTCCCGTGCTTCCCATATAGAGCAATCCATGAACGCCTCGCTCGATCAAGTAGTCGGCGAGAAGATAATTTGCTTCCCAATCAAACTCGCCTTTCTCATTAAATAAGGTGACAACTGGAGGAATAATACCTTTCAAGTTGTAAGCCATTCTTGCCCACCCTTTCATATATGGCAATATAAATAATATCCTCCAAAACAAAGGCTGATCACTGCCGTTGTAAACTCCATCACCTTCCCTATATTAAGACGCATCTTGCCCAATATAATGGGAATGACTAAAGCAGTAGTAAAAGAAGACATTCCAATAATTGTCCCTGCGCCAAAAACCAAAATGTATAAAGCAGCGACAGCAAAATCGTCTACAGTTGACAAAACGAGAATTGTTAAAGCTGCACTTCCCGCTAGACCATGTACTCCGCCAATCGCGACCGATTTGACGTAGACCTTGTTGTTCGTATTATCTAAGGAAAGATGCCCGCTCCGCCTACTCATGGCAAACAACGAGTTTACCCCTAAGTAAACAAGCATCATCCCAACCACGATTTCAAAACCTGATTCGATTTCTGGGGGGATTTGAAATTTGAGAATAATAGCTAACAGACCGACTACAAACAAAACAAAACTATGCCCCAATCCCCAACACACACCCGCTAATAAAGAGCGAAACAAACTTTTGCTTTTGCTTGCAATAGTTGAAACGGCTATCACGTGATCCGGCTCGAAAGAATGCTTTATCCCCAACAACAGACCAGCTATTAACGTTGAAACGACCCCTGCCTCCATTCGTCATTCTCCTTTTATCCTTCTTCTAGCCTGTTCCGCAGCTTCTGCATAAACGTCTAAAAAGGCTACTTGATGAGTGAGCGCTGCTTCCTTCACATCCTCATACTCCGGCATCTGCCTGATCACCTTTCCCTTGTGTATAGCCTGTTTAACGCGAATATTTCCGTATGATGTAGCAACGGTCACAACGTCTCTTTCTAAAACCTCTCGCACCCAGATATCTTTTCGAATGCCAAGAGTCGTTGTCTCTTTCAGCATAAATTGCTCGCACTGCTCTACATGAGTTGCTGAAGTCAAAACCGTCAAAAGAACACCGGGACGGTTTTTCTTCATAAAAACAGGAGTATAAAATACATCAAGCGCTCCTTTTTGAAAGAGCCCATCCATCACATATCCAAGCGCTTCTCCTGGCATATCGTCCAGCTGACACTCAAGAATATAAACCGTCTCTTCTTTTGAATGGAATAACGATGGACCACTCGATGTAATACGAGTTTCCTCCCCAATTACTACCCGCAACACGTTTGGCTGATCAGGCAAGTCACGTGTCCCGGCGCCATATCCAATTGCCGATATTTTCATCGAGGGAAGCGGCCCGTATGAATTCACCTGGCTTTTCACAATCCCCGCCCCAGTTGGAGTCGTCAATTCAAACGGCAAATGGTTAGAAACGACTGGTACGCCTTGAAGAATTTCTAACGTTGCCGGGGCTGGAACAGGATATACACCATGTGCACAACGAATAGATCCGTGTCCTAACGGAATAGGGGCAGAAATAATATAATCGATATGAAGCTCCGTGAGTGCAATCGCTGTAGCGACAATGTCGACGATTGAATCAACAGCTCCAACCTCGTGAAAATGAACGTTTTCAACGGGAATGCCATGGATTTTTGCCTCTGCGACAGCAATGCAATGAAAAATTTGTCCGGCCCGTTGTTTAACCTCCTCGCTTAGTTCCGAACGACGAATCATATCGATAATATCTGAATAATGTCTATGGGCATGATGGCTTTGATGATGATGTCCTCCTTCGATGCTCTCTTGTATAATGACGTCGAATTTCGTAGCAGAAATTCCTTTTTTCACTACCTTCCCCCATTGCAATTTATAACCGGACAGGGACAATTTTTTCAGTTCTACCTCGATTTTCTCCGACGGCACACCCGCATCCACAAGAGCACCCACCATCATATCACCGCTGATTCCCGAAAAACAGTCCAAGTACAAAATCTTCATTTTTCTTCTCTCCCTAACGCTTTGGCCTCAGCAATGGCCTGCTCGATCACAGCCATAATGGTAGCAGCATAATACCCCGCACCAAACCCGTTATCAATATTCACGACGGAAACACCGCTTGCACATGAATTCAACATAGTAAGCAAAGCTGAGAGCCCTCGAAAGTTTGCACCATATCCAACACTTGTAGGAACAGCGATAACCGGTTTGGAAACAAGTCCACCGACCACACTCGCGAGTGCTCCTTCCATCCCAGCAACTACAATGACGACACGGGAACGTTCAATCATCTCGATTTTGTCGAGTAATCGGTGAATACCCGCAACGCCTACATCATATATTCGCTTTACTTCGCACCCTAATAACTCAGCCGTTACCGCCGCCTCTTCAGCAACAGAAAAATCTGATGTCCCCGCGCTAACAACCGCTATATAACCTGGTTTTTTTATTTCGACATAATCATGAGAAATCCAATAAAAAATATTGCAATCATTCCGATACTCAAAATGTTCCGTTGGATAACGTTCCTTGAGGTTGGCCGTCAGGTAAGAAGCTTTCTCTTGATCAACGCGTGTAGCAACCACCTTTTTATGAAATCTCATTAATCGTTCAAAAATACCAAGTAAATGCTCCCTTGATTTCCCTTCTCCAAAAATGATCTCCGGAAATCCTTTTCTTCGCTCCCGCTGAATATCTAATGTGGCATATCCGAGATGATCATAGGAGGCGAGAGTTCGATATGCTTCCTCTACTGAAATACTCCCTTCTTTTAACTTGTTCAGCATTTCTTTTATAACCTCGCTCATTTCACCATTCCCTTTTCTAACATCTCATTCATACTTCCAGATTTATATCCTCTAAGATCAAGGGTCACATATAAAAAACCTAACTCTTTCAACTTGTTATAAATCGTTTGACGATGCCTGATCACCATTTCCATCTCTTCAGGCAACACTTCGATTCTCGCTATTTCTCCATGGTGACGAACACGAATCTGACGGAAGCCGAGATTGAAAAGGAATTCTTCAGACTGGTCCAGTTGCTCGATTTTCTCTTTTGTAATTTTTTGTCCATAAGGAATGCGAGAAGATAAACAAGCGAACGACGGTTTATCCCATGTTTCCAGGCCCATTTCTTTCGATAAAATTCGAATCTCTTTCTTGTATAGCTCCGCTTCTTGAAGAGGACTCCGAACCCCGAGCTGCCTAGCCGCCTGAAGCCCTGGACGATATTCCCCTAGATCATCCATGTTGGAGCCATCAACAACAGTGTAAGTCTCACTATATTTTCTAGCTAATTCTCCTAAATGGGTGTATAAATTGTTTTTGCAGTGGAAACAGCGATAAAGATCATTTTTGACAAAGTCCTCATTCTTGAGTTCATTAATTTGAATTTTTATATGTTTAACCCCTATTTGCTCCGCCAGTTTAGTTGCATGTTGCACTTCACGAGTTGGAAATGTTTCCGAAACAGCAGTCACGGCAAGCACCTGATCGCCCAGTACCTCTTTTGCCATTGCCAATAAAAACGTGCTATCTACCCCGCCGGAAAAAGCAACTAATACATTTCCCATTCCCTTAAGAATATGGATGAGCTGCTCTCTCTTCTGCAATAAATGTTTCTCCAACCCACTCTCCCCCTTTCCGTTGTCATTGTCCATAAAACTATTTGGTGAGAAGGTGTCCCCTAGTAATGGGACACCTATGTGCTATTCTGTAAAACCTATTGCTTAATTAGGCTTTCACAAATACAGTTTTGATTGTTGTGAAAAACTCAATGGCCGCCTGTCCTTGTTCCCGAGAATGTGAGCTTGATTGCTTCATTCCGCCAAACGGTGCTTGGTACTCAACCCCCGCTGTTTCTGCGTTGACTTTGACCAATCCCGCCTCAATATCCTTAATGAAGTCAAGAATATTCCCAATGTTTTTCGTATAGATCGAGGCGCTCAGCCCATATTCTGTATCGTTGGCCAATTCAATCGCCTCCTCAATGCTGTCGACTGGAATCAACACCAATACTGGGCCAAAGATTTCTTCGCGGGCAATCGTCATTTGAAGGTCGACCTCTTCAAAAATCGTCGGCTCGACGTAAAAACCGTTGGCCAGTTCGCCTTCTGTACATCTATTGCCTCCATAAATCAATTTGGCGCCTTCAGCTTTTCCCTTTTCAATATAGGATAAAACCGTATTAAGCTGCGATTCACTGGCGCATGGCCCCATCCACGTTTCAGCATCCATGCCATTCCCGATTTTCAGCTGTTTCACCCGTTCAAGAAGTTTTTCTTTAAACGGTTCGTACACTTCCCGCTCAATAAAAACGCGGCTTGTGGCTGTACATTTTTGCCCCGTTGAGCGCAAACCACCGCTGATCGTCCCCTCAACAGCGAGATCCAAATCGGCGTCTTTGGCCACAATAACCGGGTTTTTCCCCCCCATCTCGAGCTGGTATTTGGCCCCGCGCTCAAATGCCGCTCTTCCGACTTGTTTTCCAACCGTGTTGGAGCCGGTAAAGGTGACGCCATCAACATCTGGATGGTTCGCGATCCCTTGACCAATGACGGATCCAGAACCGCACACCATATTGACGACCCCTTTCGGGAAGCCCGCTTCATGGAAGCATTCAATCACTTTCGCCGCTGTCACAGCTGTTTCGCTTGCCGGTTTGAGCACGACCGTATTTCCGTACACAAGCGCCGGCGCCATTTTCCAAATCGGAATCGCGACAGGGAAATTCCACGGTGAAATGACGCCAACCACACCAAGCGGAACGCGGGTTGTGAACATGAGCCCTCCACTGTCGCTCGATGGGATGACATCGCCAATTTTCCGCGCTCCTTCACCCGCATAGTAACGCAATATATGAACGCCCCTCATCGTCTCCGCTTTTGCCTCGGCCAAAGTTTTTCCCATTTCTCTTGTCATCGTTTCGGCAATGTCCTCAAGGCGCTGCTCTAAAAGAAGCGCCGCTTTATACAAGTACTCTCCTCTCTCGATCCCAGATCGCTTCCACCACGATTTCTGCGCCTGTTTGGCCGCAGCTACAGCCGCGTTTAAATCTTCCAGTGTCGAGCGCGGAACATACCCGACAATGTCATTTCGATTTGCTGGATTGATGCTCGGTTCGACGTTCTTGCTCACCGAACCGACCCAACTACCATCAATGTAGTTTAAATACGTTTTGATTTCTGTTTGCACAGCCATCTTTTCTCCCACTCCCTCTTTTATTTATTAGCAATAGTTTGTTTTACCGGCGATTTTACTGGATTGGATAACACCCCGATCTCAGGAACCTCAATTTCAATTCGATCCCCGTCTTCAAGCGTGAACTGATTCGGTGGAACAATGCATGTTCCTGTCAATAATACTGTGCCGTCAAACACCTTATTGTCGCGAAGCAAGAAAGACACTAACTCATCGTATCTTCTTTTCAACTGTCTTGTATTGGCACTTTCCTCAACAACAAGTTGGTCGTTGCGGTAAATGCGACAAATAATTTGCAAGTTATATGGGTCTTCCACTGTCTCCGCTAATCGGATCGCCGGTCCAATGGCGCACGAATGTTTCCATATTTTTGCCTGCGGTAAGTATAATGGATTTTCTCCCTCGATGTCTCGGCAACTCATGTCGTTTCCAATCGTATATCCTACGATTTCCCCTTCTCCGGTGATCACCAATCCGAGTTCGGGCTCAGGGATTTGCCAATTTGAGTCGCTGCGCAAATAAACGGGGTCATTCGGGCCTACTGTACGGGCAGCAGTAGATTTAAGGAAGATTTCCGGCCTTTCTGCATGGTACACCCGGTCATAGCACGTCTCTTGACCGTCTATTTTTTCAGATGTTTCGTAGTTCCTCGCATCCCGACTTTTCTCATACGTGACTCCGGAAGCCCATACTTCAGGAGCGACGATGGGAACGAGAAGATGCAATTCGGCTAATTCTTTTTTCACCCCCTGTTTCCCACTGATTATGGTTTGAATGTAGCAAAAAACGGACAGTTGATTCTTCTTGGCCTCGCGGACGACATCCATTAAATCGGCAAATGGCAGTGGATATATAGTACGATCGTCCGTCATGGCAGCCAATACAACGTGCGAATCTTCAATATAGCGGATAATTCTCATAGTCCTCTCCCCTATCGTTTTATATTAAAAAACTAGGTTTTATCATATTGTCAAAAAGAAATCGCACAGTTTAGACAGAGAGATGTCCGTGCTGAACGTATCCCATTTCTCGTGAAATTTGTTCAGCGGCGCTTTGAAGCAGACGAATTTCCGTATTAAGGACAAGATCGTCCACTTTAGCGGAAGGCTGGGATATGCTGATCGCCGCAATGACATTCCCTGAATGGTCACGGACAGGAACAGCGACGCAGGTGATGCCCGGCTCGTTTTCCTCTCTGTCTAAAGCATAACCGTTGCTTCGCACCCGCTCGAGCTCCTGAAGAAATTCTTCCTCGCTTGCAATGGTATTGGCGGTATGTCGTTTATACACATACCCTCGCAAAAGTTCTTTCAGCTCTTTCTCGCTTTTGAAGGCGACGAGCGCTTTCCCGACCGCACTGCTGTGAATCGGAACCCTCCGTCCAATTCTTGAATACAATACCGTCCCCGATGTTCCTTCGACTTTATCGATATAGATTCCTTCTTTACCATCAAGAATTACTAAATGGACCGTGTTCCCCGTTTTGATAGAAAGATCAATCAAATGCTTTTTGGAAACAGAGCGAATATCGAGATGACGGATGACTAAGTTCCCACGTTCAAACAACTTCATCCCGAGTCGATATTTCCCGTTTTCTGGATTTTGTTCAATATAATGGTGGTGTTGCAACGTTTTCAACAGTGAATGCACCGTGCTTTTATGAAGCTGCATCCGTTCGCTGATATCGGTAATTTTAAGCTCTGTCTCATACTCGTCAAATAAATCTAAAATACGGAGAGCACGGTCCACAGCTTGAATCAATGGCAATGCCTTCACCCTCTTCTCTAGAAGTTTTATGCATCATGTTAGGAAATCAGCTATAGTTCTATTATAATACGTGAGGGTGAAAAGCACGAATCCCTTTGGTCCACCCTTTATATTTTTTTTACTGTCGGAAGAACGACATCCTTTTTGTAATCATATACCGCCTCTTCGGCAATATGGAGCGGGACAACCCCATGGGCAGCATCGGTATGCCCGATCAACCGGTTGCTCGCCGCGATGCGCCGTTGCCGTTGGCGCATGTTGGCCATGCGTTGATTGGCTATTTCCGCTCTCTCTTGTTTCACACTTTCAAACTCGAATACCAGCTTTCCATTTTGGAACAACCATTCATTCACGAATTCAATTTTCCGCTCGCGAAGCCCGATATATAAAAGATCGCCTGTTTTCAAGTACAAAATTCCCCCGCCGCGGATGGCCTCAGGAGTCATATGTCCGATGGCCGCTCCGTATGTGACGCCTGAATATCGTCCATCACTAATCAAAGTCGCGATCCGTTTCAATTGCCGATTTGCGTTAATATGTTGCATCGGGGTAAACATCTCCGGCATTCCGAACGCCTCCGGCCCTTGGCCGGCAATAACCACTGCAATTTTCAACACACCTTCTTTGGCCATTGCATCAAACAAATCATCATATTCTCGGTCTTTCCATTCGTCAAACAAGTGCGGAGCATTGTGCTGCAATGCAGCCAATAAGCTTTGATGTTGGAAACAACGGCTGTGCTTTAGCTTTTCCAACAAGTGAACATCAAGCAGCCCTTGATTCGCCTCATCCTCGTTTTCGTAATACAAGACAAAGGCCACTTTCTTGTCAAACTCATCGATTTGCTTTGTCGACATACCGCTGATTTTGACAACCGCACTTTCAAAGAAGTTCCCCGACAAAACATCAACACCACTGAATGGTCGTCTCGGCTTGGACAAGATGATTGGATTGTTTTTGACGTTTTCAGCGGGCAACTGTTCCTGATTGACAGAAAGTCTTTCTCTCCACGTCGTCCCCGTAACGGTCGGGGCATCGACATCCATCGGCACCCCATTGCTTAGTAATTCGTGGAATACCGTTTCCATCCCTCTGATTTTCCCGCTGCAACATTGAATCGCTAATGCAAAAATGTCTCGTCCTTCCGTTAAACTGTAATCAAATAAATCGGGCACCGGCACTTCATGATGGATATTGTCATACTCCCATAAGTCAAATTGATATCCACCATAAAGCATCGCCGCAACAATATGCATCATAATGTTTGTCGATCCACCGGTAGCGCTGTGAATGCGAATCGCGTTTTTAATGTTCGCCGCCATAATATTGGCTACCCCGTACACCGGATCATTCATTAAAAGCGCCAAGCTATCTAAGGCAGCATTAACTTGCTCCTGCGTCGGCGGGGCGGTCAATAATTCCAAGGCAGGATGAATTAATCCTAACCCAGCAATCAAATGCCGCGAACTGTTGCCAGTCCCATTAAAAGCGCACACTCCTCCTTGGCTGTCGCATGTCGCTACGGCTAGCCGTTTTTCATAGTCTTCGTGTTGTTCTTTTGTGATAATTCCTTTCCCTCTCGCCCGTTCGAGAACTCCTTGAAAAGCCGTATTAGAAGAACACTGCAAAATGTACGATAATGCATCCCGCAAATCGTAGGCAATATCTTCTTCACCTGCCAACTCCGCTCTACGGGCAACCTCCTCCAGTTCGGCATATAACTTAGGAGGAATCGTTCCTCCTTTTAACACATGTGCGGGTGCAAACGTAGCGAAGAAAGGCGGCTCTCCCCGCTCCCGACGAACGCGGTCAAGGTGTGCCAACGCGCTGACTACTCCAAGCGGTTGCTTGTCGCATCCTTGGATGACAAACGCTCCGTGATAGCTGTGCGCTTCCAGCTGGTTGACGATCATTTGTGCTACGGCGTTGCGGCTTTGCAACGAATAACTCATCCCTTGGTTGCTCTGCGCCGTTCCATCACACATCACCGGTGTTGAAAACTGAAACGGCACACCTCCGTTTTGCCAAATGCGAATCGCTGCTCGAGCGATCGTCTGATAATCCATAATGTGCGCCGGGTGGTCTGATGAGCCACCGATAATCGCAATCCGCGGAGCGTTATGGTGCAACCGATCGTAAATTTCCTCGAGCGTCCAATCTGGTTGCATCCCCTTTAACTCGGAACCTAAAATTTGCTTCGAACGGTCAAGCAGCCCAGCGACACATATCGGCTCATTAGCCTTTCCTTGCACATTATCCCGGTATGGGTTGACCTGGCTTTCAATTCGTGGATAAACAACCGCTGGCATTATGAATCTCCCCTCATCCCCATGTTTGTTCGCTTGAAAAATCCATCTCCATCGGCGCCGACAAAATCTCTATCCCTTCTGTTTGGCGCGCTTCATCTAAAAGACTTTCAGAAATCCAAATCTCTCGAAGCGCCAGCGTATTCTTGATTCTGACCATTCTCACCTTTTTGAGATCAAACGCATTGCATGTTTTGATCGCTGCTTTCACCGCCAGCTCTTCTGTTTCCAAAAACATCGGCAATTTGACAACAGAAACGACAGTGCTTGTCAAGGCGTTTGCAAAACCTTTTTCCCAAATGATCTGTTCTTTCACTTTCTTTGTTGTAATATCGGCTAAGCCGATTCCATTAGCATTGCCATCCGTTTTTTCTGACAGGCCCAGCACGACGATTCGTGTGACGTCCGGACCGCCGCTCGCATAAGGGGTCGCGTACCTTCCTGTAATGTTCGGGTCCATCCCGTCACCGGAAATATCTTTTCCAATTTCATCGACGACAAGCACATCAATTGGGTTAAACATGATTCTCGGCATGAGCGATTTCGCCTCAACCAACAGTTCAGGTTCCACCGTTTCAAACTGCTCGGCTGGCACTGCTACAATTTTGGCGGGACGGTCGTAGGCATTTTCTAACACAGCGACACCGAAAATAATCGGCGCTTGTTGAATCACAATCTTCGCCATATCGACTACGTGCCGGGCCATGTATTTGAAACTGTACTGATGGGCTGCTTCCGCCCCTTTTTGCTTGCCGAGCCCGATCGTAATCATTTTCATTAATCCGCTTTCCACCAGTCCGCGAAACGCCGTATGGGGCTTAACTCGATTGATGACAATGATTTTGTCTGCCTCATAAGCGAGTTTGTCTATGTAGACCGGCAATCCGTTGTCCAGCCTCCCCACTTCAACAACATCCATATTCGAGTGAATCGGCGCCCCGACAAATTCTTCTGTTACCCCTAAATGAGCGAGTACCTCTTTCTGTCCTTCCGCTGTCGCCCCTCCGTGGCTTCCCATCGCCGGCACGATAAACGGGATGCCCCCCGCTTGCTTTACCGCATTTACGACTTCCCGGACAATCACCGAGATATCGGCAATGCCCCGGCTTCCAACAGCGATAGCGACTTGGTCGCCCGGGGAAATCCGTTCCAAAACACCTGCTTGGTTGATGCTCTGATGAACTGCTTTAGGGACATCGGCAATTTCCGGGGCGTAAAAATTTTGCCTTACCTTTATCATTTTAGGAATGGGAATATTTTTGAGCATATCATTAATGATTTTCATCTGTATCTTCCCTCGATCTCTAATTGATCGCTTAATCCTCAGTGCATTTCGGAAGGAAGAGGGCAAACGCTCATTGCCCCCTCCTCTCAACTGTCGGCCTATTGTTTTCACTGCCGTACTTTATCTAATTCGCTGTACAGTTCATTCACAAGATCTTCACCAAATTCTTTCGCGTATTTCTCAACGACAGGTTTAATGATTTCAGCCATTTTTTCACGTTCTTGATCGCTGACTTCATTGATGTTTATACCTGTCTTTTTCAACTCTTCCAATGCCTTTTGATCTTCTTCCCGACTCAGTTGACGTTGATATTTTCCGGCTTCGATTGCAGCCTCTTGTAAAATCTTTTGTTCTTCAGGCGATAACTGATCCCAAAACTTCTTGCTGACAAGGAACACGAATGGAGTGTAAACGTGCTTGGTCAAGCTCAAATATTTTTGTACTTCGTAAAACTTATTTGACTTAATCGTTGCCAATGGATTTTCCTGACCATCAATTGTGTTGCTTTCCAACGCTGTGAACACTTCCGAGAAAGGCATTGGCGTCGGATTGGCGCCAAGCGCTTTAAACGCATCAATATGCACTTCATTTTGCATCGTCCGCAACTTTAATCCTTTAAAATCGTCGGCTGTCTTGATGGCATGTTTGCTGTTTGTTACGTGCCGGAATCCGTTTTCCCAGTAGCCAAGTCCAATCAGCCCATGTTCCGGCAACTT
The DNA here is from genome assembly GCF_001908025.1 of Geobacillus proteiniphilus. Taxonomy (GTDB): domain Bacteria; phylum Bacillota; class Bacilli; order Bacillales; family Anoxybacillaceae; genus Geobacillus; species Geobacillus proteiniphilus. The sequence continues at coordinate 39,437 of NZ_MQMG01000016.1, forward strand.
TTCCAATAATTTTTTACCGATTGGCCCGTCTAAAATGGCGTCAGCTTCTTCAGGTGTATTAAAGAGGAACGGAAAATCGAAAATACCAAACTCTTTGATCATCCCAACAAGCGGTGAAGTCGATGGGATCGTAATTTCTTGCGTTCCGCCTTGAAGCGCCTCGGTCATTTTTAAATCATCACCCAAAGTGGCACTGAAATACGTTTGGACTTTCAGTTTGCCACCGCTTTTCTGCTCGACAATTTCCTTGAACTTAAGCAAACCTTGTCCTTGGGGATGGTCTTCGTTTAGGCCAATCCCGGCTTTAATCACTCGTGGTTGAATTCCTTTCGATTCGGTCTTGTCGGTATTTCCCCCTTGAGTCGTTCCTGAACTGCACGCGGTCAGGAAAAGCAAGCCCATAGCTATGCAGCCAGTCATTATCTTTCTGATCACATTTCTTTTTTTCATAGCCCTCGCAACCCCCTTAATATTTAATAAGAATATTCATCAACTGCCCGTAAACCATCCGAGCGGCACGGTCACAAGAGACGGGAAGAAAATCAACAAAAGCAACAGGAGCGTTTCCACAAGCAAAAACGGCCAAACTCCTTTCATAATGTCTTCCATGCTGATTTTCCCGACCCCGCAGGCGACGTTCAGCACCGTGCCGACCGGCGGCGTGAGCAGCCCGATGCAGTTGTTCAGGATAAACAGCACCCCGAAGTACACCGGGTCGATTCCCGCTTTTTGAATAATCGGCATCAACACCGGCGTCAAAATGAGCACCGTCGGCGTCAAATCCATCGCCGTCCCCACAAGCAGCACCAAGGCGTTAATGGCCAGCAGCAGCGCCAGCGGATGATCGATGAGCGGCGCGAGCACGTCCGTGACGATCGCCGGAATGTTGGCGACCGTAATGAGCCAGGCCGACACCATGGCGGCTGCCACCAAAAACATGACGACACTTGTCGTTTTCGCCGCGGCCACGAGCACGTGAAACAAGTCTTTCACTTTCAGCTCACGGTAAATGCACAAGCCGACAATCAACGCGTAAAACGCGGCCACCACCGCCGCCTCGGTCGGCGTAAACACTCCTCCGCGCAGCCCACCGACGATGATCACCGGCAGCAGCAACGCCCAAAACGCCTCGCGGGTCGCCCGCCAAATGTCTTTCGCCGATTGGCGCGGAAGCACGTCCACTTGATCTCTCCGGGTCACCCACCACCAACAAACCGCCAAAGAAATCCCAAGCAGAATCCCCGGAACAATGCCGGCCATAAACAGTTTCGTAATCGACACGCCGCTCGTCACCCCAAAGATGATCATCGGGATGCTCGGCGGAATGATCGGCGCGATGATGCCGCCGGCGGCGATGAGGCCGGCCGACCGGTTGCGGTTGTATCCGGCTTTCACCATCATCGGGATGAGAATGGCCCCAAGCGCCGCCGTATCGGCCACCGCCGACCCCGACAAACCGGCAAACAGCACGCTTGCGATGATCGCCACATATCCGAGCCCGCCGCGGATATGGCCGACAAGCGCCATGGCAAAGCGGATGATCCGCTTCGAAATGCCGCCGGCGTTCATCAGCTCCCCAGCGAGCATAAAGAACGGAATCGCCATCAGAGGAAAGCTGTCCGCGCCGCTGATTAAATTTTGCGCGATGATTTGCGTATCAAAAATATTCAAGTAAAACATGAGAGCAACGCCGCTGACAAGCAGCGCAAACGCGATCGGCATCCCGAGCGCCATGACCCCTAAAAGCGACCCGATAAAGACGACTAACGCCATCTACCGCTCACCTCCAGCGGCGCCTTGCTTTCGCCCGAGCGCCAGTTCTGTCGCTTCGTGTTGCACTGGAGCGGCCGCCATGATTTCTTCCTCGGATTCTTTCATTCTCGTCAACTCGTCAATCGCCCCGGGGCGAAACAGCGCCTGATACAGATGAACCAAGATGATGAGGCCCATCCCGATGCTGACGACAAGCCCGGTTCCGTAGATGAACGCCATGGACAGCCCGGTCGCCGGAGCCCGGCTTCCGACGCTGCTGAGCGTAATTTTCCAGCTTCCGTCAAACAGCAAATAGAGCACGTAAAGCACGATGGCGTTGCTGATGACAAACACGATGCGCTTGGCGCCGGTCGGCAGCTTTCTCACCAATGTGTCGACGCCTAGATGGTCATTGTCCTTCAAAGCACCAATGGCTCCAAGAAACGACATCCAAATGAAGAGAAAGCGCGACATTTCTTCCGACCAGGTGATGCCGGAGTTAAACCCATAGCGGAGCACGACATTGCCAAATACTAAAATACACATGAAAGCAAGCGTCGAGGCCATCAATACATTCAGAGCACCATCCAAAAATTTTCCTGCCTTTTTGAACAATTCCATCACCCTTTTGACTTTTGACTTGTCTTATTCCGCCTCTGCTTTGATTCTCTTATACAAGTCTTCAGCCCAATCATATTTTTTGAACAGCTCGTCATACAGCGGCTGCACGGCTTCTTCCATTTGCTTGACAAACTCATCGCTAGGAGTGGTGAATTTAATACCATGCTCTTGCAAAAACTTCTTGTCTTCTTCGTAACTTTTTTCCATCAGCTCAAATTCATAGTTGGCTGCCTCTTTAGCTGCTTCTTGGATGATTTTCCGTTGTTCGTCCGTCAGGCTATCCCAAAACTTTTTATTGACCACATATACATTTGGGCTAAACATATGCTTCGACTCTAATACATCTGTTTGAACTTCGTACCATCCGGAAGCCCGCAATGTCGCAATTGGGTTATCTTGCCCATCTACCACCTTTTGCTCTAAAGCAGTGAACACTTCCGAAATCGGCAATGGTGTGACGTTAGCTCCTAGCAATTTTCCAATCGTAATATAGTTTGGGATGTTAGGCATCCGCAGACGCAATCCTTTAAAATCGTCGATTGAGTCGATCGTTCTATTCGAAGAAAACATTCGGAATCCATTTGCACTCCACGCCAAGGGAACAACACCGTGTTTCGTCTCAAGCTCTGCGGTGATTTCTTTCCCGATCGGACCATTCAGCACTTTTTTAACATGTTCAAAGTCTTTGAATAAGAACGGCCACTCAGGAACCCCCATTTTTGGGATGTCATTTTGCATAATCAACCCCGGAATCCCCATTTCAATCGTGCCATTGCGAACGCCGTTGTAAAACTCCTGCTCTGCCCCTAAAGCACTATTGGGATAAATCTCGACCTTAAGACTGCCGCCGGATTTCTCCTCAACGATCTTTTTAAACTTTTCACGCAACGCAACATTTTGTGGATGACTTTCGGCAAAGTAGTTGGCCACCTTGATTACTCTAGTTCCACCCGTTTTTCCTCCGGTCGTTGATTTGGATCCGGAGCTCCCGCAGCCGGAAAGCAACAGAAGCAACAAGGATAAGATCGCAGAAAAAACCACCATTCGTCTCATAATACCATCAACTCCTTTTACAACACTTAGTTTTTTATTTAGAAAAAATATGAGGACTAACTACTTAATTTAGGGATTAAGCGTTTTCAGAAAACACTTTCAAAAAAACGAATTTCTGAACCCGCTTTCACACGTTGGGAGATTAAAAAGCTAAAATCACGTGGTTTGACATAGTAGAACTCAGTTTTAAAAACAGCGAAAAATTAAAAACGCCTCGCGAAGAATGTTTTATATTATAAAACAACGTTTATCAATGTAGTTCATCAGGCCTGATATTTTTATGTTAATTAAAATTTTCTGAACAGTCAATATATAAAATGAAATTTACCCTTATTTCTGTACAATGATGCTGTTTATTCCAACAAAGGTAAGTGCCTACAAGAGAAAAAGCCCGCCCAAACACAACCAACAGCTATAAAAAACGCCATCCTCCCGACGCAAACCTCATCTTCGGGAGAATGGCTCATTGCCCTGTTACGCCAAAATCCCCTCAATTTTCTCGAGCACATCTTCGCTGAGCACGACATCGACCGCCTTGACGTTTTCTTCGACTTGTTCCGGGCGGCTGGCGCCGATTAAGGCGCTGGCGACGTTCGGCTGGCGCAGCACCCAAGCGAGCGCGAGCTGGGATAACGTAATGCCAAGCTCAGCTGCGACCTTTTCCAACTGCTCAACTTTCGTTAAAATCTCGTCGTTCAACAATCCTTGGATAAACGTATTCGCTCTTGGATCAGCGGCGCGGCTGTCAGCCGGCAACGCTTGACCTCGTTTGTATTTGCCGGTCAGCACCCCTTGCGCGAGCGGCGAGAAGACGATTTGACTGATGCCGTTTTGTTCGCACACCGGGATGATTTCGTCTTCAATGTAGCGGTGGAACATATTGTATTGCGGCTGGTTGACCACGATCCGATCGAGCAAGTAGCGGTCAGCCACGCCGAGCGCCTCTTGAATTTGCTGGGCCGTCCATTCGCTCACGCCGACATACAGCACTTTTCCTTGGCGGACGAGATCATCGATCGTCCGCAGCGTTTCCTCGACCGGCGTCTCTTTGTCATAGCGGTGGCAATAGTAGATGTCCACATAATCGAGTTGCAGCCGCTTTAAGCTCGCATGGAGCTGCTCAAACACATGCTTGCGCGACAGGCCGCGGTCGTTCGGGCCGTCGCCCATCGGCCAAAACACTTTCGTCGCAATGACATACGATTCGCGCGGATATTTGCGCAGCGCCTCGCCGACGATTTTTTCCGCTTCCCCGCGCGCGTAGACGTTGGCTGTGTCAAACGAGTTGATGCCAAGTTCGTACGCCTTGTCAATGACGCGGATCGCGGTTTCTTTTTCCACAGAATTGCCGTATGTAAGCCAGCTGCCTAAACTAATCTCACTGACTTTCAGCCCCGTGCGGCCGAGTTTTCGATACTTCACTTTCGCTCCCCTCTCCTTTTGACGGCAATCAATGCCAAATTCTTCATGTCCTCATTATAATCATCGGTCGCTGATTTGCAAAGAGATTTGCCTTACTATTCAAAAAATGACTTTACTTCCTTTGCGTCCATCATCGTCTTTTTTCAACCGGTTCACAAAATTTTTTGTAGATTCCCGTAGATTTTCGTAGACGCGTATTTACAATCAATTCGAAAAACATTCACAAATTTGTCACAAAGGAGGGGGGCTATTGATTTATTTCCACCAAGTCAACAAATACTACGGCGATTTTCATGTGTTGAAAGACATTAACTTGACGATCAACCAAGGGGAAGTCGTCGTCATCATCGGGCCGTCAGGGTCGGGCAAAAGCACGCTTGTGCGCTGCATCAACCGGCTCGAGACGATCTCAAGCGGCGAACTGATCGTCGACGGCGTCAAAGTGAACGACAAACACATCAACATTAACGAACTGCGGCGCAATATCGGCATGGTGTTTCAACATTTCAACTTATACCCGCACATGACCGTCTTGCAAAACATCACGTTGGCGCCGCGCAAAGTGCTCGGCATGTCCGAAAAAGAAGCGAACGAGATCGCCATGTATTACTTGGAGAAAGTCGGCATTCCGGACAAAGCGAACGCCTATCCGTCCGCGCTGTCCGGCGGCCAGCAGCAACGCGTCGCCATCGCCCGCGGATTGGCGATGAAACCAAAAATCATGCTGTTTGACGAGCCGACATCAGCACTCGACCCGGAAACGATCGGCGAAGTGTTGGATGTCATGAAGCAGCTGGCGAAAGAAGGGATGACGATGGTCGTTGTCACCCACGAAATGGGATTCGCCCGCGAAGTGGCCGACCGCATCGTCTTTATGGATCAAGGCCGCATTTTAGAAGAAGCGCCGCCTGAGGAGTTTTTCGCGGCGCCAAAAGAAGAACGGGCTCGCGTCTTTTTAAGCCGCATTTTAAACCATTAATTCCGGTCAATCAAAGGGGGTTTTTTCTCATGAGAAAGAAAGCATGGAAATGGTGGATAGCCGTCGCCTTGACTGCCTTATTGAGCGCTGTTGCTTTAACGGGCTGCAGCACAACGGACAAAGGAGAAGGCGGAACATCGTCAGAAACCGCCAAAGCGACCAATACGCTTGAAAAAATTAAACAACGCGGCAAACTCATCGTTGGCGTCAAATATGATTTGAACTTATTCGGGTTGAAAAACCCGGAAACCGGAAAAGTCGAAGGATTTGACATCGATATTGCCAAAGGATTGGCGAAAAAAATTCTCGGCGATGAAAACAAAATTGAATTGAAAGAAGTGACGTCAAAAACGCGCATCCCGATGCTGAACAACGGGGAAATTGATGCCATTATCGCGACAATGACGATCACCGAGGAACGGAAAAAAGAAGTGGATTTCTCGGATGTGTACTTTATGGCCGGGCAATCGCTGCTCGTCAAAAAAGACAGCCCGATCAACAGCGTGAAAGACTTGAAAAAAGGAATGACCGTTCTGACAGCGAAAGGTTCGACATCGGCGGAAAACATCCGCAAAGTCGCGCCGCAGGTCAACGTGCTTGAATTTGAAAACTACGCGGAAGCGTTTACAGCGTTGAAAGCCGGCCAAGGCGATGCGCTGACCACCGACAACGCGCTGCTTTGGGGCATGGCGAAACAAGATCCGAACTATCGCGTCCTTGATGAAACGTTCACCGAAGAACCGTACGGCATCGCCGTCCGCAAAGGAGACAAAGAACTGTTGCAAGTCATCAACGAATACTTGAAAGAAATTAAAGAAAACGGCGAATACGATAAGATCTACGAAAAATGGATCGGCAAAAAGCCGCAACAATAACAGGCGAAACGGTGGGCGGAACATATCCGCCCACCTGTTTGCCCAAAGGACAGGCCATGAGTCAGCGAGGAAAGGAGGCGTTTAGCCTTGTTGCGCTATTCTATTTTAGTTGAACATTGGGATTTGTATATGCAAGGGTTTGGCCATACGATCAAGGCCAGCGTGCTGGCGCTGATCGGCAGCTTGGCCCTGGGGACCATCATCGCCATTTTCCGCATCGCGCCGATTCGCCCGCTCAATTGGGTCGGAACGGCGTACGTGGAATTTATCCGCAACATCCCGCTTGTGTTGATCGTTTTCGTTTTTTTTATGGGCTTGCCCGCCGTCGGCATCCGGTTTGACTCGTTTACCGCCGGAACGCTCGGACTGATGGTGTATACCGCTGCTTTTATCGCCGAAGCGATCCGCTCGGGCATTCAAGCCGTTCCGAAAGGACAAATGGAAGCGGCCCGTTCCTCCGGGTTGACCTACTTACAGGCGATGCGTTACGTCATCTTGCCGCAGGCGGTGAAAATCGTCATTCCGCCGCTTGGCAACCAGTTCATCAACTTGGTGAAAAACTCTTCGGTGCTTGGCGTCATCGCCGGATTGGATTTAATGTATTACGGCGACTTGATTTCCTCGAAAACGTTCGTCACCTTTGACGTTTATATTTTCGTCGCCTTGTTTTACCTCGTCTTAACGATCCCGCTCAGCCTTGGCGTCGGCTACTTAGAGCGCCGGTTGCTCAAGGCGCGGTAGGAAAGGAGGCCAAATGATGGATTTTGCCGGTGCTTACGCGCCCGCCCATTTGAAGTTTTTGCTTCAAGGGTTTCTCGTCACATTGGAAGTGGCGTTCATTTCGATTGTCTTGAGTTTTGTCTTTGGCATTATCATCGGGGTCATTCGCTATACGAAAATCCCGGTGCTTTCCCAATTGCTGGCCGTGCTGGTCGAAACGATCCGGAATTTGCCGCTGTTATTAATCATTTTCTTTACGTATTTCGCCCTTCCGGAAGTCGGATTAAAGCTTGATAAAATGTACGCCGCCATTTCGGCCTTGGTGATTTTTGAATCGGCCATGTTATCGGAAATTGTCCGCAGCGGCCTGCAGTCGATCGATAAAGGGCAAATCGAAGCGGCTCGCTCATCGGGGCTCACGTATATGCAGACGCTATGGTACATCATTTTGCCGCAAGCATTGCGGCGCATGGTGCCGCCGATCGTCAGCCAGTTTATTTCCTTATTGAAAGATACATCGCTCGCCATTGTCATTTCCTTGCCGGAATTGATGAACCATGCGCAAATCATTAACGGCCGCAACGTCAATTTTGTCATCCCGATCTTCATTCTTGTGGCGTTCATGTACTTTATCGTCAACTATTCGCTGTCGTTATTATCTCGCCGGTTGGAATACCGTCAGCGGTGATGGAACCGTATCCCCTTCTTCAGCCGGGGCATACGGTTTTTTCTTGCCATCTCTTTTCGTTAAAAAAGATCCGTTGTTTTCGCTTTCCTGTTATATAATAGAATTATAGATTAGGCCATGACCTTCGCAAAGGCGGTGACGTCCACTGACACCAGCGAAAAAAGAACCGCTTTGGCTTCTTTTGCTTTTGCTTTCTGCTACCGCGTTTCTGGGCGAAATGAAAATGAATCCGTTTGACAGCCCTTTTCGCGTCTCACTCGGCAGCGCCGTCTTTTTTCTCGGGCTTGTCGCCTTTACTTCTCTTCCCCCGCTCGTCATCGGCGCAAGCACTGGCGCGGTGGTCGTCGGGTTTCGCGTCTTTCTTGACTCATTGACGGGCGAAATGTCCGCTTCAGAAAGTGTGCTGACCCACATTCCGGCAGCCGGGTATTATATCAGCTTTTCAGCGATGGCGGCTGCCGTTCGTTTTCGCCATCGAATGGCCGCACCGATTCGGGCTGGAGCGGTTGGAGCGGCGCTCGACTTTTTTGCTAACGCCTGTGAACTAGGGATCCGGTATTGGATGGGCGAGCCGTTTGCCTTCAGCGGCCAAACAGTCATCGTCTTATGGTTATTCGCCATTTTGCGCAGTTTCTGCGTTATTGGCGTTTACAATATGTGGGTGACGAAGCATGTCCGCTCGCTCGCTGAAGCGAGAAAGCAAGAACTCGAGCGGCTCATTATGGTGAGCAGCGGATTATACGAAGAAATGTTTTACTTGCAAAAATCAATGGCTCTCATGGAAGACATGACGCGCCAAAGCTATGACCTTTACTCGCGGCTGATCGAAAGAAAACACGTTGAACCGCGCGTCGCCCTGGAGCTTGCCGAACATATTCACGAGACGAAAAAAGATATGCAGCGCATTTTCGCCGGCCTTTCTAAGCTCATCGGCCGCCAATCGGTGCGCGGGCGCATTTCGATTGCCGAACTGTGCGCCATGGTCATTCGCGCCAATGAAAAATACGCCAACTTATCCGGAAAAACGATCACATTTTCGTACAACGGCCATATCGATCTCATGACCGACCAACTGTATCCACTTCTTTCCGTACTCAATAACTTAGTATCCAATGCCGTCGAGGCGATTGGCGAAAGTGGGGCCATCTGTCTGCGCACACGCCTTGAAGGAACCGAATTGATCATCGAAGTGGAAGATAGCGGCCCCGGCATTGCGGCTGATGACATCGCCTGGATTTTTCAGCCCGGATTCACAACAAAATACGACCGCCAAGGCAATCCGTCAACAGGCATCGGTCTTACCCATGCACGGGATATCGCCCAAACACTTGGGGGGCATCTACAGCTCGTCAAAAGCGAGCCGGGGCAGACGGTGTTTCGCCTTGCCGTGCCGACATCTCGCTTACTGCAGGACAAATCGATGGCAACCGACTCATTCCACAACGAAGCCAATCAAGAAGAACATCCGCCCATGCAGCCGCGGGATGAACGCCCTGTCTGAACGCCATGAAGAGGAAAGGGGAGAACAAGGGGGATGGGACTCCATTTTTTCTTGATCGAAGACGATCCAGTGGTAAGAAAGATGTTAGAAAAATTGATTAACGAATCAGGGCTCGGCGAAGTCGTCGGCTGCGCCGAAGACGGTTTGAACGTCCGCGCTGCCGACTTGCTTCACGTTGACGTGGTGCTCATCGACCTATTAATGCCAGGGCGTGATGGCATTCAGACGATCAAAGCGTTGCGCCAAGAAGGGTTTATGGGGACATTCATCATGATCTCACAAGTGGAAAACAAAGAAATGATCGGCCAAGCGTACTTGCATGGCATTGACACCTACATTCAAAAACCGATCAATCGCTATGAAGTGCTGTCCGTGCTGAAACGCGTCGCCGATCACATGTCCGCCGTCCGCTCGCTCGAGTCGATCCGCCAAGTGCTCAAAGGGTTTGAGACGCAAACGGCCGATGCCGCCGTCTCCAAACCGTCCGCCATTGAGCAACAGGCGCAACAGCTTCTGCTTCTTCTTGGTGTCGCCGGTGAAGCGGGCAGCGCGGACGTGCTTCTTGTTGTGCGCTGGTTGGCAGAACAGGAAGCGAAAGGCCTTCCCGTCCGCGAACTGCCGCCGCTGAAAGAACTGTATGCAGAACTCGTCCAGCGGGAATACGGCCTGTCCCCGACTGAAACGGCCAAGGAAGCGCGGGCGATGGAGCAGCGCATCCGTCGGCTCGTCTTGCAGGCGTTCACCCATCTCGCTTCCCTCGGCTTGACTGACTACACGAACCCGACGTTTGAACATTTCGCTCCAAGGCTGTTTGATTTTGCTGACATCCGCCGGCGGATGAAGGAACTCGAACGAGGTCAAAGCGAGACGGAGTGCCGCATGAATGTGCGGAAGTTTTTAACGGCTTTTTTTCTCGAGCTGAAACGCGTCTAAAAGGCTGGTAAAAAATAGCTATTTCTTTTCAATCGGCGATCCTCGGATGCGAAGAAGAGCAACGTTTTATAAGGTTTCCCAATTTGAAACGAGGTATGATGAAGCTGCGCTTCCTGTTAAATCACCAGCCTTCTAAAATTTGCTGTTCAATTTTCGTTAAAATGCCAAGTTCATTCATCTTTTTTCTCCCTTTCCGTCCACCGTTCCATATTCTCATGGATGGGCGTCTGTTCTCCACGCCAATAAAAACTTTAATAAAAAATATTTGAATTCGAGATATATGTTTGCTATGATAATGATGTGATCATTACGTGAACAAGAGGAGGAGAACCATGACGACCTTTCAACTCGACAAAGCGCACAGCTCTGTCGCCTTCCAAGTGAGACATATGATGATCTCCAAAGCGAAAGGGGAATTCACCAACTTTGACGTTGAGGTGCAAGGCGACATCAACGAACTCGAGTCGCTGAAAGTGAAAGCGACGATCGACGCCGCCTCGATCGATACGAAAAACGCCGACCGCGACAATCATCTCCGCTCGGCCGACTTTTTCGATGTCGAGAACTATCCAACCATTACGTTTGTCAGTGAATCCGTGCGCAAGCTTTCCGACACGGAATATGAAGTGACCGGGAAGCTGACGATCCGCGGCGTGACGAGAACGGAAACGTTCAAAGTCGAGTACAACGGCCAAGTGAAAAACCCGCTCACCGGCGGCATCTCGGTCGGTTTTGATGTCGAAGGAACCATCAATCGTGAAGACTACGGGTTGGTATGGAACGTCGCGCTCGAAACCGGCGGATTCCTCGTCGGGAAAGAAGTCAAAATCCTCGCGAGCTTTGAATTCGCTCTCAGCTGAACGACCAAGCAATAAGCCCTTAGCCATTTGCGAGGCTAAGGGCTTATTGCGCTTCATTGCGCCGTATACCCGCCATCGATCACGACCGCCTGGCCGGTGATGCCTTTGGCTTGTTCCCCCGCCAAAAAGAGAACGTAATGGGCGATTTCTTCGGTCGACAATAGCCGCCGTTGCGGCACGAGCGGGTAAATCACTTCCTCGAGCACTTTCTCAAGCGGCACGTTTCTTGTCGCCGCTAAATCAGCGAGCTGGCCGCGGACAAGCTCGGTATCGACATAACCCGGACATAACGCGTTGACGGTAATGCCGTACGGCGCTCCTTCTAGCGCTGCCACTTTCGTTAAACCGATGACTCCATGTTTCGCGCTGTTGTACGCCGCCTTCCCGGCAAACCCGATCAATCCATTGATCGACGCCATATTGATGATGCGGCCATATCGTTGCTTTTTCATAATGGGAAATGCATGCTTGATGGCTAAAAACGGGCCGATGAGCATGACGCGGATGAGCTGCTCAAACTTCTCGGTTGGAAACTCTTCAATGTTGGCGACATATTGCAAACCTGCGTTGTTCACGACAATATCAAGCCGCCCCCAACGATTGACCGCTTCGCTGATTGCCCGCTTCACTTCTTCCTCAACCGTCACGTCACACTTCACCCCGATGACCTCGTACCCCGCCTGCCGCAGCGACTCAGCGGCCCGCTCGACCTCTTCCTGCCCCAGGTCAACGAGTACAGCCTTCGCGCCGCTCGCCTCCAACGTTTTCGCCACTTCATAGCCAATCCCCCGCGCCGCTCCCGTGATGAGTGCCACTCGCTTTTCCATCATTCCCCTTCCCCCTGCTTCATCTGGTTATACACCTCATCATACTGCTTCGCCAAGTCAAAATCGAGCTTCGTCAGCCCTTTCGCCCGCCATGAGGACAGTTTCACTGTAATAAGCTTGTAGTCGATCGAAATGAACGGGTGGTGGTTTGCGTTTTCCGAAATCGCGGCGATTCGCCGAACGAACTCGATTCCTTGCAAGTAGTCTTGAAAACGGTATTTTTTCACAATCCACCGCTCATCGGCCAGCTTCCAGCCGTCCGCTTTTTCAAGCAGCGCTTGCACTTCCTCTTCCGTTAACCGCACCTTTATCCCTCACCCTCTATATTTTGAAATATGCCAGCCAGCGAAACCGTCAAATCAGCGAACAAAAACGAGACGAGCACATCGCCTTCGCCAAAGACGCTCCGCTTCTCATACCCTTTTTCGACGCGGCCGTACACTTCCACCGTTCGATGCAGCGGATCCACGATCCAATATTCCTTGACACCTAGCTGCTCGTACAGCTTATATTTGTCATTCCGGTCTTTCAGCGCGGTACTCGACGACAGCACTTCCACGGCCAAATCAGGCGGATCATCGCATCCTTGGTTGCCAATTTTGCTTTTATCGCAAATGACGGAAATGTCTGGCTGCACGACATGCTTGGCCTGTTCATAGTCGGCCTGTTCATCGAGCCGCACATCAAACGGCGCCATGACAACCGCGCACCCTTTTTCGTAAAAAAAATGATCGCAAGGCGACCTGCAATTCACCAACGATGGCCTGATGGACAAACGAAGGGGCCGGTGCCATGCTATAGGGCGCCCCGTTGATCAGCTCCCACCGTCCGTCCCATTTGGCATAATCTTGATACGTATACCGCTCGTTTGGATGCCCGGGCGGTTTCAAGTCCATTTCTCCATCCGCTAGCTTTGCCTCTATTATACCATCGGATATCCGCGGCCGTCATACCAATCAGCTGCTTGTTCTCCAAAAACATCCATAAACCATTTTTCGTTTTTCACCCCGACATGAAACTGAAAGTTAAAGGAACGTGCATATTCACAGAAAAGTTCATGAACAGCGTTTGTTCTCCACCCGGGCATGAAAATGACCAACCAAGGCGCATGAATGTTCACAAAAAAAAGCGCCATCCGATCGAGATGGCTTTTTTCGCAAAATACTAGTTTTAAGGTTGCAAGCTCGCCAACTGCTCGGCAAGGCGCAAATAAAAGGCACGGATATCAAACAACGGATTCGGGTCAACGCCGATGACTTCCAAATGATCGACATTGTACGTTCCCATATAATTCCAAACCCCTTTTTTTATTGTCCCGTCATACGGCACGATCCGATCGGTCGATCCGCGCTTTGGTCCGTTCATCGAAAACGTATTGACGATGCCATCGTTCTCAAGCCAGCGGTCGTCAATGCCGAGCGTCGCATTGCGGTACGAACCGAGAAACGGGGCGCATACGACGGCGCTGAATGCATTCATTCCGAGTTCGGGATAATAGTTGCCTGTGAGCGCTCCGCGATACGTCCGTTCTGTGGCAAAGCTCAAATAATACGTATTCGGGCTTGCTTTCACCCATTGATTCAACTTCTCAGCCCCGGGAACGGATAAATCATAGCGGGCGGTATCTGTGGACGTCCAAACAGGGGAGCGCTTGAGCCGTTCAAAATAATGGTCGAACGATTCACCCGGCTGGCGGCGCAGTCCCCATTGGTCGAGCTTAAAATCGTATACTTGACTTGTGTACGGCACATTGCTGGCGACAGCCGCTGCTTTCAACACCGCTTTTTGCAAGTCAAAAAAGCGATCGGTGAAATCGACCATGTTGACAAGCGTCGTCCCGTCATGAGGAGTGGCGATGGTCGTCACACTCAACACAAAATGATGTCCACCTTCAAACAACGGTGACAACGACACGTTGTGCGCCTTGGCGTACTCCCGCTCTTCTTGGCTTCCGTTCTCTAGGAGCGAGACAAGCATGCGGGCCGTCTGCCCCCCTTGGCTGTGGGCGATGATATGGATGCGGCCACCCCTTTTCAATTCCGGCAACAGGCCGGGATAGGTGCGGCCAAACCGCGCATGGCCGTGCTTTGCCGCATGGACTGCCCCATAATCGACCGTCCCGCCGACAAGCTGGGCATACGCTTCGCACGCCCGATCCCAGTTGCTCGAGAGCGGGCCGACCGCCAGCGTATAAGTTCGATAACCGTTGTCGTTCAGCCATTGTTCGATATCGCCGCGCACGCCGCCCCAGTACTTGAACCCAAACATTTCTTCTCTTCCCCAGCCGGTAAACCCGTGGAGAAGTACAATCGGCGCATCGTTGGCTCGCGAAGCCGCCGCTTCAGCTCGCCCTCCCAGAACAGATATGCAGAACACAAACCATAATCCGAGCAACACAAGGGCAACACGCCGACAGCATTTCATCATGTTCTCCCTCTCCTTTCCTTCAATAGGCCGAAATCTTTTCATTCTGAATTACCAGAATATTTTATACATAAGACCAAGGCCCTTCAACCCCTGCAATTGTCGGGGTTCCTATATGAAAAGAAACGCTCGAAAAAATGGAACTGGCGATCATCACCAAAAACGCTTTCTTTCACGCGCGCTAGCCGCCGCGCCTACATGGCTTCAGCGCTGCTCGCGTCTTGGGCGGGTACGTATTTGGATTTGTATTTTGTGGGAAAAGGGCTGTATACGTTCCCGAAATGGCCCTTTCCCTCTGTCTTTTCGATCGATATTTTTCTTTACAGACCTGCGAGCGAGAAAGCCCACTCCTTGAGGGGTGGGATGAAAGCGAGCCGTTTTCTGAATATTGAATGATTCTGAAAAAAATGGTATCCTGAAATCGCCACAAGGAGGTGAATCCATGCCCACGATCACACTAAGGCTGGAGCTGCACAACCCAACGAAAGTCAAACAAGACATGTACGAACGGATGACAGAAGTGAATACATCGTTTGCGAATTGGCTGTTGAATCATCCCGAGCTGAATCAAGCGACGAGCAAACTATTTAAAGCGTTTTCGTCGCAGCGGTTTCCTTCCGCCGTCGTGAATCAAACGATTCGAGAAGTGAAGTCCCAAAAGAAAAACCAGAAAACAAAGAAGTTTCGAACATTATGGTGTTGCTTTAACAATCAAAACGTGAAGGTGGAAAAGAAAGGAGAGTTCTACACCGTTTCATTCCCAACATTAGAGAAGCGAGTCGGTGTGCCGGTGGTCACGCGCCCCTATCAGGAAGCGTGGCTGAATCGGCTGATCAATGGAACCGCCAAACAAGGGGCGGCCAAGCTCTACAAAAAGAGAAAGAAATGGTACTTGGCTATCGCGATCACATTTGAAGTGGAGCCGCGACACGAAACAAAGGTGATGGGGGTTGACCTTGGGCTTCGCTATATCGCCGTTGCCAGCGTGGGAACGAAATCGTTGTTTTTCAAAGGGAGCCAATGCGCCTTCATTCGCCGACGATATGCGGCTTTGCGGCGAAAGTTAGGCAAAGCGAAGAAGCTCCATATGATTCGCAAAATCGGCCGTAAAGAGTCCCGCTGGATGAAGGATCGAAACCACAAAATCAGCCGTCAAATCGTCCGTTTTGCCCTCGCCAACGGTGTTGGCGTGATTCGGATGGAAGCGTTGACGGGGATTCGCAAGCGGGCAAAATCGGCCAAAGAAGCGGGGCGAAGCCTTCATGCTTGGGCGTTCCACCAACTGCAAACGATGATCGCCTATAAAGCGGAAATGGCGGGCATTCGGGTGGAGTGGGTGAAGCCGACCTACACGAGCCAAACGTGTAAATGCGGACATCGGGAAAAGGGAAATCGCAATGGCATCCACTTTCAGTGTAAAAAATGCGGATACACCATCCACGCCGACTTGAACGGGGCCATCAACATCGCCAAAGCGATTTCGGGCTTCGCCTCCTAACCTAGCGCACTGGTCACAGGTGCGCCGCCCATCGGGGTACATCTTAACCCGATGGGACGGGGTGATGACACACCCCTGATCTTGGGCGTGGTCCGAACCAGAAATGGATGAGGACGTGAGCGACCCAAGAATCCCACGCCCTTTAGGCGTGTGGAGTGTCAATTGTTCATCCAATTCGGCCACAACGATGAAAAGGTGAACGATCCGGCGCGCTACACCGAACCATTCACCTCCTACCAATCATACTTGAAACGGTATATTGACGGCGCCCGCACGAAAGGAGCAACCCCTGTCCTCATCACTCCGGTCGAGCGGCGGCGCTTTTCTGCCGACGGACGAGCGCTCAACTCGCATGGACTTTATCCTGCGGCCATGAAGGCGCTTGGGGAGAGAGAGCACGTTCCCGTCATCGATTTGACGGCAAAAAGCAGACAACGGTTTGAACAGCTCGGCCCGGAACAAACGAAACAGTTGTTTCTATGGCTTGCGCCCGGCGAGCATGCAAATTATCCGCACGGAATCAAAGACAACACGCATTTTCACAAACGAGGAGCGAAAGAAATCGCCCGGCTAGTCGTCGAGGGGATTATGGAGCTCAACCTCCCCCTCGGCCGCCACCTGATCCGTTCACTGGGACAAGAACCTGTGCGAAGCCGCTAAACCGGGCGGTTCCTGGCCCTTAGCCGCACTAGCTCATCTACGAAACGTCATGACGCCGGCAGTGACCCCTTTTGCCTTTCACCCAAGGCCCGCCCGATCCAAGCTAGGATGGGCGTCTTTTTTTACCTCTCATTCCCGTCGGATGTTGCCGATGCCCAGTGTATCACTTGCCCTCGCTGCCTACCGGGCGCTGCCGATAGAAGGCGTTTGTCCACCGGACGACAAATGATACGTTTTTTCCAGCAAGCGATGGTATATGGACGCGAGCACTTGTTGAAACAGCATGCCGAGAACGACCGGCACGCTGACGGCCGGCGGAAAATACGTCATCGCGAGCACCGCGCCGGCGCTGATGTTGCGCATCCCGCCGGTAAACGTCAACGCGATGATGTCCGCCGGGGCAAATTTGAGCCAACGGGCGGCCATCCAAGAAAGAAAATAGCCGGAGCTTGCGATCACCAAGACGAGAAGCGCCATAAACAGCAATCGGCCGCTTGCATGCCCGAAATGGGGCGCGACGACCGCACTGTTGATCATGACAACAAGCACGAGCGCCAATTTGGAAAACGGCGACAATACCATGGCAAGCCGTTCATTCACCTGATTGGACAGCCGTTCGCTCACGAACATGCCGCCTAGCGACGGCAAAATGATCATAAAAAACAACCCGAGCATCATCTGCCAAACATCGATCTCAACCGCGCTCCCAGCGAACAAAAGCAATGTCAACGGCACAACGACCGGCGACAAAAACGTATCAATCAAAATGACGGACAGCGCCAACGCCAAGTTTCCCCGTCCGATCGACACCCAGATGAAGCTCGTCACCCCGGTCGGAATGGCCGCTGCCAACACAAATCCGATCACCGTCAACCGATCGCTGCCAAAAAACAGATGCCCAAGCCCAAACGCCCAAAGCGGGATGACGAGGTGAAGCAAACATAATGCTGCGGCAATCGGGCCGGGATGGATGAATGCCTGTTTCAAATCAGCCAAACGTAGCCGCAAACTTCCACTAAACGTCATAAACGCAAACAGCCATGGCACAAGCGCCGCATAGCCGCGCAACTCCTCAGACAGCCATAAGCCTGCCGCCACACTCGCCGGCGTGAGAAACGGGAGCGTCTTCTCAAGCCGGCGATTGATCGTTTGCCACATCGGTTTCATCTCCCAATCTGGTCATGAAGGGGTGTGCTCGCCTTTGCTATGCCTACACCTCCCCATTATACACCGTGATCGCCCCATTGGAGCGACAAATTTTCGCCAAAACCGATGGACAACGATCGGCCAGCCAAGCTCCTTAGCTATTTCGCCACTTTTTCCTCTAACCGTTCAGCCGGCAAGACGACCTCTCCTCGCTTCACATCATACAAACCAACCGTTGCTCTTTCCAGCGGTTCAAGCCTTTCTGTTTTCGTGCATGCTTCCGCTACTTTTTGACTAGAGTCACCAACCGCACAACAGGGCAAAAAAGCCAGCTGTCTAACAGCTGGACATCGGTCATTGCCGATAAATGATCGCATGTCGATGCTCCTCTTTTTGCAATTCGCCGACAGACACCAAATATTCCAAATGCGCCAGCGTCTCGGCCACCGCAAACCGCCATTGGTGCGCCGTCAATGGCTTATGGCCGAACACACGATGGGCGACTTCATAGGCGGTGCGCCCCGCTCCTGCTAGCGCTTTCATTTTTTGCAACCGTTGTTCGTGGTGGCGGAAAAGATCACCGATCCGCTCGCGAAATTGGCGAATGACCGCGCCATGGGCAGGCAGAGCCACATCCACCTCCAGTTCCTCCACTTTGCGAAGCGAGGCAAAATATTGCTCGAGCGGGTTCGGATGGGCGCCCGGCCATACACTAATGTTCGGAGTGATGCGGTCAAGCACATGGTCCGATGCAAGCAGCTGGCGCGATTCCGGCTGATAAAAGCTGATCAATCCATCGCTGTGCCCCGGGACCGGGATGACCGCCCATCGCCGCTGCCCCAGCACAATTTCCGAACGATCCAAAACGGTTAGCACCGGAAACGGGCTGACGCGCAACGACAGCTTCCACATGCTCTCCTCAATGTCCGTTACCAACTCATCCGGCACGCCATGACGGCGAAACATGGCACCCACTTCGCACGCCTGGACGCTCTCTTCCCCCCACACTCGTTCCGCCATCGCATAATCCGGCTCGCTGATCCAGACAGGCGCCTCCGTCTGCTGTTGCATCCACCCGGCCAAGCCAAAATGGTCCGGATGAAAGTGAGTGATGTAAATGGCGCGAACGTGCCGCGGCTTGATTCCAAGTTGCCGAAACACTGCTTCCCAGGCGCGAATCGCCTCAGGATAGCGAAAGCCGACGTCGATGATGCTCCATCCATCCGTTTCCCGACCTACGTAACAATAGACATACTTCATCGGAAACGGAACCGGGATCGGAACGCGGTACATTTCATCTCCTATCCGCTCCATTTCAATCTGCGTCATCCATTCTCTCCCCTTTTCTTTACATCAACACCTCTTTTTTTCACAAACAACAAGGACAACTCACTTTTATTTTATATTTCTGAATATTTAGTTAGCAAAAATATTATGCTACAACCCTTAATCTTTTTTCAACCTTGAAAACCATTGCGCTAAAGCAAAGAAGGCGCCCCTCCATATAATCGGGACACCTTGTTAGATAACCTTATAATACAGATAGATCAAATACTAGCCAATATACCGCGAGTGGCTGCATTGCATTATTTTGGATTTTTCTGATCGTTGATCTGCCAAGAAGCCATTTCTTCGGCAAACTCCGCCGCAGCAGGCTGCATCGTTCCCATCCGCCGGCTCATCCAGCGGTTGAGGCCGCGAATCACGTTTCGCATCGGTCCTTGCGTCATCGGCGCCATGCGTCTTCCTTGTCTCGCCCCCAACATCGCGGCTGCCACCGCTCCTAAGCTTACGCTGACGAGCGTCCAAATGGCGTTATTGTTTCTTCGCCGTCTAACAACCCCCAACCATGGATTCCACAACCCGCGGCCGCGCTGAACGCGGAACAGACGGAATAAGCGATCCATTGTACCTCCACCTCCTTTTGCTCGACAGCTCCCGTTCAACGGTTAGCATACGTTGCCTCTAAAAAGTCATACGTGGAAAACATTAGAT
>NZ_MQMG01000017.1 GCF_001908025.1 Geobacillus proteiniphilus
GCTCCGATTTGGTCCGCTCGACTTGCATGTATTAGGCACGCCGCCAGCGTTCGTCCTGAGCCAGGATCAAACTCTCCAAAAGAAAGTTGATTGGCTTTTGCATTGTCCAGCTTCGGCCGCTATCGGCTCGCGACGCTTCGTGTCCCGCTACGACGGCGACAGCCTCCTCGCGGGCCTCTCAGCGCGTTTCGCCGATAGGCAAGCGGCCTCCGCTTTTCGGATTGTCCAGCTTCGGCCAAAGCGGCCTCAGCTTTTCTTTCGCGCTTCGTTTCGTTCAGTTTTCAAGGAACGAGATTGCTGCCTAGACTTACTCCTTTGCAGCTTTGCGCCGAGGAACCCAATTCCCCCGAATTCACTAGAAGACACAGGCGCAAAGTTGCTGCATTGAAACAACTTCTCTGCTGGTTTGCAGTCTTGAACTGAAGAATAGTTGAAGCTTCCTCTTGCAAACAGCTCTTTTATACTAACATGCCTCTTTTTTCTTGTCAAGATCTTTTCCGTTGCTTTTCGTCACTCACCGCTATCGAACACTCTGTCCGATTAGCGACGATTTTTAATATACCACTTACCAATCAAAAATGCAATATCTTTTTTAAGGGAATTTCAGGAACCGACGCCAGACTGTTCCTGGAGGCTTCCTCCATCTCTTCGACGGTAAGAGGACTGGCAAATAAGTTTCATAACCGCCATGGCTGTCCGCATAAGATGTTATTAGGACAACGATTTTACAATGCAAAAAAGGGGGGCCGATGTCATGTTTTACGCGTTGAACGGACGGGCGCTGAAAAAAGCTCTCATTATTATCTGCTCCGCCTTTTTCACCGCCGTCGTCTTGTACGCTTATGAAATGAACCGTCCAGTTTTTTCGCTTCCTTCTGGGCCGAAGGCGGTATATAAAGTGGACAACGCCCGCAATGAGGTGGCGTTGACGTTCGATATCAGCTGGGGAGATGAGAATGCAGACAAAATTTTGGATGTCTTGAAGCAGCACGGGATTCAAAACGCGACCTTTTTTTTATCCGCCTCATGGGCCGAACGCCATCCAGCCGTGGTGAAGCGGATCAAAGAGGAGGGGCATGAGATTGGCAGTATGGGATATAACTTTGTCAACTATACGGAACTTGAGAACGCCAAAATCCGTCAAGATTTAATCATGGCGAAAAAAGTGTTTGACATGTTGGGAATTAAACAGGTTGAGCTGCTGCGCCCCCCTGGGGGGAACTTCAACAAAAATGTGTTAAAGGTTGCTCAGTCCCTCGGCTACACTGTCGTCCATTGGAGCATTGACTCGAAAGACTGGCTCAACCCTGGGACAGACCAAATTGTTGAGAACGTCACGAGGGACCTGGAACCGGGCGATATCGTGCTCCTTCACGCATCCGATTCGGCAAAACAGACAGCCAAAGCGCTGCCGAAAATTATCGCTTCCATGAAAGAAAACGGCTACAAAAACGTCAACCTCTCCGAGCTGTTGGCGAATGGCGAAGCCGAAAGCCGTGGGATCGAGTGACACGTTCCGACAACGGCCTGCGCCGGTGCGCTTGGATTGCGGCGGCAGACAAGACGCCAATTGGAATGATTGGCTTTTGGCGAACACGCCGTTTTTTTCGCGGCTGCCATAAGAAAACAGGCGGCGCCTTGCTTTCTTTATTGTTTCGCGCCGCCTGTCAATTTATGCAGTATAAGAAGCTGGTATGCATTGCATACTAATAAAGGAATCAACATCAAATACAGCCAATCGCGGTCGTTGATGCGCAACACGGGAAACCATTCAATGACCGTAACGACGACCATAAAGAACAAAGCCGGAACGAACGCCCCTTTGTTCGTCTGTGCGCTCTTGACGTAGGCAACAACGAGACCAACCACCAAAATGAACAATGCGGTCAATAGATACGGAATGATTGAATCGCCCTTGTCCGCAAACGTCATGTAGCGGAAATACACTAAATCGAACAGCACGAACATGATCAAAACAACCTGCACAGCGTTCCATAGCGAACGGAAGATGCCAAGCCCGAACCGGTGGACGGTTAAATAAGCAAAAAACCCCGCCTGACTGATAACGCTGAAAATAAAGCCAACGCCGATATGCCATAACAAAACAGCCATAAATTCGACCATTTCCAGGCGCAACAACAAGCGCCCGAACTCCTCCCAGTTGAAAACAATGCCGACGGCCGCCGTGGCAATACCGCCGATCAGCAGCGTCGATAAAAATAAACGCACCCATTTGCGGCTGTTCACAGCTTCATCCTCCATCATTTCAGCATAACCCGCTTACCATTTTACCAGCGCCCTTGTGAAAAAGCCAGCTCTGATCTCCTCCATGCATATTTTTTTCGCCAACATTCATATTAAGGGTGAGGGATTTTTGCAGAAAGGAGCTCACTTTCATGAACAAATACCTACCGCTCCTCTTGCTCAGTTTTCTCGTTCTTGGTTCCTGTGCCCCTCAAGAAATCAGCCCCCCTCCCCCGGATTATGACGAAACGAAAAAGATGGTTGTTGACATTTTAAAAACCGACGAGGGGAAAAAGGCGATTCAAGATATTATGTCGGAAGATCAGATGAAGCAGCAGCTGGTCATAGATCAAAAAGCTGTAAAAGAAACGCTGCAGCAAATGCTGACATCCGATCAAGGAAAAAAGTTCTGGGAAAGTGCGTTAAAAGACCCGAAATTCGCTGAAAGTTTTGCCAAAGGGCTGCAGGCAGAACATGAAAAAATGATGAAGGCACTCATGAAAGATCCCGATTACCAGGCGCTAATGATCGATATTTTAAAAGATCCGGAAATGGAAAAAGCCATGATCGATGTCTTAAAAAGCAAAGAGTTCCGCCAGCATTTGCAAAAGGTGATCACTGAAACGTTGAACAGCCCGCTGTATCAGGCGAAAATTCAAGACATGTTGATGAAAGCAGCTGAAACGGTTCAGCAAGGCGGAGAAAAACAAGGAGAAGAAGGCGGAGGAGAAGGGGGAGAGGGAGAAGAAAGCACCGGCAACCAGCAAGGCGGAGGAGGTTAATCAAGCGAAAAAGCGTCCGTGCGCTGAAAACCGCCAACGCTCTAATCGGCGGTTTCTCGCCATCGGACGCTTTTTGTGAAACCGATTAATATTTCGCAACGATTTTGCGGGCAATATCCATATAAATTTTCCCAATCGGATGATCTTCTGCGTAAACGGACGGGGCGAAGTCGTCGTCGTTCCAATCCGGCTGCTGAAGCGGCAGCTGTCCTAACAGCTCGGTTTGCAGCTCTTTGGCCAGCTTTTCTCCGCCACCCTTGCCGAAGACATACTCCCGCTCCCCTGTTTTCCGGCTTTCGTAGTACGACATATTTTCGATCACGCCGATAATTTCGTGTTCAGTGCGCAACGCCATAGCCCCAGCTCGGGCAGCGACAAACGCAGCGGTCGGATGCGGAGTCGTGACGATAATTTCTTTGCACGACGGCAAGAGCGTATGGACGTCCAAGGCGACGTCGCCCGTGCCAGGCGGCAAGTCGAGCAGCAAGTAATCCAAATCCCCCCATTCGACCTCTTTGAAAAAGTTGTTCAACATTTTCCCAAGCATCGGGCCGCGCCAAATGACTGGGGCGTTGTCCTCGACGAAAAAGGCCATCGAAATGACTTTTACGCCAAACCGTTCGACTGGGATGATTTTGTCGCCCCTCACCGTCGGGCGCTCAGTGATTCCCATCATGTCCGGAACGCTGAACCCGTAAATGTCCGCGTCAATCAACCCGACTTTTTTGCCGAGCCGGGCGAGCGCGACCGCTAAATTGACGGAAACGGTCGATTTGCCGACTCCACCTTTGCCGCTGGCGATGGCGATATACGTCGTTTTTTGCTTGTTTTCGCTATATTTCTCCACCACGTCGCGCGGCAGTTCGGCGAACCGCAGCCCGACCGTCGCAGCGCCCGCGTCTTTCAGCTGCTGGACGATCGCCGTTTGCACACGAAGCTGCTCGGGCGTGCCGGTTTTGGCGAGCGCGATTTTCACGCTGACATGGCTTTTCTCTTCCTTAATTTTGATTTCTTGAATGGCATTCGTCTCTTTAAACGTTTTGTTTAAAAAGGGATCTTTCATCTTTTCAAGAATGGAGCGCACTTCAGTTTCCGTCAACATCGTATTCACCAACCCTTTTACAAATCAATGGTCGTTTCTACATGTTATCATACCATAAATCGGCAGACGGCCGCCATGTTTGACTTGCTCCCTCACACCCCTGCAGTTGAAAAGGGGGAATTTCTAATTTCTTTTGGCGAAACAAGACCGGTCGGCTGTCTGTCTCCTCTGTTCCGACCTTGAACGCTCTCCCACCTACGCTAACGCTTAGAGGCGGGAGATTCTTGGGAACACCCGCCCTACGGCAGGCTGTCAACCAAGCCATCCCCGTGCGTCCCACGGTTGGGCTGCCTTACTTACAAAGACAGCAAACAAAGCCCTTCATTCAGGATATTCCGGGCGGCGTTATGGTCCCGGTCATGTTCGGCTCCGCAGTTCGGGCACACCCACTCGCGGATGTCGAGCGACTTCACCTCAACCTGCCGATGCCCGCAGCACGAGCACAATTGGCAAGAGGGAGATCGATGGCGAATACCGATTCATCCCCCCTTGCGCTCATGCGTGGAAGTGGGGGTCTTCTCGGCGCGAGATGATAAAAAATCCCCGCTACTCGCGGGGCGTATGTTCGTTGGAAAAATAGCGGAGCACTCCTTTATAAATCGAGGCGGCCAGCTTCGTTTGGTAGCCATCAGACGCAAGCAGCTCTCGCTCGTCGGGATTCGACAAAAACCCGACCTCGACGAGCGCGCCGGGGATTTTCGCATGCTTGAGCAAATAGACGGTATCAATCATTTTTGCCAGCCGATGGGTGTTCTCCAAATTGCGCCGCAATTCCGCTTGGATAAATCTCGCCAGCCGCTCGTTTTCGATGAACGAGCCGTAATAAAACGTCTGCGCCCCCCGCCAACGCGGCGACGGGATGGCGTTGAGATGGATGCTGATAAAAAGATCGGCATTCGATCGGTTGACGAAAGCCGTTCGTTCGAGCAAATCCTCCGTTTTTCGTCGGCTGTAGCCGCGTGTTGACGGGCTGGCCAAGTCCCGATCCGTCTCGCGTGTCATCAGGACGAGCGCCCCTTGCTGCTGCAGATAATCGCGCAGCTTTTTCGCCACGTTGAGCGCGATGTCCTTTTCCACCACCTCACCACCGACGGCGCCGCCGTCCGGCCCGCCATGGCCAGGGTCCAATACGATGATTCTCCCCGATAACGGGAGATTCCATGGTTTCGTTGATGTCAGATCGGAAAATAAAGACGGAAATAGCAAAGTGCTCATAAGGGCGACGGCAGCAAAAGCGACCAGCCACTTCCATTTTTCTCTCATTGTTTCTCCTCCCGCACGTTTCCCTTCTCTATCTTATATGGGACAAGGCGCGGGAATAGAACTCATTCAGCGAAGTTTTAGACGGCGCCGTTTTTTTCCCCGCTCAAACCCTTCCGTCCACCAGTTGGCGATATATTGTTCACACGCGTCATATAGCAACTGGCTGAGGAAATCGTCGTCGATATTGCCCCAAAAGCAAAGAAAATCAAACAGCGTATCGATCAAATATTCCTCTTCCTGAGCACATCGACAGCGTACGCTGTCCGCCGGCTCCCCATAATAGCCGAATCGGCTGTAGCGAGCGCCGAGCAAATACGCTTCAATGGCCAGATCAATGCAGCCTTCCTCAACAACGGATGGGAATATCCGATACGCCGTATAAAACGGAACAAAGTGCTCAAGCGCTTTGTTCCGTAGTTTCTCAAGCGACAGTTCGCGCAACATGTTCCGTTCATAGCGAAGCTGCTTTTCCTGCCTTTTTTCCGCCAATGAAGTGATGACTGCCATCGTCTTTCACGCTCCTTTACGATGTAGTGTTTAACGATCGCTCGCAATCATACGCGCGGGCGAAAGGCAGAAATAAGCAAAAAACCCAGCCACATTGGCTGGGTTGAAACATCACGCGATTAACGCTTCGAGAATTGTGGAGCGCGGCGAGCGCCTTTGAGCCCGTATTTTTTGCGCTCTTTAACGCGGGCATCGCGCGTCAGCAAACCGGCCCGTTTCAGCACCGTGCGGAATTCCGGATCGACTTCAAGCAACGCGCGGGCGATGCCATGGCGAATCGCACCAGCTTGGCCGGCAAATCCACCGCCTTGGACGTTCACCAAAACGTCGTAGCTGCCAAGCGTTTCCGTCAATACGAGCGGCTGTTTGACCATTTCAATGAGCGCTTCCGTCGGGATGTACTCGCGAATGTCACGCTTATTGACAATGATGCGACCATCGCCCGGGACAAGGCGGACACGGGCGACCGAGCTTTTGCGACGACCTGTGCCGTAATATTGTACTTGTGCCAAAATCATACCCTCCCTTATGATTATCCGCGAAGTTCATACACTTCTGGTTTTTGTGCTTGATGCGGATGTTCGCTTCCACGGTAAACGTGCAACTTTTTGAACATTTGCCGGCCAAGGCTGCCTTTTGGAAGCATGCCACGCACCGCACGTTCGATCATTTGTTCCGGGTAGTTCGTACGCATTTCCAGCGCTGTTCTTACTTTTAAGCCACCCGGATATAAGCTGTGGCGATAGTACAGTTTTTTCGTCAACTTTTTCCCAGTCAGTTCGACTTTGTCCGCATTGATGACGATGACGTGATCTCCGCAGTCAACGTGCGGAGTGAACGTCGGTTTATGTTTGCCGCGCAACAGCGCCGCTACTTCGCTGGCTAAGCGGCCTAACGTTTTGCCAGCTGCGTCGACAACGTACCATTTACGCTCTACTTCATTCGGTTTCGCCATGTAAGTCGTACGCAATGCAATTCCCTCCTAAAATAAAAAATGAACAAACAAATGGGTCGTTTATTTCAACACGATTATTGTCCGGGGCTAATCGTGGAAAATACATGCCATATGATATAATAGCTTGCCGGCGCGCCAATGTCAAGAAGATGTTACACAAGGACTCGTTGTCTTCGAAAGCCGGGGGAAAACCATCAGCCGTACGCCAATGAGTGGTCCAAACATTCATCCTCATAGTATACGCGCCATAAATACAGCCCTTCGGCCGGCGCGGTTGGACCAGCGAGGCGCCGATCTTTCGCCGCAAGCAACATCGAAATGTCGGCAGGAGAACGCTTCCCTTGACCGACTTCAAGCACCGTGCCAACGATAATGCGCACCATGTTGTATAAAAAGCCGCTGCCGACAAACCGAAACTCGAGCATCGGGCCGTCGGCCTTCACTTCAGCCCGATACATGGTGCGCACCCGGTCTTCGATCGACGTTTTTGCGGAACAAAAGCTTGTAAAATCGTGCGTTCCATGAAGCAAACGGAGCGCCTCGTTCATCGCGCTGATATGCAGCGAATATGGGTGCCATGCGCAATAATGGCGGCGAAACACGTCGCGTTCGGCAGCCGTCCATACTTTATAGCGGTATTCTTTCGCTTTCGCCGAAAAACGGGCGTGGAAGTCTGCATCGGCCTCCTGTACAAAGCGAACGACGATATCATCCGGCAGCTGGGCGTTCAACGCCTTTTTCCACTGCTCCGAGGAAAGGGAAAGCGGCGTATCAAAGTGGATCACTTGCCCATAGGCATGAACGCCGGCATCCGTCCTTCCGGAAGCCGCCACACGCACTTCCGTCCCTTTATGCATCCGCCGAAGCACTTCCTCAAACTCGCCTTGCACCGTCCGCTTTCCCGGCTGGATTTGGTAGCCGGAAAAGTGGGTGCCATCATAGGCAATGATGCATTTGATCCGTGTTGTCATGGCCTTCCTCCGCTATGATCGTAATAGACAAAGCAATGCAGCCAGCAACGCCACGGCCGCTAAAAACACGGTGTCCACCGGCTTCCAAGCGAGCTGGCGGAATTTCGTCCGCCCTTCCCCGCCGCGATAGCCGCGCGCCTCCATGGCTGTCGCCAGCTCATCGGCTCGTTTGAACGAGCTGATAAACAGAGGCACAAGCAGTGAGACAATGGCTTTCATCCGTTCGGAAAAACGGCCGCCAGAAAAATCAACGCCGCGGGCCGCCTGTGCTTTCATAATTTTTTCCGTCTCTTCCATCAATGTTGGAATGAATCGAAGCGAAATGGCCATCATCAAGGCGAGCTCATGGACAGGAACGCGCATCTTTTTGAGCGGCCCAAGCAAGCTTTCGACGCCATCGGTCACTTCAATCGGCGTCGTCGTCAACGTCAACATCGTCGTCATCAATACAAGGAGCAAAAACCTTAGGGAAATAAAGATCCCTTGCTTGATGCCGCCTTCATATACAGAGAGCGCACCGATTTGGTAGATGACATCTCCTTCTTTCGTCATGAAGAGATGCAACAGCAATGTAAACAAAACGACCCATAAAATCGGTTTCAAGCCGCGGGCAATGAACGAAAACGGGATGCGAGACAGCGCTGCAAAGGCAAGCGCAAACAGCGACAGCAGTGCATACGTCGCCGCATTGTTCGCCAAAAAGACGATCAGGACGTAGGCAAACACGATCAATAGTTTGGCGCGCGGGTCTAAGCGATGAATGACGGAATGACCAGGCACATATTGCCCGATAATCAAATGATTAGTCATGGACGCTCACCTTGGAGAACAATTGCTGGATGGCTTCCGCTGTCTGTTCCAACGTCAAGCATGGCGACGGAATGACAACGCCGAACCGCTTTTCGAGCTGCTGTTTCAATTTGACCGTTTCCGGCACGCTCAAACCGATGGCAGCCAGTTTGTCAGCGTCGCGAAACATCTCTTCCGGCGTTCCATGCCCCCACACCGTCCCTTCATGCATGACGACGATCTCATCAGCGTAGCGGGCGGCATCTTCCATGCTGTGGGTGACGAGAACGGTTGTCAACTGCTTCTCACGATGGAGGTGATAAAACATCTCCATCATCTCTTTGCGCCCGCGCGGATCAAGGCCCGCGGTCGGTTCATCGAGCACAAGCACTTCTGGTTCAAGCGCGAGCACGCCGGCGATGGCGACGCGCCGCATTTGCCCTCCGCTCAAATCAAACGGCGATTTCGCCAATACGTCTTCACTCAACCCGACGAGCTTAATGAGCTCCCGCGCCTTCCGTTTCGCCTCGTCTTCCGGCACGCCAAAATTGAGCGGGCCAAAACAAATATCTTTCTCCACCGTTTCTTCAAACAATTGATGCTCCGGGAACTGGAAGACGACCCCGACCTTTTTGCGCAGCGGTTTCAGCTGCTTTGGCCGCTTATTGCTCGTGATCGTCTCTTCGCCGATCTTCACCGCGCCGCTTGTCGGTTGCAGCAACCCGTTTAAATGCTGAAGGAGGGTCGATTTTCCTGAACCCGTATGCCCAACCACGGCGACGTACGCCCCGCTTCGGATTGCGACATTGACATCATAGAGCGCCCGGCGGGCAAGCGGTGAACGGGCGTTGTACACATGCTCTACTTTTTCGAATACAATGTCCATAGCTCCTCGACCAACTCCTCTGTCGTGAAATATCCAGCCCGAAGCGGAATGCCTTGTTCCCGCAAGCGGCTGCCCATTTTCACGGCAAACGGCAAATCAAGACCGATTCGCTCGAGCTTGCTTCCGAGCCGAAAGATTTGCTCCGGCGTCCCTTCTGCCATCACTTCGCCTTTGTTCATCACAATGAGGCGGTCCGCCTTCGCTGCCTCTTCCAAATCATGGGTGATCGACAAGACAGTAATGCGCTGCTGGCGGTTCAGGCGGCGCACCGTCTCAAGCACTTCTTCCCTTCCACGCGGGTCAAGCATCGATGTCGCTTCGTCCAAAATGATCATATCGGGGCGGAGCGCCAAAATGCCAGCGATGGCGACGCGCTGTTTTTGCCCCCCAGACAATCGGTGCGGCTCATAATGGAGAAACGGCTCCATATGGACTTGGCGAATGGCCTCGCGAATGCGCTCGACCATTTCCGAACGCGGAATGCCGTTGTTTTCAAGGGCAAAAGCGATGTCGTCTTCAACGGTCGCACCGACAAACTGGTTGTCCGGGTTCTGGAACACAAGGCCAACGCGGCGGCGCACCTCCCAAACGGTCGCGTCGTTCAAAAGGCGTCCAAACAAGCGAATGGCGCCCCGCTCCGGCCGAAGCAAGCCGATTAGCATCCGGGCGATGGTTGATTTGCCGGATCCGTTATGACCGACGATCGCCAGCCACTCCCCGCGCTCGGCCGTGAAGCTGACGTTTTGCACCGCATAGTCGGATTGATTTGGATAGCGAAAGGATACTCCCTCGATCGACAAGATTGGTTCGGCCATGATCGTTTCCCCTTGCTTCGCCGCGTTGCAAACGCAGCCTGCTAAATGATGGTAAACAAAAAAAGGGCATAGATCCAGTTCAAACGAAACTGTCTCGCCCTTGTTGAAATGAAACCGTTACACGAGTTCAATAATGACCATCGGCGCCCCGTCACCGCGGCGAGGACCAAGTTTCATAATGCGCGTATAGCCGCCTTGGCGATCTTGGTAGCGCGGCGCAATGTCACTGAACAGCTTTTGCAACGCATCCTGGCCGGTTTCGCTGTTGGCGACCTCCTTGCGGATGAATGCCGCTGCTTGGCGGCGGGCATGCAAATCGCCGCGTTTGCCGAGCGTAATCATTTTTTCCATGACCGAGCGCAGTTCTTTCGCCCGCGCTTCCGTCGTTTCAATGCGTTCGTTGATGATTAAGTCTGTTGCCAAGTCGCGAAGCAGTGCTTTTCGTTGCGAAGTCGTGCGTCCTAATTTTCTGTACGACATCAAATGTCCCTCCCTTTTAAAGTGATGTGTTCCTCATGGTGGTCATCATCAAAGCGATATGGTGAAAGTGTGTTTCCGGCTTGCCGGCGGAGGCCGGCGCTTAGTCGTCTTTGCGCAGGCTGAGGCCAAGCTCAGCCAGTTTCGCTTTCACTTCCTCAAGCGACTTGCGGCCGAGGTTGCGCACTTTCATCATATCTTCTTCCGTTTTTTGCGTCAGTTCTTGAACAGTGTTGATGCCGGCCCGCTTCAAGCAATTGTAGGAACGAACCGAAAGATCGAGTTCCTCGATCGTCATTTCGAGCACTTTTTCTTTTTGATCGTCCTCTTTCTCGACCATGATCTCCGCGTTTTGCGCCTCATCCGTCAAGCCGACAAAAATGTTCAAGTGCTCCGTTAAAATTTTCGCTCCAAGGGAAATGGCCTCTTTCGGCCCGATGCTTCCATCCGTCCACACATCAATGGTCAGCTTGTCATAGTCGGTCACTTGGCCGACCCTTGTATTCTCGACTTGATAAGAAACTCGGGAGACCGGCGTATAAATGGAATCGATCGGAATGACGCCGATGGGCTGGTCTTCGCGCTTATTCGCCTCAGCAGGAACATATCCGCGCCCCCGCTTAGCGGTCATGCGCATGCGCAGGCGGCCGCCTTCCGCCAGCGTCGCGATATGAAGGTCCGGGTTTAAAATTTCTACATCGCTGTCGTGAGTGATATCGGCAGCCGTGACAACTCCTTCACCCTGCACATCAATCTCCAACGTTTTCTCTTCGTCTGAATAAATTTTCAACGCTAGTTTTTTGATATTCAAAATGATGGCTGTCACATCTTCAACGACGCCGTCAATCGTTGAAAACTCATGCAAGACGCCGTCGATTTGCACCGATGTTACAGCTGCACCAGGGAGTGAAGACAATAGGATACGACGCAAGGAGTTCCCTAAGGTTGTACCATATCCACGCTCAAGCGGTTCGACGACGAATTTGCCGTATTTGGCATCTTCGCTCAGTTCGACCGTTTCAATTTTCGGCTTTTCAATTTCAATCATCGATTATTATACCCTCCTTCAAAACGTCGAGACCCCGATCAAACGGTACACGCCTAACTACATTCCCCCATGAATCTCTCTTTACGCTTGCCTGCCATGGTCTTTATCATATCCCATTATTGACAATGGCGCAAATTCTATACAGGGGCGTTACACGCGGCGACGTTTTGGCGGACGGCATCCATTGTGCGGGATTGGAGTGACGTCTTTGATCGCCGTAATTTCCAACCCGGCTGCTTGCAATGCACGGATCGCTGCCTCACGGCCAGCCCCCGGACCTTTGACGTTCACTTCGACCGTTTTCATGCCATGTTCCATCGACGCTTTCGCTGCTGCTTCAGCCGCCATTTGCGCCGCAAACGGCGTTGATTTGCGCGAACCTTTGAACCCCAGCGAACCAGCGCTCGCCCAAGCAATGGCGTTGCCATGAACATCCGTAATCGTTACGATCGTGTTGTTGAACGTTGAACGGATATGGGCGATGCCTGTATCAATATTTTTTCTTACCCGGCGTTTACGAGTGTTTGTTCTGCGTGCCATTCGTCAAATGACCTCCTTTGCGTGATTATTTTTTCTTGTTCGCTACCGTGCGGCGCGGACCTTTGCGCGTGCGGGCATTGTTTTTCGTGTTTTGGCCGCGAACCGGCAATCCGCGGCGATGGCGAAGACCACGATAGCAGCCGATCTCCATCAACCGTTTAATATTTAACGATACTTCACGGCGCAAATCGCCTTCCACTTTTAAGCGGCCGACGATTTCACGAATGCGGCTAAGCTCTTCTTCCGTTAAGTCGCGAACGCGTGTGTCTTCCGATACGCCGGCTTCTTTTAAGATTTTTTGTGCTGTCGGTTTGCCGATCCCATAAATGTATGTTAACGAAATGACTACCCGTTTATCACGCGGAATATCGACACCTGCAATGCGTGCCATATGATACACCTCCTTGAAAATTACCCTTGGCGTTGTTTATGCTTCGGATTTTCGCAAATCACCATAACTTTGCCGCGTCTGCGAATAACTTTGCACTTTTCGCAAATCGGTTTAACAGATGGTCTTACTTTCATGTTGTTTACCTCCCTATTGAACGGAGTGCATTCCTTTATTTATATCGATACGTGATCCGTCCACGCGTCAAATCATACGGCGACAGCTCCACCGTCACCCGGTCGCCAGGCAAAATGCGAATGAAATGCATGCGGATCTTGCCCGATACATGAGCCAACACCGTGTGCCCATTTTCTAATTCTACACGAAACATCGCATTTGGCAATGTTTCGACGACGGTGCCTTCCACTTCAATTACATCATCTTTCGCCATCGAGCGGCTCTCCCTCCTTCGAATGAGTAACATTGTGTTACGCAAAACCGAACGTGATGTCCATGATGATCGAGAAGACGTTCGCCCCTTCCCACTTATGAAGTGGGGGACTCATTTCCACAATGTGTTAAAATTTCGTAGCCATCTTCTGTAATGACAATCGTATGTTCGAAATGGGCGCACCGTTTTCCATCGGCCGTGACGACGGTCCAATCGTCGGCCAACGTTTTCACGTAACGGCTGCCGGCATTGACCATCGGTTCGATGCACAGCGCCATCCCTGGCCGCAAAATTGGGCCTTTGTTCGGTGGCCCATAATGTGGGATTTGTGGGTCTTCATGTAAGTGTTGACCAATTCCATGCCCGACATACTCGCGAACAACGGAAAAGTGATGCGCTTCGACGTACGTTTGAATCGCATGGGAGATGTTCGTTAAACGAGCGCCCGGCTTTGCCTCGGCGAGCCCGACATACAGCGATTGCTCTGTCACGTCAAGCAATCGTTTCGTCTCGGCGTCGATGTCCCCAACTGGATACGTCCAGGCCGAGTCAGCATGATAGCCTTCATACTGCGCGCCGACATCGATCGTAATAATATCGCCTTCCCGCAATACGCGGCCGCTGGGAATCCCGTGCACGAGCTCTTCATTCACCGAGGCGCAAATGCTTCCCGGAAACCCTTGATACCCTTTAAACGACGGAATGGCGCCATGGGAACGAATCACTTCCTCCGCGATGGCGTCCAGTTCCTTTGTTGTGATCCCGGGACGAATGTGCTTTTGCAATTCTTTCAATGTAAGGGAAACGATTTTTCCCGCCTCGCGCATCAAAGCAATTTCCTGCGCGGTTTTGCAACGAATCATCGAGCAAGTCCCCCGAGCAATTCACGAATATCAGCAAACACCTTTTCCATTTCCTGTTCGCCGTTAATGTGGCGCAAATAGCCTTTTTGCTCGTAAAAATCGAGGAGCGGCTTCATTTGTTTCATATTGACCTCAAGCCGGTTAGCCACCGTTGCTTCATTATCATCGGGGCGCTGGTACAGCTCTCCCCCGCATTTATCACATACACCCGGTTTCGCCGGCGGATGAAAGACAAGATGGTACGTTGCTCCGCAATTGCGGCAAATGCGTCTGCCGGTCAGGCGCTCCATTAAGACCTCTTGGCGAACGTCGATATGGATGACATAATCAAGCTTGCGCCCAATTTCCACTAGCATTGTTTCGAGCGCTTCTGCTTGGGCGACCGTGCGCGGGAATCCATCGAGCAAAAAACCATTTTGGCAATCCTCTTTGCTCAGCCGTTCGCGGACGATGCCGATCGTCACCTCATCCGGGACAAGATCGCCGCGGTCCATATACTGCTTTGCCTGCAACCCTAGCGGCGTCCCTTCTTTGATCGCCGCTCGAAACATATCTCCCGTTGAAATATGCGGAATTCCGTAAGCCTCGACAATTTTCTCGGCCTGCGTGCCTTTGCCGGCACCCGGCAGCCCCATCAGCACTAAATTCATCCTAACTCCCCCCTATCGGCAAGGGACGTCCGTTCTTGCCTTCTTTATTTGATGAATCCACGGTAATGGCGTTTCACCAGCTGGCTCTCAAGCTGTTTCATCGTCTCAAGCGCCACGCCGACGACAATAAGCAAGCTCGTACCGCCGATTCGTGCGGAAGGTGGCAAGTTGGCAAAGTTCACAAAGAACACCGGCAGCACGGCGACAACCGCCAAAAAGATTGATCCGACCAGCGTCAGCCGGTATAAAATTCTCGTCACATACTCTTGCGTATTTTTTCCAGGACGAATACCAGGGATATAGCCGCCTTGTTTTTTCAAATTATCCGCCATTTGCTCCGGATTGACTTGAACAAACGCATAAAAGTACGTAAACGCGATGATGAGCACGACGTAAATGATCATCCCAACCGGATGCGTATAATCAAACGTTCGGCGAATCCACAATGTTACATCATTCGTGCCAAAAAACGATGCAATCGTCGGTGGTGCAATCAAAAACGATACAGCGAAAATGACCGGAATGACTCCCGCTGGGTTCACTTTGAGCGGCAAATGGGTCGAGTGGCCGCCGACCGGGCTCCGGCCCTCAAGCCGCTTCGCGTATTGAATCGGAATTTTCCGGAACGCCTGCTGGATGTAAATGACGCCAACGATGACGGCAACGACCGCCAACGCCACAAGCAGGAGCCGGACGATGCGCAAAAACACATCTTCCCCGACATTTTCAAACTGTTGGGCGTAAATTTGATTCAAGACCGTCGGAATGCCTGAGACAATCCCGGCGAAAATAATGATCGAAATGCCATTGCCCACGCCTTTCGCGGTGATCTGTTCGCCAAGCCACATTAAAAATGCGGTGCCGGCGGTCAAGACAACCGCGATCAGCAAATACGTGCCGATGCCCGGATTTTTGATCAGCATCCCCCCGGCTAAATTGTTAAAGCCGTACGACATGCCGATGGCTTGGATAAACCCGAGCACGACCGTGAAATAGCGGGTAAACTGAGCTAATTTACGCCGGCCAACTTCGCCTTGCTTCGACCACTCCGTAAATTTTGGAACGACGTCCATTTGCAGCAGCTGAACGATAATCGATGCCGTAATGTAGGGCATCACGCCCATCGCAAAGATTGAAAAGTTTTGCAACGCCCCGCCGCCAAAAATGTTCAGGACGCCGAATGCATTCAATTCATCTTGCACTTTCAACACATCCGTGTTCACGCCCGGAACGGGGATGAATGTTCCAATGCGGAACACAATCAGCATAAGAAGAGTGAAAATGATTTTGTTTCGAATATCACTGACGCGCATAAAGTTGGAGATTGTCCGAAACATTAAATCACCTCAGTTTTACCGCCAGCCGCTTCAATGGCCTCTTTCGCCGATGCCGAGAACTTATGCGCTTTGACCGTCAGTTTTTTCTCGATTTGGCCTTTGCCCAAAATTTTCACGCCCGATTTCAGCTTGCTGATGACGCCCGTTTCAAGGAGCAATTCAGGCGTTACTTCCGTTCCGTCTTCAAAGCGGTTCAGTTTTTCCAAATTCACGACCGCATATTCTTTCCGATTGATGTTCGTAAACCCGCGTTTCGGCAAGCGGCGGAACAGCGGGGTTTGTCCTCCTTCAAATCCAAGGCGAACTCCTCCGCCAGAGCGAGCATTTTGACCCTTTTGACCGCGGCCGGACGTTTTGCCGTTGCCCGAACCGATCCCGCGGCCGACGCGCACAGCTTTCTTCCGGGATCCCGGCGCTGGTTGCAATTCATGAAGTTTCATGGCAAAGCACCTCCTTATGATTCATTATTCTTCAATTTCTTTGACTTTGACAAGGTGGGCCACTTTATTGATCATCCCGCGGATCGCAGGATTGTCATTATGGACGACCGTTTGGTGCATTTTCCGCAGGCCGAGCGTTCTGACGGTAACGCGTTGGTCTTCCGGACGGCCAATCACGCTGCGCGTGAGGGTAATCGCCAGTTTTTTTGCCATGATCGTTCCCTCCTTATCCTAACAGTTCCTCGACTGTTTTGCCGCGCAATCTCGCTACGTCTTCGGCGCGTTTTAATTGTTTCAGCCCATCAAACGTTGCGCGCACCATGTTGATTGGCGTGTTCGAGCCGATCGATTTCGACAAGATGTCGCTGATGCCCGCCAGCTCTAATACAGCACGCGCCGGACCCCCAGCGATGACCCCGGTACCTTCGGAAGCGGGTTTCAAAATGATTTCCCCGGCACCGAAATGGCCGATGACTTCATGCGGAATCGTTGTGCCGACGATCGGCACTTCAATCAAGTTTTTCTTCGCATCTTCAATCGCTTTGCGGATCGCTTCTGGAACCTCTTGTGCTTTTCCGGTGCCAAATCCGACATGGCCGTTTTTATCGCCGACGACGACGAGAGCTGAAAAGCGCAGGCGACGTCCGCCTTTCACGACTTTTGCTACACGGTTGACCGCGACTACACGCTCTTCCAATTCAAGTTTGTTTGGATCGATACGACGCATCGTTGTCCCTCCTTTGTAATTAGAATTCCAAGCCGGCTTCGCGGGCGGCGTCTGCCAATGCTTTTACCCGTCCGTGATACAAATATCCGCCACGGTCGAACACGACTTTTTTAATGCCTTTTTCCAACGCACGTTTGGCGACAAGTTCGCCGACTTTTTTCGCTGCCTCAATGTTGTTCGTCGAATCTAAGCCAAACTCTTTATCCAACGTCGAGGCGCTGACGATCGTTGACGATTTTGTATCATCGATAATTTGCGCGTAAATATGTTTATTTGAACGGAACACGCTCAACCGCGGACGTTCAGCCGTGCCGAAGATTTTTTTGCGGATGCGCGCGTGTCTTTTCTTCCGAACCGCGTTTCGGTCAACTTTCGTGATCATCGAATGTCACTCCTTTCGCTTCGCTATGCCGCGTTATTTACCAGTTTTGCCTTCTTTCAGGCGCACAAGTTCGCCTTCGTAGCGGATGCCTTTGCCTTTATACGGCTCTGGCGGACGAACCGCGCGAATGTTGGCGGCCAGTTCGCCGACGCGCTGTTTGTCTGCCCCTTTGACGATGATTTTCGTTTGGGATGGCACTTCAATTTCAAGCCCTTCTTCCGGCTCAATTTCTACCGGATGAGAATAACCAACGCTCAATACGAGCTTTTTCCCTTGTTTCGACGCCCGGTACCCGACACCAACGAGTTCGAGCGCTTTTTCATAACCTTTCGAAACGCCTTCGACCATGTTGGCGAGCAAGCTGCGCGTCGTGCCATGGAGCGCGCGATGATGCTTTTCATCGCTTGGACGCGTAACGGTGATCACATTGCCCTCAACAGTGATCGTCATATCTGGATGGAACGTGCGGGTCAGTTCCCCTTTCGGCCCTTTGACCGTAACCGTGTTGCCGTTGACCGTAACGGTGACACCGGCAGGAATTTCAATTGGTTTTTTGCCGACACGTGACATGTCAAAAACACCTCCATTCTTGAGCAGATAGATTACCAAACGTAGGCGATTACTTCGCCGCCCGTGCCTTTTTGCCGTGCTTCTTTGTCTGTTAAGATGCCTTGCGATGTCGAAAGAATCGCGATCCCTAAGCCGTTCAGGACGCGCGGCACTTCATGGGCTTTGACGTAAACGCGCAGCCCCGGTTTGCTGATGCGTTTCAGCCCGGTAATGACACGTTCGTTGTTCGGACCGTATTTCAAGAAGATGCGGAGAATGCCTTGTTTGTTGTCTTCGATATATTCATAATCACGAATAAACCCTTCGCGCTTTAAAATTTCGGCGATTTCCCGCTTGATTTTCGAAGCCGGGACTTCGAGCTTTTCGTGACGCACCATGTTCGCATTGCGGATGCGAGTCAGCATATCAGCAATTGGATCTGTCATCACCATTATGTTTTACCTCCTTCCCAATCAATGGGTTGATTACCAGCTGGCTTTTTTGATGCCTGGAAGTTGACCTTTGTATGCGAGCTCACGGAAACAAATACGGCACAATTTAAATTTGCGGTAGACCGAGTGCGGGCGGCCGCAGCGCTCGCAACGGGTGTACGCTCTCACTTTAAACTTCGGCGTCCGTTTTTGTTTCGCGATCATCGATTTTTTAGCCACGATTTCGCCTCCCTTGCGTTATGGGATCATTATTTTTGGAATGGCATGCCGAGCAACGCCAGCAGTTCACGAGCTTCTTCATCCGTGTTGGCCGTTGTGACGATCACGATGTCCATGCCGCGCACTTTGTTCACTTTATCATAGTCAATCTCAGGGAAAATGAGCTGCTCTTTAATGCCGAGCGTATAGTTGCCGCGGCCGTCAAACGACTTTTTCGATACGCCGCGGAAGTCGCGCACGCGCGGAAGCGAGACCGAAATCAACTTATCGAGAAACTCATACATCCGTTCGCCGCGCAGCGTCACTTTCGCACCAATCGGCATCCCTTGACGAAGACGGAAGCCGGCGATCGATTTTTTCGCACGCGTTACCACCGGACGCTGGCCGGCGATCAACGTCAGCTCCTCAACGGCGCTGTCTAATGCTTTCGGGTTTTGCACCGCATCGCCGACACCCATGTTGATGACGATTTTTTCGATTTTTGGCACTTGCATGATCGATTTATAGTTGAACTTGCTCATGAGAGCGGGTACGACTTCGTTTAAATACTTCTCTTTCAGGCGGTTCATAAAAGTACCTCCCTTCCTGCGTCACGGTTATTTATCCAAAATCTCACCGGATTTTTTCGCATAGCGCACTTTTTTGCCATCGACAATTTTGTAGCCGATGCGCGTCGGTTCACCCGTTTTCGGGTCGAGCGGCATGACTTTCGAAACGTGGATCGGCGCTTCTTTTTCAATGATGCCACCTTGCGGATTCGCTTGCGACGGTTTCGCATGCTTTTTCACAATGTTGACGCCTTCGACGATGACGCGGTTTTTCTTCGGAAACGCCGCCAGAATGACGCCTTGTTTGCCTTTGTCCTTGCCGGAGATTACTTGCACTTTATCGCCTTTTTTTACATGCATCGCATTCGCACCTCCTTGAAACGCTGTTCCGTTCCATTAAATAACTTCCGGAGCTAAAGAAATGATTTTCATGAAGTCTTTATCGCGCAATTCGCGGGCAACCGGTCCAAAAATACGCGTGCCGCGCGGACTTTTGTCATCGCGGATGATGACGCAGGCGTTTTCGTCAAAACGGATGTACGAGCCGTCCGGACGGCGCACCCCGCGTTTCGTGCGGACAACAACCGCTTTAACGACTTGACCTTTTTTAACAACGCCACCTGGTGTCGCATCTTTGACCGTCGCCACAACGACGTCACCGATGTTCGCATAGCGGCGGCCCGAACCTCCGAGCACTTTAATGACAAGCACTTCACGTGCACCAGAGTTATCAGCTACTTTTAAGCGAGATTCTTGTTGAATCATCGACGAAACCTCCTTTCGGAATTATCTCTCCGACCTAAGCGAAGAACGATTACAGAACAACCGCTTTTTCGATGACTTCCACTAAGCGGAAGCGTTTTGTGGCCGACAGCGGGCGAGTTTCCATAATTTTTACGATATCGCCGACTTTAGCGATGTTATGTTCATCATGCGCTTTATATTTTTTCGAATATTTCACGCGTTTGCCGTACAGCGGATGTTTTTTGTACGTTTCGACCAACACGGTGATCGTTTTGTCCATTTTGTCCGATACAACCCGCCCAACGTACACTTTGCGTTGATTGCGTTGGCTCATTCCACAAACCTCCTCTCAAACACACATTATTTATTGGCAGCGAGCTCACGTTCGCGAATGATCGTTTTCATGCGGGCGATGTCTTTGCGCACTTGGCGGATGCGCGCCGTGTTTTCCAATTGACCTGTGGCCAGTTGGAAGCGAAGGTTGAACAATTCTTCCTTCAATGCTTTAATTTTTTGTTCGATTTCGGCAGTGGTCAACTCACGGATTTCTTTCGCTTTCATTACGCTTCACCACCAGTTTCTTCACGTTTTACAAATTTGCATTTGATCGGAAGTTTGTGAGAAGCGAGACGCAATGCTTCACGTGCCACTTCCTCAGAAACACCACCCACTTCAAACATCACTTTGCCCGGTTTGACAACGGCGACCCAGCCTTCCGGCGCCCCTTTACCGGAACCCATCCGCACTTCAAGCGGTTTTGCCGTATACGGTTTGGAAGGGAAAATGCGGATCCATACTTTCCCGCCCCGTCTCATGTAACGGGTCATCGCCCGACGGGCTGCTTCGATTTGCCGGTTCGTAATCCAAGCTGATTCTAATGCTTGCAACCCAAATTCACCGAAATGAACTTCCGTGCCGCCTTTCGCCCGGCCTTTCATCCGTCCGCGATGTTCACGGCGATATTTGACGCGTTTTGGCATTAACATGATTATTTTCCTCCTTCCTCAGCTTTTTTCTTGGTCGGAAGGACTTCTCCACGATAAATCCATACTTTCACGCCGATTTTTCCGTACGTCGTATCCGCTTCTGCTGTTCCATAGTCAATGTCAGCGCGCAACGTATGGAGTGGAACCGTCCCTTCGCTGTAATGCTCCGAACGAGCGATGTCAGCCCCGCCTAAACGGCCGGATACCATCGTTTTGATTCCTTTCGCCCCAGCGCGCATCGCACGTTGGATCGCTTGTTTTTGCGCCCGACGGAACGATACGCGGTTTTCAAGCTGACGAGCGATATTTTCAGCAACAAGACGTGCATCCAAGTCCGGTTTTTTGATTTCTACAATGTTGATATGGACGCGTTTACCGGTCAATTGTGCGAGCGCTTTACGGAGCGCTTCCACTTCCGAACCGCCTTTCCCGATGACCATGCCCGGTTTGGCGGTATGGATCGTTACGTTGACGCGGTTGGCTGCCCGTTCAATCTCCACGCGGGAGACGGCCGCGTCTTGCAGGCGTTTGCTAATGTATTCACGGATTTTCAAGTCTTCGTGCAACAGATCTGCATAGTCTTTTTCCGCATACCATCTTGATTCCCAGTCACGAATGATGCCGATGCGCAGACCGATCGGGTTGACCTTTTGACCCACGGATTATCCCTCCTTCTTTTCTGAAACGACGATCGTAATATGGCTTGTGCGTTTGTTAATGGCGCTTGCCCGTCCCATGGCGCGCGGACGGAAACGTTTCAGCGTCGGGCCTTCGTCGACATACGCTTGAGTGATGACCAAGTTGTTGACGTCCATGTCATAGTTGTGTTCAGCGTTGGCAACTGCCGATTTCAACACTTTCTCAATGATTGGGGAAGCCGCTTTTGGCGTATGGCGCAAAATGGCGAACGCTTCGCCCACTTCTTTCCCGCGAATCAAATCAATGACTAAGCGCGCTTTACGAGGAGCGATGCGAACGGTTCTCGCAACAGCTTTAGCTTGCATATCTAAAACCTCCTCTCATTACCGTTTCGTTTTCTTGTCATCGCCAGCATGGCCGCGGAACGTGCGCGTCGGCGCAAATTCACCGAGTTTGTGCCCGACCATGTCTTCCGTAATGTAGACCGGAACGTGTTTGCGGCCGTCGTACACCGCGATCGTATGCCCAACAAACTGCGGGAAGATCGTCGAACGGCGAGACCACGTTTTGATCACTTGTTTTTGCCCAGTTGCATTCAGTTTTTCGATTTTTTTCATCAAATGCTCATCGCAAAACGGACCTTTTTTCAAGCTGCGACCCATAAGTGA
Source organism: Geobacillus proteiniphilus (assembly GCF_001908025.1). Lineage (GTDB taxonomy): Bacteria > Bacillota > Bacilli > Bacillales > Anoxybacillaceae > Geobacillus > Geobacillus proteiniphilus. The sequence continues at coordinate 22,363 of NZ_MQMG01000017.1, forward strand.
ACCTCCCTTCTGAATTGCGCTCGTTCATTATTTCTTGCGGCGACGGATGATGAATTTATCCGATTTGTTTTTCTTTTTGCGGGTTTTGTACCCAAGCGTCGGTTTGCCCCATGGCGTCATTGGCGACTTGCGTCCGATTGGCGCTTTCCCTTCACCACCGCCGTGCGGGTGGTCAACCGGGTTCATAACCGAACCGCGAACTGTCGGACGAATCCCCAACCAGCGAGCTCGTCCTGCTTTCCCGATGTTGACAAGTTCGTGTTGCTCGTTGCCGACTTCACCAACCGTTGCGCGGCATTTGCCTAAAATCATGCGCACTTCGCCGGAAGCCAAACGAACGATGACGTATTTTCCTTCTTTCCCGAGCACTTGCGCCGACGTACCAGCTGCACGCACCAATTGCCCGCCGCGGCCTGGTTTCAGCTCGATATTGTGAACGAGCGTACCGACCGGGATGTTCTCAAGCGGAAGCGCATTGCCGATTTTAATGTCCGCATCTGGACCGGACATGATTTCCATGCCGACTTTCAAGTTTTTCGGCGCAATGATGTAGCGTTTTTCACCGTCTGCATAGTTGATGAGCGCGATGTTGGCGGAACGGTTCGGATCGTATTCAATCGTAGCAACGCGTCCCGGAATTCCGTCTTTGTCGCGTTTAAAGTCGATAATCCGATATTGGCGTTTATGGCCGCCGCCTTGATGGCGCACCGTAATTTTCCCTTGATTGTTGCGGCCCGCCTTTTTCTTTAACGGAGCAAGCAACGATTTTTCCGGCTGATCCGTCGTAATTTCCGAGAAATCAAGCACCGTCATGCCGCGACGGCCGTTCGATGTCGGTTTGTACTTTTTGATCGCCATCGGAATGTCCCTCCTTCGTTGGTATAATGTTACACTTCAAACAGTTCGATCTCTTTGCTGTCCGGCGTCAGCGTTACGATCGCTTTGCGGCGGCGGTTCGTATAGCCGCTGTAACGGCCGACGCGTTTGAATTTCCCTTTATAGTTCATAATGTTCACTTTAGCTACTTTAACGCCAAAAATTTTCTCGACGGCGTCTTTCACTTCCGTCTTGTTCGCTTTGACGTCGACCTCAAACGTATATTTTTTTTGCCCGATCAAGTTCATTGTATTTTCCGTGATGATGGGGCGCTTAATAATGTCGCGAGGGTCTTTCATTATGCAAGCACCTCCTCTACTTTCTCCACGGCCGCCTTCGTAATGACGAGTTTGTCATGGTTGAGCACATCGAGCACATTGATGCCGTTGGCAGCAACCACTTTTACGCCCGGGATGTTGCGCGCCGACAGATATACATTCTCATTCAGCTCGTCGGTCACAATAAGTGCTTTCCGATCCACTGCGAGATTGTTTAAAATTTTGACCATTTCTTTCGTCTTTGGTGCTTCGAGCGACAGTTGATCCAAGACTACAATCTCATTTTCCAGCACTTTTGACGATAGCGCTGATTTGATCGCCAAACGGCGAACTTTTTTCGGCAGTTTGTAGCTGTAGCTGCGCGGAACTGGACCAAAGACCGTACCGCCGCCGCGCCATTGCGGAGCGCGAATCGAACCTTGACGGGCGCGTCCTGTCCCTTTTTGGCGCCATGGCTTACGACCGCCGCCGCTCACTTCAGCGCGGTTTTTCGTTTTATGCGTTCCTTGACGCATCGAGGCGCGTTGCATAATCACTGCTTCGAACAACACATGCTTATTCGGTTCAATCCCAAAAACGGCGTCGTTCAACTCGATTTCGCCGACCATCTGACCGTTTTGGTTGTATAATGCTACTTTTGGCATTACGTAGTTCCTCCTTTCTTGGCCGAATGTTATTTCGCCTTCTTCGCCGCTTTCACGGCGCTTTTGACGATGACTAAGCCTTTTCTCGGACCCGGCACATTGCCTTTAATGAGCAGCAAGTTGCGCTCCGGATCCACTTTGACGATTTTCAAGTTTTGGATCGTGACGCGCTCACCACCCATGCGGCCCGGCAAGTTTTTCGTTTTGAAAACGCGGTTAGGCGCGATGGACCCCATCGAACCCGGACGGCGATGGTAACGGGAACCGTGAGCCATTGGCCCGCGCGATTGACCGTGGCGTTTGATCGCGCCTTGGAAGCCTTTCCCCTTGGAAATGCCCGTGACATCGACGATGTCGCCTTCGCTGAAAATGTCAACTTTCACTTCTTGGCCCACTTCGTATTCATGAATGTTGGCGCCGCGGATTTCACGAATGAAGCGCTTAGGTGCCGTATTTGCTTTGGCAGCATGGCCAATTTGCGGTTTATTGGCGCGTTTTTCGCTAATATCCTCAAAACCTAATTGGATCGCTTCGTAACCGTCATTTTCGATCGTTTTCTTTTGCAGGACGACGTTCGGCGTCGCATGGATGACGGTTACCGGAATCAAATCGCCGTTTTCCGCAAATACTTGCGTCATACCGATCTTTCTTCCTAAGATTCCTTTCGTCATTTGTCACACCTCCTAGTCGATTAAAGTTTAATTTCAATGTCAACGCCCGACGGCAAATCGAGACGCATTAACGAATCCACCGTTTGCGGAGTCGGGTTGATGATGTCGATCAAACGTTTATGCGTCCGCATTTCGAATTGTTCACGGGAGTCTTTGTACTTATGAACGGCGCGCAAGATCGTATACACCGTTCTCTCCGTCGGCAACGGGATCGGGCCCGACACTTTTGCTCCGGAACGTTTTGCGGTTTCCACAATTTTCTCCGCCGATTGATCTAAAATCCGATGATCGTAAGCTTTTAAACGAATGCGAATTTTTTCTTTTGCCATTTGGTTTCCCTCCTTCTTCGCCTATTTTGAAAATAGACTTCTCCACGGAAATTTCCTGCACACCGCCGTGGCAAAGCGGCCGGGTGTGTCAGCAACCTTCCGCTTCATCGCAGTCAAAGACCAACATTTGATATTATACTGGTATGTAAGCGAGATTGCAAGTGATTTCTTCGCTTTTCCCACACTTCTTCTATTATACATAGCTGCCATCCCGTTTTCAACACGGCCGCCAATCAGACAGTCAAGATGGCATCAAAAAAAAGGATGTCCATTGCTGGACACCCTTTTTTGCCGCGATTACTCGATGATTTCCGATACAGAGCCGGCGCCAACCGTACGGCCGCCTTCGCGGATCGAGAATTTCGTACCTTCTTCGATCGCAATCGGGGCGATCAGTTCAACCGTCATTTCAACGTTGTCGCCAGGCATAACCATTTCGACGCCTTCCGGAAGCGTGATAATGCCCGTTACGTCCGTCGTACGGAAGTAGAATTGCGGACGGTAGTTCGAGAAGAACGGAGTATGGCGTCCGCCTTCTTCTTTCGTCAGGACGTATACTTGCGCTTTGAATTTCGTGTGCGGCGTGATCGAACCAGGTTTCGCCAACACTTGGCCGCGCTCGACTTCATCGCGCGATACGCCGCGGAGAAGCGCACCGATGTTGTCGCCGGCTTCCGCTTGGTCGAGAAGTTTGCGGAACATTTCTACACCCGTAACGGTCGTCGTTTTCGGCTCATCCGACAAACCGATGATTTCAACCGGGTCGCCAACTTTCAACGTACCGCGTTCAACACGGCCTGTTGCAACCGTACCGCGGCCCGTGATCGAGAAGACGTCCTCGATTGGCATCATGAACGGTTTGTCCACTTCACGTTGCGGCGTCGGGATGTATTCGTCAACCGCATTCATCAGTTCAATGATTTTTTCTTCCCATTGCGGGTCGCCTTCAAGCGCTTTTAATGCCGAACCTTTGATGACCGGCACTTCATCGCCCGGGAAGTCGTATTCAGAGAGAAGATCGCGAACTTCCATTTCAACAAGTTCAAGCAATTCTTCGTCGTCCACCATGTCGCATTTGTTCAAGAATACAACGATGTACGGAACACCGACTTGGCGGGAGAGAAGAATGTGTTCGCGCGTTTGCGGCATCGGACCGTCAGCCGCCGATACAACAAGGATTGCGCCGTCCATTTGCGCCGCGCCCGTGATCATGTTTTTGACGTAGTCAGCGTGGCCCGGGCAGTCAACGTGCGCATAGTGGCGAGCATCTGTTTCATACTCGACGTGCGCCGTCGAAATCGTAATCCCGCGTTCACGCTCTTCCGGAGCAGCGTCGATTTGGTCGTACGCTTTTGCTTCGGCTTTCCCTTGTTTCGCCAAAACCGTCGTGATCGCAGCTGTCAACGTCGTTTTCCCGTGGTCAACGTGGCCGATCGTGCCAATGTTGACGTGCGGTTTCGTGCGCTCAAATTTCGCTTTAGCCATGAGAGATATCCTCCTTAAAAGTAAGATATGAATTTATATGGTTAGGTAAGTATAGGATGCTTGGGAACAAAATGTTCCCAAGTCGTACTTACATAAGTATTTATAGCGAAACTAGCAAGAGAAATCAATTATTCGCCTTTATTTTTTTTGATAATTTCATCGGCGATGTTTTTCGGAACTTCTTCATAGTGGTCAAACACCATCGAGAACGTTCCGCGTCCTTGCGTGTTCGAACGGAGCGATGTCGCATAACCGAACATTTCAGCCAGCGGCACCATCGCCCGGACGACTTGGGCGTTGCCGCGCGCTTCCATCCCCTCGATGCGGCCGCGACGGGACGTGATGTCGCCCATGATATCACCGAGGTACTCTTCAGGGATGACGACTTCGACTTTCATGATCGGTTCCAAAAGAACCGGATCGCACTTCGTCGCGGCGTTTTTCAATGCCAAGGAAGCAGCGATTTTGAACGCCATTTCGCTCGAGTCGACATCGTGGTACGATCCGTCAAACAGTTTCGCTTTAATGTCGACAACCGGATAGCCGGCTAAGACGCCGTTTTGCATCGCTTCTTCCAATCCAGCTTGGACGGCCGGCACATACTCTTTCGGAACAACCCCACCGACGATGGCGTTCTCGAATTCGAAGCCTTTGCCGCGCTCGTTCGGCGAGAATTCGATCCAAACGTGGCCGTATTGACCGCGGCCGCCGGATTGACGGATGAATTTGCCTTCGACTTGCGCTGATTTGCGGAACGTTTCGCGGTAGGCAACTTGCGGCGCCCCGACGTTCGCTTCGACTTTGAATTCACGGCGCATCCGGTCGACGATGATGTCAAGATGCAACTCGCCCATCCCGGAGATGATCGTTTGTCCCGTTTCCGGGTCGGTGTGAGCGCGGAAAGTCGGGTCTTCTTCTTGCAATTTTTGCAGCGCTTGGCTCATTTTGTCTTGGTCGGCTTTCGACTTCGGCTCGATCGCCACCGAAATGACCGGTTCTGGGAATTGCATCGACTCTAAAATGACAGGATGCTTCTCATCACATAGAGTATCACCGGTCGTCGTATCTTTTAAACCTACCGCTGCGGCAATATCACCGGCATAGACTTTCGAAATTTCTTGACGGTGGTTCGCGTGCATTTGCAACAAGCGGCCGATCCGTTCGCGCTTCCCTTTCGTCGTGTTCATCACATATGAACCGGAATCAAGCGTTCCAGAGTAGACGCGAATGAACGTCAATTTCCCGACATACGGGTCAGTCATGATTTTAAATGCCAAAGCGGCAAACGGAGCGTCGTCGCTTGCTTCGCGTGTCACTTCTTCTTCGGTATCCGGAACGACGCCGCGAATCGCCGGGATGTCAACCGGAGACGGCAAGTAGTCGACAACGCCGTCAAGAAGCAGCTGAACACCTTTGTTTTTGAATGCCGAGCCGCAGAAGACCGGGAAGAATTCAACGCTGATCGTCGCTTTGCGGATCGCGGCCTTCAGCTCTTCCGTCGTGATTTCTTCCCCTTCTAAATATTTCATCATTAATTCTTCGTCCAGCTCAGCGACCGCCTCAATCAGCTTGTTATGGTACTCTTCTGCCATATCGCGGTATTCTTCCGGAATGTCAATGCGCTCAATGTTTTTGCCAAGCTCATCATGGTAATGGTACGCGCACATTTCAACCAAGTCGATAATGCCGGAGAATTGATCCTCAGAGCCGATCGGCAGCTGCACCGGATGGGCGTTCGCTTGCAGGCGGTCATGGAGCGTTTTCACCGAATACAAGAAATCGGCGCCGATTTTATCCATTTTGTTGACGAACACGATCCGCGGGACGCCATATGTCGTCGCTTGGCGCCAAACGGTTTCCGTTTGCGGTTCAACGCCCGATTGCGCGTCTAAGACCGTGATGGCCCCGTCCAATACGCGCAACGAACGCTCAACCTCGACCGTAAAGTCGACGTGCCCCGGCGTGTCGATGATGTTGATGCGATGGCCTTTCCATTGCGCCGTTGTCGCCGCCGACGTGATCGTAATTCCGCGCTCTTGTTCTTGTTCCATCCAGTCCATCGTTGCCGCGCCTTCATGCACTTCCCCGATTTTATGAACGCGGCCGGTATAGAACAAGATCCGTTCAGTCGTCGTCGTTTTCCCGGCGTCAATGTGCGCCATAATCCCTATGTTGCGAGTCTTTTCCAAGGAGAACTCTCTTGCCATAGTGGTTATTTTCTCCTTCCTTCAAATATGAAATATAAGTAGATGGCGCCGCCATCGATGGCGCAATCCCCTTGTCTTTGAAGTTGTCCGACGTGCGGCCGGAAAGGCCGCAATATATAGGAAGATAGGTGAATAGGCAACCGCAGTGCCTTCTCACCTATTTCCTTTAGGCGACGCTCCTTACCAGCGGTAGTGGGCAAACGCGCGGTTCGCTTCAGCCATTTTATGCGTATCTTCGCGTTTTTTCACCGCTGCACCCGTGTTGTTGGCAGCGTCCATAATTTCATTTGCCAAGCGCTCTTCCATCGTTTTTTCGTTGCGAAGACGCGCATATTGCACGAGCCAGCGCAAACCGAGAGAAACGCGGCGGTCCGGACGAACCTCAACCGGAACTTGGTAGTTCGCCCCACCAACGCGGCGAGCGCGCACTTCCAACACCGACATAACGTTTTTCAACGCTTGCTCAAACACTTCCATTGGATCTTTACCCGTGCGCTCACGGATAATATCAAACGCGGTGTAAAGAATTTTTTGCGCTTTCGATTTTTTGCCGTCGATCATAATTTTATTGATCAAACGGGTAACAAGCTTCGAATTGTAAATTGGATCCGGCAGTACGTCACGTTTAGCAACAGGGCCTCTACGTGGCATAGTGTTTCCTCCCTTCAGGAAAACATTCTCTTCATTTCATTATTTTTTCGCTGCTTTTGGTTTTTTCGCGCCGTATTTCGAACGACCTTGCATCCGATTCGCTACGCCTGCGGCATCCAACGCCCCACGGATGATATGGTAGCGCACCCCCGGCAAGTCTTTGACACGTCCGCCGCGGATGAGCACAACGCTGTGTTCTTGCAAGTTATGGCCGATCCCCGGAATGTACGCCGTAACTTCAATCCCATTTGTCAGGCGGACACGGGCGTATTTCCGCAACGCCGAGTTCGGTTTTTTCGGCGTCATCGTGCCGACACGCGTGCAAACGCCGCGTTTTTGCGGAGACGACACATTCGTTTGCTCTTTTTTGAAGCTGTTATACCCTTTGTTCAACGCAGGGGATTTCGATTTAACAACTTTTTTCTCGCGTCCTTTGCGGACCAATTGGTTGATTGTAGGCATGAAAAGATCCTCCTTTCGCATGTATCGTTTAAGCCCACATATCCAGGTGGTTCATTGTTTATGCAAATAAAGGTTTTAGGGGAGAAAGGCAAAACGTTACCGAAGGATCGCCACCGCGGCCGCGCCGACTTGGATTTTGCACGCCTTGCCAAGCTTTTTCATCGAATCGACTTTTGTGACCGGCACGTTTGCCTCATTGGCGGCGGCGGTCACTTTCTCGATGATCGGCAAGTCGGCATCCTCCGCCACGATCACTTCCGCTGCTTTCCCTTCCTTTAAAGCCCTTATCGTTTGTTTGGTTCCAATGACAATTTTTCCAGCCTGTAATACTTTTTCATAAGACATGTAACATATCCTCCAAAGTACCAGGTTGTTGGAACACCTTTATTAGACTACCATTTTCTTTGCCGATTGTCAACTGGATTTTTTATTTGGCAATGGCCGGCCAAGGAGCGCCTTAGCCGGCCACTTGGTTCGCGTTATTTGGACGACACCGTGTCGCCAGCCGTTTCCTTTTTGACGGCCGGCTTCACTTTGCGATAGCGGGCCATACCCGTTCCAGCCGGGACGAGTTTGCCGATAATGACGTTTTCTTTTAAGCCAAGCAGTTCATCACGTTTTCCTTTGATCGCTGCATCGGTCAAGACGCGCGTCGTTTCTTGGAACGAAGCAGCAGACAAGAATGAATCTGTCTCAAGCGACGCTTTCGTGATGCCGAGCAACACCTGGCGGGCCGTCGCCGGCCGTTTCCCTTCGCGAAGAGCTTTGGCGTTGACATCCGTAAACTGGTGGACATCCAAAAGCGTACCCGGCAGCACATCGGTGTCGCCGGCATCGATGACGCGCACTTTGCGTAGCATTTGCCGCACCATGACCTCGATATGCTTATCGCTGATTTCCACCCCTTGCATCCGGTACACTTTTTGCACTTCACGAAGCAAGTACTCTTGAACGGATGTAATATCGCGCACGCGCAGCAACTGTTTCGGGTCGACCGAGCCTTCTGTCAGCTCTTGGCCGCGTTCGACGCGCTGACCTTCTTCGACTTTCAGCCGCGCGTTGTACGGCGCTACATACGTACGCGTTTCGACCTCGCTTTGCACGACGATTTCATATTGGTTGTCGCGCGTTTCATTAATCGAAATAACCGTGCCGTCGATTTCAGAAATGACCGCTTGCCCTTTCGGGTTGCGCGCTTCAAACAGCTCTTGCACCCGCGGCAAACCTTGAGTGATATCGTCGCCGGCGACGCCGCCTGTATGGAACGTCCGCATTGTCAGCTGCGTGCCCGGCTCGCCGATCGACTGAGCGGCGATAATGCCGACGGCTTCGCCAACTTCGACGTCCATGCCGGTCGCCATGTTGCGGCCGTAACATTTTTTGCAGACGCCATGGCGCGTGTTGCAGGCGAATACGGAGCGAATCCATACTTCCGTAATGCCGGCTTTAATGATCTCATTGGCGATATCTTCGGTGATCATCTCGTCTTTGCGGACGATCACTTCACCTGTTTCCGGATGGCGCACCGTTTTCTGCGCATAGCGGCCGACAAGCCGTTCTTCGAGCTTGACGACGACTTCCGTGCCATCCGTCAGCGCCCGAGCCAAAATGCCGCGGTCGGTGCCGCAATCTTCTTCGCGGACGATGACGTCTTGCGCCACGTCGACAAGGCGTCGCGTGAGATAGCCTGAGTCGGCCGTTTTGAGCGCCGTATCCGCCAATCCTTTCCGCGCGCCGTGCGTCGAGATAAAGTATTCCAATACCGTCAAGCCTTCGCGGAACGACGACTTGATCGGCAGCTCGATGATCCGGCCGGCCGGGTTGGCCATCAAACCGCGCATCCCCGCAAGCTGCGTAAAGTTCGACGCGTTCCCGCGCGCCCCAGAATCGCTCATCATAAAGATCGGGTTGCGTTTATCAAGCGACTTCATCAACCGGTCTTGAATTTTGTCTTTCGCCGCGCTCCAGATCGAGATGACGCGCTCGTACCGCTCTTCATCCGTAATCAACCCGCGGCGGAACTGCTTCAAAACCGTATCGACTTTCGCTTGCGCTTCATCCAAAATTTCTTGTTTTTCCGGCAGGACGACGATATCGGCCACGCCGATCGTGATGCCGGCTTTTGTCGAATATTGGAAACCAAGGTCTTTCATGCGGTCGAGCATCTTCGATGTTTCGGTGATTTTGAACCGTTTGAACACTTCAGCGATAATTTGCCCGAGCACTTTTTTCTTAAACGGCGGCACGAGTTCGCGCTTGCGAATTTCTTCGCGCACGTTAACCCCTTTGTCAAGGAAGTACTTGTCTGGCGTCCGTCCTTCGATGTTTTCTGTCGTCGGTTCGTTAATGTACGGGAACGAGTTCGGCAAAATTTCGTTGAAAATCAGTTTGCCGACCGTCGTTAAGAGCAGTTTGTTGTTTTGCTCTTCGGTGAACGTTTCGTTTTTCAGCGAGCCGGCATGAATGGCGATGCGCGAATGGAGATGGACGTAGCCGTTATGGTAGGCAAGCAACGCCTCGTCTGTGTCTTTGAACACCATGCCTTCGCCGATGGCTCCCTCGCGCTCCATCGTCAAGTAGTAGTTGCCCAACACCATGTCTTGTGATGGTGTCACGACCGGCTTCCCGTCTTTCGGGTTCAAAATGTTTTGCGCCGCCAGCATCAACAAACGTGCTTCGGCTTGCGCCTCAGCTGACAGCGGCACGTGCACCGCCATTTGGTCGCCGTCAAAGTCAGCGTTGTACGCCGTGCAAACAAGCGGATGAAGACGGATCGCCCGCCCTTCCACAAGCGTTGGTTCAAACGCCTGAATGCCGAGACGGTGCAGCGTCGGGGCGCGGTTTAACAGCACCGGATGTTCTTTGATGACATCTTCAAGCACATCCCACACTTCCGGATGAACGCGCTCGATTTTCCGTTTCGCGCTTTTAATGTTATGCGCCAACCCCCGCTCCACAAGCTCCTTCATGACGAACGGCTTGAACAGCTCAAGCGCCATTTCTTTCGGCAACCCGCATTGATACATTTTTAAGTTTGGGCCGACGACGATGACGGAGCGGCCGGAATAATCAACGCGTTTGCCGAGCAAGTTTTGCCGGAAGCGCCCTTGCTTCCCTTTCAGCATATGAGAAAGCGATTTTAACGGACGGTTCCCCGGACCGGTCACCGGACGGCCGCGGCGGCCGTTATCGATCAAAGCATCAACCGCCTCTTGCAACATCCGCTTCTCATTTTGGACGATAATGTTCGGCGCACCGAGATCAAGCAGCCGTTTCAGCCGGTTGTTACGGTTGATGACGCGGCGGTACAAATCGTTCAAATCCGATGTTGCAAACCGCCCGCCATCAAGCTGAACCATTGGACGCAGCTCCGGCGGAATGACCGGCAGTACATCAAGGACCATCCAAGCCGGGTCGTTCCCTGAACTGCGGAACGCTTCAAGCACTTCAAGCCGCTTAATGATGCGGGCGCGCCGTTGCCCTTGCGCCGTTTTCAGCTCTTCTTTCAGCGCGGCCACTTCTTTATCCAAATCGATGTCTTGGAGCAGCTTTTTGATCGCCTCCGCCCCCATCGACGCTTGGAACGATTGACCGTACTTCTCGCGATAGGCGCGGTATTCCTTTTCCGACAACAGCTGCTTTTTCTCAAGCGGCGTATCGCCCGGGTCGGTGACGACATAGGATGCAAAATAAATGACCTCTTCGAGCGCCCGCGGCGACATGTCAAGAACCAATCCCATCCGGCTCGGGATGCCTTTGAAATACCAGATGTGCGAAACCGGGGCAGCCAGCTCGATATGGCCCATCCGTTCGCGGCGGACTTTCGAGCGCGTCACTTCGACGCCGCAGCGGTCGCAGACGACGCCTTTGTAGCGAACGCGTTTATATTTGCCGCAATGGCACTCCCAGTCTTTCGTCGGGCCGAAAATGCGCTCGCAAAACAAGCCGTCTTTTTCCGGCTTTAACGTCCGATAGTTGATTGTCTCCGGCTTTTTGACTTCGCCATACGACCAAGAACGAATTTTCTCCGGGGAAGCGAGCCCAATTTTCATGTACTCAAACTTATTGACATCTAGCAAGGGGTATACCTCCCTTTTTGATCCGTCGGTTTTCCGTTCGCTCAAGCGGCCAATGGCGGGGAATAGCTCCCCGCCTGGCCGTTATGGCCGGTTTATTCTTTCGTCACCGCATCTTTCTCTTCGCCGGCTTCTTCCCGTTCGGCCGGTTTGACGTCCACCATGATGGCATCCGGTGCATGGTCATCATCATCATCAAAGTTTTCCATGTTCACTTCTTGTTCATCGCTCGTCAAAATCGTGACGTCCATGCCCAAGCTTTGCAACTCTTTGATCAACACTTTAAACGACTCCGGCACACCCGGCTCCGGAATGTTTTCCCCTTTGACAATCGCCTCGTACGTTTTGACACGGCCGACGACATCGTCGGACTTGACGGTCAAAATTTCTTGCAGCGTGTATGCCGCCCCATACGCCTCAAGCGCCCATACTTCCATCTCGCCAAAGCGCTGGCCGCCGAACTGCGCCTTGCCACCGAGCGGCTGCTGAGTGACGAGTGAGTACGGACCGGTGGAACGGGCATGAAGCTTGTCGTCGACCATGTGGGCGAGCTTGATCATGTACATGATCCCAACTGACACGCGGTTGTCAAACGGTTCGCCCGTCCGTCCGTCATACAGCACCGTTTTTGCATCGCGCGCTAGACCTGCCTCTTCGAGGATGTTCCAAACGTCTTCCTCCGTCGCCCCGTCAAAGACCGGGGAGGCGATGTGCAAGCCGAGTTTTTTCGCCGCCATGCCAAGGTGCAGCTCAAATACTTGCCCGATGTTCATCCGCGACGGAACGCCGAGTGGGTTTAACATGATGTCAATCGGCGTGCCATCCGGCAAGAATGGCATATCTTCCTCCGGCAAAATGCGGGAAATAACCCCTTTGTTCCCGTGGCGGCCTGCCATTTTGTCGCCCTCGGAAATTTTCCGCTTTTGCACAATATAGACGCGAACCAGTTGATTGACGCCCGGCGGAAGCTCGTCGCCGTCTTCGCGGTTGAATACTTTCACGTCAAGGACGATGCCGCCGCCGCCGTGCGGGACGCGCAACGACGTATCACGCACCTCGCGCGCTTTTTCGCCGAAGATCGCGTGCAAAAGCCGCTCTTCCGCTGTCAGCTCGGTCATTCCTTTTGGCGTCACTTTGCCGACGAGCAAGTCGCCGTCTTTCACTTCTGCGCCGATGCGGACGATGCCGCGTTCATCCAAGTTTTTCAGCGCATCCTCACCGACGTTTGGAATGTCGCGCGTAATTTCTTCCGGACCGAGCTTCGTATCGCGCGATTCGGCTTCATACTCTTCAATATGGATCGACGTATACACGTCTTCTTTGACGAGCCGTTCGCTCATGATGATCGCATCTTCGTAGTTGTAACCGTCCCATGTCATAAAGGCGACAAGCACGTTGCGGCCAAGCGCCAATTCGCCCTTATCCATCGACGGGCCATCGGCCAAAATTTCGCCCTTCTCAACGATATCGCCTTTTTTCACGATCGGCCGCTGGTTGTAGCACGTGCCTTGGTTCGAACGAACGAATTTCAGCAGCCGATATTTATCTAGATCACCCTTGACTTCTTTGCCGTCCACTTCAACCAGCCGACGCACCCAAATTTCCTTTGCTTCGACGCGCTCGACGATGCCGCGGTGCTTGCAAATGACCGCTGCGCCCGAGTCTTTCGCCGAAACATACTCCATCCCCGTGCCGACGATCGGCGCTTCCGGTTCCAACAGCGGCACGGCTTGCCGCTGCATGTTCGCCCCCATCAGCGCGCGGTTCGAGTCGTCGTTTTCCAAAAATGGGATGCACGCCGTCGCTGCCGAGACGACTTGCTTCGGCGAAACGTCCATGTAGTCGACGCGATCGCGCTTGACGACGATGTTCTCGCCGCGGAAACGGGCGACAACGTTTTCTTCAAGGAACGTGCCGTCCTCCGCAAGCGGTACGTTCGCCTGCGCTACAACGTAATTGTCCTCTTCATCAGCTGTCAAATAATCGATTTGGTCCGTCACCCGCCCCGTTTCCGGATCGACGCGCCGGTATGGGGTTTCAATAAAGCCGAACTTGTTCACTTTCGCGTAGGTGGATAGCGAGTTGATGAGCCCGATGTTCGGACCTTCCGGCGTTTCGATCGGACACATCCGCCCGTAGTGCGAATAGTGAACGTCGCGCACCTCAAACCCGGCGCGCTCGCGTGTCAATCCGCCAGGGCCAAGCGCGGACAGACGCCGCTTGTGCGTCAGTTCGGCCAATGGGTTCGTTTGGTCCATGAACTGTGACAGCTGCGAGCTGCCGAAAAACTCTTTGATCGCCGCGATCACTGGACGGATGTTGATGAGTTGCTGCGGCGTAATCGTGTTCGTATCTTGGATCGACATGCGCTCGCGCACGACGCGCTCCATGCGCGACAGGCCGATGCGGAATTGGTTTTGCAGCAGCTCACCGACCGAACGGAGGCGGCGGTTGCCTAAATGGTCGATGTCATCCGTATCGCCGACGCCGTGGAGCAAGTTGAAGAAATAGCTGATCGATGCAATGATGTCAGCCGGTGTAATATGTTTGACATCCTCGGCGATAAAGCCGTTGCCGATGACGTTGATCACTTTTTGGCCTTCCGGGTCATTCGGGGCATAAATTTTGATCGTTTGCACCGAAATGTCCCCGTCCACCACCCCTTCGGCCGGGCGGTACGTCTTTAGGCCTACACCTTTTTCCAAGTACGGAAGCAGACGATTGAGCATACGGCGGTCGATCATCGCTCCAGCTTCGGCGATGACTTCTCCTGTTTCCGGATCGGCAATCGTTTCGGCGATCCGTTGATTGAACAAACGGTTTTTAATATGAAGTTTTTTGTTGATTTTATAGCGCCCTACGCTCGCCAAGTCATAGCGTTTCGGGTCAAAAAAGCGCGACGCCAGCAAATTTTTCGCATTCTCAAGCGTCGGCGGCTCTCCCGGACGAAGACGCTCGTAAATTTCAATCAACGCTTTTTCCGTGCTGTCGGTATTATCTTTTTCAAGCGTATTGCGCAAGTATTCGTTGTCGCCGAGCAGATCGATGATTTCTTGATCGGAGCTGAACCCAAGCGCACGGAGAAGCACCGTAACCGGCAGTTTACGGGTGCGGTCGATGCGAACGTAAACGACGTCTTTCGCATCGGTTTCATATTCAAGCCATGCGCCGCGGTTCGGAATCACTGTCGCCGAGTAGCCGCGTTTGCCGTTTTTATCGACTTTGTCGCTGTAATAAACGCTTGGCGAACGGACGAGCTGGGAAACGATGACGCGTTCCGCCCCGTTGATAATAAACGTTCCGGTTTCCGTCATGAGCGGAAAATCGCCCATAAACACGTCTTGTTCCTTCACTTCGCCCGTTTCTTTATTGATCAGGCGAACTTTGACGCGAAGCGGCGCCGCATATGTAACGTCGCGTTCTTTCGCCTCTTCGACCGTATATTTCGGTTCTCCTAAACTATAGTCGATAAATTCAAGCGAGAGATTGCCGGAAAAGTCTTCAATCGGGGAAATTTCCCTAAACATTTCCCGCAGTCCTTCATCGAGAAACCATTGGTAGGAGGACGTTTGAATTTCGATCAAGTTCGGCAATTCCAGCACTTCGCTGATGCGTGCATAGCTTCTGCGTTGGCGGTGTCGCCCGTATTGAACTAGTCGGCCTGTCAAGAGTGATTCACCCCTCAAATGTAGACATTAGTGAAAACCGGAACCGGAACAGCTCCATCATCCGCCCCGCTCAGCAATCAATGCCGTCAAGGCGGACTGGCCGCTCCGTCATTCCGGGGCAAAGCGCTAGGCATGCATGCGGCCGGCCCCCGCCATCCGGACGGAAACGGCTTCGTTGCGTGCACCGCCGTTTCATTTAGGGGATTTAACACGCTCCCGGCGCGAGGAAACCAGGCGTTGAACGGAGAAAAAAAGAAAATGGTTTCTATTCCAATAGAAAACCATATGGTTCGTTGCTTATTGATTTTATCATTGTTTCCATTGCGTCCAAAATTATACGTCATCCCCTCTGCACGGGAAATGTGCATATTTAGCATTTTATAATGTTACCACAATAAAAAAACGGTGTCAACATTTTTTCGCCTTTATGATATAATATCCTTTTTTCTTCGCGACGACTTCTACAGCGGGAAAGCATTCGTTCAGTTTTTGCAAGGCAGATGGGGCGCCTTGCTTTTTTTGAATGACGACCCATAGCTCGCCGTGATCGAGCAGATGATCGCGGCTTTGTTCAAAAATCGCGTGAACAACCCGTTTGCCAGCCCGGATCGGCGGATTGGTGACGACCGCTGCAAATCGCTGTTCTCCGACTTCCGAAAAAAGATCGCTTTTGTAAATCACCGCATTGTCAATCCCGTTTGCCTGTTTGTTTTCCTGCGCCAGCTCGAGCGCTCGCTCGTTGACATCAATCATATGGATGCGCCGGTCTGGAAACGATTTGGCCAAGGCAAGCCCGATCGGCCCATATCCGCAGCCGACATCCAACAAATCCCCAGCCACTCCCGGCTCCTCGAACGTTTCAATTAACAGGCGTGTGCCAAAGTCGACTTCGCGCTTCGAAAACACTCCGCTGTCGGTCGTAAAGCGGAATTCATGCCCCCGCAGCACGTACGTCCACGTTTGCGGGTTTCGCTCCGACGTCGGATTGACTGAGTAATAATGCTCGCTCATCATCATCCCCTCCTTCTTGTCGGCAGGCTGCACCGCCTTCTGTTATATAGTGTTAACAAAAAAGAGGCTGCCCCTTGCTCGGGCCAACCTCTTTTTTCAATGGCGCAGCCATTACTTGATTTCGACTTTCGCGCCAGCTTCTTCGAGTTTTGCTTTGATTTCTTCGGCTTCTTCTTTCGCAATGCCTTCTTTGATCGGCTTCGGCGTGTTGTCGACCAAGTCTTTTGCTTCTTTCAAGCCGAGACCAGTGATTTCGCGAACGACTTTGATAACTTTGATTTTTTGCGCGCCGGCGTCGGCAAGAATGACGTCGAATTCCGTTTTTTCTGCCGCCGCTTCACCGCCAGCTGCTGCGCCACCCGCAACAACAACCGGAGCCGCAGCCGTTACGCCGAATTCTTCTTCGATCGCTTTCACCAATTCGTTTAATTCCAATACCGTCATATTTTTCACTGCTTCAATGATTTGTTCTTTCGTCATCACAACTTCCTCCTTTGTTTTCTGAATGATCGTTAAGCACATATCGATGCGCCATTATGCGCCTTGTTCCTCTTGCTTGTCAGCCACCGCTTTAACCGCAAGAGCAAAGTTGCGGATCGGGGCTTGAAGAACGCTAAGCAACATCGAAAGCAACCCTTCGCGGGACGGGAGTTTCGCCAACGCATCGATTTCTTCTTTGCTGGCGATGTTCCCTTCGATGACGCCGCCTTTGATTTCCAATGCTTCATGCGTTTTCGCAAACTCGCTTAAAATTTTTGCCGGCGCCACGACATCTTCATTGCTGAAGGCGATGGCATTTGGACCGGTGAACACTTCATCCAGTCCTTCCAAGCCGACTTCCGCGAGCGCCCGGCGGGTTAAGGTGTTTTTGTACACTTTAAACTCGACGCCTGCCTCGCGCAGCTGTTTGCGCAACTCGGTCATTTCTGCCACGTTTAGGCCGCGGTAATCAACGATGACGGTCGCCTTGCTGGCCCGGAATTTGTCTGCGATTTCCGCGACCACTTGTTTTTTCAGTTCAATCGCGCTCGACACGTCCTGCACCTCCTGTAAGGAAAATGAGAGAATACCACTTATACCGTTCGCTCAATAAAAAACCTCCATGCCGCGTAGACATGGAGGTGTCGTTCAACGCACCGCCGCTCGTTCCCGGCGCGGGGCGCGCTGTTCTATCGTCCACATACCTCGGTAGGAAATTAAGCCTCAAACAGGCACCTACTGTCTACGGTACAAATGATATTCATTTGTTCAGCCAAATGGCATTTTAACAGACGGACAAACAAAAGTCAACGGTTATTGTGCAACAGCAACCGTGGACGGGTCAACCTTGATGCCAGGGCCCATTGTCGACGTAATCGTGACGTTTTTCACGTACGTCCCTTTTGCCGCCGCCGGTTTGGCTTTCAAAATTGCTTCATAAACGGCCGTGAAGTTTTCAGCCAATTTCTCGTTGTCAAACGACACTTTGCCGATCGGAACGTGGATGTTGCCCGCTTTGTCGACGCGGTATTCCACTTTACCAGCCTTGATTTCTTGCACCGCTTTTGCTACGTCAAACGTGACTGTTCCGGTTTTCGGGTTTGGCATCAACCCTTTCGGCCCTAAAATGCGGCCGAGTTTCCCGACTTCCCCCATCATGTCCGGCGTAGCGACAACAACATCAAAGTCAAACCAGCCTTGCTGGATTTTGTTGATATATTCTGTATCGCCGACATAGTCAGCGCCAGCCGCTTCTGCTTCCTTCGCTTTTTCCCCTTTCGCGAACACCAACACGCGCGCCACTTTCCCTGTGCCGTGCGGCAGGACGACGGCGCCGCGAATTTGTTGGTCCGCTTTTTTCGGGTCAACGCCCAAACGGAACGCCACTTCCACTGTGGCATCGAATTTCGCGATGTTCGTTTTTTTCACGAGCTCGATCGCTTCAGCAATCGGGTATGCTTTGGAGCGGTCGACGAGCTTCAGTGCTTCTAAATATTTCTTCCCTCTTTTTGGCATGTGAAATTCCTCCTCGATTGTGGTTTTAGCGGAAAAAACCTCCCACGATCCTCCTGTGCTTATTCCTGGCAACAGGCCTTAAGCGAGGGATTGCATTAGATTCCCATTTTGACCATTATCCAGCCGTACGCTTGCCGGACGGCCCTTTCTCCATTGAGAAAGGTTGCGGAATACGCAACCTTTCCACACGCACCATTCATCCTTAATCTTCGATCACAATACCCATGCTGCGGGCCGTGCCTTCGATCATGCGCATGGCCGCCTCAATGCTCGCCGCATTCAAATCCGGCATTTTCAGCTCGGCGATCTCGCGCACTTTGTCGCGTTTAATTGTCGCCACTTTGTTGCGGTTCGGTTCGCCGGAGCCCGATTCAATGCCCGCCGCTTTTTTCAGCAATACAGCGGCTGGCGGCGTTTTCGTGATGAATGTAAATGAACGGTCTTCAAAAACCGTAATTTCAACCGGAATGATCAACCCTGCTTGGTCAGCCGTACGGGCATTAAACTCTTTGCAAAACGCCATAATATTGACACCGGCTTGACCCAACGCAGGACCTACTGGCGGCGCCGGATTCGCTTTCCCGGCAGGAATTTGCAGTTTGACGACCTTGATTACTTTTTTCGCCACGAGACACACCTCCTTAAGTCCGTGATGTGGTATTAGGGATTGCCCCTCCCACTCATCCGGCTCCGGTCTACTGAGCCGTTTTCCTATCTCCCGTTCCAGTTGAGAGGATCAGCGTAAAAACAAAATGGCTCCCTTATACAAGTGTATAAGTTCATCGCGATATGCCTCCGTTTAAGAGACATACTGACCTTAAAATAGTATCACTTTTCCCTAGCAATTGCAAGTTCTTTATCCATTAGATTTTTTCTATTTGCGAAAACTCAAGTTCCACCCGTGTTTCGCGCCCAAACATATCGACAAGCAGCTTCACTTTATGTTTATCCGGGTCAATCGCTTCAATTTTCCCTGTAAAGTTCGCAAACGGACCTTCTTTGATCCGCACCGTTTCATTTACCTCATAGTCGACGTCAACCTCGGCAAGCGGCATGCCCATCCGCTTCAAGATCATTTTCACTTCTTCCTCCATAAGCGGCGTCGGTTTCGAACCAGCCCCGCTTGAGCCGACAAATCCAGTGACGCCCGGCGTGTTGCGCACGACATACCATGAGTCATCCGTCATGACCATCTCAACGAGCACATAGCCAGGGAACACTTTCTTTTTCGTCGTTTTCCGTTTCCCGTTTTTGACGTCCGTTTCCGTCTCTTCCGGAACGACGACGCGAAAAATTTTATCTTGCATTCCCATCGATTCGACGCGTTTTTCCAAATTGGCTTTCACTTTGTTTTCATATCCCGAATATGTATGGACGACATACCAGTTTTTTTCCATCAGCGAGCCTCCCCAGGGCGGTTTTCGTCTTGTTTTTTTGCGCAAAACAAAAACCCGTTGCCGGGTTCCATACGCGCGCGATTATCTTTCATTATAACATATCCTTCGCCCGCTTATTCAAACACGAGGCGAATCAACTCAGAAATGCCGAGGTCCACAACGGCAAAAAAGACGGTGAAAAACGCCACCGTGGCCAACACGACCGCCGTGTAGTTCACTAACTCCTTCCGGTTTGGCCAACTCACTTTTTTCAGCTCGCGTACGACTTCTTTTAAAAAGCTGGTTACTCGCTGCATCACTCGTACCTCCATCATCGTTCAAAACTATCTCCACCGCCTATTCCGTCTCGCGATGGATCGTATGTTTGTTGCATGTTGAGCAAAACTTGTTGGCCATACGGCGCTCACCAAGGCGACGTATTTGTTTTGCTGCCGTATAGTTTCGGCTCCCGCACTGCGCGCAAGCCAGCGTCACTTTTTGCGCATCAGCATTCCACCGTTCCTGCGAGATGTCCATAAAAATTTATCATATTGGCTGTTTCGCTGTCAATGACATCTTTTGATGCGGCGGTGCGATGCTACAAACTGATCTCGCGGTATTCCAAATATTTCTCGAGCTTCCGCTTGACGCGCTGTAAAGCATTGTCGATCGACTTGACATGGCGGTTCAGCTCTTCGGAAATTTCCTGGTATGAGCGCCCATCCAAATACAAAGCGAGCACTTTCCGCTCGAGGTCGCTGAGCAGCTCCGCCATCTTTAGTTCAATATCGTCGACTTCCTCGCGGTTGACAATCAATTGTTCCGGGTCCGTCACCTGCGTGCCGGACAACACATCCATCAGCGTCCGATCCGACTCGTCATCATAAATCGGCTTATCCAAGGAAACGTAAGAATTGAGCGGAATATGCTTTTGGCGGGTCGCCGTTTTAATCGCGGTAATCATTTGCCTTGTGATGCAAAGTTCTGCAAATGCTTTAAATGAGGAAAGCTTGTCCCCCTTAAAATCGCGGACGGCCTTATACAGACCGATCATTCCTTCCTGCACGATATCTTCCCGATCAGCTCCGACTAAAAAATAGGAGCGAGCTTTGGCGCGCACAAAGTTTTGATATTTATGGATTAAAAAATCAAGTGCTTCCCCATCCCCTTCGTGAACGAGCGCAACAAGCTGCTCATCGTCCAGCTGATGATAATCTTTCCCTTTCATTGCTTTCAAGCATTCCCCCACGCTGATCCCCCCGACCGCATCAATCGCTAACATGTATTATACAGGACAAATTTTTACAGCGTCAACCGCTCATTTTTCTCCTCTTCGCCATTTTTCAAAAATTTCAGCAATTCTATCATTTAGCGGAACTTTGGAGATCGGAGTGCGCTGCCGCATCGCTTTTACTTTTTGGGAAATGTCCCGCTCAACCGTCTCGACTTCATCTAATAGCTCGCGCGCCGACTTGCGCAGAGCGCCTTGGCCGAACACCGTCCATTGTTCGGTGTAGTCGGAGGTAGCGACATACACTTTTGTGCGCGCATTCATCAATGTTTTCGCCAACCGTTCAATTCGCTCATCGGCCGTCTCATGTTCCTTTGTAAAAATGACGTCGACGTCGTAATGTTTATACTTTTTCTCGTTTCCTTGCACGAGGTGGGCATCGAATACGATTACGACATGGTCCCCGGTGAATCCTTTGTAGTCAGCCATTTTTTCAATCAATAAATCCCTTGCCGCTGCCAGATCGCCCTCTTCTTTCAGCCGGCGCAGCTCCGGCCACGCTCCGATGATGTTATAGCCGTCGACAATCAAAATGTTCATCGGCTATTCTCCCAACGGATACCGCTTCCGGTACACCTCGTACATGAGCAGGCTGGCGGCGACAGAGGCATTGAGCGAGGTGACATGGCCGCGCATCGGCAACCGGAACAAGAAATCGCACTTTTCAAGCACTAGGCGGCTGATCCCTTTTCCTTCGCTCCCGATTACGAGCGCCAGCGGCATCGTGCCATCGAGCGAGCGGTAGTCGTCTTGAGCCGATGCATCCGTTCCGGCTACCCACACTCCGCGCTCTTTCAGCTCGTCAATCGTCCGCGCCAAGTTTGTCACACGCGCGACCGGAACGTGCTCAATCGCCCCGGTCGACGCCTTCGCCACCGTTTGGGTCAGCCCAACCGAACGCCGCTTCGGAATGATGAGGCCGTGCGCCCCGACCGCATCAGCGGTGCGCATAATGGCCCCTAAATTATGCGGATCCTCAAGCTCGTCCAAGATGAGAAAAAACGGCGCCTCGCCCCGCTCGGCGGCGCGAGCGAACAAGTCATCGATTTCATAGTAGCGGTAGGCCGCCGCCTGAGCGACAACCCCTTGATGAGCACCTTCAGCCATCTGGTCAAGCTTGCGCTTCGGGACATATTGGACGAGCACGCCCCGCCGCTTCGCCCATTCAAGCACAGGTTCGACGGTATGGCGCTGCGCCCCTTCAGCGATCCAAATTTTATTGATGTCACGCCCGGCTTTGAGCGCTTCAATGACCGGATTTTTGCCGATAATGTAGTCCATCATTCCAACGCCCTTTCTTCTCTTTCAATAATGGCAAACGAACGGCCGATCAGCTCATCAACCCGCTTTTCATTATTAACCAAAAAATGATAACCGATGAGCGCCTCAAAGGCCGTGCTATGCCGGTATGTTTGCACGTCCGTATTTTTCGGGATCGTGCCTGATTTGGCATTGCGGCCGCGGCGGACGATGTCCTTTTCCTCCTCGGTCAGGACGCCCTCGTCAAGCAACGCCAAAATCACTTGCGCTTGCGCCCGCGCCGACACATAGCGAACCGCCCGCCGATGCAGCTCATGCGGCCGCACGCTGCCGCCAGCAAGCAAATGGCGGCGCACATACACCTCGTAAACCGCATCGCCAATATAGGCAAGCGCCAGTCCATTCAACTGCTTCACATCGTTGACCGTTTCAAACTCCGCCATCATCGCGTGCTATCCCCGTTTCCATCTCGTTCCTTGCGGCGTGTCTTCCAAAATGATGTTTTTCGCCCTCAGCTCGTCGCGAATGCGGTCGGCCAGCGCAAAATCGCGGTTTTTCCGCGCTTCATTGCGCTTTTGGATCAACGCCTCGATTTCCTCATCAAGCAACTCGTCTTGCTTTAAGGTGAGCCCTAGTATGTCCGCCAGCTGTTCGAACTCGCGCAAAAACGCGTGAATGACCTTCTCGGATGTCGTTTTTTCCTGCAAGTACAAGTTGGCCTGCTTCGCCAGTTCAAACAATACGGCAATGCCGTTGGCTGTGTTGAAATCGTCGTCCATTTCACGGATAAACGAGGCGCGGATGTCCGCAATGCGCGACAGCCATTCCTCGTCATTGTCCGTTAAGTTCGTGCTTGCCTGCAAGCGATGCTGCAAATTGCCGTACGCCGTCTTCAGGCGCTCGAGTCCTCGCCGCGCGCTCTCAAGCAGTTCCTCACTGTAGTTGATCGGATGGCGGTAATGCACCGACAGCATGAAAAACCGCAGCACTTGCGGGTCGATCTGCCGGATGATATCGTGAACGAGCACGAAATTGCCAAGCGACTTCGACATTTTTTCGTTGTTAATATTTAAATACCCATTGTGCAGCCAATATTTCGCGAACGGTTTGCCGGTCAGCGCCTCCGACTGGGCGATTTCGTTTTCATGGTGCGGGAATGTTAAGTCTTGGCCGCCAGCGTGGATATCGATCGTATCGCCCAAATATTTGCGCGCCATCGCCGAGCATTCGATATGCCAACCAGGCCGCCCTTTCCCCCATGGGCTGTCCCAACAAATTTCTCCTTCCTTCGCTGCTTTCCAAAGGGCGAAATCAAGTGGATCGTCTTTTTTCTCCCCAATTTCGATGCGCGCCCCAGCTTGCAGCTCATCGATCGATTGATGAGACAGCTTGCCGTATTCGCGGAACTTGCGCGTCCGGTAATACACGTCGCCGTCGACTTCGTAGGCATATCCTTTGTCAATGAGCGCCTGAATGAATTCGATAATCGTATCAATGTTTTCGGTCACCCGCGGATGGATGTCCGCTTTTTTGCAGCCAAGCGCCTGAATGTCTTCAAAATACGCCTCAATAAACCGCTCGGCGATCGCCGGCACGCTCTCGCCGAGCTCGCGGGCCGCTTTGATCAGCTTGTCATCGACGTCGGTAAAGTTCGATACATACGTCACATCATAGCCGCGGAACTCCAAATAGCGGCGGATCGTGTCAAAAACGATGGCGGCCCGAGCATTGCCGATGTGAATATAATTATAGACGGTCGGGCCGCACACATACATTTTCACTTTATTCGGCTCCAGCGGCTCAAACGGTTCTTTTTTTCGCGTCAGCGTATTATAAAGCCGGATGCTGCTCATACTCGTTCTTCCTTTCTTGTTGTTTCAATGCCTCAAGCTCGCTTTTCAGCCGGGCGATTTCCTCTTCAAGCTCCCGAAACCGGTCGGCGATCGGGTCAGGCAGGTCGGTATGATTTAAATCTTTCTTCACTTTCACCCCGTCGCGCACAACGACGCGGCCCGGAATGCCAACGACGGTCGAATTGG
Organism: Geobacillus proteiniphilus; assembly: GCF_001908025.1. Classification (GTDB taxonomy): domain Bacteria; phylum Bacillota; class Bacilli; order Bacillales; family Anoxybacillaceae; genus Geobacillus; species Geobacillus proteiniphilus. Next base: position 46,682 of record NZ_MQMG01000017.1, read on the forward strand.
GCGGTACGTCTTTTAACACGACCGACCCAGCGCCGATTTTCGAGTTTTCCCCGATCGTAATCGAACCGAGCACTTTCGCGCCGGCAGCGATCAAACAGTTGTCTTTGATCGTCGGGTGCCGCTTCCCTTTTTCTTTCCCTGTCCCGCCTAATGTGACCCCTTGATAGACGGTGACATTGTCGCCGATTTCGCACGTTTCGCCGATCACCACGCCCATGCCGTGGTCGATGAAAAAGCGGCGGCCGATTTTCGCGCCCGGATGGATTTCAATGCCAGTGAAAAAGCGGCTGATTTGCGAAATCAAGCGGGCAAGAAAGTAAAATTTCCGCTTGTAAAGCGCATGGGCGATCCGATGCGCCCAGATGGCATGCAGGCCGGAATACGTTAAAATGACTTCCAAATAGCTTCTCGCCGCCGGGTCTTGCTCAAAAATGACCTCAATATCCTCTTTTAACGTTTTAAACATGATGTCCTCCCTCCATCCCTCTAAGTTGTCTTGAATAAAAAAGCGTCCCTGTGCCGAAGACACAGAGACGCTTTTGGCGCGGTTCCACTCTGTTTAGCGAAACGGGGCGCCGTTTCGCTCACTCGATTCCGATAACGGAGATGCTCCGCTCCCCTCTACTGCAGAACGTCTCTGTTCCGGTTCGAAAGGAGGCTCCGAGGCGCACTTCGGACAGCACCGAACATAAGCCGCTTCCAGCCAAGGCGGCTCTCTCTGGGATGCCGATGCTTCCTACTTCTCCTCGTCAACGCTTTTTCCTTATGCGCTTGTTCCATCGAAATTTTATATTATTATACCACATCCATCATGCAAACGTGCATAGAGGCCGATTAAAATTTTTCTTGCAACGCCCGCTCCAGCCGCTCGATCACTTTTTCTTTGCCGAGCAGCTGAATGGCAAACGGCAGCTCCGGTCCGTGCGTTTGTCCAGTCACCGCCGCGCGAATCGGCATAAACAACTTTTTCCCTTTTTGCCCGGTCGCCTTTTGCACCGCTTTAATGGCCGCTTTAATCTCGTCTGCCGTAAACGGCTCAAGCTCACGCACGCTCTCAAGGAAGGTGGAAAGCACAGCCGGCACTTGCTCTTCAGCGAGCACTTGACGCGCCTCGTCCTCGTAGTCGATTTCTTCTTTAAAGAACAGCTCAGACAGCGGGACGATCTCCGCCCCGTAGCTCATTTGCTCTTGATACAAAGCAATTAAATCGCGCGCCCATTGCCGCTGTTCGTCAGTCATATCCGCCGGCAGGCGCCCGGCTTTCACTAAATGCGGCAAGGCCAGCTCAACAAGCCGGTCAAGATCAAGCTTTTTGATATATTGGTTGTTCATCCATGTCAGCTTTTTCGTATCAAACATGGACGGCGATTTTGACAGCCGGGAGACATCGAACATGCGGATCAGTTCGTCTTTCGTAAAAATTTCTTCCTCTCCTTCCGGCGACCAGCCAAGCAAAGCGAAAAAGTTGAACATCGCTTCCGGCAAATAGCCAAGTTCTTTGTATTGCGAGACGAACTGAATGATCGATTCATCGCGCTTAGACAGCTTTTTCCGCTGCTCGTTGACGATCAACGTCAAGTGCGCGAACTGCGGCGGCTCCCAGCCGAAATACTCGTATACCATGAGCTGCTTCGGCGTATTGGACAAATGTTCCTCACCGCGAAACACATGGCTGATTTCCATTAAATGGTCATCGATGACAACAGCGAAATTGTATGTCGGAATGCCATTGGCCTTTACAATCACCCAATCGCCGCCGACATCTTTCGATTCAAACACCACTTTGCCGCGCACTAAATCGTAAAACTCGTACGTTTTCCCTTCCGGCACCTTCAGGCGGATCGTATACGGCTTCCCTTGCGCCTCGAGCTCCGCGACCTGCTCCGGCGTCAAATGGCGGCATTTGCCGCTATACTGCGGAGCGGCGATGCCGGCCGCCCGCTGCGCCTCCCGCTCGCGCTCGAGCTCTTCCGGCGTGCAAAAACATTGGTACGCATGCCCTTGCTCAAGCAATTCATTCACATATTTTCGGTAAATATCGAGCCGCTCCGTTTGCCGGTACGGCCCGTAGCCGCCATCTTTATCAATCGATTCATCATAATCAATGCCGAGCCATTTTAAGTTTTCGAGCTGCGACTTTTCGCCGCCTTCGATGTTCCGTTCAATATCCGTATCCTCGATGCGGACGATCATTTTTCCACCGTGATGGCGGGCGAACAAATAGTTAAACAGCGCTGTCCGCGCACCGCCGATATGCAAATGGCCGGTTGGGCTCGGCGCATAGCGCACGCGCACCTCTTTTGCCATCATCCAAACCCTCCACTTCCATCAAAGCTTGTGCTATTATTGTACCGTTTATAGCGGCAAAGTTCAAAACAGACGGCTCTCGCCTAGGCAGCGCCACGCCGCCGACGCCCCCTTTACACCTCCTAGCCAGGACGGCGAACAAAGCGCTTATGTATTAAGGAACGAGGTCTCCCAAATGATGTTGCCAAAGGCCGCTCCATTAGCTTTTTTGCAGCAAGACGACCGCCTGGGCGGCAATGCCTTCCCCCCGCCCAGTGAATCCGAGCTTCTCCGTCGTCGTTGCCTTCACATTGACTTGCGAGCGCTCGGCTTCCAGCAACCGAGCGATCACCGCCCTCATTTCTTCAATATACGGCGCCATCTTCGGCTTTTGTGCGATGATCGTGCAGTCGGCGTTCACGAGCCTATACCCTTCCTGCCGAGCGAGCGCCCATACGTGCGCCAACAGCTCAGCCGAGTCGGCATCTTTAAAGCGCGGATCTGTGTCCGGAAAATGTCGGCCGATATCGCCGGCGCCGATCGCCCCAAGGCATGCGTCCGCCACCGCATGAAGCAGCACGTCGGCATCTGAGTGGCCGAGCAGCCCCTTTTCATACGGAATGGTGACGCCGCCAATGATCAGCGGACGCCCTTCAACAAGCTGATGGACGTCAAACCCTTGTCCAATGCGAAACATCTCTCCACCCCCATCTATTCGGCCATGCGGCTTGCCAAAATCGCCTCAGCAAACAAAAGGTCCTCCGGCGTCGTCAGCTTAATATTGCGATAATCCCCTTCAATGATCTTCACCGGCTTGCCGATTCGCTCCACAAGGCTGGCGTCATCCGTGCCGAGATAGCCAGCCTGTTTCGCCGCTTTGTGCGCTTCCATGATCAAAGACAGACGAAAAGCTTGTGGCGTCTGCACCGCCCACAAGCTGGAACGATCAATCGTCTGTTCGACAAACAAACCGTTCGCTTTTTTGATCGTATCTTTCACCCGCACTGCCGGGATCGCCGCCCCGTACTGAACGGCGGCGTTCACTAGCTCGTGCAAATGATGGACGCGGACAAACGGGCGGGCGCCGTCATGGATGAGAACAATCTCCTCCCCCTCGAGCGCCTGCAATCCGTTATAGACGCTATGCTGCCGCTCCTCGCCGCCGTCGGCAAGCGCGGCGACTTTTCGAATGCGAAAGCGGGCGAGCAGCTGCTCAAATCGGCTTCGCTCGGCCGGGTTGACGACAAGCACAATGCGAACGCACCGCTCATCGCGCTCAAACACTTCCAGCGTCCGAACGATGAGAGGCTCGCCGCCAAGCTCAAGGAATTGCTTGTTCATGCCGGCGTTCATCCGCTTTCCTTGCCCGGCCGCCAAGACAATCGCTTCGTAATTCATTGGCCGTTTCCCCTATTCGTTTTACAACGCTTTTTGCAGCAGTTTCAATTTGGCAAAAATCATTCTCCCTGCAGATGTTTGTAACACGCTGGTGACTAACACGTCAACCCGTTTGCCGATATATTCTTTGCCATCTTCGACGACGATCATCGTCCCGTCGTCCAAATAGGCGACGCCTTGGTTATGCTCCTTCCCATCTTTAATGACGTGTACGTTCAGCTCCTCGCCTGGCAGCACGACCGGTTTGACGGCATTCGCCAAATCGTTGATATTCAAAACACGCACGTTTTGCAGCTCACATACTTTGTTTAAATTGAAATCGTTCGTCACGACAACGCCTTGAAGCTGCTTCGCCAGCTTGACGAGTTTGCTGTCGACTTCCTGGACGTCGCTGAAATCCGCTTCATGGATTTCCACTTTCATCGCCATTTCTTTTTGGATGCGGTTCAAAATATCCAAGCCGCGGCGGCCGCGGTTCCGCTTCAGCACGTCGGACGAATCGGCGATATGCTGCAATTCTTCGAGCACAAACCGAGGGATGACAAGCGGCCCTTCCAAAAACCCGGTTTGGCAAATGTCTGCAATCCGCCCGTCGATGATGACGCTCGTATCCAAAATTTTCACGGCACCGCCCTTTGACGGTTCGTTTTCCGCTTCTCCACCTTTTTTCTTCGCCATGCGGTTGGACAAGGAAAATAAGTTCATCAACTCATTCCGTTTCTTTAAACCGACACGAAACCCTAAGTAGCCAAGCAACACCGTCAAAAAAATCGGCAACACCGTATTCAACACTTGAATGTGAAACGACTGCAACGGCATGACAACGAAAAACGCGATAATAAGACCGAAAATCAGCCCGAGACTGCCAAACAGCACGTCGGCGGCCGGCGCCTTCACCAGCGTTTCCTCCACCCAGCGAATCATGTCGACGACATAATCGACAAGCCAAAACGTCAACAAAAAGAAAACGACTGCCCCCAGCACCGCCAGCGTATAAGAATTATTGAGAAGCGGCATGCCGCTCACATTCATCAGCTTAAGCAAGTCAGGCAAAAACATGGCGCCTAACGTTCCGCCCACGGCGAGGAAAAATAATTGCACAATGCGTTTGACCATCAGCCCATCTTCACCTCCCTATTTAACATTATAAACAGTTTCCAATGTTTGAAACCAATTGGAAGGCAATTTTTAACCGTTTTTGAACATTCGACATCTGCTTGTAACAATAGACGGAAAACGCCGGCCAAACGCCGGAGTTGTTTCGGATCTCCCTACTATTTTTTACGTACATCAGAGCGAAAAGGTTCAATTCTTTTAGGCTGTTTATGCCTCTGCTTGAGCACTTAAGAATGAAGAGGCGATGAATTTTTGATCGCTCATATCCCCTTGGGCGCGAAGAAGCGGGCCGCGCAGGCGAAAGAGCGGTTAACACATTGTATGCTCAAGCGCCTCGGCCACATGCGAAACGCCGATCACATGAACGCCTTTTGGCGGCTGCCAGCCCGTTAAATTGTTTTTTGGCACAATGACACGGGAAAAGCCTAGCTTCACCGCCTCTTGCACGCGCTGTTCGATGCGGGAGACGCGGCGCACTTCTCCAGTCAAGCCGACTTCACCGATAATGACGTCCGTTGGATTCGTCGGCCGGTCGCGAAAGCTCGAGGCGATGCTGACAGCGACCGCCAAGTCAATTGCCGGCTCGTCAAGCTTCACTCCGCCCGCCACTTTCAAGTAGGCGTCCTGGTTTTGCAACAGCAGTCCAACCCGCTTTTCGAGCACGGCCATCAAAAGCGACACACGGTTATGGTCAAGGCCGGTCGCCATCCGTCTCGGGTTGCCGAAGCTTGTCGGTGAAACAAGCGCCTGGATTTCGACGAGCACCGGCCGCGTCCCTTCCATCGCCGCCACGACCGTCGAGCCAGCCGCTCCGCGCGACCGCTCTTCCAAAAACACTTCCGATGGGTTTTCCACTTCCTTCAATCCGATGTCACGCATCTCAAAAATGCCGATTTCGTTCGTTGAGCCAAAACGGTTTTTCACCGCTCGCAAAATGCGATACGTATGATGCCGCTCCCCTTCAAAATAGAGAACGGTGTCCACCATATGTTCGAGCAGACGCGGCCCGGCGATCGCCCCTTCTTTCGTCACATGGCCGACGATAAAAATAGCAATGCCTTTTGTTTTCGCCAGCTTCATCAGCTCGGCCGTGCATTCGCGCACTTGGGCGACGCTGCCTGGCGCGGAGGAGATGTCCGTACGGTACATCGTCTGAATCGAATCGATGATCACACAAGCGGGCTGAATGGTTTCAACCGCTGTTACAATATATTCCAAATCCGCTTCCGCCAACACATACAGATGATCGCACTCCGCACGGAGACGCCCAGCTCGCAGCTTTACTTGTTTTACCGATTCCTCTCCAGAGACATACAGCACTTTATGCCCAGCAGCAGCGAGCTGCGCCGATGTTTGCAAAAGCAACGTTGATTTGCCAATACCAGGGTCGCCGCCGATCAAAACGAGCGAACCTTTGACGATTCCACCACCCAACACGCGATCGAGCTCCGCGCTGTTCGTTTTCATGCGCGGCTCTTGCACCGCCTCCACGGCTGTAATCGGGACCGGTTTGGCCGAACCCGCGCGCTCCGAATGAAGAAATGCGCCGCGCACAGTCGGTTTCTCCTGCTCAATTTCCTCAACAAACGAATTCCAAGTTTGGCATCCCGGACAGCGTCCAAGCCATTTGGCCGACTCATATCCACACTGTTGGCAAACGAACTTCGTTTTCTTCTTCGCCATCGATCTTAACCCTTTCTGTAACGTTTTCCAACGAAAAAAAGGCATGGGCAGGAAGCTGCCGCATACCTTTTCTTCCCTCACACGACCGCCTGTTTCGACAATACGACAAACTCCCCGTCTTTGACATCCACGACGACTTTTTGCCCTTTGGCGATCGTGCCTTTTAACAATTCTTCGGACAAACGGTCTTCAACATGCTTTTGCAAGGCGCGGCGCAGCGGGCGGGCACCGTATTCTGGATCGAACCCTTCGGCGGCGATTTTCTCAATGGCGGCCTCCGTCAGCTCAAGATCGATGTCTTGCTCTTTCAGCCGCTTCACGAGCGTATCGGCCATCAATCGGACGATTTGTTTCAGATGGTCTTTTTCGAGCGAATGGAAGACGATGATTTCGTCGATCCGGTTTAAAAACTCTGGACGGAATGCTTTTTTCAGCTCATCCATCACTTTGCTTTTCATATCTTTGTATTGTTGGTTCCCGTCTTGAATGTTGAAGCCAACGTACTTATTCCGTTTCAGCGCATCGGCGCCGACGTTGGACGTCATGATGATGATCGTGTTGCGGAAGTCGACCGTCCGCCCTTTCGAGTCAGTCAGCCGCCCATCTTCCAACACTTGCAGCAAAATATTGAACACGTCCGGATGCGCTTTTTCCATCTCATCTAACAGGACAACCGAATACGGCTTGCGGCGCACTTTTTCCGTCAGCTGGCCGCCTTCTTCATAACCGACATACCCCGGCGGCGACCCGATGAGCCGCGATGTCGAGTGTTTTTCCATATACTCGGACATATCGATGCGAATGAGGGCGTCTTCATCGCCAAACATCGCTTCTGCCAAGGCTCGGGCCAACTCCGTTTTCCCAACGCCGGTCGGACCAAGGAAAATGAACGAACCGATCGGGCGTTTCGGGTCTTTCAGGCCAGCACGGGCGCGGCGCACCGCTTTGGCGACCGCTTTGACCGCCTCGTCTTGGCCGACGACACGCGAATGCAAAATTTCTTCCAGCTTGAGCAGCCGCTCCGTTTCCGTCTCAGCGAGCTTCGATACTGGAATGCCGGTCCAACTCGAGACGACCGCGGCGATGTCTTCGACCGTCACTTCCAAATTTTCTTGGCCTTGTTTTTCTTTCCACGCTCGTTTCGTTTCCTCCAGTTCTTCGCGCAGCCGCTGTTCCATATCGCGCAGCGACGCCGCTTTTTCAAATTCTTGGCTTTGCACGGCCGCGTCTTTTTCTTTCCGCACTTCCTCGAGCTTTTGTTCAAGTTCTTTCAATTTCGGCGGTGCGGTGAACGAACGAAGGCGCACTTTCGAGCAAGCCTCGTCGATCAAATCGATCGCCTTATCCGGCAAGAAACGGTCGGTAATGTAGCGGTCGGACAACTTGACGGCTTGCACGATCGCCTCGTCGGAAATCGAAACGCGGTGGTGCGCTTCATACCGATCGCGCAACCCTTTTAAAATTTGGATCGATTCTTCCACTGTCGGTTCATCAACGTAAATCGGCTGAAAGCGGCGTTCAAGCGCGGCGTCTTTTTCAATATATTTCCGGTATTCATCGAGCGTTGTCGCGCCGATGCATTGAAGCTCCCCGCGCGCCAACGCCGGTTTCAAAATGTTCGACGCGTCGATCGCTCCTTCCGCCCCACCGGCGCCAATTAATGTATGCAGCTCATCGATGAACAAGATGATGTTGCCCGCTTGACGAATTTCATCCATCACTTTTTTCAGTCTGTCTTCAAATTCCCCCCGGTATTTCGTTCCGGCGACGACCGTCCCCATATCGAGCGTCATGACCCGCTTGTCGCGCAGCGTTTCCGGCACTTCGTTATTGACGATTTGTTGGGCTAACCCTTCAGCAATGGCCGTTTTCCCAACGCCCGGCTCGCCGATCAACACCGGATTATTTTTCGTCCGCCGGCTTAATACTTCAATGACGCGCTGAATTTCTTTACTGCGGCCGATGACCGGGTCCAGCCGCCCTTCGCGGGCAATCGCTGTCAAATCGCGGGCGAGGCTGTCAAGCGTCGGAGTGCTCACATGCGACGCGCCGCCGCCATGGCCTGACATCGACTCATTGCTGCCAAGCAGCTGCAACACTTGTTGGCGCGCTTTGTTCAAGCTTACTCCCAAGTTGTTCAGCACGCGGGCGGCCACCCCTTCGCCTTCGCGGATCAACCCAAGCAAAATATGTTCTGTGCCGACGTATGAATGGCCGAGCTTCCGCGCTTCATCCATCGACAGCTCAATTACTTTTTTCGCCCGCGGTGTATAGTGGATCGTATGCGACACTTCACTGCCACGGCCGATGAGCGATTCGACTTCTTTTTGGATTTTATCTGGGCCGAGCCCAAGCGCCATGAGCGCCTTAGCCGCGATCCCCTCGCCCTCGCGGATGAGGCCGAGCAAAATATGTTCTGTGCCGATATTGTTATGGCCGAGGCGAATGGCTTCTTCCTGCGCCAGCGCCAGCACTTTTTGCGCCCGTTCCGTAAATCTGCCAAACATCATCGTTCATCACCCTCCATCTTTCTTCGTTCCTCCATCTTTAAACGCTCCCGGATCAGCGCCGCGCGGCGGACGTCCCGTTCTTCAGGGCGAAGCGCCCCGCCGGCATATTGCTGCAAAAATCCCGGCTGCGTCAAAATCATCAGCTCATTTAAAATGTTGCGCGAGATGTTCTTGATATATCCTAGATCAATCCCTAAGCGAACATCGGACAGACATTGCGCCGCTTCTTTCGATTCGATGACTCGACAGTTGGCCAGTATGCCGTATGAACGGAACACCTTGTCTTCTAATTGTATGCCCAAAGTTTTCACTAATGCCTGACGAGCCGCTCTTTCTTGGGCGATCAGCTGCTGAACGATCGTATGCAAATCAGCAACAATGTCTTCCTCCGATTTCCCAAGCGTGATCTGGTTGGAAATTTGGAATATATTTCCCAACGCTTCACTCCCTTCACCGTATGTTCCACGGACAACAAGCCCAAGCTGGTTGATGGCAGGAATAATACGGTTAATTTGCTGCGTCAGCACAAGCGCCGGAAGATGCATCATCACCGAAGCCCGCAATCCCGTCCCGACATTGGTCGGGCAGCTCGTTAAATAACCAAGCCGCTCGTCAAAGGCATAGTTGACATACCCTTCAATCCAATCGTCCAATTCGCTCGCCGCCTCGAGCGCCTCAGCAAGCTGCAACCCCGGGAATAGGCATTGGATGCGGATATGATCCTCCTCGTTGATCATGATGCTGATTTCTTCATTTTCCGAAAGCAGACAAGCGCCAAACGGCGAATCCTCAGCCAGATGCGGACTAATTAAGTGTTTTTCTACCAATACCCGTTTTTCAATCGGCTGAAGCTCCGACATTTTCAACAACTCGAAGCGGCCTGCCCCTCCGTAAGAACGATGGGCGAACGTCCGTTCAAACAACGCGACGATTTGCATCGCTTCTTCACTGCTAAACAGCGTTGGAAAACGAAAGTCAACGATGTTGCGCGCCAGTCGGATGCGACTGCTTAAGACGATGTCCGAATCCGGCCCCTCTTGGCTCATCCACGCGCTGACCGCCGTATTGAAAAACTTCTCGAACGACATACCGCTTACATATCCCCCTCTCCGCGTCGACGCAGTTCATCCTCCAACGAGCGGATTTGGTCGCGCACCTCGGCCGCCCGCTCGAATTCCTCACGAGCGACGAGCTCCTGAAGCTTTTGTTTCAACATAGCAAGTTGCTTGCGCAAATGGAGAACGCCGCCTTTTCGCTTCGGAATTTTTCCTGAATGAGCGGTATTGCCGCTATGGAGCCGTTTCAAAATCGGCGGCAAGTAGCGTGCAAACGTCCGGTAGCAGTTAGCGCAGCCGAACCGCCCGATTTGTGTGAATTGATGGTATGTCATTTGGCACGTCTCACATTGAAGTACATCCGGGTTCGGAAACGCGTTCGCCGTCATCTCTTTCATCGGCGCTTGAAAATTGAGAAGCCCCGCCAACAAGTTGTTGAGTGAAAAATCATCATTGCCGTAGAACGTAAACATATGGCCATGCTCTCTGGCGCATTGCTCGCAAAGATGGAACTCCGTTTTCTCTCCGTTTACAATTTTTGTAAAGTGCATCGTGGCCGGCCGCTGCTTGCATTCTTGGCAAATCAATGCCTCCCCCTCCCCCTATTTGTATTTCAGCGACGTCAGCATCGCTTTTAACATACGGGCCCGCAGTTCGTCCCGCTCGGGCAAATCGATATATAAAACAGAACGATCCATAGCGCTTAACATAATTTTCGCTTCCCGCTCCGAAATTACCTTTTCTTCAACGAGACGTTTTACCACATCTTCGGCATTCGATTGGCTGATGCGGTGGCCGACAAGCTCGAGCAGCTGGTCAATAAGCTGTGCTTCACTCTTTGTCTTCACTTTCATAATGCGGATATACCCACCGCCACCGCGCTTGCTTTCGACGATGTACCCTCTTTCAAGGGTAAACCTCGTATTGATGACATAGTTGATCTGCGACGGAACACATTGGAATTTATTAGCGATTTCGCTTCGTTTAATTTCAACGATATCTTGGTCGCTCATATTGAGCACTTGCTTTAAATATTGCTCAATGATGTCGGAAATGTTCGGCACTCTACCTACCACCTTCCTTACAACCAAGCTGCCTGGCGATGGGCCGTCCGCTGACAAGGACACCCCACTGCCTCTTTGTTGACTTTGACTATATTTGACCTTACTCTTACTATACAATGTATTACGGAAAATTTCAAGAGTGACCGAAGAAGGAAAACTAACTATAGAATATCCGTTTTTTTTGGACAATAAAACGTCAAGCAGCCGAATAAATGAAAAAGCACGCCTTTTCTCCCAAGGAAAGAAAAGACGTGCTTTCCATTTT
>NZ_MQMG01000018.1 GCF_001908025.1 Geobacillus proteiniphilus
AATTACATATAATTTTATCTGTTGCGGCGAGTCGTAGGGGGAGTAGAGGGAATTGTGACTTTCTTTTCTCTCTTTCTCCCATCTAAAGTTAACATAATATAAATTATAAGAAGTTATGAAAGAGTCTGTTTCGATAACAAGTAATCTCATAATAGTGAGACAAAACAAAAAAACGCCCATCGACACGCCCACCTAAAATAAAATAAAAACGCGCAGCCTCTTGATTCTCATTCAAGAAGCTGCACGTTACCCACTGCGCGTCGGCAGCTGCAGGGACCGCATGATCTCATCCTTTCTCCTTTCGTTTAGGCAATATCCGTTTGACGATAGCGGACGCCTTTATACCGAACGCGAACTGGCACGCCTTTTTCTTGCTTATGTTTCACCAGAAGCCGTTGGGCTTTTGAAAAGGCTTCCATCATCCCAGATGCCGGAATGGCCTCTTCCCACACAATCGTTTTCCCTTGGACTGTGTAGAAGGAAAAGACATACTGTTTCATCGTCTTCACCTCCCTATGTACTTATTATAATCAAAGACTGTTTTTCCTAAACACAAAAACTGTTACAATTATGTTAACATTTTCTTTGCCGCATTGTCGCAAAAAAGCGGCTTCCGGAATGCTCCGGCAACCGCGAGTTAGCGCTGTTGTCCGTTCCACTTCCAAATAAGAAAACCGGCATTATGATTCAATGCCGGTTTGTTGCTTGTATTGTTTGACGGCCGCTGGATAGTCGGCTTGAATGGCATCTTTGTCTCGTCCGAGCCGAACGCTTAAAAAGTCGAGCACGGCTGCATCATGGGCAAGGCCAGCGGCAAACTGCCGCTTCAGCCAGCGTTCGCCGGCGATTTCCTCTGGGAACGTATGGGTCTCTCCCCCATCGGCATACACGTTCCAACCTTGAGCGGTTTTACGACTCAGCCACCATTGGCCATGGTGATTTGTCCAAAACACTCCTTCGGCCTCGTCTTTTTTGTTCAATTGGTTTTGTTCCGCATCACCGTATACCGGCAGAAGCGGGAACGTCTCGACGACAAACAGCGGAAATGTTGTATCATCGATCAAACAGCCGGACGCCTTGGGATGGCCGCCGCCACCGAATTGCAGGGCAAACTCAGCGACGTTGACGTCATCATGAATGGTGCGAAAGCCAATATGTTTCGTCCCCATGTTGACTAAAGCGATCAAGTCAAGATGAGGATAACGCTTGGATAACGCATTGCCCAATTCCGACAAATGGCGCTCGGCAAAGACGACGCCGATGCAATAGTCACCAAGCCAGCGCTGAACAAGCTGTTTTTGCTTTTGCCGAATGTAGCGCTGAATTTTCTTTTCTTCCATATCGAGAAGCAGCTCTTCCGTCTCTGTCAAGGCGAACGGTTCGCCGGAAGCGAGCCGCTCGCTCATCGTCTCCCAAAAGCCGTCAAGCCCGAAAATCGTCAACAAATCATTCAGCCGCTTCGCTTGCAAATTCCCATTCTCTTCCCATTCCCACGTGTCGTATTGGCGGACGAGCTCGACGAACCCATCTAGCGTTTCATTAGGTGCAAGTTTTCCCTCGCGGACGAGATAGTCGTAAAAGAGCGAGGTGGCGCACGTCTTTTTGCCATCATCCCTCACCGGCACCACCTGTCCCCACGGGTAGTCATTGAAATGAAGCGCCGTCACGTGGTGGTCGATCACTTGCACATGGCCGCCACGCGCCGCCCGTTCGGCGAGTTGCTGTTCCACTTCCTTGCCGACGGCCAAGTCGGTAATAAACAACATGGCGCCGTTGGCCTCGTCGCTTTGCAAGAATTGGACGACCCGTTCATCCAAATTGCGATAGGAACAAAACGAAATGTTCACCTCGGCAAACGCCAGCTTCGCGAGCAATCCGCAGCCGATGCCGTCTAGATCGCTGTCAGTGAATAATTTGATCATTGGGTCCCACCTTTTTGTCACAAACTTTTTTGCAACCACGTTTTCAAGAGCGGCAGCAGCCGATCCGGCAACTCACTCACATGCGGAACAAAGACGCGGAAGCGACCATAGATGTTTTCAATCGTCCGCCGCGTCTGTTCATCGTCGGCCCCGTGGCCTAAAAAGAGATTGACGACCTCAATGCCGCGGCGGCGCGCTTCGGCGACTGCTTCGTGCGTATCGATGATGCCGTTTTGTTCATATCCGTACGCGGCGGGTTCGCCGTCAGAGAAGACGAGCAGCACTTTTTGTGCTTCCGGGCGCTTGAGGAGTTGTTCGGTCATCCAGCGAATAGCCAATCCATCGCGATTATCTTCGTGCGGCTCGAGCTGCAGGATCGCCGGACCGCTCGACGGCTCAAGCGAGCGATGGAATGAGACCGCCAGCTGCAAATAGTTCGGCTGACGCGAAGCGGTTGCTTCGTTCGCATCTTCCCAAAATCCGACAATTTGGTGCGGCACGCGCAACGTTTTCAGCACCTCATGGCAAAGAACGAGCCCGGTTTTCGTCTCTTCCATTTTGTCATGCATCGAAGCCGAGCAATCGACAAGCAGGCCGAAGACCGCATCAAACCGCCGCGTCGGCTCGCCTTTTTTGTAAAACAAGCGCGGCCGCTCATCAGTGAAAAACGACACCAATTGTTTGCGCAGCCGACCGACGGGCAAGTTCGTGCGCCAAGCGGAGCGCTTATGTTCAAGCCATTGTTCCATGATGCGCACAAGCCGTTTTCGGTACGGCGTCACCGCCGCCTGTTTGGCGCGGTATTGCTCAAGATGCGCGAGGTTTGGCGACGAAGGAAGAAGCACAAGATCGGCTTGGCGGTTGGCCTCGCCATACGGCGCACTGTTTCCAGCCGGCGGCTGTTCGCTGAAGGATGCTTGCGCTTCCAGGCCATACTCGTTTCGCGCCGTCGGCCGAGACGTTCCTTTCACAACGGCCAGCGCCTGATCGCCGTCTTCACCCGGCCTCGCCTCATCGCTGATGATCTCGGTGCGGCTGCCTCGTTCGAGCTCAAAGCGGAGAAAGCTTCCGCCCGTCCGGCTCGTTTCCCGATGCCACGTTGGCAGCACTTGCCGCTTGGCCTCTCCATCCGCCTCTTGAAGGGCATCGCGGTTTTCCAATGGGTTGGTCCGTTTGAGATCTTGAAGCGTCATTGTTTTCTCGTCCGCATCATCCTCAACGATTGGCAGCGATGTATAGGCGTTGACCATATCATGTGGCAGCACATCCTCCATCAATTCCACAACGGCGAACACCCAGTCCGCCATCTCGGCTGTCGAGGAAGCGTCAAAAAATTGCGGCCATAACGTTTCGAGGCGCGCCTGCACCGCTTCATCCGCCATCGGAGCCAGCGGCGCATCATCAAGTGGCGAATCGGCCGTGAGCCGCAAATACATCCCCGCCAAAAACTGATCAGCCCAAGCGCCGCGCGTTCGATTCACTTGCCATTGCTGAGTGAAGTAGCGGCGGTACAAGCGGCGGCGCGTGCGGAACCATCGCTTCATCCCGGGACGTTCCCGCTCGCAGACGGCTTCCAAGCGAAGATCTTCAGCGAATGTAAACAGCTGTTTGGAAAGCTTGGAGAGCGGTCGGGATTCCACCGCATGTCGGAAGGCGCGGACCGCCGATAGGTCGGTATGCCGCCGCGTGCCGATGATGCGCAAGCCGACGTCGCTTTTCATTGCCGTTTCCCGCTCCAATGGTGGATACCCATCCCAAAAATGGCTGACGTAAACGACCGGCTTGACAGAATGCACGCCGGAATGGGCGGCGAACTGGATGGCAACGTCGCGGCGGCGCATGAGCGTTTGGGCGAGGTCAGAAAGCTGCATGACCAAACTCGAGTCGACCGTTCGGTCATTGAACATCATAAACCGCTCCATGCGCCGCCTCCTATTCGTCAAACCACGTTTCAGCGATGTTGCGCACTGCGGCCCGTTCCCGTTCATCGTCGAGCTTATCGACGATGCTTCGTTCAATGGCCCGCAATGGCGGCATGTACGCCGCCAAATCGCACGCATCCAACAAAGCGCGCACCGAAGCCGCTTCCTCGGCGATTTGTCCGTTTCGCACTTGCGCAAGCAGATCAGCCGACAAGGCGACGAAACGATCGATCAACGTTTCATCCGTTAATGTAGTTTGCGCCAACAATACCGATTTTAATGTTTCTCCTTGCACATACGGCACATTGATGACGACAAACCGGTTTTTGAGCGCCTCATTGAGCGGTACGGTGCCAATATAGCCTTCATTGATCGCGGCGATGACGCCAAATGTTGGTTTCGCCTGCACGACATCGCCGGTGAGCGGATTCGTGAGCCGCCGCCGGTAGTCAAGGACGCTGTTTAAAATCGGCAGCGTCTCTGGTTTCGCCATATTAATTTCGTCAATGTATAGCAAATGCCCTTTTGTCATCGCCTGGATGACTGGTCCGGGCACGTACTCGATCACCGCCTGGCCGTTTTTGTGCACGATCGTCTTAAAACCGAGCAATGCTTCGGCGTCCAAGTCCACGGAACAGTTGATGCTGTGCATCGGTTGACCAAACAAAGCGGACAACGTTTCAGCAAGCCGCGTTTTTCCTGATCCGGTCGGGCCTTTTAAGAGCACGTTTTTCCCAAGCGCGAGCGCAATGGCGGCATCGTGCACGATCGCCTCATCTGCCGCCTTGTACCCGCCCGCTCCAATCAACGCGCGATCCGGATCGCGGCGGAACAGTTCTTTTCGCTTTTCCATTTCTTTCGTGACCGTCAACGGCCATGTTCCCATCTTCTGACTTCCTCTCTGTGGCGATCTTCCCCTCTCATTCTACTAGATCGCCCGGCGGGACGCAAAACAAAAGAACTAGACCATAAATATATTATGTAAATATAACAAAGAAAAAACGAGGCGCTCTCAACCGAAGTTGTCCTCAATCGCCTTGCGAATGAGCGCCGCGCACCGATCAAGCTCCGCCTTGAGCTGGCGTTTGTACAGCTTCGCCTTTTCCTGTCCGCCCTCGGCGAACCGATAGTAGACGACTTCTTGGTACTTCATTCCCTCTTTTTTCTGTTTCACTTGTTTTAAAATGCCGTCTTCGATCAAATCGTGCAGCGCCTTATACACTTCGGAGTGGTTCGGCCGGTAGCCGAACGGCTTGAACTCTTGGCGCAATACATCAAGCAGCTTCAGCCCGTAGAGCCGCTCCTGTTCGGTGAGCGTAATCAAATACAATTTTAAAAACGCACGTTGTTTTAACAGAAAACCGCTGGGCGTCCGTTTTTCTCCCATAGGCTTTTTCCCTCCTTCCCTACGGATGAAATTTCGCTCTTTGGGCGGCGAAATCCTGCTTGTCTTCATTATACCATGCGGGAAAGGAAAAATCCTCTCCCGCTTGGTTTCAATAAAACACGATCGTTTTGTTTCCGTGGATGATGACCCGGTCTTCCAAATGCCACCGAAGCGCCCGGGCGAGCACCGTTTTTTCAATCAGTCGGCCGATCCGCTTTAAGTCGTCCGGATGGTGGCGGTGGTCCACGCGGGCGACGTCCTGCTCAATGATCGGCCCTTCATCCAAATCGTCGGTGACGTAGTGCGATGTGGCGCCGATCAATTTGACGCCGCGCTCATACGCCCGCTCATACGGACGCGCGCCAATAAAGGCGGGCAAAAATGAGTGGTGGATATTGATGATCCGTCCCGGGAATTCAGCGACAAACGCCGGCGACAAAATTTGCATGTAGCGGGCAAGCACGATGGTGTCGATCTGATAGTCACGAAGCAGACGGATTTGTTCGGCTTCGGCGTCCGCTTTCGTTTCTTTCGTCACCGGAATATGCACATACGGGATGCCAAATGACTCGACCGTCTCGCGCAAGTCGGGGTGGTTGCTGATGACAAGGGTGATGTCGGCGATCAGCTCTCCCGCCTGCCATTGCCAAAGAAGTTCAAGCAGACAATGCTCGGCTTTGGAGACAAAAATCGCGATTCGCCGAATGTCGTTGTGCAGCCGAAGCTGCCAACGCATCTCAAATTCAGCAGCGATCGGGGCAAATGCCGCTTCGATCTCTTCTTTTCGCTCGGCGATGTTCGGGCAGTCGAACTCCAAGCGGAGAAAAAACGTCCCTCCCTCAGGATCGGTCGAGTATTGGCTCGATTCGACGATATTCGCCCCTTGTTCGTACAGAAACGACGTCACCGCCGCGACGATGCCCGGGCGATCTGGGCAGGAAATAAGGATTCGAGCGCGCTGCTCGTAACCTTGCAAAAATGATTGCCAGCGATGTTGGCGAAATGTCGTCATGCGTTGTCTCTCCCTTTTCTTGCTTTTCTTGCAATTCATCATACAAAAAATTAATGAACTTGCCAACAGGGAAGATAACAAAAGGCATCTCCCTTGTTTATGGAAGATGCCTAGAGGCGAAAAGCTTCTCTCAGTCTTTCGTCAAATCGCCGGCCGGACCGAAAAATTCGTAATGGATGTGCTCCTCTGGCACACCCCATTGTTGGAGGGCGCGATAGACGGTTTTCATAAACGGCACCGGGCCGCAGAAGTGAAAGTCTGCGTCTTTCGTAGGGATCACGGATTGCATCCATGCAAGGTCAATCCGCCCTTCTTTGCCAAAATGAGGATGGCGGCGGTCCTCGTCGGACGGCGACTCATAACAAATATGATAAGAAAATGACGGGCGTTCCGCCAACATCCGAAGCTCCTCGTCAAACGCGTGCACGCGGCTGTTGATGGCGGCATGGATGAACGTGGCCGGACGGTTCGGCTGTTGGATGGCCAACGTGTGTGCCATGCTTAACAGCGGTGTGATGCCGACGCCGCCGCTGATGAACACAACCGGCGTCGTTTTGGATAAATCAAGCGTAAACTCACCAGCTGGAGCGCTTAATTCAAGCACATCGCCCTCTTGGACATGATCATGCAAATAGTTGGAAACAATGCCGGCCGGCTTGTCCGCTGTAGCTGCTTCCCGTTTGACGCTGATGCGGTAATACCCTTTTCCAGGAGCATCCGATAAGCTGTATTGACGAATATGCGTATACGTCTCGCCCGGAATCGACAGTTTAACGCTCACGTATTGACCCGGCAAATAATCACTGATGGCCTTGCCGTCTTCCGGCTTCAAATAGAACGAAGTGATGACATCGCTTTCTTTCACCTTTTTCGCGATGACAAAGCGGCGGAAATCACGCCAGCCTCCGTGTTTGGCCGCTGCCTCATCGTAGAGCTCTTTTTCCACTTGAATGAAAACGGACGCAATGGCTTCATATGCTTCCGCCCAAGCCGTGATCACTTCGTCGGTGGCGGCGTCGCCGAGCACGTCTTTGATCGCCAGCAACAAATGCTTTCCGACGATCGGGTATTGTTCTGGTTTGATTCCTAAGCTGCGGTGTTTATGGCCGATTTGCCGCACAACCGGCAAAATAGCATCAAGCTGGTCGATATAGCGCGCTGCCGCATACACGGCTGCGGCCAAGGCACGTTGCTGCCTCCCTTGCTTTTGGTTGGCGTGGTTGAAAATATTGAGCAGCTCCGGATGGTTGGAAAACATGAGTTCATAAAACCGCTTTGTAATTTGTTCGCCATGTGTTTCCAGGACAGGCACCGTTGATTTCACAATTTCAATCGTTTTTGGATGCAATTTCGTTGTCGTTGTCATGATTTCATCCCCTTGTAAAACATGTATTTTTAATACATCTTTTATTCAACCATAAGCACTGTAAAAAAACAATATTTCAAATACATCTTTAATAAATTGTTCACAATTCTCCGTTCGAATCAGGTGTGGTACAATGGGATCAAGAATGTCCTTAAAGGTTGTGAATCACGATGCAGTTGACGAACTATACGGAATACGCCTTGCGCGTTCTCTTGTTTTTAGGCGCGCTTGATGAAGAAGAAAAAACAAACATCAAAGACATTGCCGCTGCCTTTTCCATTTCAGAGCATCATTTAAGCAAAATCGTCCATGAGCTTGGCAAACTCGGCTACATTGAAACGATCCGTGGGCGCAATGGTGGAATCCGCCTTGCGAAACGCCCCGAGGAGATTGCCATCGGCGCGGTTGTTCGCGAAACGGAGGAAAACTTGTCGCTTGTCGAGTGTTTTGCCGCTCACGGCAATGAGTGCGTCTTAACGCCGGTATGTCGGCTCCGCTTCGCACTTCACGAGGCGTTAGAAGCGTTTTTGCGGGTGTTGGATGCGTATACGCTCGCCGATTTGCTTGAAGACCGAGCGTCACTTCGTTCTTTATTGAAAGAGAGGCGCGGTTGAGAAAAAACTCTCTGGCTATAAGCTGGAGAGTTTTTTGGCGTTTGGCAGGCACACGATCACTAAGCATCGCTCTACGGAAGGAAGACGCGGGATGATGCGAAACCGATGGGCGGCCTTTGCGCGGGATGTGGCGCAAGAACGATAATCAGTTGGAAAAACGAAACCAGTCGTCAAACATGGGCGCGGGATGAATACGTCCGGCACCGGCCGATCACATCCCCTTTGTTTGCCACAAGACGAAGAATATATTAAGATTAGAAAGGTGTGAAAACATCTGTATGACTAAAGGAGGTTACAATGAAACACGAAGGAAACGCTTTGCCACCTTACTTGCATATGGACAATGGAGAGCTCTGGCTCACCGAAGATGATCGCGACAACTTAAAAATCAGCTATCGAATCAAAGAGGTGATTTTTGCCGAGCCGTCCGAGTACCAGCATGTGATGATTTTGGATTCGTACGATTTCGGCCGCATGCTCGTACTCGATGGCGTCGTGCAAACGACCTCGATTGACGGCCATATTTATAACGAAATGATTTCGCACGTGCCGCTGCAGTTTCATCCGGAAGCGAAGCGGGTGCTCATCATCGGCGGCGGCGACTGCGGCGCAGCTCGTGAGACGGCGAAATACGCTCATCTTGAAGCCATCGACATGGTGGAAATCGACGAAAAAGTCGTCCGGGCGTGCAAAGAGCATTTGCCAGCCGTCTCCGGCAACTTATCGGATCCGCGCGTGCGGTTTGTTTATGATGATGGCGTCGTGTTTGTGCAAGAGAAAGAAAACGTCTACGACGTCATTATGATCGACTCGTCCGACCCAGTCGGCCCAGCGGAAGCCTTGTTTTCACCGGAGTTTTACGCCAACGTCCATCGCGCGTTGAAAGCAGACGGGCTGATGGTCTGCCAAAGCCAGTCGCCGATTTTCCACTTGGATATTTTGAAGCGGACGTACCGCAATATTCGCGAACTGTTCCCGCATGTGCTTGTGTACACCGCCGTGGTGCCGACGTATCCAGGCGGACTGTGGAGCTTTACGATCGGCTCGAAACGGCCGCTCGATTTTCCGGTGCAGACTACCATTCCAAATGACACGAAATATGTGAACGATGGGATCTTTCGCCAATGTTTCGCTTTGCCGGCATTTTTGCGTTCGGCGCTTGAGGTGGAATAACGGCTTGGCATGGAAAAAGCTGTCCCTGCTTTGTGAGGGGACAGCTTTTTTTGTGTCATTTGAGTGATCCTCTTTACGCTTTCTATTATTCCACCCGCTTTCTTGTTTCATTGCGCCGGTGGGTTGTGGGCCAGTGCCCGCTTGGCAAGCCATTGAAACGTCAAGTCATCCGCCGGCGGGTTGTGCAATCCAGCGCGGACGTCACGGTAATGCCGCTGGAGCGGGTTGTCAGCAAACAAGCTTTGTCCGCCGACAATGCGCATCGCCCAATCGACGACTTCAAGCGCGGTATTGGTGGCGACCAATTTGGCTGTTGCCAACTCCTCTTTCATCGCCATCCGTTTTTCCGGATAGCGATCCCATAAGTCGGCGACCACGTACAGGAAATGGCGCGCATGGGTGAGGCGCCATTCCATTTCAGCGATTTTCCGCTGCACTTCGGGTGTTAGGGCGATTGGGTGAGGCAGGGTATTAGGCTGGTACGTCTGCGCAAAGCGAAGCGCCTCATTGTGCGCCGCAATGGCGATGCCTAAGTAACAAGCCGGCACGTGCAACAGCCATCCTTGCGCCGGAGCGGCTTCGTTCGCTTCTCCAAGCGTCTCTACGAGCGCCTCTTGGTCGACTTCGACTTCTTCAAGAACAAGATCATCGCTGCGCGTCGCCCGCATGCCAAGCGTGTTCCACGTCGGCTCGATGCGGATGCCTGAAGCAGACATCGGCACGAGAAATTCACCGACCCGACCGTCTTCCATCGTGGCGGAAATCAATACGTAATCGAGCGCAGGGGCTAACGATGCAAATGTCTTTCGCCCCCGAAGCACCCAGCGGCCATGGCGAAAGACGGCCGTCGTTTCCGGTTTACCGCCGCGCGCCGGGCTGCCAGTTGTCCGTTCAGAGTGGGCGCTGTTGATGAGCGCGTGGCGGCAAACGACTTCTTTCGCCAAATGAGTGAGCACCGATTCCGGCCAGCGGCGAAGCAAAAATAAACGCATGAGAATGCTTGCATGCCAGCCGAACGCCAAGGCGGTTGCCCCAGAGCCTTGGGCGATCGTTTCTTGCACGAGCACGAGCTCATAAAGCGACGCCCCTTGGCCGCCGTATTCAGTCGGGACGGTCAAGGAAAGGAATCCAGCCTCTTTTAAATCGGCAAAATCGGCAAATGGAAACGTTGCCTGTTCGTCATCATGCGCTGCCCGTTGGACAAATCGTTCCGCAAGGCGACGCGCTTGGTTGTACAATTGTTGCTCCCGATCGGTCCGCACAAGCAAATGGTACAATTCGTTCATCGGTTCTCCCCTTCTTTTGGTCAAGATGCCTTTATTGTACCGAGTTCTGGCTAGGACTGAAAACAAAAACGCACGGGAAAATGACCGTCCTTGCTCTCGGAAGCTTAAAAGAGAAAGAAATGCCGAATGTACCGATCATCGTCACGGTGGACGAACTCATTTTTCCCAGCGTCGTACTCGTATTCCTCCTGCCAGCGGCGGCCATAGCGGGCGATTTGACGGACGGCGCGGATGATCGCATACACTTCTTCGTTCGTCATCGTAGGATGGAGCGACAGACGCACCCATCCTGGTTTGGCGAGAGGATTGCCGTTTTTGACTTCTTGAAGCAACACAGCGGATTGTTCCTTGTCGATGCCAAGCAAATAGTGGCCGTATGGTCCGGCGCAGGAACAGCCGCCGCGCGCTTGAATGCCGAAGCGATCATTCAGCAGTTTGACAACAAGGTTGTAATGCAATCCATCTATGACAAATGAGATGATGCCAAGACGGTCGTCCCGATGTCCTTCAAGCACGCGGACGCCGGGAGTGCTTTTCAACGCCGGCAAAAGAAGGGAAACAAGTTCCTTTTCGCGGGCGCGCATCTGTTTTACGTTCATTTGCTCTTTCAGCTGGATGGCCAACGCTGCCTTGATGGTTTGCCAAAACGGCGGTGTTCCGCCATCTTCGCGTTCTTCAATGGCTTGGATGTATTCATAGTTCCCCCACGGGTCGGTCCAATACACCGTCCCGCCGCCGGGGTGATCCGGAGCGTGCTGATGATAAAGACGGCTGTTAAAGAGAAGCACGCCGGCGCTGCCTGGCCCGCCGAGAAACTTATGGGGGGAGAAATAAATGGCATCAAGCTGCTCCATTGGGTCGTCCGGATGCATATCGATGTGGACGTACGGAGCGGAAGCAGCAAAATCAACAAAGCAAAGGCCGCCATGCTCGTGCATGATTTTCGCCAGCTTATGATATGGGGTTTCCAACCCCGTGACGTTCGAGCAAGCAGTAAATGCACCGATTTTTTGCGGCCGATCTCGGTAGCGCTCCAGCAGCTCGCACAAATGGTCAAGATCGACATCCCCGTTCTCTGTCGGCCGGACCGCCACGACTTCCGCGATGGTTTCCACCCATGGCAATAAATTCGAATGGTGCTCCATATGGGTGACAAAGACGACTGGCCGCTCCTCATCATGAAGGGACAAGCGGTGCTTCCACCGTTCCGGTACGCGCAAGCCAAGCAGACGCTGCAGCTTGTTGACGGCGCTTGTGGTCCCGGCGCCTTGCATGATCAAGACGTCGTTTTTCCCGGCATGAACGTGCTGTTTGATGATTTCTTTTGCATAGCGATAGGCAAGCGTCGTTTTCGTTCCGGTCACATTCGATTCCGTATGCGTGTTGCCGACAAATGGACCGAGCTCATGCGTCAGCTTCTCTTCAATCGGCCGGTACAGCCGCCCGCTTGCCGTCCAGTCGGCGTAAATAAGCCGCTGTTCACCAAACGGCGTAGAAAACGGATGAAAGCGGCCGATCGTTCCATCGCGAAACGGCTGAAAATACGTCTCAAGCTCCCCGCGGCATGTATACACCGCATTGCCGATCACAGCGTGAATGGCCATGTTTATTCCCCCTTTCCGCCATTTCGTCTATTTACAAAGTATGTCGCCTTCGGTGGTTCGGTCCAAAAAACGTGGGAAAGTTGAAAATGAAAAATCCGCCGTACAGGCGGATGATATTCCACTCCCTTTTTTACTCCCTTTTTTTGCACGATAACGGCGAAATCGTTTCCCCCACGGACGGCACAAGGTATTCGGCAAGCATGGTCCGCAAGTCATCAGGCAACGGTTCGCTCGTTTGGGTTTGGAAATTGAAATGGACGACCGCTGCCTCTCCGATGGCGATCAGTCTTCCTGTTTCCTCTTCCATGATGCGATGAATGCATTGAAAGCTTTTATTGCCGATCCGGGAGACATTGGTTTCCACGCGCAATCGTCGTCCGAAGAATCCTTGGTTGATAAAATCGCACTTGGTGGAAGCTAAAATAAAATGCCAGTCGTCCGTTCGCCCGCCGTAACGCAATTCATCAAACAGGCGGGTGCGCGCTTCTTCTAAATAAATAAAATAGCTAATGTTGCTTAAATGTCCGAGCGCATCAGTTTCACAAAAGCGTGGGTTGACGGTAATGATGTGCGTCTTCATTTCTCCCTCTTCCTTTCTTGCCTTTTTTTGCCCCTTTCGCCCACAATATTCGTTTGGGTGAGCATTGGGCGGGAGCAAGTTTGATTTGTAGCTACCAACTAGTCAGTATGTTGTTTTTATCATACTCCGATTGGTTTGGATATGCAATTGTTTTGTTTTGGATTATTGATTATTTAGAACATTGTTTGTGATATAAAATGTTGTGACGAATCCAGTACGTCGCCGCGAAAGGATGAAAATCTCTTTCAATTAAGTTGAATTTTTGGTTTACACTTCGCCGATTGCCTGACACATTAGATTGCATCCGCATGTATCGAAGTGCAAATGGTAACGAACAATTGGAAATTCTTTATTGGAACCTATATAGTTTTGACATTTTCAGGGTAGATAAAAAAAGCCCGGCGAGGGCAGACGGGGCGTCTGCGGTCAACCGGCCCAAAGCGGCAAAAGAACGTATCCAACGAGCGACACGCCGGCGCAAAGGAGAGAGAGGCGCAATTTGTATTTCGCATAGCTCATCAAGTCCATATCCATAATGGCTGCGGTCGTGATCGTCGTATCACCAAGCGGCGAAGCAAAGGCGCCAAACGTCCCGCTCGCAAACACGGCGCCGACTGTCACCTCGAGCGGCGCCCCGGTCGCATGGGAAAGCGTGACGCCAAGCGGCATCAAAATGCCCCACGTTCCCCATGAAGAACCGATAAAGTATGATAAAAACGATCCGACCAAAAACACGGCCGCTGGCACGAATGCCCCCGGCAGCCATGTGCCGAACGTCGACGACACGTACTCCGCAAATCCGAGTTCCCCCGCCACCGCCGAGACCGCCCATACGAGAACGAGCATGCCGATCGGCGCCATCAGCTCGTTTCCTCCGGCAAAAAAGTGGTACGTCAACTCTGAGAGCGATTGTCGGCGCCACAAATAAAACATCATCGACAAAAGGATGGTCACAAACAGCGCCAACAGCATCGCCCATGTCGCATCGGCCGCGGAAAACGCCTCCCACCAATTCTCTGCCCCGCGTTT
This sequence comes from Geobacillus proteiniphilus, assembly GCF_001908025.1. Taxonomy (GTDB): domain Bacteria; phylum Bacillota; class Bacilli; order Bacillales; family Anoxybacillaceae; genus Geobacillus; species Geobacillus proteiniphilus. Next base: position 13,896 of record NZ_MQMG01000018.1, read on the forward strand.
CCTCCCGTCGTACACGAAAAAGGCAAACGTCAGCGCGATTAACAGCGCCAGCGGGACAAACAAGTGCAACGGCTCCCCGTTGATCAGCGCCAGCTCCTTGCGCAATCCGAGCCCGTGCAGTGTATTCGTTTCCCCTTCTCCTTTTTTCGCCCGCGGTTTGCCGATCCGGATGTTCAACATCGTCGTCAACACCCCGACGGCCAGAGCGACAATCGCAAACAAGTTGTACGGCAGGCTGCGCAAAAACACGTCATACGGCGATTCATGAATGTCGTTTTGCTCAAGCGCCGCGGCGACAACAGAAGTCATAAAGCCGACGAACGCTGTCGCCGCTGGCAAAAGCACGATGATCGGCTCGGTCGAGACGTCGATCATGTACGCCATGCGGCGGCGGTCGATGCGAAACTGGCGAAGGACCGCTTTCATCACTGGTCCAAGGAGCATAATGCGAAACATCGGCATAAAAAACGTCACCGGCACCGTCAGCCAAACGAACAACAAAATCCCCCGCTTCGAGCGGATGCGGCCGGAAAGTCTCTCGACAAACCCTTTGATCCCGCCGGTAATTTGCATCATGCCGACAAGCGAACCGAACAAATACAAAAACGCGGCCACCTTCATATGCTCCGGATCGGTCAGGGCGTGAAGAACAGCGGAAACAGCGCGCTCAATCGCGCCGACAGCCGACCACTCAAGGCAAAACGCTCCGACGAGCAATCCGGCCACGAGGCCGGGCAAAATTTCTTTCAGCCATACCGCCAACGGAATGATGAGCAGAAAAGGCAACAGCGACCACCATGTTCCTTCCACGTCGGCGCCTCCTTTGCGATGATGTTGTTACCAAGAAGGATAGCCATAATGTAGTTTTTTTATGATTTTCATTGATGATTTAGAACATAGTTTTACTTATAAAATTTATGTTGCCCGTGCAAACAAAAAAGCCGCGCTGCGGTTTGCAGCGCGGCCCACTTCCATCCGCCCCGGACTGGCTCCCAAACAACCTGGGGCACAGACGGCGTTGTCATTTCCGGCGCGCAAAATCGACAAATCGGAACTTGTCGAGCCGGTGACGCGATTCCGTGTATTGAAACAATGCAGCATCGCTTAAATACACGTAGTTTTTGACGACAACGACGCGGTCATCGCCATGCAAATCCAAATAGCGCCGGTCTTCGTCCGTCGCTTCGTCGACCGATATTTCTTTTTTCGCAAAGCTGATCGGCAAATGCAGCTTCGTTTCCAAATATTCATAAATCGAGTCTTCGCAAATCTCTTTGGTCAATAGCGGCACATGCTTTTTCAGAAAAAAGTCTTTATCCAAAATAATCCGCTCTCCGCCGATTTCACGGACGCGCACGACTTTCCACACTTCGTCTTTGCTTGAGGCGCGCAGATGCTGCCTGAGCTCGCGATCCGGCTTGATGATCGCCAGTTCATGCACGATCGTCCGCACCGGCTGCTTCATCGTCTGCGCCAGTTCTTTAAAGCTGACCAATCCGGATACGGGAAAGTCATATTTGCCGACGTCAAGGACGATAGATCCTTTTCCTTTCATTTTTTGGATATAGCCGTGCTCGGACAACAAATGGAGCGCTTTGCGAATCGTCTCGCGCGACGTCTCATATCGGTCGGCGAGCTCATGTTCCGATGGCAGCTTGTCGTACGCCTTCCATTCTCCGCGGCGGATGCGGGAAATGAGATCATGGTAAATGGTTAAATATTTGTTTTCATGCATAAGAATCACCGCTTGTATTGTATCACGGCCGGCGCAAAAGATAAACAACCGATTCGTATGGGCGCAGTTGCATGCGGCGAAAATCGGCCGGCGCGTCCGAATAATTGGCAAGCAGCAGTTCTCCCGTATAGCCATCGGCTCCCGCTTCTTTCGGCAGCGTGAACGTCGTTTCGACTGGATAAAAATTGTTGACAACAAGCAGTTTTTCCCCATCGCCATGACGCATATAGGCGAAAATATACGGATCGTCCGCAAGCAGCAGCTCATAGCGCCCGGTCGTAATGAGATCATACTGTTTGCGCAACTCAATGAGCCGCTTATAGTGGTAGAAAATCGAGTCGCGGTCGGCGAGCGCCTGTTTCACGTTAATGCGCCGGTAGTTGTCGGCGACGCGAATCCACGGCGTCCCGGACGTGAAACCGGCATGCGGGCTGTCGTCCCATTGCATCGGCGTGCGTGAATTGTCGCGCGATTTTCGCTGCAAAATCTCAAGCACTTCCCGCTCGCTTTTGCCTTGTTCTCGCAAAATCCGGTACATGTTGAGCGACTCAACGTCGCGGTAGTCGCGAATATCGGTGAATTTCGGGTCCGTCATGCCGATTTCTTCGCCTTGGTAAATATAGGGCGTCCCTTGCATCAAATGGATCGTCGTCGCCAGCATTTTTGCTGATTCTTTCCAATATGCCCCGTCATCGCCATAGCGCGACACGATGCGCGGCTGATCGTGGTTGCACCAAAAGAGCGCATTCCAGCCCCCACCTTCATACATCCGGACTTGCCATTCGGACAAAATGCGTTTTAAGGCAAGGAAATCAAATGGGGCGACTGCCCATTTTTCTCCGTTCGGGTAATCGACCTTCAAGTGGTGAAAGTTAAACGTCATATTCAGCTCACGGTGTTTCGGGTTCGTGTAGCGGATGCAATGATCGATCGTCGTCGACGACATTTCCCCGACCGTCATGACGTCATATTTCGAAAACACTTCGCGGTTCATCTCTTGCAAAAACTCATGAATGCGCGGTCCGTCCGTATAAAAGCGGCGCCCGTCCCCCGGCGGCACCGAACCGTCGTCATCCGGGAAGCGCTGGTCTTTTGACAACAAGTTGATGACGTCAAGCCGAAAGCCGTCCACTCCTTTTTTGAGCCAAAAATGCATCATGTCATAAATGCGGCGGCGCAGCTCTTCGTTTTCCCAGTTCAAGTCCGCTTGTGTCACATCGAACAAATGCAAGTAATATTGGCCGGTTTGTTCGTCGTATTCCCACGCCGAGCCGCCGAATTTCGACTGCCAATTGTTCGGCGCTCCGCCGTCCGGCTTCGGGTCGCGCCAAATGTAAAACGAGCGGTATGGGTTCGTCTTCGAGGAGCGCGCCTGCTGAAACCATTCATGGTCGGTTGAGGTATGGTTGACGACCATGTCCATCACCAGCTTCATGCCGCGCGCATGCACTTCGTGAAGCAGACGGTCAAAATCGTCCATCGTTCCGTATTCGTGATGGATGCGGAAATAATCGCTGATGTCATAACCGTTGTCGCGCTGCGGCGACGCGTAGATCGGCGTCAGCCAAATGACATCGACGCCCAGTTTTTGTAAATAATCGAGCTTCTCGATCACGCCCGGCAAATCGCCGATGCCGTCTCCATTCGTGTCGTAGAAGCTTTTCGGATAAATTTGATAAACGACCGCTTTTTTCCACCAAGGGGTTGTTGACATCTCTCTTCACCTCGTTCGTCGGGATAAAAACATACCATTGGCATCGGCGGCCAATGGTATGGTGGTAAATTGATGATTTCGCACATCGTTCTCTTGCTTCAACACACGGCAATCATTAGCGGGCGGCTTTACGCACTTTGCCCAAGACAAACGTCAGCGCAAACGGCACCACAATCGCAATCGCCATGCCAATAAAGAACGGCGTCCACTTTTGCGGCACGATCGACAAGAAACCCGGCAAGCCGCCGACGCCGATCGACGGGGCCATCACTTTATTGATCGTGATGAACATGCCGGCGATCGCCGCCCCTGTCATCGCCGCGATAAACGGGAAGCGAAAGCGCAAGTTGACCCCGAACATCGCCGGTTCCGTGATGCCTAAATACGCGGAAACAGCCGACGTAAACGACAAACCGCGCAGCTTTTCCTCTTTCGTGACAAACATCATCGCCAACGCTGCCGAACCTTGGGCGATGTTTGACATGACCAAAATCGGCCATAAGAATGTGCCGCCGGTATTGGCAATCAGCTGCAAGTCAACCGGCAAGAACGTATGGTGCATCCCGGTGACGACAAGCGGCGCATACAGCGCTCCATACAACAATCCTCCAAGAGCCGGAACCGTGTCAAAAATCGTGACAAACAAGTGGGTAATGGCATTGCCGATCGCAAATGTGACCGGCCCGATGGCGATGAACGCCAAAAAGCCCGTAATGAGCAACGCAAGCGGCGCGACAAGCAACAGCTGAAACGCATCCGGAATGCGCTTGCGCAAAAACAGCTCCAGCTTCGCCAACACGTAGGAAGCCACCAGCACCGGCAGCACTTGCCCTTGGTAGCCGACTTTTTGCACTTCAAAGCCGAACAAGTTCCAAACCGGAATCTCTCCTTTTTCTTTCGCCGCTCCCCAGCCCCAAGCGTTGAGCAAATCTGGGTGGACGAGCATCAAACCAAGGACAATCCCTAAGAGCGGACTGCCCCCAAATTTCGTCACCGCCGACCATCCGATCAAACCGGGCAGGAAGACGAACGCCGTATTGGCGATCAAGTTGATCATGTTCGCCAAATCGGCCCATTCTTTGTGCACCTCGACAAACGATTTCCCTTCGTAAAAAATGCCTGGGCCTGTCAAGACGTTGTTAACCCCCATTAACAAACCGGCCGTCACGATCGCCGGCAAGATCGGAATGAAAATATCAGCCAGCGTCTTAATCGCGCGTTGCAGCGGATTGAGCTTCGCTTCCGCAGCGTCTTTAATCTCCTGCTTCGTCGCCCGGCCGATGCCCGTCAGCTCGACAAGGTCGTCATACACTTTATCGACAAGCCCTTGGCCGATGACGACTTGAAACTGGCCGTTTGCCGAAAACGACCCTTTGACGACATCGATGCGCTCAAGCGCTTCCTTATTGACTTTTCCTTCCTCTTTGAGCGCAAACCGAAGCCGCGTCACACAATGCGTGGCGGCGACGATGTTTTCTTTGCCGCCGATGGCTTCAACGATTTGCGCGGCTGCTTGTTGGTATGCCCCCATGATGAACGCCTCCCTTTTCTTTCTTAACGATCGCTATAGCGTTAAATCGCTTTCAGCAACCGGTTGCAAATAAACTTGTATATACAACCTGGATTCATTTTATCTTGTATATACAAGTTTGTCAACATCTTTCGATGGCCTTCTTCTTTTTTCGACAATAGTTGTTGTTTTTTTGCTAACTTCCACTTCTTTTGTTATGTTTTGTCAAGCGGCAGGAAAATCAACGACCGAGTAGGAAAATAAAACATAACACAAATCAATGCCAAAAGACGAGAAAGGATGAGGGAATGCGATGAAAACATATACACTCCGCGAAGCAGCGAAAAAAATCGGGGTCACTGCCCGCGATTTGAAACAATGGGAAAAGCAGTTTGCCGGATCGATTGTCGTCCCACGCACAACCGAGGGGGCACGCATGTACACCGACGAGCTGATCGACCGGTTTCGCCATATCCGCACTTGGCTTGAGGACGGCCGCCATCCGCGCGAAGTGGCTGAAATGATCAGGCAAATGGACGGACAACCGGCAGAGCGAGCCAACGAGACAGCCGCTCAAGTGGAAACAGCCGTCATGGAAGGGGAAATCATCGATGTGCCCCGCCTGCTGCATCAAGGGATGCCATACATAGCTGAACAGTTAGTGGCCCGCTTAAAAGACGATATCGTCGACGCCTTGAAACAGGAAACGACAGCCACGGTCCGGCAAGCGATGGATGAGGTGAAAGGCCGCCTCGACTACATCGAGGAGCAAACGACAGCAGCTGCCGAAACGGTGCGCCGTTCGCTCCGCGATTACGAGGACGCATGGCAGCAAAAAACGGAACAGCTGCATGAACATTTGGAAACGGTCGTCGCGTTCTGTCAAGAGGAAAAAGTAAGACAGGAAGAGGAGCGAAAACAGCTCGAACTGCGCATTTTAGAACGGGAAAAAGCGTTTCGCGAGCTCGTGTTGTCGTTTCGGCAAACCGCGGCCAGCACCAGCGCTGCTCGAACACGGGCAAATAAATGGTGGAAGTTTTGGTGAAGACGATCTTGGCAGCAACGTGACAAGGGCACCCGTTTTGGATGCGCCATACCTCCGTCAAAAATCAAAAAAGGGCCCCGCCAAAACGCGGGCCCCTTTTTTGCGTCATATTCGGCGGCTCTCGGCCGCATGTCGTTTGATGGCTTCGATCAAGTGCGCTTCTTCTTGTTTGGTGACATGGAGGCGGACGCCATAATAGTAGGCGTGGACAAACGGTCTTTCCCAGACGAGCTGCCCCCGCAGCGTAAAGGGGGCAGCGTTTAGCCAAAACGAGATGTCAACCGGCGTTCCCCCTGTTGAAAAAGGAAGGCGGCCTTCCGTTTCGATTTTCATCCCGTGCGGACTTAGATCGTGAATGTAGACGCTGCGCTCGCCATCGGCTATGCGCAGTTCGGCCGGGAGCGGCCGACCAAACTGATACCGGAACGGTTCTTGACGTTTAAACCTCATCCTTCTTCCCCTTTTCCAAGCAGCTTCGCCGGCTCTTTCCAGACGTCAACCACCGGCCCGGCTTCGTCAGTGTCAACGACAAACGAACCAGTGCTGTAGCGGTCGGAGAGACGAAGGGAAGCGGCTTCGATCGTCTCGACCACTCCTTTTTCCGTCCGCAATCCGACCATTTCCTCATCGTTGCTGACAAAGACGGCGCCGACAACTCGGTGCGGATTGGACTTCACTTCGCGCACAATCACAACGCCGCGCTTCGCCCGTGAGGACGGCTCAAACTCGCTCATCGCCACTTTTTTCACCGCTCCGCGCTGCGTCACGACGACGAACGAGCCCCCCTCTTCTAGGCGAACGGGGCACGCAGCGGCGACAAAGTCCCCTTCCTTCAATTGAATCCCTTTCACGCCAGCCGCGCGCACGCCAACAAGGCTGATCTCCTCTTCGGCAAACAAGAGCCCATGTCCATCATGCGTCGCAAGCCAAAGATGGCCGCATCCATCCGTCGCGTAGACGGCGATGACGTCATCATCCTCTTTCACATTGACGGCCACAAGCGGGCGGGTGTAGCGCTGCACTTGGTATTGAGCGAGCTCCGTTCGCTTTACGAGCCCTTGTTTCGTCACAAAGATGAGCTGCTCCCCGGTGTCAAAGGAAGAGACTGGAACAGCGGCGACGAGTTCATCGTCGCGTTCAAGCGGAATGAGATGGGAAATGTGCTGGCCGACCTCTTTCCAACGGATGTCAGGGAGCGTGTGCACCGGGCAGTATAAATAGTAGCCGCGGCGGGTGAAAAGCAAGAGCACATCGGTCGTATTCATCTCGAGCTGGGCGAGCAGCCGATCCGTTTCCTTCATTCCCATGTCTTGACCGTTTGAGGCGCTGTATGAACGATAGCTCGTCCGCTTCACATATCCTTCTTTTGTCACGGTGACGATCACGTCTTCCGCCGGAATGAGCGCCTCCACCTTCACTTTCAGCTCTTCAATCTCCTCTTCAATCACCGTCCGCCGCTCATCGGCATATTGCTTTTTCATCGCCTTCAGCTCTTTTTTGATGACGCCAAGCAGCTTCTTTTCATCTGCGAGAATCGCCGTAAGTTCCGCAATCGCTTGATCCAGTTCTTCCGCTTCTTGACGCAGCGCCGTGATGTCGGTGTTCGTCAACCGATACAGCTGGAGCGTCACGATCGCCTCGGCCTGCGCCTCAGTGAACCCGTAATGAGCCATCAGCCGTTCTTTGGCGTCGCGCTTGTCGCTTGAAGCACGAATCGTCGCAATCACCTCATCCAAAATCGAAAGCGCCCGAATCAAGCCGTCGACGATGTGCTTCCGCTCATTCGCTTTTTTCAGCTCAAAATGCGAGCGGTTGGTGACGACCTCTTTCCGGTGGGCGATGTAGGCATCCAACAGCTCTGGCAAGCTCATCAGCTTCGGCCGGCGCTCATGGATCGCCACCATGTTGAAGCTGTACGGCACTTGCAAATCCGTGTTTTTGTACAAGTAGTTGAGAATCGCTTCCGCATCGGCGTCTTTTTTCAATTCGATGACGATCGACAGCCCGTTCCGGTCCGTTTCATCGCGCACATCGGCGATGCCGTCGAGCTTTTTGTCGAGGCGAAGCTCGTCAATTTTTTTCACTAAATTCGCTTTGTTCACTTCATACGGCAGTTCCGTGATGACAATGTGCTTTTTCCCGCCTTTTCCCTGCTCGATGGCGGCTTTGGCGCGGATGATGATTTTCCCGCGGCCGGTCTCATACGCCTTGCGGATGCCGTCTTTCCCTTGGATGATGCCGCCGGTCGGAAAATCGGGGCCAGGAAGAACCGTCATCAGCTCGTCAACAGTGCAATCCGGCCGGTCGATCCGCATCAAGACGGCGTCGATCACCTCGCCAAGCGCATGCGGCGGAATGTCGGTCGCATAGCCGGCCGAAATCCCGGTCGAGCCGTTCACCAACAAATTCGGAAACATCGCCGGCAGGACGGTCGGCTCATCAGTCGTATCGTCAAAGTTCGGCACAAACGGAACCGTTTCTTTGTCAATATCGCGAAGCAATTCGGCGGCAATCGCCGACAGGCGCGCTTCCGTGTAGCGCATCGCCGCCGGCGGGTCGCCGTCGATGCTGCCGTTGTTGCCGTGCATCTCCACAAGCACGTTGCGCAGCTTCCAATCTTGGCTCATCCGCACCATCGCTTCATACACCGATGAGTCGCCGTGCGGATGAAAGTTGCCGATCACGTTTCCAACCGTTTTCGCCGCCTTGCGAAACGGTTTGTCAGCCGTGTTGCCGTCCATGTGCATCGCATATAAAATACGGCGCTGCACGGGCTTCAACCCGTCGCGCGCATCCGGGAGCGCCCGGTCTTGGATAATGTATTTGCTGTAGCGGCCAAAGCGGTCGCCCAACACATCTTCTAAAGGCAATTCCAACAATCGCTCTGCCATGATCTCTCTCCTTTCTTACAGGACATGAACACCAAAAAGGCGGCGCCTCTTCGTGCCGCCATCAGCCGATCCATCCCGGTTCCTCTTCGAGTCCGAAGGCGACGTGCGTTTCGATCCATTTGCGGCGCGGCTCGACTTTGTCGCCCATGAGCGTCGTCACCCTCCGTTCGGCGCGGGCCGCATCTTCAATGCGCACGCGGATGAGCGTACGCGTCTGTGGGTTCATCGTCGTTTCCCATAATTGATCGGCGTTCATTTCGCCGAGCCCTTTATAGCGCTGAACCGTATAGCCGCGGCCCATTTTTTTCGTAATTTCTTTTAGCTGCTCGTCCGTCCAGGCATATTCGACGATTTCGTTTTTGCCGCTTTTTTTGCTGATTTTGTAAAGCGGCGGCAAGGCGATGTACACTTTTCCCGCTTCAATCAGCGGACGCATGTAGCGGTAAAAAAACGTCAAAAGCAGCACTTGAATATGGGCGCCGTCCGTGTCGGCATCGGTCATAATGATCACTTTGTCGTAGTTGACATCATCGAGCGAAAAATCAGCCCCGACGCCGCCGCCGATGGCGTGGATGATCGTATTGATTTCCTCGTTTTTCAAAATATCGCCAAGTTTCGCCTTTTCCGTGTTGATGACTTTTCCGCGCAGCGGAAGCACCGCCTGGAATCGACGGTCGCGCCCTTGTTTCGCCGAGCCGCCCGCCGAATCGCCTTCAACGAGATAGAGCTCATTTTTTTGCGGATTGCGCCCTTGCGCCGGCGTCAGCTTGCCGCTTAAGAGCGCCTCTTTCCCTTTCCGCTTTTTGCCGCTTCTCGCTTCTTCGCGCGCTTTGCGGGCTGCTTCACGCGCCTGATAGGCCCGGATCGCTTTCTTAATGAGCATCGCGCTTACGTCCGGGTTTTCTTGCAGAAAGTACATGAGCTGCTCGGACACCACCGCATCGACGGCCGAACGCGCTTCGCTCGTTCCGAGCTTTCCTTTCGTCTGCCCTTCAAACTGCAGCAAGTGCTCTGGGATGCGCACCGAAACGACCGCGGACAACCCTTCGCGAATATCGGTTCCTTCCAAATTTTTATCTTTTTCCTTGAGCAAACCGACACGGCGGGCGTATTCGTTAAAAACGCGCGTCATCGCCGTTTTCGCACCCGCCTCATGCGTGCCCCCGTCTTTTGTGCGCACGTTGTTGACAAACGACAGCACGTTTTCCGAATAACCGTCATGAAACTGGAACGCAAACTCGACTTCAATGCCGTTTTGCTCGCCAGCAAAATAAACGACCGGGTGGAGCACATCTTTCTCCTCATTCAAATAGGCGACAAACGCTTCAATTCCGTTTTCGTAGTAGAACACCTCCCGCATGCCGGTCCGTTCGTCAACGAGTTCAATTTTCAACCCTTTCAGCAAAAACGCCGATTCGCGCAGCCGTTCACTCAATGTTTCATAATCGAAGACCGTCGTGCTGAAAATCGTTGGGTCCGGCTTAAACTGGATGATCGTCCCGGTTTTGTTCGTCGTTCCAATTTTTTCGAGTGTCGTCACCGGTTTGCCTCCATGCTCAAACCGCTGCCGGTAAATGAAGCCATCTCGATGAATCGTGACGACCAGCCATTCTGATAAGGCGTTGACAACCGACGCCCCGACTCCGTGCAGACCGCCGCTCGTTTTATAGCCGCCTTGGCCGAATTTGCCGCCGGCATGAAGCACGGTCAAAATGACTTCCGGCGTCGGCTTGCCGAGCTTATGCATCCCGACCGGCATGCCGCGCCCCTCATCCAAAACCGTGATGCTGTTGTCTTTATGTATTTGCACTAAAATGTAGTTTCCGTATCCGGCCAACGCTTCATCGACCGAATTGTCAACAATTTCGTAGACAAGATGATGCAAGCCGCGGCTGTCGGTGCTGCCAATGTACATCCCCGGCCGCTTCCTGACGGCCTCAAGTCCTTCCAACACTTGAATGGCATCTTCGTTATATTCGTATATCGCTCGCTTTGCCACAAGGCCACCCCTTCCTACAAAAACAAGAACACCTGTTTCTATTGTACCATAAACTTCCCGACTGTCCATTGCCTTTTGACATCCCCCGACAAATTCGGACAAGTGCGACAAAAAAACGAAAGGACCATCTCGAACAAGATGGCCGTTTCATGGATTAAGCACGCTTGGTGAGCGCATGTTCCACTTTAATGCAGCGATCCATAATGACCGTGTAGCCTTTTTCTTTCAAAAAGCGATACGCCTCCTCATTGACGACGCCAAGCTGCGCCCAAAACACGTCGGCATCGATTTGCACAAACTCGCGGGCCAGCTCGGGCAAATGCTCGGAGCGGCGGAACACATCGACGATGTCAACATGGCCTTCGATATCGGTTAGTTTATCAACCGCCGGAATGCCTTCCCACTCATCGATCATCGGATTGACCGGAATGATTTCGTATCCAGCGTCTTTCATCGCTTTCGCCACCATATACGACTCGCGCTCCGGATTGTTGGACAATCCAACGACGGCAATCCGTTTCGCCTTGCGCAAAATCTCGCCGATTTCCTCCCGGCTCGGGTTGACAATGGACATCCGGGTTCTCTCCTTCCTTTATTCTCCTTTTTGCTGTACTAGTTTCGCGATTGTCAAAGAAAAATCCTTCTGAATGGAACGGAAAATCTTTTCTTTTGAGATTCCACATAGCGTTTGATGGTTTCACTGGACACCGTCCCCGCTGTACTCACAAAGAAAGAGCGTGTCCAAAGACTCAACAGATGAGACAAGTGCTGAAATTCTTGTCTTAATCGTCTGCAGGTCACTCCTTTCACTTTTGCCATCATAATCTGATGGAGAATTAGAAGGGAGACCATTCAAAAATAGCGGAATTTATACCGAATCGAACTCTGGCCCGCCAACAAACATGCCATGGCGTTTGGTCGCCCTCGGTGAATCCGAACGCGGCGAAATCATGGTGCAACAAAAGCTAAAATTTTCCCGAACGAAAAATCGAGTAAAGCAGCCAACCGAATAGAAAAGCGGACGCACCCAATCCGATTTCAACAGCAGGAATATTCCACAGCAACGTCGACGGCCGACCGAGCGATGAAGCGATCATCAGGCCGACGAGGACGATGCTCAGCGAAAGAAGAACGATGCTAAACGACAGCCGGTTCGTAATCTGATCGAGCTTCTGCAGCAGCGCTTCCAAATCAGGAGCCGTGATTTCCAATCGAAGCTTGCCATGCCGCATCATTTTCGTCCATTCCTTTACGCCCTCCGGCAGTCGGAGCAGCCATTCACCATAATCAAAAATCCGCTTCCACGCTGTTTCTGCCACGCGATCAGGCCGAAGACGCTCTTTCATCAGCTTTCTCCCAAACGGTTCGGCAACGTCCATGATGCGAAACTGCGGGTCAAGCGTCTCCACGACCCCTTCGACCGTCAACAGCGCTTTCCCTAACAGCGTCAAATCGCTTGGGATGCGAATGCCATGGCGAAATGCCACCGAAAGCAAATCCTCGACGGCTTCCCCAAGACTGATCTCACCGAGCGGGACGCGGTAGTATTTCTCCCGCAACTCGTCAATATCATCGCGCAATTTTCCTTCATCGACCCCGTCAGGGACAATCCCTAAACCGTAAATCGCACCCAACACCCCATCCGTGTTTTGCCGCATTAAGGCGATGATGAGTGAAGAAAGATGATGTTTGACATGAGGTCGAAGGCGGCCCATCAAGCCAAAGTCAATGAAGGAAAGCGTTCCATCGTGGAGAACAAATACATTGCCAGGATGAGGGTCGCCATGAAAAAATCCATGCTCAAACATTTGTTTAAAGGTTGCTTCAGCCAAACGCTCGGCGATCGTTTTTAAGGAGTGGCCGTTCGCTTTCAGCCGCTCGAGCTCCCCAAGTTTCATTCCTTCGACATATTCCATCGTGAGCACTGTTTTCGTCGTATAATCCCAAAACACCTTCGGGACATACACCGACGAATCACCGGCAAACTGCTGTGCAAACCGTTCCGCATGGCGCGCCTCGACTGTATAATCCAGCTCCTGCCGTAATGAACGCGCCAGTTCATCGACAATCTCAGACAATTGGTAGGTTGCCGCCCAATCGAGACGACGTTCCGCCAGCACGGCCAAATCTTGCAAAATTTCCAGATCCGTCTCCACCCGCGCAGCGATGTGCGGACGCTGCACTTTCACCGCCACGGCTTGTCCGGAAGGAAGAACCGCCCGGTGCACTTGTCCGAGTGAAGCGGCAGCGAGCGGCGTTTCGTCAAATGAACGAAACAAGGTTTCAAGCGAGCCCCCAAGTTCTGTTTCCACCGTCCGGCGAACGTCGGCAAACGGAAACGGCGGAACTTGGTCTTGCAGTTTTTCGAGCTCGCTGATGATCGGAGCGGGAATCAAATCCGGCCGTGTGCTGGCAATTTGCCCGAGCTTCACGAACGTCGGGCCGAGCTCCTCGAGCACAAGGCGGAGCCGCTCCCCAACCGTTTTTCCTTCCTTTTTCCCTTGCTCCGCTCTCCATCGCGGCGGCAAAGAAAGAAAAGCCGAAAAGCCGAGCTCATCGACGATCATCCCGAATCCGTGCCGAAGCAAGGAGACGGCGATTTCGTGATACCTTCCGATATGGCGCATCCGTTTTCCGATCATCGGGACATCTCTCCTAAGGCGGCAAAAAGCGAGCGGACAGGCCGCATCGGTTTACTGCCCGCTTTGTTCCTTTTCTTCAAGACGGCGGATTCGCTCCTCGAGTTGCCGCACGTCTTCTTTCGTCGCCAAGTCAAGTTTATCGATCACCTGCTTGATTTGCTCGCGTACAAGCCGCTGCACTTCCGTTTTCCGCGCTTCGGTCTGCTGCTTCCATTGATCGATCACTTCCTTCGATTCGTCAAGCGACAATTCCCCTTTTTTGACAAGCTCGTCAATGATCTTTTCCACTTGTTCTTTGCTTGCAATCGCCAGTCCCAGCCCGAATGCCAATCCTTTTTTCAAAATGCTCATTCGTTTGTAGCCTCCTTGTACCATTCTGTTTTCCTTATTGTACCATTCTTTGGTGATCCATGTCGAGCCAGACGGCAGCTCTTTTGTACTAGGAGACAGGCCGATGCGGCATGCTATCGTTGGACAACGATTCACAGGAACTCCTTCATGTTTTCGATGCAACCCGGTCACAAGCGCACAAAAAAGACGGCAAGAATCACTCTTGCCGTCATAGAGATGGGCCTAAGTGGACTTGAACCACCGACCTCACGCTTATCAGGCGTGCGCTCTGACCAGCTGAGCTATAGGCCCGCTCATAAAGTGGAGGGGGACGGATTCGAACCGCCGAACCCAAAGGGAGCGGATTTACAGTCCGCCGCGTTTAGCCACTTCGCTACCCCTCCGTAATCGTGATGCCGACTGCAGGACTCGAACCCGCAACCTACTGATTACGATTCAGTTGCTCTACCAATTGAGCTAAGTCGGCATAAGATGAATTAAGAAGGTGGCTCATTGTTGAGCTCTGTGCCTCTTCCTCTACAAGCTGATTCGAAGAAGCGGGATGCGTCGAGGCAACTCGCAGCGGATTCGATGATGCTTATGCTCGTCTCTACCAATTGAGCTAAATCAATATTTATGGCGGAGGAGGAGGGATTCGAACCCCCGCGGGCTGTGACACCCCTATCGGTTTTCGAAACCGACCCCTTCAGCCAGACTTGGGTACTCCTCCGTAGCTGTTTGGAGCGATGCGGTCGAGAGGACTTGAACCTCCACGGGGTTGCCCCCACTAGGCCCTCAACCTAGCGCGTCTGCCATTCCGCCACGACCGCATACAATGGAGCGTAGGGGATTTGAACCCCTGACCTCTTCGCTGCCAGCGAAGCGTTCTCCCCCTGAACTAACGCCCCATGATGGTGGAGTATACTGGGATCGAACCAGTGACCCCCACGCTGTCAACGTGGTGCTCTCCCGCTGAGCTAATACTCCACGTTGTTTGCCTAGCAGCGACCTACTCTTGCAGGGGCGCTGGCCCCAACTACCATCGGCGCTGGAGGGCTTAACTTCCGTGTTCGGGATGGGAACGGGTGTTTCCCCTCCGCTATCACCACTAGGCAATGGCGACGATTTTTATTATAAAGCAATCCAAAAGTTTGTCAAGTTTTTTTGTATCTTTTATTTCAGTTCTTTCAGAATCGGAACGACAATGTAAAATCTACTATAAAAAAATGAAAGAGTCAACCCTCTTTTTCATTTTTTTCGATCTTCACTGTCCCTTTCTCTAAAGTTCTTGTCATCCCCTTCCTTATGCGCGTATAATAAAAGAAGCAGGAACGTACAATAAAGCAGGGCATTGGCGGCCACCAATGCCCTGTCCATACACAGCCGCTGCAAGAAGCGCAGTGGCCCAAGCCTCGGGCATCGTAACCTACCCTCGCCTCGGCCTAGCAGGGTGGGTTACTTTTTGTCTTTTGATACGGCGATCACCGCGACGATGAGTGACGCAAACGCAATCATGAGCGTCAGCGCGTCGGCAATCGACATCATCAGCACCACCCCCTTTCGTTCAGGGAGTGGCCACTGCCCACCCTGCATATGGCTGTGCATGTTTCATTATACCATCAAATCAAGCAAACGCGAATATACATTCGCATCCTCGTTGAAAATTAGGAATGTTTCCCTACCCGAGGGGGACAAACGCCACTTTTCCCGTTGCTTCGTGCCGCCGCTTCCACAGCCCTTCTTCCCTGCTTCCTATAGCCGCTGAAACTCCGGTGTTTTCATCAGGTACCCGAAAAACTGTTGTTTCGCTTGTCGGTATTCTTCCATGTTTTTTCCTCCGTATTTCTTTTTCAGCTCATCATATTCGACTCTATACCGATCGTTGGCCAGCAACACCTCGCGAAACTTCCAAAATAGATCAAGTTCCGAACCAATGGCCGTCAGCTGCACTCCTAACGGCAAATCAGCCGTCTCATCATAAAACGCGCAAAATGAATCGGTTCGAATACTTCCCTCATTCACCTTATACAAGGTAGATAGCTTCTCGACGGCATCTGCAAACATCGACTCCGGAACCCGCACTTGCAGGTCGACATCCCCTTTCGTGAGACTGTTGGGAATCGCCGTGCTTCCGACATGCTGCACATCTGCCTTGGGGAGCAACCGCAAAATACGCTCTCTATGTTCCAAAAACACACGCTCCGCCCGCTCGCTAATCTGATTGGAAAGCAAAAAAGAAACGAGTTCCATGTCCATTCTCCTCCCTGCCCTATTTTTTTCAACACAAACCCGTTCTTCCCCTTCCACGCTTGAAAATGATTTGTTTGAACGCTCTCCCACCTACGCTAACGCTTAGAGGTGGGAGATTCTTGGGAACACCCGCCCCACGGCAGGCTGTTAACCAAGCCATCCCCGTGCGTCCCACGGTTCAGCTGCCTTACAAAGACAGCAAACGAAGTCCTTCATTCAGAATATTCCGAGCGGCGTTCTCGTCTCGATCGTGTTCGGCTCCGCAGTTCGGGCACACCCACTCGCGGATGGACAGCGATTTCACCTCAACCTGCCGATGCCCGCAGCACGAGCACAATTGGCAAGAGGGAGATCGATGGCGAATACCGATTCATCCCCCTCTTACGCCCATGCGTGGAAGTGAGGGTCTTCTCGGCGCGAGATGATAAATTGTGAACTCCTTCCCCTCTTCGTTGCATCCCTTGCCCCTATTTTGTATCATGAATAATTAAGAGAAATTTAGCAGAAAAAGGAGTGCCGACCATGACCAAACAACTCCCTCCCGGCCAATTCGAAACCGAAAAATGGCCGATTTTGCATGAAGGAGATGTGTACGAATTCGATGAAGCGACATGGAATTTCCGACTGTTCGGCGATGTGAAAGAGGAGGTGTCGCTTTCGTATCAAGAAGTGATGCAGCTGCCCAAGACGGTTTCAACCATCGATATGCATTGTGTCACAACATGGTCAAAATTCGACACGACGTTTGAAGGCATCGCCTTTCGTGAATTTTTGCGCTTTGTCGAACTAGATCCGGACGTGAAATACGTGAAAATTTACGGATATTTAAATGGCGACCGGTTCGGCTATTCGGCGAACTTGCCGCTTGAGGCGCTGATGGGCGACGATGCCTTGTTTGTCTACCGATGGAAAGACAAGCATCACGATTGGCAGGACATCTCGCCGAAGCACGGCTATCCGCTCCGTTTCATTCCGCCGGCGACGTTTTACTTATGGAAAGGGGCGAAATGGGCGTCCGGCATCCGCTTTATGAAGGAAGATGAGCCGGGCTATTGGGAAGAGCGCGGCTATTCGATGACCGCCAACCCGTTTAAAGAGGAGCGATTTGCCGAGTGGGTGCCGCGTCTTCGCTTTTGACGAAGCCAAGGCGGTCGGCAAACCAAAAAAGCGAGGGGTTGAGAAAAACACCCTCGCTTTTTGATCATCAAGCGGCTTGGCGGGATGCGGCTTGTTTCTCAAGCCAAGAGCCAAGGCGCAAAAAGAGAAGCATAAACACCGCCGCCGCCATCGCTCCTTTGACGACGTTAAACGGCAAAATCGCCGAGATGACCAATGCTTTTGTTTCCGGCGCGCTCATCGCCGGAGCGCCGAGGAAAAGCGTGTATGCCGGCAAAAAGACGTAGTAGTTGAGCACGCTCATGATGAGAGCCATTGTCGCCGTTCCCGCCGCCAGCCCCAGCAGCATGCCTTTTTTCGACGCGGCTTTTCGATAAATATAGAAAACAGGCAAAATGAACGCCACCCCGGCGGTGAAATTGGCCATCTGCCCGACCGGAACGCCGGTCGCGCTGCCGACGAAAACATAGTTCAGCACGTTTTTGAATAGCTCGACCGCAACGCCGGCGAGCGGACCGTACAAAAGCGCCGCGACAAGCGCCGGGATGTCGCTGAAGTCGACAAGCAAAAAGTTGGGAAACGGCGGCAGCGGAAAATTGAGCATCATAAGCACATACGCCATGGCGCTAAAGACGCCGATGACCACAAAGGCGCGGACGTTGAACGATTTCATATCAAGTCTCCTCCCCTTCTCGTGATCCATCCTCACAAGAAGAAGGCTGCCGTATTGAGCGCAAATAAAAACTCCCTTAAGCACGGAGCCTAAGGGAGAAAAAGGGTATGCTCAACTAGGCGTCTCGAATACACACGAAACACCGGCAAACCTTCATCTTCTCCCATCCAGACTATACTGTCGGCTCCGGACTCGCACCGGATCCTGCCTTGCGGCTCGCGGGCTGAGAGGCATCCGCCTCATCACCGCCGGTCGGGAATTTCACCCTGCCCCGAAGATGAATCGTTTATACATTTTTTATTATTCTGATTAATTTAGTATACAATACCTCTTTTCATTTGTCTATCATTTTTTCTCATGTATTTTATGTTTGGCGCCTACTCCGCCAACTTGTCAATTCTCCTTTGGAAGCATATCCCCCGGCTCGAGCACCGGCGGATGGACGTCCACCGTATCGGCGTATTCCAGCCCGGTTCCGGTATTTAATACGACGACCGTCTCCCCATCACGAATCCAACCGCTCTCGCGCAACTGACGGGCCGCCGCAAACGCCGCCGCTCCTCCCGGGCAAATGAACGCCCCTTCGAGTTCGGCTGCCGTCCACTGTTCAGCCAAAATCGCTTCATCGTTGACGGCAATAGCGCAACCGTCCGTCTCATACACCGCCTCAAGAACAAGGAAGTCGCCAAGCGCTTTCGGCACATTGATGCCAAACGCCACTGTATGGGCGTTCGGCCAAAACTCCGATTCACGTTTTTTCTCCTTCCACGCCTTGACGATCGGCGCGCAATGCTCGGCCTGCACAGCGACAAGCCGCGGCATGCGGCCGTCCACCCAGCCGAGCGCCTGCAGTTCTTTGATCGCCTTTTGAACGCTCTCCCACCTACGCGTACACTTAGAGGCGGGAGATTCTTGGGAACACCCGCCCCACGGCAGGCTGTCAACCAAGCCATCCCCGTGCGTCCCACGGTTCAGCTGCCCTACAACGACAGCAAACGAAGGCCTTCATTCAAGATATTCCGGGCGGCGTTCTGGTCCCGGTCATGTTCGGCTCCGCAGGTTGGGCACACCCACTCGCGGATGTCGAGCGATTTCACTTCAACCTGCCGATGCCCGCAGCACGAGCACAATTGGCTCGATGGGAAGGTGCTCGCGACACGGACCACCGTCCGCCCGTACCATTTCGCTTTATACTCGAGCATGTTGAGAAAACGCCCCCATGCGGAATTGGAAATGCTCTTGGCCAGCTTGCGATTCTTCTGCATGTTCCGCACGCGCAAGTCCTCCACGCACACCACTTGGTTTTCGCGGATGAGCCGGGTGGACCATTTGTGCAGGAAATCGTTCCGGCAGTTCGTGATTTTCTCATGAAGCTTGGCCACCTTCAAATGAGCTTTGCGCCAGTTCGAACCGCCCGGCTTTCGGCGGGACATCACCCGCTGCCAATAGGCCAGCTTCTCTTCGTATCGGCGCCAATACTGGGGGTGTTCCATCTTCTCTCCAGTGGAAAGAACCACCATATGTTTCAACCCCAAATCGACGCCCACTTGCTTGTCCGTCGCCGGTAATGGAGGGATTTCCGTTTCGACGAGGATGGAGACAAAATACTTCCCCGTTCGGTTTCGGCGAACGGTGGCGGAGAGAATGCGGCCTTCCACCTCACGGCTTTTGGCAAACTTCACCCATCCAAGTTTCGGGAGTTTCAAGCGATGGCCGTCCACTTCGATCGATGGGCGCCCTTTCTTTGGGTAGTTGCACTGGGCGGTGTACGATTGATTCGGGTGTTTTTTGCTTTTGAAGCGGGGAGCGTTCGCGATTCCATCGAAGAACCGGTCAAACGCCTCGTCCAGTTGCTGCAGCGCGTTTTGCAAGGCGGTCGAATCGGGCGCCTTCAGCCACGGGAGCGTTTGTTTCAATGCCGTCAGCCTCTTGGAACATTCGTTGTAGCCAAGCCCTCTTCCGGTGGTTTCATACGCCTGATTCCACTCGTCCAAAAAGTGGTTGTACACAAATCGGCAACACCCGATCGTTTGGTGGATGAGCTTCACTTGTTTTTGGGTGGGATACAGCCGAAAGCGATAGGCTTTATACATGATCTTCCCTCCTACATCAGGGAACGTATGTTCTATCCCTATCCATTTTACACCTTCTGTTTTGTTGAGGCAAGAGGAAGATCGACGACGAATCCCGATTCATCCCCCACTGACGCTCACGCGTGGAAGTGGGGGTCTTCTCGGCGCGAGATGATAAATGCCGATCAACCCGACGCCGCCGGTCGGATACAAAATGACATCCGGGAGCTGCCACGAGAATTGTTCGGCAATTTCCAGTCCCATCGTTTTCTTCCCTTCAATCCGGTACGGTTCTTTCAACGTCGACGCATCGTACCAGCCATATTCGCGGATTGCTTTGGCGACAATTTGCCCGGCATCGCTAATGAGGCCGTTGACTAAATACAGTTCCGCCCCAGCGATGGCGCATTCCTTTCGCGTCAGTTCCGGCGCATCAACCGGCATGACGACCGTCGCCTGGATGCCGGCTCGAGCGGCATAGAGCGACCACGCCGCACCCGCGTTGCCGTTTGTCGGCATCGCGAGCTGTTTGACGCCCAGTTCCTTT
Source organism: Geobacillus proteiniphilus (assembly GCF_001908025.1). GTDB lineage: Bacteria > Bacillota > Bacilli > Bacillales > Anoxybacillaceae > Geobacillus > Geobacillus proteiniphilus. The sequence continues at coordinate 34,420 of NZ_MQMG01000018.1, forward strand.
GCTTTCGACACCCCAACCGCCGCGCCGCGAGCTTTAAACGTCCCTGTTGGAATAACCCCTTCGTCTTTCATGTAGAGCGCTTCAATGCCGATTTCCCGCCCTAAGCGCTGCATCGGCACAAGCGGCGTCATCCCTTCGCCGAGCGACACGATATGTTCAGGATGCTTTACCGGCAGCAACTCATGATAACGCCATAAATTCGCTTCACGTTCCCTCAGCACATCCCTCTTGACTTTTTGGCGCATCGACTCCAAGTCGTAAGCGACAAGAAGCGGCGAACCGCATTCGCAAAGTTGATGGATTTGGTCGACATCGTATGTACGTTCACACTTTGGGCAATATAGGTGGGATACATAGCTGAATCGCAAATGACTTCTCTCCTTTCTTGCTCACTTCATCCGCACCGGACAAACGGTGTCTCCTTCACCGTTTCAGAAAGGCATAACCGGCGGCAGTTGGCTTTTTCACTATAACATAATAGCCATCGTCGGCATCTCCTCCCTCGCTTTTATGCATAATTGCGCCAAACCAGCAAACACTATAGTCGAACATTTCATGGTCCCAGCTGAATAGACTGCCAGGAGGTGATCGCAGTGGATCGAAAAACAAAAGAAAACGTGAACAATCTGGAAACGAAAGCGACACCAGGAAATCTTGCTGCGCAAAAACAGGCAGAAAGCGAAAAAAACAAGCAGCGTGCACCGAAGATGTGACCAAGGAAAAGCGGACGATCCAAAACATCGAAGCGGTTTTCCTAGGCGGTGAACCGCTTTGTTGCGTGAAAGACGTCGCGACGAACCCTCCTTGCCTTTTTTCCTCATGAAGTTGTCCCTCTATTTTTCATTGTTTCGATCCACATATGATAAAATAAAATGGAAAGCGCCGTCTATTTTTTCCTTTCCAGTTGGAAGAATCATTCATCGATCCAAGCAAATCGATGCATAAAGGAGATGGGCCAATGAAACAAGAATTGATCGAACGCTTCATCCGCTACGCGAAAGTCAACACTCAATCCGACCCAAACAGCCATACGTGCCCGTCGACTTCGGGACAGTGGGAGCTGGCGAGAATGCTCGTCGAAGAGCTGAAGTCGATCGGCATGGAAGACGTCACGGTCGACGAAAACGGCTACGTGATGGCGACGCTGCCGGCCAATACGGACAAAAACGTGCCAGTGATCGGCTTTTTGGCTCATATGGACACCGCTCCGGAGTTTACGGGAGCCAACGTCAACCCGCAAATTATCGAACAGTACGACGGCGGGGACATCGTGTTAAACAAAGAACAAGGCATCATCTTGTCGCCGAACGACTTCCCGGAGCTTGCCCACTACAAAGGGCATACGCTCATCACGACCGATGGGACGACGCTGCTTGGTGCTGACGATAAAGCGGGGATCGCCGAAATTATGACCGCGATGAACTATCTCATTCAACACCCGGAAATCAAGCATGGCAAAGTGCGCGTCGCCTTTACGCCGGATGAGGAGATCGGCCGCGGGCCGCATAAATTTGACGTTGCCAAATTCGGCGCCCAATTTGCCTACACGGTCGACGGCGGGCCGCTTGGCGAATTGGAGTATGAAAGCTTCAACGCTGCCGAAGCGAAAATCACGATCAAAGGAAAAAACGTCCATCCGGGCACAGCGAAAGGAAAAATGATCAACTCGATCAAAATCGCCATGGAGTTCCAGCAGCAGCTGCCAGCCCATGAGGCGCCTGAGCATACGGAAGGATATGAAGGGTTTTACCATTTGCTTTCGTTCCAAGGCAGTGTAGAGGAAACGAAGCTTCATTACATCATCCGCGACTTTGACCGCGAACAGTTCGAGGCTCGCAAAGCGAAAATGAAAGAGATCGCGGCTTCGCTTGCGCAAAAATATGGAAACGACCGAATCACTCTCGAAATCAACGACCAATATTACAACATGCGCGAAAAAATCGAGCCGGTGCGCCACATTGTTGACATCGCCCACGAAGCGATGACGAACTTGAGCATTGAACCAAAGGTGAAACCGATCCGCGGCGGCACGGACGGGTCGCAGCTCTCCTACATGGGGCTGCCGACGCCGAACCTTTTCGCCGGCGGCGAAAACTTCCACGGCCGCTACGAATACATTTCCGCCGACAATATGGTGAAAGCGGCCGAAGTGATCGTGGAGATCATCAAGCTGTTCGAGCAAAAAGCATCTTGATCTGCGGAAAAACTCTCTTGAACGGTCTTTTTCTATCGTCCAAGCACAAGCGGCTGCAAGCCCGCCCATTAGGAGTAAAGAAAAGGTGTCCCGAGTCTTTTAGGGACACCTTCTTCATTAGATAAGCGACCGTTCGCCCTTCCATCATTTTTCCTCGGTCAACACCTGTTACGGAAGCCGGTTGATCCGCCCCTCGATCCGTGCTGAGAACGGTTGCTCAAGACCGCGAATATACGAAACAAGGGCATCCAAATCGACCGGGCCGACCTCGCGGTTTGTCCCTTGCGTCAACACCGTGAACCCATCGCCGCCGTCGGCGAGGAAGCTGTTGACCGTCACCGTGTACTCGGCGTCCGGTTTCAGCGGTGTGCCATCAGGAAGCTGAATATCAATGACTTTTTCTCCGACCGGCTTGCTGGCGCTCCATGTATAGCGGAGGCCGGAGATTTGCAGCATGCGCGTTTGGGTTGGCTGCCATTGTTGATTCAAAAGCTGGCGGATTTGCGCGCCGGTGAGCGTCATTTTCACGAGCTGGTTGTTGAACGGCTGAACGTTGTACAATTCGCCCCACGTCACTTCGCCTTGTTCAATATCGGCGCGAATGCCGCCCGGGTTCATAAAGGCAAAATCGGTTTTCATCGCCGCCCGCTGGGCATCGGCGATCAAATTGCCCAAGGCGGACTCGCCGCTTTCGTTTTGTTCATCGGTGATCGTTTCGGCCGCTGTACCAATGACTTGGTTGACAAGCGGCGCGACTTTCGCTTCATATTTTTCAATGAGCGTCCGAATTTCCGGGTCCGGAGTGATGCCGTCATGATAGGTCGTCACGATCTCCGCTTTTTTTGCGACGACGTCTTTCGTGCGTGGGTCGATTTTCAAATCGACATCAGAAAACGCCGTGCCGTATGAATACGACTGAACGAGCAGCTTGCCGTCCACAACCGCATTTAAATAGGCATGGTTATGACCGGCGAAAATCACGTCGACTTCATCATCGATCGTTTTGGCGATATCGACAATTTCCCCGCTTGCGTTTGTCCCATCCGGATTGGATACGCCTGGGTTATGGGCGAGAACGATGATCGTTTGCACCCCTTTTTTCTTCAGTTCCCGGACCGCTTTGTTAATCGCTGTTGCTTCATCGATGAACTTGACTCCCGCGACGCCGCTTGGCGTCACAATCGTTGGTGTTTCCGTGAGCGTGACGCCGATAAATCCGATCGGCATGCCGTTGACCCGCTTAATCACATATGGCGGGAGAATCGGCTTTCCCGTTTGCGCATCAACGACGTTGGCGCTCACGTACGGAAAATCCGCTCCGGCGAAATCGCCGGTCGCCGGGTGGTATCCGCCATGGATCAAGCGGAGCATTTCCGCTACTCCTTCATCAAACTCATGGTTGCCAAGGGTGCCGACGTCAAAGCCGAGCTTATTGAGCACTTCGATCGTCGGCTCGTCCTGCAGCAGCGCCGATACTGGCGGACTCGCGCCGACCGCATCGCCGGCATGGACGAGCAGCGTATTTTTGTTTTCCGCCTCACGCTGTTTCAAATAAGCAGCCAAATAATCAGCCCGTCCGACTTCCCGCCCGCCGACTTTTCTCGTCACATTAAGCTGGCCGTGGAAGTCGTTAATGCCTAACAGCTGCACCTCAATATAACGGTGCGAGGAAGCAGGCGGCTTTCCCTTGCTTTTCCCGTTCCCTGCCGCCCCAACTGGAGTCGCGGCCAGCACCGCTGCAGCAGTCAATGCCGATAGCACCCGTCTTCCCCATCGTTTGGAATTCTTCATTCCCGGTTCCCCTTTCTCTCGCCTTCTCGTTCACTCCCATTATATCCTTGCGAGTCAATACAATGATAGAGCAGAAAGGATGATTTTTCGTAAATATTTTGTAAATTCACAACTGACTGTTGAGAACAACAGAAACAAAAAAGACCGCCCGATAGAGTCTGTTGAACGTATCTCTTCGGACAGCCTTTCCCTTTTAGCTCGGTGGACAGCCTGCCGTGGGGCGGGTGTTCCCAAGAATCTCCCACCTCGAAGCACAAGCGTAGGTGGGAGAGCGTTCAACCGACCGCGTTTTTCTTGTTTAACGGAGCAACGCGAATGCCGGTCGTCTCCTCAAAATCGTACAACCCGCCCGGGAGATCGGCAAACCGCTCGAGTTCATTGTAAGCCGGAATGCCGTGGTACGCCATATCGAGCCCTTCTTCTTCCTCACGCTCTGTCGCCCGGAGCCCAACCGTTTTGGCGCATACGTTCGCGATGAGCGCACCGCTGACGAAGCCCCAAACGATGACCGTGAACGCGCCAAGCAGTTGGGTGATGAACAACGACGCATGACCGGTCGTCAACAATCCTTGCGTCGAGTCGAACAAACCGACGGCGAGCGTGCCAAAGACCCCATTAAACCCATGAACCGCCACCGCACCGACCGGGTCGTCAATTTTCAACGCATCGACCAACAGCGTCGCATAGACGACGATGACGCCGCTCACAAGACCGATCAGCACCGCGCTCCATTGCGAAACGAAGGCGCAACCGGCCGTAATGGCCACCAGACCGGACAATACACCGTTCATGACCATGCTTGGATCGGCTTTTCCGTACTTTTTCATCGTCACGAAGAGCGCCGACGCGCCCCCGGCCGCCCCTGACAGCATCGTGTTGAGGGCGATCGATGCCAATGCTTTATTGGATGCGTCGAGCGTACTGCCTGCATTAAACGCAAACCAGCCAAACCATAAAATGAACGCCCCAGCCGAAGCAAGCGGAATATTGCTCGGCGCAAATACGTTCACACTGCCATCCGAGTTGAACCGCCCTTTTCGCGGCCCGAGCCGCTTGGCGATCGCCAGCGCCGCAAAGCCGCCGAGCGCATGAATCGCTGCTGACCCTGCGAAATCTTTCATCCCAAGTTTCGCCAACCAGCCGTCGCTATGCCAAATCCAATGGCCCGATAATGGGTAAACGGCAGCGCAAACGAGAAGAACCGTCACAATGTATGCCTTAAAATTCATCCGCTCGGCAACCGCGCCGGAAATAATCGACACACACGCCACCGCAAACCCGATTTGAAACAAAACGAACGCCGCGCTAGGCAACGGAACAGACAACGAAATACGTTCCGGCGTCCCAAACAATGTCGTGCCGACCCATCCAAACGCATCATCGCCAAACATCAACCCAAAGCCAATGAACCAAAAGGCGAGCGCTCCAACGGTCAAATCAACGAAAATTTTCATTGTCACATTGACGGCGTTTTTCGTCCGCACCAGCCCTGCTTCCAGCAAGCTAAATCCGCCTTCCATAAACAGCACCATCGCCGCAGCGATGACGATCCACACTGCATTGACTTGCTCGATCATGCCTGTCCCTCCCGCTGATTGGCTAACTCGTCGATATCAAAATCCAACGTGCCCGTACGAATGTTGTACGCCTCAAACACCGGGTAGACGAAAATTTTCCCATCTCCGTCTTCCCCGGTTTGCGCAGCGGCGACAATGGTTTGAATCGTCCGCTCGACCATATAATCGGAAAGAACAATTTCCAGCTTCACTTTCGGGTGAAGCGTCACTTTGTAGTTTTTTCCTCGGTAAACTCCTTGCGTGTCCTTCTGTTTTCCCCGCCCAACGACTTGCGAAACGGTAAACCCGGTGATGCCGATCTGTTTCAGCCCTTTAATCGTATCGGTCAATTTTTCCGGCCGGATGATCGCTTCAATTTTTTTCATGTTTCCCGCCGCCCCCCTCAACCGTTTCTTGTGTAATAAAATATAACGTATTTATGTTAAAAATTATAACAATTAAAAGAGCTGTGTCAAGTATGAGGACAAAGTTTTTTTGCGCGCCGCCTATCGGGCGTAGCTCGAAGAAAAGCGGGTCGGCGGGGTGTCCATCCAAACGACTGATCGCCGTTATCCGTTCTAACACAAAAAAGGTGTTCCGCAAACGATCGGAACACCTTTTTCATCGTATTGTCATTCGGCGCTATGCCACGCGAAACGGCCATGAACGCCACGCCCTTCTCCTTGTTAGATCGTCTCCTTCCCGCGCACGCCGTTGATCGAATAGCTCGCCGTAATGGCGGCATTTAACGAATGGGAAACGGAACAATATTTTTCTTTTGACAACCGAATGGCGCGGACGACCTTGTCTTCCGGCAAATCGCCTTCGAGCGCGTAATGAATATGAATTTCTGTAAACCGCTTTGGGTGGTCATCGGCGCGCGTTCCTTCGACTTCCATCGAAAACGCGCGGACATCAAGCCGCATTTTTCGCAAAATCAGAATGATGTCGATGCCGGTGCAGCCGGCTAAGGCGTGAAGCAAAAGCTCCATCGGCCGAGCGCCTGAATCGTTGCCGCCGACGTCTTTCGCGGCGTCGATCGGAATCACCACACCGGAAGCGCTTTGGCCGCTGAATGACATGTTTCCGTTCCATACAACCGTCGTTTTCATCATGGTCGCTCCTTTCTCATCTGTCCGGGGTCGGACGGACTTTCCGACAGCCCGTTTCTTCTTTTCAGTTTAGCGGCTATGTCCTTGAAATGCAAAATTCCTGTCTACCGTTTTCGCTCATGCATGTTAAAATAGAAACATGCACAAACTTGTTGAGTAAAGGGTGTTTGATTCGATGACCGCACTCATTTTGCTTCTTGCTTATCTTCTCGGTTCGATTCCGTTTGGCCTTCTTGTCGGGAAAATCGGCTACGGGATCGACATCCGCGAACACGGGAGCGGCAATCTTGGGGGAACAAACACGTTCCGCGTGCTTGGGGCGAAAGCGGGAACGATCGTCATTGTCGGCGATATGCTAAAAGGGACGCTGGCGGCGAGCTTGCCGATGCTTTTTTCCGTCCCCGTGCATCCGCTGTTAGCCGGTGCGGTCGCCGTGGTCGGCCATATGTATCCGGTGTTCGCCAAGTTCCGCGGCGGCAAGGCGGTGGCGACATCGGGCGGGGTGATGCTGTTTTATTCGCCGTTGTTCTTTTTGTCGCTCATCGCCGTGTTTCTTGTCGTCTTGGCTGTTTCACGCTACGTCTCCCTGTCATCGATGGCCGCGGCGCTGTATGCGGTCGTGTACACCGTCTTTTTCACTGACGACATTCCATTGACGGTGGCAGTGTTGTTGCTGGCTTCGTTTATCTTTTATCGTCATCGCGCCAACATTCAACGCATCTTGAACAAAACGGAGCCGAAAGTGAAATGGCCAGGCAAACGCTCATGACGACGGACGGAGAAAGGAGTTTGTTGCGTTGAGATTGCCGGAAGCATTTGTCGCGAAAATGAAGAAGCTGCTTGATGAAGAAGCAGACGAGTTTTTCGCTGTTTATGAAAACGAAAAAATCAACGGCTTGCGCGTCAATCCGTTGAAAACCGACCCGGGCGCATGGTCAAAAACGGCGCCCTTTTCCCTTTCCCCGGTGCCGTTTTGCCCGACCGGGTTTTATTATGAGCCGGACGAACAGCCGGGAAAGCATCCGTACCATGCGGCCGGCCTGTATTACATTCAAGAACCGAGCGCCATGGCGGTCGCCGAAGCGCTGCGTCCCGCCCCTGGGGAGACAGTGCTTGACTTGTGCGCCGCCCCTGGCGGGAAAACGACCCAGCTTGGAGCGATGATGGAAAACAAAGGGCTGCTTGTCGCCAACGAAATCCACCCGAAACGGGTCAAAGCGCTCGCAGAGAACGTCGAACGGTTCGGCTTGACGAACACCGTTGTCGTCAATGAAACTCCCGAGGCGCTTGCCGAGCGGTTTCCAGGCTTTTTTGACAAAATTTTAGTCGACGCCCCCTGTTCCGGCGAAGGCATGTTTCGCAAGGATGAAGAGGCCGCTTCGTTTTGGAGCCCGGCTTACGTCGAAGAGTGTGCGGCCAGACAGCGGCGCATTTTGGAAAGCGCCTATGCGATGCTGAAAGAAGGCGGCATTCTCGTCTATTCCACGTGCACGTTCTCTCCTGAGGAAAACGAGCAAACGATTGAATGGCTGCTTGAGGCGCACGATGATTTGCGGTTGCTGCCAATTGCGAAAATCGGCGGCATCGAGCCGGGGCGGCCGGAGTGGACGAAAACCAATCGATCCGATCTCGTACACGCCGCCCGCCTTTGGCCGCACCGTCTGAAAGGTGAAGGGCATTTTGTCGCCAAACTGCAAAAACAGCGGCCCACCCCGCCTTGGCGGGGGCGGTGGGCGAAATCGAGCGCGCCAAAAGCCGCTATCCGCCTGTATCGACAGTTTGAACAAGAGGCATTGCGGACAAAACGAGACGGCACGTTCGTGTCATTTGGCGCCCATTTGACTGTGTTGCCCGAGCGTTGCCCGGATTTGTCCGGTTTGAAAATCGTCCGCGCCGGGTTGCACTTAGGGGATGTGAAAAAAGAGCGGTTTGAGCCGAACCATGCCCTTGCCTTGGCGCTGCGGACAGAGGAAGCGAAACATGTGCTTGACCTATCGAGCGCGAGCCGCGAAATCGTCCAATATTGGCGCGGGGAGACGCTTTCCACCAACGGCAACCGCGGTTGGCTGCTTGTGGCTGTGGATGGATTTCCGTTCGCCTGGGGGAAAGAAGTGAAAGGAACGGTGAAAAACTTTTATCCGAAAGGGCTGCGCCTCGTCTAAAACGTCGGAAAAGCGGATGGCAAAGGAGCTCCTAACCGCAAAAAAGACTGTCCTGCAAACGCGGACAGTCTTTTTCACTGGTGCTGCTTGGTCGGAATCGTTAAGGTAAACACGATCTCATCGGCGGCCAAATCGATTTTTTTCGCCGCGACTTGATAGCTGTTGCCAAAGCGAATGTCAGTGAGTGCGACGTAGACACGGGTGTGCTCCGGGTCAATCGCCACTTCATCGGGCAGCGGGGCGTGCTTTTGCAAGTAGCGAAGCACATACGTCACCGGCAGCTTCCAATCGCCAAACGAAATCGTCGGCTCCGTGAGCTCGACATTCCCTCCTTTGACCACTTTTGGCACAAACGAGACGACGAGTTCGACCGGACGACCTAAAATAGGGATTTCGCTTGAAACATAGACGCGATCGGCGAGCCAAACGCGGTATTGCAGCGAATGGCCTTTCGTTTTTTTCACCAAATAATCGTTAATGACGGCGTTCAAATGTGCTTTCTTCGAGTAAACAGTAAATGAGGCTCCTTCGACATCCGGGTGCGCCGGCCGTTTCACCGGCGGAGACGGCTTAAGCAGCCAGGCGGCGGCTAAAACAATGACCGCCGCGTTGACAGCCGCCAACATCCAAAACGCTCGTTTCCAATTCATTGCAATAAGCTCCCTACCCACCACTCTTTTTGTTGATCTAACGCTTCATACACTCGCATGGCAATCTGTTCGTATCCTGCGGCATTCGGATGAAATTCGTCGCGATGAAGTAATTCGTCGCGGTCGATGAAGATGTCTTGAATATCAACGAAGATCGTCCGGTCATACCGTGAAAGCACTGCCCGGCTGGCGCTGTTCCACTCAGCGATGACGTCATCGATTTCCGGAATGTTCGGCAACGTGCTGGAAAACGGATTGTATAAGCCGACGAGCACAACGACCGCATACGGGTTGACGGTGCGCAACGAGATCAACAGATGGTCGAGCCGGTCGGCAAACATTTCCCTCGCTTGCCGAAACCGCTCGCGCGACAAGTCCAAAAAGTGCGAACGAACGACGTTCATCACATCGTTGCCGCCAATTGTCAGCACTATCACATCCGCCTGCCCGAGCTCCTTTCGATGAGCGGCAATGACCGGCTCGAGGTCGACGATACGCCGGCCGCGCTTGCCGAAATTCGTCACTGTCACCGTTCGCACCCCTTCTTCTGCCGAAAGGAGCGGGACAAGGCGGCCGACATAGCCGCCTTTCCCTTCGCCGTCTCCCACTCCTTCCGTCAACGAATCGCCTAAAGCGACCAAATGAATATCTTTCGGCAGCGGCTTCGCTTCCAGCAGTTTGCCGGCCGCTTCATTCGGGTGCTCCAGTTTCCCGCCGGCTGAAAAGGCGGCGCATCCGACAAGCAGCCAACTCCATATGATCAGCCATCCCCATCGTTTCACGTTTGACACCTGCCTTTTGCCGCAACAAGGGAGAGGCGAAAAGAAGGCAAAACAGCGGCACCGCCTTTGCCTTAGCGCGACGACTGCAAAATTTCGATATGCTCCAAAATCGTGTCATACGGCACATTTTCCACGCCGTTGTACGTTTGCGCCACTTTACCGTCCGGACCGACTAAATAAAAGCTTGTGCCGTGGATGACTTGGTCATCATTGGCGGGCTTTTGCACGATCGTTTTAAAGCTTTTTTGCGCCAGCTCGCTGATTTCGGCGAGGCTGTATCCGGTCAGCAAATGCCAGTTTGATAGATCGTCTGTAAACTGTTTCGCATAGGCTTCGAGTTTTTCGGGCGTATCGACTTCGGGGTCGACGCTGAACGAAACAAATTCCACATCAAGCCCTTTTTCTTCCGCCTTTTCCTTCAATTTCGCCATATGGGCCGTCATCGGCGGACAAACCGTTTCACAATTCGTAAAAATAAAATCGGCGACCCATACTTTTCCTTTCAAGTCGCGAAGCCCAAACGGCTTGCCGGACTGATCGACGAACGTAAAGTCGGCGACCGGCCAGTTTTTGGCGTCCGGAATCGTTTTTCCGCACGCCGCGAGCAAACAAACTGCCACGATCATCATCATCCGTTTCCACATCGCTCGTTCATCCTTTTCCGTCTACATCATTTTTCCTTCGAGCTGCACTTATTCTCGATCTGGTTCTTCAGTATAGTACATGAGCGCAAGCGCCCCAGGGCCGGTGTGAATGGAAATGACCGGCGTCGTTTCAACCCGCGTGTGGCCGATCATGCTCGAAACCATTTCGGCGGGCACTGCCGCCGGCACATCGGCTGTCGAATCGGTTACAATTTTTACGTTTTTCATCGATTCACTCCCGTATGCATCAAGGGCGAATCCAGTTCCAAGGACGCCCCGCGGCGTTCAATCAAGCGGCCATGCGGAGTTTCCGCCGAACTTTTCGTTTCTCCCCCATCGTCATCTCGTTTCAATTATATAACGAAACCGCCCAAAATCCCACCAAAAAAAAGTTGTTTTGCCGGCCAGGGGCAAAACAACAACGATCATGCATTATGCTTTAACACCGTCTCTTTAAAGATCTGTTCATATACAGGCCATTTCAGCACTTTCTTCAAATGTTCGCGGAACGAATACACAGAACGGCTCGTTCTCGATCGGTACACCTTTGCAATAAACGCCTCCAAGCGCAGTTGGACCATGAATCGGTACGTGTTCTCTTCCTCCAATACAGGAATTTCGATAATCTTCACTTTCTGCCCATACGCGTTTTTGAACTCGAGGCTTTTGAATAGCAAAATATCAATCCTCTTTTTCACCGATTTACTTCTATTATACACCAATCCGGTGAAAAAGTATGTCGGAATGCGGCGAATTTGTTCCGACTTTTTTCGTATTTTTTCGTTAGATCAATAAATGGAACAAGTTCGGGTCTTTGTTCACTTCTTGGAACGGGAAGCCTTTTTTCTTCATCCGCTCGATGAGCGGCGCGTAGTCTTCGCGCCGTTTCAGCTCGATGCCGACGAGCGCCGGGCCGCTTTCTTTGTTGTTTTTCTTCGTGTACTCAAACCGGGTGATGTCATCGGTCGGCCCAAGTACTTCATCCAAAAACTCGCGCAACGCCCCAGCCCGCTGCGGGAAGTTGACGATGAAATAGTGTTGCAGTCCTTCGTAAATCATCGAGCGTTCTTTGATTTCCTGCATCCGGTCGATGTCGTTGTTGCCGCCGCTGACGACGCAGACGACCGTCTTGCCGCGGATTTGTTCCTTGTAAAAATCAAGCGCGGCGATCGGCAGCGCCCCCGCCGGTTCGGCGACAATGGCGTTTTCGTTGTACAGCTCCAAAATCGTCGTGCACACTTTCCCTTCCGGAACGACGACGATGTCATCAAGCACCCCGCGGCATAAGGCGAACGTCTTTTCCCCGACCGTCTTGACGGCAGCCCCATCCACGAACTTGTCGATTTCCTCGAGCGTCACGACATGTCCGCGCTCGAGCGCCGCTTTCATCGACGGGGCGCCAGCCGGCTCGACGCCGATCACCTTGGTGGACGGAGAAATGCTTTTCACATACGTCCCAAGTCCGGCCATCAATCCCCCGCCGCCGATGCTGGCGAACAAAAAGTCGATCGGTTCATCGCAGTCGTTTAACACCTCGACGCCAATCGTCCCCTGTCCGGCAATGACGTATTCATCATCAAACGGATGGATGAACGTCCGCCCTTCCGCCTCGGCGCACTTCACCGCTTCGTTGTATGAATCATCAAACGTGTCGCCGACAAGCACGATCTCGACCATGTCTTTGCCAAATAGCTGCACTTGCGACACTTTTTGCCGAGGCGTGGTCGCGGGCATGTAAATTTTCCCATGCACGCCAAGCGCCCGGCACGAGTAAGCCACTCCTTGGGCATGGTTGCCGGCGCTGGCGCATACCACCCCGTTTCTCCGCTCCTCATCGGTTAAATGCTTCATCCGGTTGTACGCCCCGCGCAGCTTAAACGAACGCACGACTTGCAAATCCTCGCGCTTTAAGTAGACATTGCATTCATAGCGCTCGGATAACAGCGGGTTTTTTTGCAGCGGCGTATGGGAAACAACATCCTTCAGCGTATGATACGCGATCAAAATGTCCTCGACGTATACCGCCCCTTGCTTTCGTTTCAGCTGTTGTTCCATGTTCTCGTTCCCTTTCTTTCTAAGTTGTCTTTGATTTGTAGATTATATCACAAATTCGCAAAAAGAAAAGGGAATTTTCGAAAAGTTTTTGAGTGAAGATGGGCTGGCTCGCGATCATCGCGATTGTCCCGCTTTACCGGGCGCTTCCGCCGGCCGGACTCACGTTTTTGGCCTGACGCCATCCGATGAGCGCCGTCCTTCCTGCTCGAAACCTCTCCCTAGCCACCTCGCCAGACGGCAACGCGGCGAATGTGCAACACCTGCACGGCGAACTACTTCTTAATGCGCAAGCGGACAGAAAAAACGACCGGCGCTATGCCCGGTCGTCCTCTTTTTTGAACTCTTCTTCCTCGGCAAATTCCGTCGCCCATCTTCCCTCATCATACCAGCGGTGCGCTTCTTCCCGTCTTGCTTCTTCGTGCACATGGTTTTCCATATACAAATGGAAAAACGCTTCAACCGCTCCGATCGCCAAGGCGCTGAAAAACGCGCCGTACGCCATGTTGACGGACGGGGCAATGAGTGCAAAGCTGACCGGCCAAATAAGCAAAAAGGAAAGCGGCACGTCAAGAGCGGCAGCGACAAAATGGCCGACGCGCGGCAACACGAACAGATCGCCGATAATATAAGAAACAAGCGCCGTCACGATCGTCATGAGTGAAATCAAGGAAAGCGGGGCATTGAAGATCGTAAACATCGAAAACAAGACGACGCTCCAAGCGGCCAGTTTGACGACAAACGGAACGATATGCTTCATCGTCTTCCTCCATTTCCATCGTTGTTCTAGTTGTTATCGTTCCTTTTTTGCCCCGCTTCTATGCAGAAAAAACACACTTGACCGTTCGGCGCGGTCGGTTTCAAAACGTTCGTATCCCGACTAAAAAAGACGTCCCATGTTTTTGGGACGCCTTCTTCAACTTTCCGTACGCCAGCTGCAAACGCACGTTCATGCCAACGTACGATATGTGCCTATTTTGTCTCTTTCCGCTCGTAAATGAGAAAGGCGTGTTCATACGGATTTCTTTCGTCTTTCACCCCCGGCGTATAGGAAACGATGTCCCACTCATCTTCCAAAATAGGGGGATAAAACGTATCGCCGGGGAAGGAAGCAAAAATTTTCGTCACATACAGCCGATCAGCGATGGGCATCGTCACTTCAAACAATTCAGCCCCGCCGATGATAAACACTTCATCGGCGCGAGCAGCGATCCATTGCTTTACTTCCTCAAGCGAATGAAGCACAAGGCAGCCTTCCGGGCGAAACGAGCGGTTGCGCGTGACGACGACGTTTTCCCGCCCAGGAAGCGGGCGGCCGATCGCTTCAAACGTTTTGCGCCCCATCACGATGGCATGGCCCATCGTCACCCGTTTAAAATATGCCAAATCGGCCGGCAAATGCCAAGGCAAGCGGTTGTCTTTGCCGATCACCCGGTTTTCATCCATCGCCACAATGTGCGAAATCATGCCGCCCCTCTCCTTTACACGGCTACCGGCGCTTTAATCGCCGGATGCGGGTCATAGCCGACGATCTCGAAATCGTCGTATTCGTAGTCGAAAATGGACGACGGCTTCCGTTTGATCACGAGCTTCGGCAGCGGGCGCGGCTCGCGCGTCAGCTGCAGTTTCGCTTGCTCAAGATGGTTTTTGTACAAATGGACGTCGCCGCCGGTGAAAATGAGTTCGCCGACATCGAGGTCGCACTGCTGGGCGATCATATGCGTCAAGAGCGCATAGCTGGCAATATTAAACGGCAGCCCTAAAAACGTATCAACGGAGCGCTGCTGCCACATGCACGACAACCGACCGTTCGCGACATAAAACTGAAATGCATAATGGCACGGCGGCAGCTTCATCTCGTCCAATTCCGCCACGTTCCAAGCGCTCACAAGCAGCCGGCGTGAATTCGGATTTCGTTTGATCTCCTCGACGACCCAGGCGATCTGGTCGATTGTTTTCCCGTCCGCCCCTTTCCATGAGCGCCATTGCGCGCCGTAAATCGGGCCGAGGTCGCCGTTTTCATCCGCCCACTCGTCCCAAATCGTCACGCCATTCTCCTGCAAATAGCGGACGTTCGTATCGCCTTTTAAAAACCAAAGCAGTTCATAAATGATGGAGCGAATATGCAATTTTTTCGTTGTCACGAGCGGAAATCCATCTTGCAAGTTGAAGCGGAGCTGGCGGCCGAACACCGACAGCGTGCCGACGCCCGTGCGGTCCTCTTTTTCGACGCCGTTTTCTAAAATATCCTCCAATAACTGCAAATATTGCCGCAATGTTCTCACCTCACGCTCTATCATATCATAAAGCAACGCATGGTGAACCACTTGTCCATAAAAAAACGAGCCTTTTACGAGGCCCGTTCCGCCAATCCGCGGATCAACGCATATGTTCTCGGCGCTGCCGCCCGCAACGTTTGCCGCGTCTCTTCGCTTGCATAATAATAGGCAAACGCCTCGGCAAAATACTCTTCCGGATAGGTCAAAAAATAATATTCGCCAGGAAAGAGCCGCGGCGCCTCCTCCCGCCAAATCGCTTGAAATTCGTCCGTTTCATGAATGCGGTCAAATACAATGTAATCGAGCGAATGAGCAAACTCATGCAGCTCCAAATTGACCGAGCCATGCCCTTTTCCTTTTTCGCTATGGCCGAGGCGGACAAGCACTAAATGCGACCCGCCGATGCCCGGCACGTCATCCCATGTTTTCGAACCCGGCATATAACCGCGCGGCGTTTTTCCGCGCAAATGGCGGGCCGTCGGCTCATCGGTGATCGGGCCGGTTAACAGTTGGATGTAAATATGGTGATCTGCCGCCTGCTCTAAAATCGTGCGATCAATGCGGGCGAGCGTCCGGATCGTTTCATTCGCTTCAGAGGCGGAAAACTCCGTCTCCGGCACGATGATGATGCGGCCAAGCACATCATGAGACGGAACACCCCTAAGGCCAAGGCTGCTTTCTTCAAGCAGCACGCCATGGGCAGCCGGATACGGCGAGAACGACAGAAGGGGAATGGCGAACAGCGCCGCCAGCAAGCTAGTGAGTAGCCGTTTCATCGTGGTTCCCCCGCTTCTTTCAATCTATGAAAATCATATCATAGAACGAAGCGGGGAAAAACGCGCAAAATCAGGAAAACGCCGCAGGCGATTATGTACGCCAGTTCGGCGGCGTATTTTTTGACCAGTAGATTTTCCCGAGTTCATGATGGGCTTGAAACCCATCATCGCATGTATGATAGTGAAACTGAAACCAATATCCGTCTTGCGGCGGATGCTCGCGGCGGACGTGAAAGCGGATCAAATCCTCTCCCGTATCCGCCCGATACAAATGAAAAATGCGCTCCCCGAGCCCGCCGGACGGGTTCTCTGACACGGCCAAATAGCGAAGCTCCTCCTCCGGATAGCGCGCGGCAAGCTCGGCGATCACTTCTTCAATGCGCGGCAAAATGACGGCGCGAAACTCATCTTCAATGACCGGAGCGATTTTGCGGCCGAACTTTTCATAGGACTGGACAACTGCCTTTTCCATCGTCCGCTCAATGAATTGAGCTCGCGTCAACGAAACAGCTTCCGCGGCAGGACTTGCCGGACTGTGCTGCCAATCGGAAGACGATGCATCATCTGACGGCGGCTCTTTGGCCGCGAGCAGCGAAGCGGGCGGTGTGACAAGTCCAAACGTGCAAACCGTAATGGCAGCAACAAGCGTTTTTCGAAGCCAAGACGGCAGCTTCATCGTCTTCACCTCCCGCTACCGCCGATCAGCGGCCGGAGACGCGAACAAGCCGGTTGCCTTGAGTTTCTCGACTGCCAGGCGCAAAACGTTTTCCGGCTGCACAAGGGCGATGCGCACGTAGCCTTCGCCGCTCGGCCCGAACGCGTGCCCAGGCGTCACGACGACGCCGGCTTGGTCGATCAGCGCCTTCGCAAACGAAAGCGATGTAAAGCCGTCCGGAATTTTTGCCCACACGAACATGCCGGCTTGCGGACGGTCAACCGTCCAACCGATGTCAGCGAGTCCATCCACGAGCGCATCGCGGCGCGCTTGATAAATCATGCGGCTCTCAGCGCAAAAGCCGGCGCCATGGCGGAGCACTTCCGCGGCCGCTTTTTGCAGCGGCCAAAAAATGCCGTAGTCCAAATTCGACTTAAACTCGGCAAACGCACGAATCACCTCGGCATTTCCGCACAAGTAGCCGACCCGGCAGCCGGCCATGTTGTAGCTTTTTGACAACGAATTGATCTCCACGCCAACGTCCTTTGCGCCTGGAACAGAAAGAAAACTCACCGGTTTGTTTCCGTCATAATACAGCTCGCCGTAAGCAAAATCGGAAACAACGAGGATATCGTACCGCTTCGCAAACTCGACCACTTCGCGATAAAATGATTCTGTCGCTACAGCTGGAACCGGATTTCCAGGGAAGTTGATAAACATGATCGTCGTCCGTTTGGCGATGTCCTCCGGGATCGCACGCAAATCCGGCAAAAAGCTGTTTTCCTCCCTCAGCGGCAGAAAATACGGCACCGCTTCCGCCATCGCCACCCCCGCCGCATACGCCGGATACCCGGGATCCGGCAATAGAATGACATCCCCCGGGTCGGCGAACACCATCGGCAAATGAACGAGCCCGTCTTGTGACCCGATCACGTACGTCACTTCCGTCTCTGGATCGAGCACGACGCCATGCGCCGTCCGATAATAATCGGCGACCGCTTCATGAAACTCGCGAATGCCCTTTAATGTGTAGCCGTACGCATTCGGCTCGTTGGCGTAGCGGGCGATCGCCTCACGCACAAACGGCGCCGGAGGCAAATCCGGGCTGCCAACGCTCAAGTCGATCCACTCGTCATGAAGATGGCGCTGCTTTTGCCGATACGCCGTCAACTCGGCGAAAATCGATGCCGAAAACGCGTTCATTCGTTTCGCTTTTTTCACGGTTCTTCCTCTCCTTTTGCAAGACAAAGACGGCATTTTCTTTTTGCTTTTGTTGGTATATACTTTTATCATAGTTCCGAAAGAAGACACCCGCTTCAACCGCGTGAAGGTCGCAGCCCAGCGATCAGCGGCAAATGGATGTCGGTTGGCGTCAGCCAAAACACATGATAAAATCAAGGTATATCATGTTCTTTGTGAACTGGATATAGGGGGTTGCATGGAGAATATCCAATGCGAAAACCAAGCAAAGCCTTCCATGCGTAAAATATCCAAGGCGCGAAAGAACTCCGAATCGTCGGATGCCTAGGGTTGGGACGACCCGAAGTCACGCTCAGGGAGACGAAAGAATGCTTTCGTCGTGGAACTGAGAAGCTCCCACTTCAAGCAAAGCGAAGTGGGGGTAGTTCACATGAATAGTGTATCATAGATTCTCAGCGAAAATATAGACAGAAAGGCGGGAAAAATGAAACATGAACACGATCTTTTTTGCGGCCAGCCTCATTACATTGCTTTACTTTATTTATAGTTGTATCGCCAACGCCTAAACGCTCTTGGCGATCCATCCAGCTCCCTTGGCATTCTGTTGGATGCGAAGGGAGTTTGCGCGTGAAAACGACAAAAGGAGCCCCGCATCGGGAGCTCCTTTTTAATCGATTTTTGTTTTTTTGCGGGCAGAGTCAAGCTCGAACGCGCCTGTCTCCGTCTCCGTCGTGCCTTGCCCTCGAACATCTGGGGCGCTGACGCCCGTTTTCGAACGATCTTTTTTCCGCTTCGGCACGCCGATCACCTCCGCCCTTATCGTTCCCGCCAACGCGCCGTTGTATGCGGAACAAAAGCAGTTTGCTCCTCGCTCGCACCGCATCAGCCGCAATATTTGTCAAACGCAGCCAAAATATTTTCCATCACGTCCTCCATCGAGTGAAACTCGATGTCTTCGCGCGGAATGAAGTGAACGACTTCTTTTCCTTTTAAGAGCGCCATCGACGGCGAAGACGGCGGATAGCCGACAAAGTATTCGCGCATTTTCGCCGTCGCTTCTTTATCTTGGCCGGCAAATACGGTGACGAAATGATCCGGCTTTTTCTCGCTCCGCAGCACCGCCTGCGTCGCCGCCGGGCGCGCCAATCCAGCGGCGCAGCCGCACACCGAGTTGACAAAGACAAACGTCGTTCCTTCCACTTGTTCCATAAACTGCTCGACTTCCTCGCTCGTGCGCAATTCGCGGAAGCCGGCGCGGACGAGTTCATCCCGCATCGGCTGCACGAGCTGGCGCATATATTCTTCATACGCCATCGACATGGCCATCATCCCTCCACCCTATAGTCGCTGTGCTATCAGCATACTATACTTCCGGTGCAAAAATCAATGAAGATGACTGCTGTGCTTCCCTATTCACCTTTTCCTGACGGCCAAAAAATGATGCCTCAAGCTTCGGCAACATTTCAGCAATGACGAATAAAGCCCTGGAGGATGGACTCCAAAGGCTTTGCTTGGATTCGGGAACATGTTCTGAAAAGCGAATGCGCAGACGTAAAGAAAATTAGAAACCCGATTTAATTGTAATAAATTGAAGAATAATCGGCGCACCTTTTGGCGGAGGCTCGGCCGTCTTCAATGTCAGCTTCCCTTTTTCCACCTCATACAGTTTTTCCGGTTGCAGCACCCCATTAATAAACAAGTTGATCCATGATACATGTTTCGGATCTAAAATACCGCGGTCGCCGTACTCTCTCAGTTCATCGTCGTCTGTATAGACGGTTTTCACTCCGTCTGATATGGTGTTATACTGGTACGTTTCCGCCTGCAAGACACGCGGAGGGAAGTGGAGCGCCACACGGAGAGGAATGGTCAGTACAGCATGGGTCCAATCGTATACTTTGGAAGCAGCGATCACATGTTTTGCTGCTGAAGATGTCCGTTTCATTCGTTTGCTCACCCAAACACACCATATTGTTTCGTGATCATTTCACTCCGCAAGATATTCTGCATTAGTATATTCACCTCCCATCTCCAAAGTGAATAGCAAACAAAATGGCAGGTTAATGAACGGTAGTAAAAAATCACTATATTCCACTTAATTCCGTCTATTATAACAGGATCATAAAACGACCAAATTCGTTTAAAATGTTTGTTTCATATTCAAATTCACTGGTAAAACAGGCTGGTATAGCAGGGCAAAAACATCATTTTTCTCCCATTGCGGCAATCGCCGAGCCATCCTCTGTAATTAATCCATACAATAAAATGAACCTATGGCACCGGCTGATTGCCAACAGAGTTCCAGATACTAAAAAGAACGGATGATAATTGGCTCAGCTTCGGGGCCACAGCATGTTAAACACAAAATGGAGAAGGGGAGATTGTATGGCTTTACAATTAATTAAATTGTTTGTCGCCGCTACTACCACGACAGAGGTTGCACCAGACGTCGCAAGATTTTTTTACATCACAACAGCTGAAATAGCAGAAGGAGCAACCTTAACGATCGACGCAGCCAGCTTTTTGCAAGACGACGGCAGCCAAGCGACAGAGTTGCCAGCATTGGCAACTAACAATAGCTACTTTAACGTGTACATTAACGGCGTTTTGCAAATGGAAGGGATATCGACGTACACTCCAGGAGCTACCGGCGTCGGGTCACTGTCCATTACCGTCCCGACCGGAAGCGGCTCGATTCCAGCTAACACCCCGGTTGTGCTCGAAATTGTCCAATTCGCTCCAAGCTCCAACACTACTGTGACAACGTAACAGCAATACTCTTTTCGATCATAAAAAC
>NZ_MQMG01000019.1 GCF_001908025.1 Geobacillus proteiniphilus
GCGCCGATTCGCTTGACGGCGACCAATAGACCGGCTTCAACCCTTTGTAGATGAGCCCTTTTTTCGCCATTTCGCCAAACACTTTAATTTGCTGGGCTTCGTACTCCGGTTTGAGCGTAATGTACGGGTTGTCCCAGTCGCCGCGCACGCCGAGCCGCTTGAACTGCCGGCGTTGGTTGTCGATTTGTTCATACGCGTATTGCTCGCACAGCTTGCGGAACTCGGCGACGCTCATCGATTTGCGGTCGACGCCTTGCTTGGCAAGGGCCGTTTCGATCGGCAGGCCGTGCGTATCCCAGCCCGGCACGTACGGCGCGCAATAGCCGCTCATTGATTTGTAGCGGACGATGATATCTTTTAAAATTTTGTTCAGCGCATGCCCCATATGAATGTCGCCGTTGGCATACGGCGGGCCGTCATGCAGAACAAACAGCGGCCGTCCTTTCGTCCGCTCCTGCACTTTCCGGTAAATGTCCATTTCCTCCCATTTTTTTTGCATTTCCGGCTCCCGCTTCGGCAAATTGCCGCGCATCGGAAACTCGGTCTTCGGCATGAGCAGCGTTTCTTTGTAATCCATCTTTGCTCCCTCCTCTTCAAATAAAAAACCGTTCTCCCCCGGCAAGGGACGAGAACGGTCTCGCGGTACCACCCTTCTTGGCCATGCAAACGACGCACAGCCCACTTTTCATTCGTAACGGGAATGACGCGCCATGGCCTACTTGATGTTCGGCATGGAACTCCAGGGTGATGTTCACTCTTGCGCCGATGCCAGGCTTCCACCGCCCCTGGCTCGCTGCGACCGGTCGTACAAGAGCTACTGTCCCTTTCATCGTCGATGGCTATTTCGCTATTCATCCTGAAAAAAGCCAACCGCCTCCCACGGCGGCTGGTGCGGCGATTTTTGCCAATTATTATAACCGAAACGGCTTCGGTTCGTCAAGGCTGAGACAGCGGTTCTTTCGCCCCTTCTTCCAAATCCGGCGTCTCATACTCCATCAACTCGTCCCAATCGCGGCTGTTGATCATATCAAGCTGCGCCTCGACAAGCATGCGGAAACGGGCGCGGAACACTTTCGACTGCCGCTTCAGCTCCTCGATCTCGAGGGCGATTTTCCGCGATTTCGCCAATGCATCGCTGATGATGCGCTCGGCGTTTTTTTCCGCCTCTTTAATGATCAGCTTCGCCTCTTTTTGCGCATTCCGCTTCACTTCTTCCGCTGCTTCTTGAGCAACAAGAATCGACTTATTGAGCGTCTCTTCAATGTTCGCAAAGTAGTTCAGCTTTTCCGTCAGTTCCGCCACTTTTTCTTCCAGTTGCTTTTTTTCACGGATGAGCATTTCATAGTCTTTAATGACTTGATCGAGAAACTCGTTTACTTCGTCTTCATCATACCCGCGAAAGCCGCGGCTGAATTCCTTATTGTGAATATCTAATGGCGTCAACGGCACAACGGCCACCTCCGTCTCCATCATTCCTTTGCTTCACTTCATTCGACACGGTTTGCCGATTTCCTGCCGTCATTTGCTTATTTTTGTCGGCCGATCCGGACGAGCCAGCGCTCTTTTTTCGTCGGCCCTTCCACCGAAAACAGCTTGCAGCGGCCAAAGCCCCGCGCCGACAGCACATCACCCGGTCCACAGAGAAAATCAGGCTTGTCCACCACCTTCCAGTTGACTTTGACAAGCCCGCTTTCAACAAGCGCACGCGCTTTCTCGCGCGCAAGGCGAAACGCCTGAGCGAGCACAGCATCGAGCCTTAGAGAAGAAACCGTGACCGTTCCTTCCTCCCACGTTTCGGCAAGCGGCATGGCAGCCGACAACGGAAGCGGCTCAAGCGCAACCGGAGCTTTGCCGATCATTTCGACATGCAGGCGGACGTAGTCGGCGACTTCAGCGGCGGCGAAAAATTGAATCTCTTCATCTTGAACGAGAATATCGCCAAACTTGCCGCGCCGCAAGCCAAGCGACATCAGCGCCCCCAACACGTCGCGATGTTCAAGGGAAACGAATTTCGCCGGATAGCGGACGGCAAACAGTACAATGCCATAATCCTCTTCCTCAGGGTCGATATACGGCGGGGCGAGAAACACCCGCTTCCGCTCGACAAACGGGGCGCCGCCGAAAAAGAACGCGCGCACATCTTCCGCGCCGCCGACGATGCTTTGCACGATTTGCTGCTCACGCGGATCAAGAAAATCGGTCAGCTTCGGAGCGTACTGACGGCTCACCATCTCCTTCCACTCGAGCACTTGATCAATGAACGGATGTTCCTCTTTGCGAAAATGCTGATACAGCTCCACTTGACGTCACCTTGCTTTCATGGAAGAAAGGAACCCACAACGGATTCCTCCCTGCGAGTTCCGCCCATTGGCTTCTTGCCGTCCGACCATAGCGAACGCCGCCGGCGCACAAAACGGCAGCTAAAACTGCGACGCAAGAATGTCAAACAGGGCGTGAAGCCCTCTTGTCGCAAATTCAAGAACGATAAAAGCGACGATCGGGGAGACGTCAATGACGCCAAGCGGCGGAATGACGCGCCGAAACGGCTCCAAATACGGCTCGCAAATGGCGGCAAGCATTTGTCCGAACCGCGTTTCACGCGCATTGGGAAACCACGACATTAAAATATAAATGATCAGCGCATACGAGTACACTTGAATCAATGTCGTCAAAAACGTGAGTACATAATCCAACGGCTACCACCTCTTCATCGGTCTGTCATCCTCGCCGTCGAGCGAAATCGAGCCGCTGACGTCGACGTTTTCCGGGGTGCATAAAAAAATTTTCGTGCCGACTTGCTGAATGTCGCCGCCAATGGCGTACACCGTGCCGCTTAAAAAGTCGACGATCCGCTTCGCCTGCTCATGCTGGATGCGCTGCAAGTTGACGATGACCGCGCGCCGGCTTTTCAAATGGTCGGCGATCTCCTGCGCCTCCGCATACACCCGCGGCTCAGCAAGCACGACTTTCGCCGATTTTTGCACGCTTTGCAAGCTGACGACGTTCGCCTTGCCTGCCGTCTTCGGCGGCGCCTCCTCTTCCGGCTGCGGCGCTTCATATTCTTCTTCATAGTCTTCGTAATCTTCTTCTAAAAAATAATCGCGAAATTTTTTCATCAACCCCATCCGGTTTCACCTCCTACAATGATCCGACAAGCGCGCTGCCGATGCGCACAAACGTCGCTCCTTCCTCGATGGCGATCGTGTAGTCGTTTGACATGCCCATTGACAGTTCGGTGCATGGCGCATGGGCCATTCCCAACGCCTGAACGCGTTCCTTCAGCATCCGCAATTGGCGAAAGCAAGCGCGCAATATCGCTTCGTCGTCGGTGTGCGGCGCCATCGTCATCAATCCGACGACTTCGATGCGCGAAAAGGCGCGAAGTTGTTCAATAAACGGAATCGTTTCTTCGGGGGCGAGCCCGTGTTTGGTCGCCTCTCCTGAGACGTTCACCTGCACAAAACATTTCGCCGGCCTCGCCGCCCGCTTTTCAATTTCTTTCGCGAGCGACAAGCGGTCGAGCGAATGAATGTAATCGACTTTATCAATAATGTCTTTGACTTTGCGCGACTGAAGCGTCCCAATGAAATGCCACGTCGCTTGATTTCCGATCCGTTCATGCTTTTCAATCAATTGGTCAGAGCGGTTTTCGCCGAGATCGGCAATGCCGGCGTCAAGCACCTCGAGCGCCCGCTTTGCATCCACATATTTGGTGACCGCCACGATGCGCACGCCGGCCGGATCGCGGCCGACGCGAGCGCAGGCCGCCTCGATTTCTCGGCGAATGGCCGCCAAGTTGTCGCGCACCGTCATGTCGTTTCCTCCCTTCGGCCAATGAACGCCAACATCCTTCCGGTCGTTCCGCGGTCGCGGCGGTGGGAAAAAAACAACGCTTCCTCACAGCTTGTACAGCGTTCCGACACATAAATATGGCTGTTCGGAACGCCAGCCGCGAGCAACTGAAGCCGGTTGGCTTCCTTTAAGTCGAGCGCATATTGCCCTGGGCTCGTTTCCCGCCATGGCAACGGGCTTTCCGGAGGAAGCGTCGGGCGCAAACTGTCCACGACCCGGTCGTCAACCGTATAACAGCACGGACCGATGGCAGGTCCGATGGCAACATAGATGTCGCTCGGCGCGATGTGTTCGCGCGTTTGCCAAAGCCGCACCATGTGACCAGCGATGCCGCCGGCCGTTCCCCGCCATCCGGCATGAGCAAGGCCGACTAACCCAGCAGATGGCGCCACAAAATAAATGGGCACACAATCGGCAAAACAAAGCGCGAGCAACACCTCCGCTTCGTCTGTATACAACCCGTCGACTCCCGGAACCGCTGTGGCGAAGTCTTGCGCTCCATTCCCCCGTTCGTTTTTGGTCACTTTCCGAATGTCGGCACCGTGCACTTGCTCGCAACCCACCCATCGCTCAAGCGGGAATGCAAGCCATTCCGCCAAGCGCCGGCGGTTGTTGACGACATCCGTGCGATCATCGCCGACATGCAGTCCCATATTCAGCGAGGCGAACGGCCCTTTGCTCTCCCCGCCATGTTTCGTCGTCAATCCAGCGACGGCTCCAGCAAACGGAGGCGCCCCGCAGCGGAGCCAGCCGCGGGCTTCTTGTTGAAAAATGTCCGGCATTCGCGTCAACCTCACGCTGCTTTTTGTAGTTTTTTATCACTTTTTTTCCTATTTTATCATAGTTTGTTTGTCCATGATAACCTTTATTTGCGATTTTGTCGAAACATTGCTGTCAACCCTAGGCCATCCTCTGGATTCAATCCGTATCATGAAGGCGGACTAAAATAACATCGGCTCCGATTTTGACGATGTTCTGCCATGGAATGACGACCGCCTCTTCGCGGCCGAACAGCCCGAGCATCTTTCCGGCGCCTAAAATAATGAGCGAGCGGATTTTTCCAGTATCTAAATCAATATCAATGTCCCCAATATTGCCAAGCTTTTTCCCATTGGCTACATTGACGACATCTTTCGTCTGAAATTCGGAAATTCTCATCACGATTTCTTCCCCCGCCTTTCCTCTCCCTCTTTTTCATCTATATGACGCCGAATGGGCAGTTATGTGCCAAAGAAAAAGGCTGCAACCTGCAGCCTGTCACACTTGGATGTTTTTATTCATTTGCCGGATCGCCGCTTTTTCGAGCCTAGACACTTGCGCTTGGGAAATGCCGATTTCCTCGGCCACTTCCATTTGCGTCTTTCCTTGGAAAAAACGTTTGCGGATGATCATTTTTTCCCGCTCATTCAACCGCCGAAGCCCTTCCTTCAGGGCGATTTCTTCGATCCATTGGCTGTCGCGGTTGCGCTCATCACTCAGCTGGTCCATCACGTAAATCGGATCGCCGCCGTCGTTGTAAATCGGCTCAAACAACGAAACAGGATCTTGAATGGCATCGAGGGCAAAAACCACTTCCTCATGGGCGACGCCGAGTTCTTTGGCAATTTCCTCGGTTGACGGTTCTTTCGCCGTCTCGCTCATGAGCCGCTCTCGCACTTGCAACGCTTTGTAGGCGATGTCGCGCAGCGAGCGCGAAACGCGGATCGGGTTGTTGTCGCGCAAATAGCGGCGGATTTCGCCGATGATCATCGGCACGGCGTAAGTGGAAAACTTCACGTTTTGATTGAGGTCAAAATTATCAATCGATTTCATAAGTCCGATGCAGCCGACTTGAAACAAATCATCGACAAATTCGCCTCGGTTGTTGAAGCGCTGAATGACACTCAACACGAGGCGCAAGTTGCCGTTTACTAATTTCTCTCTCGCCTCCAAATCCCCCTCATGCATCCGTCGAAACAGTTCACGCATTTCCTCATTTTTGAGGACGGGAAGCTTCGAAGTGTCTACGCCGCAAATCTCAACTTTGTTCCTCGTCAAGTTGTTCCCTCCCATCAGGAGATGCTAAGTCGTCAGTTTTCAGTATCTCCTTGGAAGGGAAAAATATGCACAGCCTGTCCGACGCGGAAAAAGCGGCGGAATTTCGCTCCCGCCGCCCGCTACATCATTTTATTGAATTCTTTGCGCAACCGTTTAATGATCCGCTTCTCGAGCCGCGATATGTACGATTGCGAAATGCCGAGCAAATCAGCGACGTCTTTTTGCGTCTTTTCTTCGCCGCCGGAAAGACCAAAACGCAATTCCATAATTTGCTTCTCGCGGTCACTCAGCTGGCGCAAGGCGTTGAGCAGCAAGCGCCGGTCGACATCCGCTTCCAAATCTTTCGTAATCACGTCGTCTTCCGTGCCCAACACGTCGGAAAGCAACAGCTCGTTGCCATCCCAGTCGATATTGAGCGGTTCATCAAACGACACTTCCGCCCGCACTTTGTTGTTGCGGCGCAAATACATTAAAATTTCGTTTTCAATGCAGCGCGACGCGTATGTCGCCAGCTTGATCTTCTTCTCCGGGTTGAACGTGTTGACCGCCTTAATGAGGCCGATCGTTCCAATGCTGATCAAATCTTCAATGTGAATGCCGGTGTTTTCAAACTTGCGCGCAATGTAGACGACAAGACGCAAATTGCGTTCGATCAAAAGCGATCTCGCCGTGTCATCGCCGGCGGCGAGCCTGGCGATCAGCTGCTCCTCTTCTTCTTTTGTCAGCGGCGGCGGGAGCGCTTCGCTGCCTCCGATATAATAAATTTCATCCGCCTTCAAGCCGAGCTTGGCCAAAAGCTTATACAGCCAGTACATGAAGCGAAGTTTCCACTTTTTCATGAAAATCCCCCTTCTAAACGGATCAAAAGCGAGTATGATATACTAAACAAAACCTACGAAGCGGTCAGCTTTCTTCCCGCCTGCACCATTTTCGGATGGACGATGCAGTCGTACTCCCCATCCGTCGACAGCGGATCAGCGCTTAGCGCCACAAGCCCTTGCGCTACTTCCAACCATTCGTTTTCATACCGAAGCATAATGCGGTCTGGCTTGACCGCCGCCATCATTTGCGGACCGCTGCCGACCGCGCGGTACGGAATGAGACGGAGGAGATGGACCCACCGCTCCGGCGGGGAAGCAAGCATCATGTGAGCGCTGAGGCAACCCAATAGCTCTTCAGGAAGCACGGCCTTCGCTTTTTCCTGTTCGACTACCATCACCGGCGTTTTTGTCAACGGATCGACGAGCTGGTTGCCGCTGTCAATCAAGCCGCGCAGCATAAGCGGCCGCCCGTCCCATACGATCTTGACCTCAATGATATGTTCAAACCGCAGTTTTTTTTCGCGAATCGCCTCCACCCTTCGGCGGGAAAAAAACCATAAAACCGGAAACCCGATGACAACAAACATCCAGCTGACCGGATCGCCCGCCCCGGGATGATGCATGAGAAGCATGCCTTGGCGTACGGACAGTTGGTGCGCGAAAAAATAATGAACCGCCAGCATGCCGCCGCCGACGGCGAACGTGGCAAAGTAAAACGCAAGCATATTCTCAAGCAAATAGCGCGGGCGCTTAAAGCCGAAGGCGGCCCACACGATCAACACTGAAACGGCTACTTTTATCAACGGGTGCTGGGCGATGGCGGAAAATGGGGTAAACAGCAATATGACAAGCAACGAACCGATCAACGCCCCGGCCAACAGGCGCCACCAGACGATCGGCCGCTTGAGCATGAGCGCCGTCAGCCAAAGAAGCAACGCGTCAAAACAGACGTTCAACAGCCAAATGACATCGAGATAGACGACCAACCGTCAAGCCCCTCCCCCGCCCATATCGGCTTTGTCTGAAACAAGTATATAGCACCTTGCGAGGGAAAGTCTGTCAATCGGTGGCGGTGAAAAAGGAGATGTTTTGTCAAAACAGGGGGAACCACGGCGGATCAAATCGGCCGGCACGAAAGCCTAGCCCGCCTTCTCTTTTTCGCCCTTTCGTTGCGAGAGAGCGGGCGGCCAACGCGAGAGATTTTTTGGTCCTAATATGAAAAGCGGGCATGAACGTTTTGTTCATGCCCGTTTCGCCATCTAGCGGCGGCGGTTGCGGTTGCGCAAGAAAGCGGGAATGTCAAGCGGATCTTCTGCTTGCCCCGAGCGGAGCGCCGCATAGTCTTGTATCGGCTCTTCGCGCTTTTCCCGCTTTGGCGCCGGCGCCGCTTTCGGCACAGTGCCGATGCCAATGCGCGGCGGCCGCGGCTG
The DNA here is from genome assembly GCF_001908025.1 of Geobacillus proteiniphilus. Taxonomy (GTDB): domain Bacteria; phylum Bacillota; class Bacilli; order Bacillales; family Anoxybacillaceae; genus Geobacillus; species Geobacillus proteiniphilus. The sequence goes on from NZ_MQMG01000019.1 coordinate 8,141, forward strand.
CGAAGCGACGTTTTCGTTGAATCCGGTCGCAATGACCGTCACGATGATCTCGTCCTTTAAGTTCTCATTAATAACGGAGCCGAAGATCATGTTCACTTCTTGGTCGGCCGCCGAAGCGACGATGTCGGCAGCCTCCTGCACTTCGTACAAACTTAAGTTCATGCCGCCGGTGATGTTCATGAGCACCCCTTGCGCGCCGTCGATCGACGTCTCCAACAGCGGGCTGGAAATGGCTTTTTTTGCTGCCTCAGCAGCTCGGTTTTCGCCGCTGGCGATGCCAATACCCATCAATGCCGAACCTTTATTCGACATGATCGTCTTCACATCAGCGAAGTCAAGGTTGATCAACCCCGGCACGGCGATCAAATCGGAAATGCCTTGCACCCCTTGGCGCAATACGTTATCCGCTTCACGGAACGCCTCAAGCATCGGCGTATTTTTGTCGACAATCTCAAGCAATCGATCGTTCGGAATGACGATGAGCGTATCGACCGCCTCTTTCATGGCGGCGATGCCGCTTGCGGCCTGCGTCGCCCGCTTGCGCCCCTCAAACGTAAACGGGCGCGTAACAACGCCGACCGTAAGCGCCCCTAACTCGCGCGCAATTTGGGCGATGACCGGGGCAGCGCCAGTTCCCGTGCCGCCGCCCATGCCAGCGGTGACAAACACCATATCGGCGCCGCGAAGCGCTTCTTCAATTTGCTCTTTGCTCTCCTCAGCTGCTTTTTTTCCAACTTCTGGGTTCGCCCCCGCGCCCAAGCCGCGTGTCAGCTTCGCCCCGATTTGCAGCTTGATCGGCGCCTTCGACAAGTTGAGCGCCTGTGCATCCGTATTGACCGCAATAAACTCTACACCTTGCACCCCATGCTCAATCATCCGATTGACGGCGTTGTTGCCGCCGCCCCCGACTCCAATCACCTTGATCGTTGCCAACTGATCGACTGTTGTCTCAAACTCCAACATGGCCAAATCCTCCTAAAATTTCAATCTCTATTCAAAGAAAGAACCAAAAAATCTCTTGACCTTCTTCCCAAAATGGTCTTCTTTCTTTTTCGGTTTCGACTGCTGTTTTGGCGAGGAGCGCTCGACCGGCTCCACCGCAGCGGCAGCCGGGACCGTTTTCCCTTGCAGCTGCGCCTGCCGGTAGGCGAACTTGAGCAAGCCAACGCCGATCGTATACTGCGGGTCACGCACTCCGATATAATCCGGCATGGCAATGCGGACGCTCGTCCCTAAAACGACGTGGGCCAGCTCAAGCAACCCTGGCATATTGGCGACGCCGCCGGTCAGCACATAGCCGCCGGGAAGATCGCGAAACCCGAGACGGCGCACTTCCTGCTGAACCATTTGCAAAATTTCTTCCAGCCTCGCCTCAATAATATCGGCGATCTCCAGCTGGCTGAACTGCTGGTGTTGATCGGTGCCCATAATCGGCACGCTGAACACTTCTTCCTCCGAAGCGTAGTCGTAAAACGCATGTCCGTGCTTCAGTTTGATTTTTTCGGCATCGTCCGTTGTCGTCCGCAATCCAATGGCCAAGTCTTTCGTAATGTGCTCCCCGCCGACCGGCAGCGAAGAGACAGCTTGCAACGCCCCTTGCTCGAAGACAGCGATCGTTGTCGAGCCGCCTCCTAGGTCAACGAGCGCCGCCCCTAGATGCCGCTCGTCATCGGACAGCACGAGCGAACCGGCCGCCAGCGGCTGAAGACAAATGTCGCTGATTTCCAAGCCTGCCCGCTCCACACAGCGAAGGAGATTATGTAATACCGTCTTCGCACCGGTCACCATAGTGCCTTCCATTTCCAAGCGGACGCCAAGCATGCCGCGCGGATCATGAATGCCGTCCAATCCGTCGACGATGAACTGGCGCGGAACGACGCCGATGATTTCCCGATCGGGAGGAATGGAGACGACTTGCGCGGCATCGATGACGCGGGCGACATCTTCATCGCTGATTTCCCGGTTTTCGCTCGCGACGGCGACGATGCCGTGGCAGTCATGGAGCTGAATATGGCTGCCGGCCACCCCGACGATCACGCGGCGGATCGATAAGCCGACCATCCGCTCCGCTTGCTCGACGGCCCGTCTGATCGACTGCACCGTTTTATCTATATCAACAATCGCCCCTTTTTTGAGCCCTTCCGCTTTGACATTGCCCACCCCGATAATGTTGATGGAGCTGCCTAGCATTTCCCCGATGATGACTTTCACGCTCGATGTTCCGACATCCAGGCTAACGACGATCTCATTGCTGCTCATTTTTTGGCATCTGCCTACTAAAAACGCGCCGGTGCCGGCCGGCGTTTCAGTAAGCAGCGACACCTCCTTTTTTGGCTGAAATTTCCCATCTCTTTGTCTATTTGGTCTATGTCTAGTTTGCGAGTTTCGCAACAACACTATATTTTGTTTTACCCCATATAATTCAACACGCGAAAAGACTTTCCCTGTCTTTCGCCTAACTTTTTTCGCGATTTTGCCGCCGCTTGGCCCACTCGGCAAGCCAAAGGCGGCGGATGATGGCGATGTTTTGAAACAAGCGGACGCCGAAGGCGAACACAGCCGCTAAATACAAGTCTACACCAAGATGCACCCCAAGAAAAGTTAAAGTTGCGGCCAGAACAATGTTGAAAAAAAACCCGGTTATAAATACGGTTTCGTCGTACGTCCGCTGCAGGTGGGCGCGCCATCCTCCTATTAATGTATCAAAGGCGGCTAAAATGGCAATCGACAAATAATTGGAATATTCATCGGGAACTTCCCAGCCGGCGAGAACGCCGATGGCAAACCCAAGAAGCAATCCAAAAAGCGGGAGCCACATGCTATTTCTCCTCCTTGCCGCCGTTCGCTGTCTCCATGTATTTCACATCAGGGCGGCTAGCCGCGGGCGGAATGACAACGAGCGGTTGAGGCTTGGATATTGACAGCTCCAAGTTTTCCACGGCGAAATCATCGCGAATCGGCGAAACGGCGAGCCCACTGTATAGCTTGTCCGCATCATCGGCGATTGCTCTCACTTCGACTGGCAGCCTCATTGAGCGGCTCCCGACTTTCGTTGCACCATTGACCTCGCGAATGGCCGTCCGATTCGTCAGCCGCTCACCGTCGATGGCGATTTCTTTCGCCCCGTATTTGTTCAACTCATTCACTAACCGTTGCAATAGCTCAGGCGATACGGTAGCAACGGCCGGACCGACGTAGCCGGCCGACGAAAGCGGAGCGATCGTCAACACGAGACCGCTTCCTCTCACTTCTGTCAGCCCGGCTTCTTCCCTCAGCTCCGCGACCGTCGCCTCAAGCTCCGTGGCGCCGCCCGCCTCGTATTCCTGCCGGTAGCGGCGCAATATTTCCTCGTAACTCTCTAGCTCCTCAAGCAGCCGCTGTTCAAGCTTCTGCTCTTTCGTCAAATCGGCGCGCAGCTCCCAAATGTCGCGCGTGTCGCGCCCTTCCGGGGATAGCGTCGTCCGCAGTCCGACGGCCAGCATCACGCCGAATATGGCAGCTACGCCGGCAAAATAGAATTGACTTCTCCGTTCCAATGCGCTTCACCGCCCTTTCCCGCCCGTTTTACGGCTGGGGCGCAAACACCGGATCCAACACGATAGCTCCTTGCTTTTCCACTTTTACGTCGATATGGTCTTCGACAAGTTCGTCGACGATGCCGCCGGGAAGCTCTAGAGCGGACATGAGCACGTCCGGATTGCCAATGGCCGAAATGACAAACGGGGCGGCATGCTGCGTCCCATCGACCTCAATGACTGGGCCGTTGCAGACGATATATGAACGGTGGGAAATGCGCTGTCCATTAATGGCGACCGCTTCGGCGCCGGAAATGAGCAGCTCGTGAACAACTTTCCATACGTGCTGTTCATGAACGATATAATCGGTAGCGCTCGCTTCAGAGGGGATATAAGAGGAATCGGAAAGGGTGACTGCTACACCTTTCCCTTTCACCCTCGCTTTTCCGACATGCATGCGCAGCTGTTCCGCTTCTTTTGCCAATCCGGCCTCGTTCGCCTGCTCCTCAGCCAGCTTCTTCTCCCATGCGGCCAGCTCCTCCTGCTTTTTGACAAGCTGCTGCTTGAGCGACCGGTTTTCTTTTTGCAAAGCAAGAAGCGCCGAGCGATATTCGTACTCTTTTTTCCACTCGCTGTCGCTCCATTCGCGGCGAGATGCTTCGTTTTTCGCATGTTGGTACGAAAACCCGAGCATGGCGCCGAAGATCAAGCAGATCAACGTCAGCAGGAGGCGGCTACGGGCTTGTCGTTTCATCGCCATCCTCCTTTTTCGGGGGGGTGTAAGGAACAAAATAGTTGCCGACTTCCAAATGAATGACTCCTTTGACGTTTCGGTCAAGCGCGGCGGCAATCGCCGGATAATGCGACAGCTTGTCCGCAAATTGCCGGATTGTCGCGCTTACTTCATAACCGTCATTCATGTAGACGATGACGCGGTCTTCATATTCCCTAGTCGGCTTGTAGTGAATTTCCGACATGGCGCCCAGCACCGCCGCTGGCAGTTCGGCGAGCTGCCCCGTCATTTCAGCAATGGCGTCGCCGTCTTTCCAGCCGACTAACACTGGCGCATCGCTCGGAGCCGTCTTCGTCCCTTCCTGCTTTAACAGCCGCCCATTTTCTAGCAGCGGAAAAAACGTTTGCCGGTCATACACATAAGCGATTCGCCGCCATTCGCGGACGTGGATGGCGATCGTGTTCGGCAGCTGTTTTTCCACTGTGGCCTCCTTAATTTCTGGATGGCGAGTGAGCTTTGCTTCCACGTTTTGTTCATTCACTTTCCAAAAGCTTGTCCGCTTTGTAATGCCGCTTAAACTGATGATGCGCTCCGCTGAGAGATGGCGGTTGCCGCTCACTTCCACATGCCTTACCGCACTGAGCGGCGATTGAAAGTAAAGGACGCACAAGATAAACAGAAAAAAGAAGAACAAGTACGCAATGAGCCGGCGGTTCGCTTTCTGGCGTCGCCGCTCCTTCAGTTTCGGCACGCGGTCCTCCAGGACGACGACTTTTCCTTTTTCCATCGCATTCCCCGCTTTCTTCTTCAACGCCCGCGCTGAAACGATCGGTATAAAAACAAACGGCATCCACTGCCGTTTCTTTGTTTTTTGCACTTGTTTTCATTATATCACAAATAGAATGCAAGAGAGAGCCTGTTTTTATCGCATTTGCCGGCACCGTTCGACGATGGGCTGCGTTCGAGAGACGCCAAGAAAAAATGGCGGACATCCGCCGCTTGCCTAATAGCGGGCATGCCTGCTGATGTTAAGCAGCACGCCGATGGCCATAAGCATCAATGTCAGCGACGATCCGCCGTAGCTTAAAAACGGGAGGGTGATGCCGGTGACGGGCATCAATCCCGTCACAACGCCGATATTGATCATCACTTGAATGGCGATCATCGAAATAATGCCAAGCGCCAAAAAGCTTCCGTACAAGTCAGGGGCGCCAAGGGCGATGCGCACGCCGCGCCAAAGAAGAAGGGCAAAGAGCAGGAGGACGAGCGAACCGCCGATAAAGCCGAGCTCCTCAGCTAAAATGGCGAAAATAAAGTCGGTTTGCGGCTCCGGCAAGTAAAAAAACTTTTGTCGGCTCTGCCCGAGCCCAAGGCCGAACAAGCCGCCCGGCCCAATGGCGTACAGCGACTGGATGATTTGAAATCCGCTTCCGAGCGGATCTTCCCACGGGTTTAAAAACGATGTAATCCGCTTGATTCGATATGGAGCCGACAGGATCAGGGCGGCAAGCCCAGCGAGCCCCAATACGCCAAGCCCGGCAAAATGGCTGAGACGGGCGCCGGCGACGAAAATCATCGTCACGCACGTACCGACCATGACGGTGCCCGTCCCTAAGTCCGGCTGCAGCATAATCATGCCGAACGCAGCAAACACAAGCGCCAGCGCCGGCAACAACCCTTGTTTAAACGACGTAATTTTTTTTTGGTTTTCCGATAAATATTTGGCCAAAAAAGCGATCATGGCCAGCTTCATAAACTCGGACGGCTGGATCGAAAACGCCCCGACGCCGATCCAGCTGCGTGACCCGTTGCGAACCATGCCGATGCCGGGGATGAGCACAAGAACGAGCAACACAAAACAGACGCCAAGCAGCACTTTCGACCAGTCGCGCCACACCCAATAATCGATATTCATGACAAAAAACATAGCGATAATGCCGACACCCGCAAACAATAGTTGGCGCTTGGCGAAGAAAAACGAATCATTGAATTTGTATTCCGCCCAAATGGCGCTCGCGCTGTACACCATAATGAGTCCGATGGCCAAGAGCGAAAACGTCAAAATAATGAGCAAAAAATCCGGCGCAGACTTTTTCCGCGGCAATGCCCAACACCTCTATTTTCGTAAACTAGAGGGAAAGGGCTGTCCCTTTCCCTCTATTTCAACTTATGCACGGCGTTGATAAAAATGTCCCCTCTCTCCTCGAAAGTTTTGTATTGATCCCAGCTGGCGCATGCTGGAGAGAGCAAAATGACGTCGCCCGGCTCGGAAAGCTCGAAAGCAACCGGGACGGCTTTTTCCACATTATCGACATATCGGATCGTTTCTATTCCCGCTTTTTGGGCGATGCGGCCGATTTTGTCCGCCGTCTGGCCGAACAGCACGACCGCCTTCACCTGTTGCAAATACGGGAGGAGATCATCAAACTCATTGCCGCGGTCAAGCCCGCCGGCCAACAAAATGACCGGCTCGCCGGCAAACGCCGAAAGCGCCTTTTGCGTCGCTAAGATGTTCGTCGCCTTCGAATCGTTGTAAAACCGCCGGCCGTCAATTTCCGCCACATACTGAAGCCGATGTTTCACGCCGGAAAACGTCGCCAGCACTTGGCGGATCGCCTCATCACTGGCGCCGGCCAGCTTGGCGGCCGCCACCGCCGCTAAAATGTTTTCCAAATTGTGCTGGCCAGGAAGAACGATGTCAGCGATTCTCATAACTAGATCACCGCTCCAATAGATGGCGCCGTCTTGAACGTACGCCCCTTCGCCGAGAGGCTTCGTCGCCGAAAACAGCACTTTTTGCGATCGAACCGATGAGGCAATGTCCATCACGAGCGGATCGTCGGCATTGACGACGGCATAATCGCGCTCCGTTTGGTTGCGGAAAATGTTCGCCTTTGCCGCTGCATACGCCTCTTTCGTTCCGTGGTAGTCCAAGTGGGCGTCGAAAATATTGAGCAAAACAGCAATGGCCGGGCGAAACTTGTCAATGCCGGCAAGCTGGAACGAAGACAGTTCCGTGACAAGCCATTGCCCCATCTTCGCTTCCCTCGCCACCTCGCAGGCGACAAGGCCGATGTTGCCGGCAAGCAGCGGATCTTGGCCGTCCGCTTTTAACATTTCATAAATGAGCGTCGTCGTCGTCGTTTTTCCGTTGGACCCGGTGATGCCGATAAACGGCCCTTCGGAAATGTGATAAGCAAGCTCCACTTCGGTCACGACCGGAAGCCCCTTCTCAAGCGCCTTTTTCACCATCGGGTTCGTGTACGGAATGCCCGGGTTTTTCACGACAAGGTCAAACGGCTCATCAAGCAGTTCAAGCGGATGGCCGCCGCAAACGACGCGAATGCCGAGCGGTTCAAGCTGCTTGGCCTCCATGTTTTCCGAAAGCGGCTTTTGATCATTGACGACGACCCTAGCGCCTAACTCCGCAAGAAGCCGAGCTGCCGCCGCTCCGCTTTTCGCCAATCCAATGACAAGCACACGACGATGTTGGTAAAAACGAGTCGGTTTCAATTACATCCACACCTCGATATAAATTCCTAGCATCGCAAATAAAAGGCCGACGGCCCAAAACGTCACAACGATCCGCCATTCCGACCAGCCGACAAGCTCATAATGATGATGAAGCGGACTCATGCGGAACACGCGCCGTCCTGTCGTTTTGAACGAAGCCACTTGAATGATGACCGACAGCGTCTCGATGACAAACACACCGCCGATGATGACAAGCAACAGCTCAAGCTTCGTCAGGACAGCGACAGCGGCGATCGCCCCGCCAAGCGCGAGCGAGCCGGTGTCGCCCATAAACACTTTCGCCGGGTGGGCGTTAAACACTAAAAAGCCAAGCACGGCGCCAACAACGGCGACGCAAAATACGGCGACATCGTACTGGCCTTGATTCCAAGCCAAGACGGCATAAGCGCCAAAGGCGATCGCTGCCGTTCCAGCAAGCAGCCCGTCAAGACCGTCGGTCAAGTTGACGGCGTTCGAGCCGCCGACAAGCATGAACAACAAGAGCACGCCGTACGCCCAACCGAGGTCGACCGACCAATCGGCGCCGGGAATATGTAACGCCGTCGAAAAGCCGCTTTGGCGGTAGACGGCAAAAAAGATGGCTGCGATAAGGAGCTGGCCGATAAATTTTTGCCGGCTTGTCAAGCCGAGATTTCGCTTCATCACGACTTTGATCATATCGTCGAGGAAGCCGAGCACCCCATAGCCGACGGTGACCAACAGCAGCAAATACGTCCTCGTCGACAAGTCGGCGATTTTCGGCGTGATCCATAAGGTCGTCGCCACAATCGCCAACAAAATCATGATGCCGCCCATCGTCGGCGTGCCTGATTTTTTTTGATGCGACTTCGGTCCTTCCTCGCGGATGCTTTGTCCGAATTTCAGCCGCCGCAAAAACGGGATGAACAGCGGGGACAACATGACGGTGATCAAAAAGGAAACCACCATCGCAATCACGATCACTCGTTCTGGCATGCATCATCACATCCTTTGGCCGGCCGGGCATCCATCCACCGATTCTTCAATTCGATGAGCCGGCGGCGCACGGCCGCATCAGCAAGGGAGCTGCCTTCGGGGAGCGCGAAGAAAAACTGCGCGTCCCCCTCGCCGCCTTGCTCTAAATACCGCTCAAGCAATGCCGCTGCCGCCTCGAGCGGCGACGGAACGAAAAAGATCGGAAATTGATTTGGAATGTAGCGCGGCAACGGCTCGCCCAGACGCCAAAATGAAGCGATCGCTCCGTGTTCAATCGCCGTTTTCAATGTTTCCGCCCCGTTTTCGAGCGGAACGAACAACCCTTTTTTCACTTGTTTGGCTGGGTTGACGAACACGGCGTGAAAGCGGATCGTTTCATCAACAATGCCGCGCACCTCCACCGCAATCGATTGCACCATCCTGTATGCGATCATCGTCATCCTCTCTCCTTCACCGCTCTCCGGGCGACGGCGCGATCATCAAAGTCGATCACGTCATCGCCGATGATTTGATACGTTTCATGCCCTTTGCCGGCAATCAACACAACATCGCCTTCCTGCGCCTGGCCAATGGCGTAGCGGATCGCCTCTTCACGGTCAGGAATCGTCACATGCATCCCTATCTCAGTTCTTACTCCCGCTTCCATGTCGCACAAAATTTGCTTCGGATCTTCCGAACGCGGATTGTCGGAGGTAAAAACGGCGACATCCGCATACCGCACCGCCACCTGCGCCATGAGCGGCCGTTTCGACCGGTCGCGGTCGCCGCCGCAGCCGATGACGACATACACGTTTCGCTTCGCCAATTGGCGCACCGTTTTTAAGGCGTTTTCTAAACTGTCCGGCGTGTGGGCGTAATCGACGATGATCGTAAAGTTTTGCCCTTCATCGACCGTTTCAAACCGCCCCGGCACCGGCTCGACATCCGCAAGCGCCGCGGCGATCATTTCAAGCGAAAAGCCAGAGGCAAGACAGGCCGCGACAGCAGCGAGAATGTTATAGACATTGAACGAGCCGACAAGTTTCGTTTCGACCGCCGCCGACCCGTGCGGCGTGCAAAGCCGAAACGCCATGCCGCCTGCGGTCATGCGGATCTGTTCCGCCATCACATCGCTTTTTTCCTTCATGCCGTATGTGACGATCGGCGCGGCCGTCATATGTTTATAATATTGCGAAACCGGATCGTCATGATTGAGAACGGCGAATTTCGGCCGCCGTTTGTCGTAGCGGTTGCCGAGCTGGGCAAACAAAAGCCCTTTGGCGTTCCGGTATTCTTCCATTGTCCCGTGATAATCCAAATGGTCTTGCGTTAAGTTCGTAAAGACGGCCACATCGTAATCGCAGCCATGCACCCGACCTTGGTGCAGCGCATGCGACGACACTTCCATGGCGACAAACTCCACTCCTTCATCGACCATCTGTTTAAACGTGCGCTGCAAAATGAGCGACTCCGGCGTCGTATTGGCCGCCGGATAGGAGCGGTCGCCGACCTTGATGTGAACCGTGCCAATGAGCCCTGTTTTCTTGCCGGCTTTTCTCGCGATTTGTTCAATGATCGACGTTGTCGTCGTCTTGCCGTTTGTGCCCGTTACTCCGATTAAATGAAGGCGGTGGGTCGGTTGCCCGTAAAACGCGTCCGCTAAAATCGCCATCGCCCGCCGGCTGTCCGGCACGAGAACGACTGGAACATCGACGGAAAGCGGACGCTCGGCCACGACCGCCGCCGCTCCGCGCGCCACCGCTTCCTCGGCAAAGTCGTGTCCGTCTACTGTAAACCCTTTAAGGCAAAAAAAGAGAGAACCGGGGGCAACGCGGCGCGAGTCCATTTCGAGCGCCACGATATCGGGATTGCCTCCATCGTGCACCCAAAAACCGGGCAAGTGTGACAGCAGCGTCAGCAGTTTCATGTTCGTTCATCCCTTTCGCTTCGAAATCGTCCGCTCCGTTAGGCAGACAGCGGAAAAAGGGGCACAACCAACCCGATGTGTCATCGCATCGGTCGCCCCTTGCACGTTCGTCTTACCGTTCTTCCGCCGCTTCGCGTTTCGCCAAATAAATGCGGACCGTTGAGCCTTCTTTCACTTTCGCCCCTGGCTTCGGGGATTGTTCAACAACGACATCTCCCTCGCCACTAACATCTAATTTTAAGTCAAAAAGCTGCTCTTGCAAATCATTTTTTGTCAATCCGATCAAGTTCGGCACCTCAATCACTTTCGGCTCATTCCAGTCACGCTCTTTCGCAAGCTGGTCTTGGCGCGGTTTCACGCCCATAATCCGCAAGCTGTCTTCCATAATTTTCCCAACGATCGGCGCAGCGACCGTGCCGCCGAACTGAACCGTTCCTTTCGGGTTGTCGACGGCGACGTACACGACAAGCTTCGGATCATCCGCCGGAGCGAAGCCGATGAACGAAACGATATGGTTGTTTTGCAAATAGCGGCCGCCTTGCGCCTTTTGCGCCGTTCCCGTTTTTCCGCCGACACGGTACCCTTCGACATACGCCTTTTTCCCTGTTCCTTGAGCGACGACGCTCTCAAGTGCGTAGCGGACTTGTTTCGATGTTTCCTCGGAAATGACGCGCCGTTTCGCCTTTGGCGTGTTGCGGCGGACGATCTCTCCTGTTTCCGGGTCGACCCACTGCTTGGCAATGTACGGAGTATACAAAATGCCGCCATTGATTGCCGCCGACACGGCAGCGACTTGCTGGATCGGCGTCACCGACACCCCTTGGCCAAACGCCGTCGTTGCCAGTTCCACCGGCCCGACCCGTTTCAAATCAAACAAAATGCCTGTTCCTTCGCCTTGCAAGTCGATGCCCGTTTTCTCACCAAAACCGAATTGCTTAATGTAACGAAACAACGTCTCCTTTCCAAGCCGCTCGCCAAGTTCGACAAACCCCGGGTTGCACGAGTTTTGCACGACTTCCAAAAACGTCTGATCGCCGTGGCCGCCTTTTTTCCAGCAGCGAAGCGTAGCGCCGGCTACTTTGGCGTAGCCCGGGTCAAAGAAATGGTCTTTCAGCAAATTCACCTTATGTTCCTCAAGCGCCGCGGCCAGCGTAATGATTTTAAACGTCGATCCCGGTTCGTACGTGCTCCAAATCGGCAAGTTGCGGTTGTAAATTTCCGGAGGAACGCTCCGGTAATCCGCTGGATTGAACGTCGGCCGGCTCGCCATCGCCAAAATTTCACCCGTGTTCGGGTCCATGGCGATAGCGATGATGCCCTCCGGATTGTATTTCGCCTCTGCGATGTCAAGTTCGCGCTCAATGATCGTCTGAATGCGCGAATCGATCGTCAACACCAAATTCAAGCCGTCAGTCGGCGGCGTATAGTCATCAGCTATATCGGGCATGCGCCGCCCTTTCGCATCGGAATAAAACTGCACGGAGCCGCGCTCGCCCCTCAGTTCCTTGTCATAATACAGCTCCAACCCGGTGAGCCCTTGGTTGTCAATGCCGGTGAAGCCGAGCACGTGCGACAAATAGCTGCCAAACGGATAGTAGCGCTTCGTATCTTCAGCGATATACACCCCATCCAAGTTGAGGGCGCGCACATTCACCGCTTTTTCATCGGAAATTTTCCGCCCTTCTTTCAGGCGGACGATCGACGTTTTTTGCGTGATTTGTTTATAGATGGATTCGACCGAACCGCCCAACACCCCGGCCAGCTTTTTCGCCGCCTCTGCCGGGTTTTTGACTTGCCGCGGAATGACATACACCGTCGGCGCGCTCATGTTCGTCGCCAGCGGGACGCCGTTGCGGTCCAAAATTTCGCCTCGCTTCGGCTCAAACGGAATGTTCCGGCCCCATAGCCCTTTCGCCCGTTCCGCTAACATATCGCCGAGCCAAAATTGGACGTAGCCGAGACGGAGATCGATAATGGCAAAGATCAAAATCCCGATCAAAAACACGATCGTCAACCGCTTGCGCACGGTAACGTACGATACGCGCATATGGCGGAACCTCCTTCATGGTGGGCTCGTTCCACTATATGCTTGTACGCCCCGTTATAGAACGGCAAAAATCATTCGTGCGGCTCGGCTTCTTTCCGCTCGGCCGCCTCTTTCTTCTTCTCCGCCGCCGCTTTCTCCCATTGGCGCGGCGGAGCCAATTCAACGATTAAATAATCGCCTTTGCGCACCTCCGCTCCCGGACGAATGTTTTGGCTGACGACATAGCCGCTCCCTTTCGTGCTCGGCCGCAAGCCGAGAACGTTGGCCACTTTCATAGCGTCGCGCAGCGAGAAGCCGCGCAAATCTGGCATCGTTGCCGCCCCGTCCGTTTTCAACACGACCCGTTCGCCCAAAAGAACGTGATCGCCGCCTTGCGGAAGCTGCTGCTCAACATACTTGCCGCGGCCGATCACGACCGGCACATATCCTTTTTCCTTCAGCTGCTCTGCTGCCGAAGCCGCCGGCTGGCCGATCCATGAATCAAGCGCCTGCGGTTCCGCAGTCTTTGCTTTCATTCGTTTTTCCCCGTTCGGTTCAATATGCAAATATTGCAAACTGCTTTTCATCACCGTCGTAAAAATTTGCGACACCGGCGCCGCTCCGGTTTCGGTCACATCGAGGTGCGGCTGTTGGACAGCGACATACATGAGAAGCTTCGGATCATCCGTCGGCGCCATGCCTAAAAACGAAAAAATGTAGTTTTCCCGTCCGGTCAAATAGCCCCCGGAAGCCGACGGAATTTGCGCCGTCCCCGTTTTGCCGGCGACGCGGTAGCCGTTGATTTGGTACGGACGGCCGGTGCCGTGCTCGGACGTGACGACCGTCTCTAAAATGGCGCGCACTTTGCGCGCGGTTTCCGCCGTAATCGGCTCGCCGACCACGGTCGGCTCATGATCGAGCACGACTTTGCCGCTGTCTGGGTCGACGACTTTCTCGATGACATACGGCTTCATCATTTTCCCATCGTTGGCGATCGCCGTCGCCGCTTGGATTTGCTGGATCGGCGTCACCGATGTCCCTTGGCCGAATCCGGTCGTAATCCGTTCAATCGGATAACGGTAGCGGATTTGCCCGACCGCTTCGTTCGGCAAATCGATGTCCGTTTTCCGGTCGAAATGGAAACGGTGCAAATATTGCAAAAACCGATCTTCGCCAAGCTTTTCTTTCACTAAAATCGAAAAGGCGACGTTTGAGGAGCGTTGCACCCCTTCATTAAACGTGATCGTCCCCCAGCCGACATCGTTATGGTCGCGAATCGTATTCGGCCCCACTTTGTAGGAACCAGAGCGATACGTTTCGTTGCCGTTATACACCCCTTCATTGATGGCCGCCGCGAGCGTGAACACTTTCATCGTCGATCCCGGCTCATACGGATAGGAAATAGCGTCATTTAAAAAGTTCGTAATATCGCGCTTGTTTGGGTCGAAGCTCGGACGCGTCGCCATCGCCAAAATCTTCCCTGTTTTTGGATCGGCGACGATGGCGATCATTTTTTTCGGCTTGTATTGCTTCTCGACACTGTTCATCGCATCTTCCAAAAATGATTGAATCTTTCCGTCAATCGTCAGATAGACGTTTGCCCCATTGTCCGGCTTAACAATGCGCTCCTTTCCCCCCGGAAGGCGGAAGCCGTTTATGTCGCCGGCAAACGACACATAGCCGTCTTCTTCGCGCAAATACCGGTCAAGCTCTTTTTCCACTCCCATTTTGCCGACCGTTTCGTTGGCTGCATCTTTTTGCGCATAGCCGATGACGTGCGACGCAAACATGCCGTTCGGATAAAACCGGCTCGTGTCGCGGATGAAGGCGATGCCTGGCAAATGGAGCGCTTCGATTTTTCGCTTCAGCTCAAAACTGATGTTGCGGCCGTAGGAACCGAACTCGACTTGCTTCGCTTTTTTGGTCAAAATGCGTTCCATCGCCTCGACGTCCATGCCAAGCAACGGGGCGAGTTGTTCCGCTGTTTTTTTCGGATCGACCACATGGCGCGGATGATCCGGATCGGTTGTCATCTTCGGATCCAAAATGGCCACAACCGTATAGGATGGCACATCTTCAGCCAAAATGGAGCCGTTGCGGTCGAAAATCGTTCCGCGCTTCGCCTCGATCGTTCGCGTTTGTTGATGCTGCCGCTCCGCGATCACAGCCAGTGTTTGGCCGTCCGCTTTGCCGGTCCATCCAAGCTGCACAAAGCGGACGAACAACAGAGAAAAGAGGAAGCCGAACAGGCAAAACAGGATGAACGCTCCCTGATGGGTGTTGCGATGCTTTCTTGCCTCCATCGCCGATCATTCCTGCACAACTTTCACATGGTTTTCGTTGAGCGACAAACCAAGCTCTTTCGCCTTTTGCAAAATGCGCTCGTACGCGCTCAGCCGTTGCACCTCGACATATAAGTCATTGTTCTCCTTTTTCTGCTCGTCAATCGACGCCTCGAGCTTTTGCACCCCTTTGTTCAGTTCGTAAATGCGCACTTGGTTCGAGACGATGTGAACCGCCGCATAGAAGACAAACAGGAAAAACAACATAAACAGCAGCTTTTCAGCCAGCGACGGGCGAAAGCGCTGCTTCCGCCGCGGCTTCGGGCTTGGCGGTGCCGCCGGATGTCGTTGTTCACGCGCGGCTTTGACTGCTGCATCATTCACAGCTTTCCCCTCCTGTTTCTCCATTCATTCGTTTTTCGCCGCAATGGGCGGCTCCTGCATGAAAATCGGTTGTGTTTCTCCGCTGTTTTTGTCGTTACTACAGCTTTTCAGCAATGCGGAGTTTGGCCGAACGGGCGCGATGGTTTCGTTCGAGCTCTTCCTCGGAAGGAACGATCGGTTTTTTTGTAATGATTTTCAGCACGGGGCGGTAGTCGTCGGGGAGAACCGGAAGCCCCGGAGGCCATGGCGGGCTTTCGCTCGCCTTTTTAAACATTTCTTTGCAAATGCGGTCTTCAAGCGAATGAAACGTAATGACGCTCACCCGTCCACCGGGTGCAAGCAGTTCGATCGCCTGCTCGAGCGCCTCGCGAAACGCCTCGAGCTCATCGTTGACCGCGATGCGGAGCGCCTGAAAAATGCGTTTGGCCGGGTGTCCGCCGCTGCGGCGCGCCGGTGCCGGGATCGCCTCTTTAATCACCTCAACGAGCTCCCCCGTCGTTTTAATCGACCTCGTGCGGCGCACTTCCTCGATTTTGCGCGCCACTTGCTTCGAAAACTTCTCTTCGCCGTAACGGAAAAAGATGCGGACGAGCTCCTCGTATGGCCAGCGGTTGACAATCTCCGCCGCCGTCAGCCGCTGCTTGCGGTCCATCCGCATATCAAGCGGCGCATCGTGCTGATAGCTGAAGCCGCGCTCGGGTTCGTCGAGCTGCGGCGAAGAAACACCCAAATCAAACAAGACGCCGTCGACGGACTTGACGCCAAGCGCTGAAAGCTCCTCTTGCAAAAACCGGAAGTTCCGGTGCACAAACTGCACTTGCCGGCCGTAGCGGGCGAGCCGTTCGCGCGCATGCATGATGGCGGCTTCGTCTTGGTCAAAGGCAAACAGCTTCCCATGTTCCGACAAACGGGAGAGCAAATATTCGCTATGGCCGCCGCCGCCCAGCGTACAATCGACGTAAATGCCGTCCGGGCGGATGTTCAGCCCATCGACTGCCTCTTTCAGCAACACTGTTGTATGTTGAAACACATGTCCACCACCTTCGTTGCTTCCAACCACACTCACATCGGCCAGTGGCCGCCTCCTTATTATATCGCAAAGATGGACAAAATTTTAGCTTTTTTTGTAAAAAAACGTCCTTTTTTGTTTCTTTTTGTCGGACGGGCCAATCACGGCCATCCTGGCGGCTTCACCCCTTTACTTTTATTTCCATTTAATGAATGTTGTTTTTTACAATTCATTTCACAAAAAAGAAAATCCTGCTCAAAGCAGGATGTTTCTTTTCGACTTTTTCTTTGAAAAAGCCTCACATATATACAATTTTATGCATTCCATTGCCAGGACTAGGAATCGCCAAAAGTTTTTCTACAAAATCAAATCCGTAGCGGTTGATGTAATAAAACACGTTCCAAACCCGCTCCTGGAGCGCGCCGTTCGGCCGAAGCGACGTCTCTATGCGCCAAAATTTCCGCCACTCCGTCTCATGTTTGCGCAACAGCGCCCGCTCGAGCGCGTGCTGAAGAAACTCGATTTGCTCCTGAATGATGGCGGCATTTTTCGCCACCAATCCCTCCAATCCGCGGTCAATCGCCACTCCAAGCTCACGGAGCGGCCGGTGCGCCGCGTCAATGTCCGCCTTCGCTTGGGCAAACACCGAAGCAAGCGGCGCTTGAGCGGTCGCCTCCCGCCACTCCCGCTTTGCTTCATCGAGCCGCCCGGACAATACATCAGCCACCTCAAGGCCGATATCGGACAGGTCGGTTTGCAGCGAACGGCTGACGATCGTCGCCTGCAGACGCGGCACGACCGGAGGCATTTCTAGGTCGAAAAGCGGAAACGCCTCTTTCAATTCCGCCCAATAAGCGATCTCCCCCGGTCCGGCAACGAAAGCGAGCGTCGGCAGCAAATACTCTTGCATGAGCGGACGGGTGACGACATTGTTGCTTAAACGGGCCGGATTCGTTTCGGCCAGCTCAAGCAGCTCTTCTCTTGTCCAAACGAGAGTTCCCGCTTTATTGCGAAACAGGCCGCTCTCCTCGTCATACTGCAAAAGCGAACGTTCACGGCCGTCGTAATAAAACAAGTTGGCCGCGTCACGACCGATTTCAATCAGCGGCGCATATCCGAGCGCGCGCAGCGCCTCTTGCTGAGCAAGCACCGCGGCCGTCACGTCGCGATGGCGTTCAATGAGCGCAGCGAAAAAGCGGCGCTCAAGCGGCCGCACCGCCGCATCGCCAGCGTTAAAGACCACTAAGCCGTGATCAGCGAACAACCGGAGCACAATAACGGCAAAAAAGTCGACAAACGTGCGCGCCTCATCGAGACACGATGACAAAAAGGAGAGCAGCTCATTCGTCACGTCCGTTTCCCCATACGTTTTGACGACGCGCTCGACCCACTCTTTCGCAGCCATCCGGTCCAGCAGCACATCGGCAGCCATCCGCTTTTCGTTCGTTTTGTGCGGGTACGCCGCTTTTTTTACTTCTCCTTCTTCAACAACATAGACATGATCGATTTCCGCGATGTCATGGTCTTCGCCGGCGATCCAAAACAGCGGCACGACCGGCACGCCCAGTTTTCGTTCCTGCTCTTTGGCAAGCTGGATGATGGTGATGATCTTATAAATCGTATACAGCGGCCCAGTCAACAGCCCGGCTTGCTGCCCGCTGACAATGACGACGCTTCGCTCGTCGCGCAGTTTCTCAATTTTTGCCATCGTGGCCGCGCTCGCCGAGAAGCGCCGGTGATAAGCACGCAAATAGTCGGCAAGCCCTTCTCGGTCATAGGTTCTTCCTTGCAAATAGGCCAACCGCCGACAAAACGCTTCATCGTCCGCCTGGGCATAAGCGAAGCCGCTCTCTGCTGGAAACGCGCCGGTTATGTAATCAGCCGCCAATTTCGTCGCCGCTGGCAGCGGAATTTCGCGAACTTCCATGGCTAAAAACTCCCTTTCTTATGTATTCTTTCATGAGTATAGCACGTTTATTGCCAAGAGAAAAAAGGCTTGCTCGGCCGAGCTAAAGGCTCATAGCAACGCGCATGGCCATGCCGTATACAAGCAGCCCGGCGTAAAGGGAGGCAAAAATGAGAAAACTCGCCCGCCAAAAGACGCGGAACACCGTCCGCAAACGAAAGTCCGCCTTTTTCCGCCAATAGCCAAGCGCAATCACCGCGTGCAGACCAACCAAAAAGAGAAGCAGAGGAACGAAGTACGATTTCCCAAACAGCACTGCTAGCAAAAAATAGACAGCGGCGATGAAAAAAGCAGTCGCGGCGTTGACCGCGGCGTAAAACGCTGCCCGCTTCCGCCTGCCGACCAAGCGTGCTCCGAAGTAGACGAGCAAAAACAGCAGAAGCGGCGCGGTCACAAACGTCGCCAGCGTCGAAGCGAGCCAATCATCCATCCGCCTCTCCCCCTTCCTTCCCTTTCACCGCGCAAAAGATAAAGCGAACGACCGGCAGCGCAACGCCGCGCGCCTCCCCTTGTTTCAACACATAGCCCAAAATTGCGTCAATCTCCGTCCGACGCCCGGTCGCCAAGTCCATATACATCGACGAATAGTTGTCCGCCGTTTTTCGGCATATGCGGACGACGCGCTCCCATGCCCGATTGGCATCATCAAGCGGCAGCACTTTCTGCACCTCATCAAACAGCTGCCTCATCATATCGCGGTACGGAGCCGTTTCTAGCAGCGCCCCGTTTTTCACTTGCAATAGAGCGGTGAGCGGATTGATGACTGCGTTGACGACAAGCTTGTCCACAAGAATGCGCTCCCAATCGTCCGCCCATTCGATCGGAAAGCCGCACTCCCCTTCCCGAAGCTCCCGGGCGTCGCCAAGTGAACCGTAGCGGGAAGCGAGCGTCAGCTTTCCGGCGCCCGTATGCGCCACCGTCCGGTCATCTAGCTTCATTGCGCCATGCTCCACGACACCGACGAGAACATTTTTGTCGGCAAACATAGCCAATTGCTCGAGATGCCCCATGCCGTTTTGCAAAAAAACGAGCGTGCGAACGCGGCGAAACGCGTCGATTTGCGCACAGACGGAAGCGAGATCGTACTGTTTGACGGTCACAAACACGAGCGGCTCGTCCAGCTCCACCCCGGCAAACGGCTGCGCGCGCACCGCCACGACCGATGTCTCGCCATCTTTTTTCAGCGCCACACCATGCTCGGCAAGCTGCCTTGCTTGGGACGGACGCCTCGTATAGACCGTCACCCCATGGCGCCGCCCAAGGTAAGCGGCGAGCAGCAATCCGACTGCTCCGCCGCCGACAATCCCGATGTTCAACCCTTCTCCCCCGCTTTCTTGCAACATGGCGTTAGCCTTATTTTAGCAGAGATCTTCTTTTTCCGTTAAGAAAAAAGCCGGCGAAAAGCCAGCCTTTACCCTTCGCCGACGCCCTCAGCCGCTGCATTCGGCGCCGGTTTCCCGCTGTCTGCTACCATTTTGCGCGCCCGCTCCATAATGGAAAGTAGCGTTTTATACTCCTCCTGGATAGCGGCCAGTTGTTTTTGCAGCGCTTCTTTTTCCATTTGCAACTTCGTCACCATTTGCTGCAGCTGCTCCATATCGTTTTTGAGCGCGCGGTTTTCATCGGCCGTCCGTCGGGCGTCGCGCGCCTTTTGCTCCTCAGCTTGCAAAAAGGCCAGCACTTCCGCCCATGACAAATGGCTTTTGACTGCCGTTTCCACCTTCGCCTGCCCCTCGCTTTCCTTTGCCGATGCGGTTTCTTTTTTTCGCATCTTCCGTTCTTGCTTGGCTTGCTCGATCTCCTCCTTGTACTGCTTGCGAACGCACGAATTCCAGCGAAATCCGCACGCCGCGGCTGTCCGCGACAAGCGCCGCCCGACTTCGGCAAACGCCTCAAGCTGGGTGCCGCCTTCGCGAATATACTGAAGCACAACATTCGCTAACAGCTCATCCTCTTCTTTCGTCCATGCATCTTGGCGTACCCCCGTCATCCCCTTCCCCCCTTATCGCCGCTTTGTCATTATATGTATGCGGCTAGTAGAAACGGTAGAAGGAAAAAATTAATTCTTGCGCAAAAAAGGACGCAATGCCTGTTCATGTTCGTCCGACCCCCACAGCTCGGCGCAACGGGCGATCTCGGCGAAAAACTGCTCGCGAAACCAAGTTGTTCGCCATTTTTCGCCGGCGGCGGCTTTATACGCCTGCAAGACGGAAAGCGACCGCGCCGCATAAGGCGCCAGCCGTTCGCGCCATTGTTCATGCCAACGTTCGGCTGATAGGATGGCGTCAATCCAACCGCACGCTTCCATCGCCTCGGCCGTCATCGGCTCGGCGCGCAGCAGTAAGTCAAGCGCCCGCCCGTACGGAAGTTTGGCAAACAGCATCGACGCTCCTCCCCAGCCGGTCGTAATGCCAAGTCGACCTTGCACAAATCCGATCCGGCTTCCTTCTTTGGCAAAGCGAAAATCGCAAGCGGTCGCCAGCTCGCAGCCGCCCCCCATCGCTGTTCCGTTGACAAGGGCGACCGTCGGCTTCGGAAACGTCAGCAGCCTGTACAGCAGCTCTCCCATGCGCATGAGCATCTGTCTTGCCTCCGTGCCGCGCAAATGCCCAAACTCGCTCAAATCGCCGCCGGAACAAAACGCCTCGCTGCCGGCTCCAGTAATGGCGAACACTTTCACTTGCCTATCGGCCGCCGCCTGTTCCATCGCCTCCTCAAGCGCCTCCATCACGGCGAAATTGATCGCATTCCGTTTCTCTGGACGACAAATCGTAAACAGCGCAATACCGTCATGATGCTCCAACATTGCTTCCATCAGCGCGTCTCTCCTTTCTTCATCAATGAATTGGGCGCGTCCTCTTCGATTTCCTGCTTCCCGACGAAAAAAACCGCCGCCTGGACAAACGGCGTCGATTTTTTGCAGACAATCAAAAAGGCTGTCCTGTTTTCGGACAGCCTGTCGTTCGATGTCGGCCATTATTTGTTGACGACATCTCTTCCTTTGTATGTTCCGCATGCTTTGCAGACGCGGTGCGCCAATTTCCATTCGCCGCAGTTCGGGCATTGCACCATACCTGGCACTTGCAGTTTAAAGTGCGTGCGGCGCAGCCGTTTTCTCGTTTTCGATGTTCTTCTAAAAGGTACTGCCATCGTTCCCACCTCCTTGTCGGCGCATTGAGCATATCCATGCCGGCGGATCAGTCAGCCCCGAGGCCGCCGTTCGCCGGCACACAAGGCGGCTGCCGGACGGTGCGCAATATTCGGCGCCATCGGCCGGCAACGCCGACTCACGATCAGTCCTCTCGTGTTTCCTCGAAAAACTTGGCCAGTCCTGCAAGGCGAGGATCTACTTTCTTTTCCCGCTCTTGCATCGCTTTCTCCCATTCTTCTTCCGACAGAACGTCCCATCCTTCCCCGTGTTGCGGTGCTCCGTCAGCAACCGGTCCTTCGGCAATAAGCTGCAACGGGATTTCAAGCAAAATCAGCTCGCGGATGATGGGGTTCAAATCAATCGTGTCCCCCGCCACCATATGGGTGTCCTCATCGGTCTCCACGATGCCGCTGCCATCCGCAAAAAACGTCTCCGTCGTCTGAATGGAAAACGGATACGTCACATCGACAAGCGTCCGCGAACAAGGCAACACCATCGTCCCGGACAACGTCAAATGAAACGTGAATTTTGTCGACCCGACATCCGCTTTTCCTCGGACGTGCACCGGCGAAATATCGCGGATCAACGTGTCAATTTGTTTTAAATCGGACACATCGACCGTCTCATCAATCGCCATTTCCTTATGTTGAAAACGGCGAAGCTGTTGGACCGTCCATTTCATATCATCACCTCAAGGCAACGAATAAAATTATACGTTTCGTTTCTAGTTTTGTCAATGTTTTTTCTTTACAACTGCTCATTCCTTGGGAAAAGAACGGCATACTCCCATCATTTCCAAATGCCGCTCCGAACATGCACGGTCGGCGCGCGGACAGCGGAAAACGGACGGCCGCTTCGTTTCTTTTGATGTTCTCACCGCATGTCGCCGTTGATCTTCGCCGTCGTATATTCCATACTAAGTTCAGATAGAATAGACAGCCATTTCTTTGCGGCCAAGCCGCGCGAATCGCCATGAAAGGAGCGAAAAAAGGTGAAAGCCGTCGGCGTGATCGTGGAATACAACCCGTTTCACAACGGTCATTTCCACCATTTGAACGAAACGAGGCAAAAGACAGGAGCGGACTGTTTGATCGCCGTCATGAGCGGAAACTTCTTGCAGCGCGGTGAGCCGGCCATCGTCTCCAAATGGGCGCGGGCGAAAATGGCGCTAGCCGCCGGCGTAGATGTGGTCATCGAGCTGCCGTACGCCTTCGCTGTGCAAGCGGCTGAACAGTTCGCGCATGGGGCGGTGCAGCTGCTTGCGGCGATCGGCTGTCAAGAGCTTTGCTTTGGCAGCGAATCGGGGGAAATTTCCGCTTTTTTATCCGCGGCGGAAACATGGCTCGAACAGAAGGAAACGTTCGATTCCCTCATCCGCACCGGGCTGGCGCGCGGACAAAGCTTTCCGAAAGCCGCCGCTGAAGCGTGGCAAAAGCTCGGCGCCGCTCCGCTTGATTTGTCGCAGCCAAATAACGTGCTTGGTTTTGCGTATGTGAAAGCCATTCGGCAAAACAGGCTGGCGATTGCCCCGCACACGATTCCGCGGCTGGCCGCCGGCTATCATGACGAATCATTTTCCCACCCGTCGATCGCGAGCGCCACCAGCCTGCGGAAAGCATTGCGACAAACCGGGCAGCTCGAGTCGATCGCGGCGTACGTTCCGCCCGCTGCGCTCGAACAACTCCGCCAATACCGGGAGACATACGGGCGCTTTCACGATTGGGAATTGTATTTTCCGCTCCTAAAATACCGGCTGTTGACCGCCACAGAGGCCGACTTGCGCCGCATCGCCGGCGTGGAGGAAGGGATCGAACACCGGCTGAAGCAACACATCGCCCACGCCGAAACGTTCGCTGCCTTCATCGCCGCCGTCAAAACGAAGCGATACACCTGGACAAGACTGCAACGCCTATGCGCGCATGTGTTGACGAATTTCACAAAGGAAGAGCAAGCCAAAGCGGCCAACCCGACCTATATCCGGCTGCTCGGCATGAGTGAAACCGGCCGCCGCTATTTAAAGCAGGCGAAAAAAAGCGCCGCGCTCCCGCTCGTCGCCAAAGCGGCCAAACTCAACGGCGACCCTCTTTATGAGCAAGAAAAAAGAGCGGCAGCTGTGTACGCCGCCGCTTTTCCGGAGCCGCTCTACAGCGCCGCGCTGAAAGAAGAATACGCCACGGCGCCGATTTACGTTTCCGGCATAGAGCGCAAATAACGGACCGCCTCGTCGAACGTATCGACCGGGACGATTTTCATATGCGTCCCGATTTTTTTCGCCGTCCGCACCGCCTCGCGATAGTTCGACGTCGGCGCACCATGTTCGTTCGGCGCGAAAAACACCTCGGCTCCTTCGCGGTCAGCGGCCACGACTTTTTGCGAAACACCGCCGATCGGCCCGACGTTTCCGTCAAGATCAATCGTTCCGGTGCCGGCGATTTTATGACCTTTTGTAATATCTTCATCGACAAGTTGGTTGTAAATTTCAAGTGAAAACATGAGCCCAGCCGACGGTCCGCCGATTTGTTCCGACTCGACGTCAACCGGCGGGTCGGTGCGGACGTCATAATCGGTCATGAGTGTCACCCCAAGGCCGACTTGGTTCGGGTGCTGTCGAAACGGCTTCAGCTCGAGCTCTGTTTCCTGCCGCTTCCGGCCGCGAATGAATGCGACGCGGACGCGATCACCCGCTTGTTTTCCGCGAATGTAGTTGACCATCTGCTCCGATGTGCCGAGCGGCTTTCCGTCGATCGCGACGATGCGATCGCCGGTCTCTAGACGGCCGGCGGCCGGCATATCAGGGAGGACGCTCATGACATAAACGCCATGAGGTTCATACGACACCGGCTTTCCGGCGTGGCGATAAGCGACGACGATCGCCGCTTCCTTCGACTGTTCCATAAGCTCAAGCTGGCGCATCGTATATTCCTTGTCGCTCTCTCCTTCCTGCTTGATTTCCTCGACCGGATGAAGCTCATAAAACGGGCGGATATGGGCCAACAAATACGCCATCACATTCGCCCGCCCCATCCGCACCGTCGTAAGCATAAACGTTCCCTCATCGCGGTCTCCGCGCTCCACGTGAACGAGCGGCTTTAAACTTTGCGCACTTCCCGGCATCGTCACGTAATACGGCAGCTTCATAAAAATGAGCAAAAAGGTGAGGGCGGCGCCAAAGAAAAACAGCGCAATATACGTCCGTTTCTTCATTCGTGTGATGGCTCCTTCCACTGTTCAATCGCTTGACGGATCGCTCCCACTTGCTTCCGCGCTTCCTCTTCCCCACAAGCGATGATTTCCTCAATATCCGTGAACGCCCGCGAGCTATACTGTTCGACTCGCGGCCGGATCATAACGTCTGAGGCGAGCTGACGGTGAGCTACCAGTTCCGCTTGCAAAATATCGAGGCTCTGCCAAATGACATCGGCGATCGACGCAATTTCCGCCTTCGTGTTGAGCGGAGAGACATCGACGGCGATGACAATATCCGCTCCCATCGCCCGGACGACCGACACTGGCACCCGGTCGACGACGCCACCGTCGACAAGCAGCCTGCCATTCACTTCCGCCGGCACAAAAATGCCGGGAATCGAGATGCTCGCCCGCACCGCCTCGGCTGCTTCCCCTTGCCGAAACACGACTTTCTCCCCCGTCTGCAAATCAGCAGCGACAACGGCCACAGGCGGGGACATCTCCTCGATTCGTTTCCCTTTCGTCAACAAGCGAATGAACTGCGTGATGCGCTCGCCAGCGATCAGCCCCATTTTCGGCACCGTCCAGTCAAGAAAATCGTTGCGTCGAAACGATTGAGCCAACCGATAGAGACGATGGAGGCCATGGCCGCTTGCGTAAAGGACGGCGACGAGCGCGCCGATGCTGCTGCCGGCCAAATAGGAAATCGGAATATGCTCCTCCTCGAGCACTTTCAATACCCCAAGATGGGCGAACCCGCGCGCTCCTCCCGACCCGAGCGCCAATCCGACTTTTGGCGGCACGCCTCCTCCCCCCTTTGTCGCAGCGTTCTCCGCTTTCATCTTATGGTCTAAAACGCCCCCCTATGCTCGTATATTAGGTTATATGAGGTTGTACCACGCGAAGCCGCACGGCAAAAAAGGGGGGAAAAAAGTGAAACAAAATTGGGGAGCGAAATGGAAAACCGTATTGCTCGCTTCCGCCGCCACCTTGTTTGCGTTTTCGCTCATTTGCTATCCAAAACAGTCGCTTGAAGCGTCCATTCGCGGTTTAAATATGTGGTGGGAGGTCGTCTTTCCATCGCTTTTGCCGTTTTTCATCGTCTCGGAGCTGCTCATCAGCTTCGGCGTCGTCAGCTTCCTTGGCGTCTTGCTCGAGCCGCTCATGCGCCCGTTGTTTCGCGTCCCGGGCGTCGGCGGATTCGCCTGGGCCATGGGAATGGCGTCCGGCTACCCGTCTGGAGCCAAGCTGACCGCCCGCCTGTACCAGGAAAAACAGCTGACGACGATTGAAGCCGAACGGCTCTCGTCGTTCACCAATTCATCCAACCCACTTTTTATTTTTGGAGCTGTATCAGCGGGATTTTTCAACAACCCGCAACTCGGCCTTGTGCTGGCCGTTTCCCACTATTTAGGAAACATTAGCGTTGGGCTGATCATGCGCTTTCACGGCATCCGAAAAGAACAGAGGCAATCGAAGCGGCAGCCACGCTCATTTTCGCTCCCGTATGCGTTGCGCACACTGCACCGCACGCGACTGAAAAACGAACAGCCGCTTGGCAAACTTCTTGGCGACGCCGTGCGCTCTTCTGTCCAAACGCTGTTAATGATCGGCGGTTTTATTATTCTCTTTTCGGTCATGAATAAACTGCTGTATATGATGCATTTGACCGAACAGCTTGCCCCGTTGCTGCGCCATCTGCTCCGCCTTGCCCAGCTGCCGGAGCAGCTTGACATCCCAGTGTTTTCCGGCTTGTTTGAAATTACGCTCGGCAGCCAAATGATCAGCCAGACCGATGAGGCGATGCTGATGGAAAAAGCGGTGGCAACAAGCTTCGTCCTCGCTTTCGGCGGCTTTTCCGTCCAAGCGCAAGTCGCCAGCATTCTCGCCGAAGCGAACATCCGCTTTCAGCCGTTTTTCATCGCGCGCTTGCTGCACGGAGTGTTTGCCGCTTCCTTTACATACTTGCTTTGGAAACCGTTGTACATCAAAACAGCCGACGGGATGCCAACCAACATTCCGGCGTTTCTTCACGCCGCCCCGGGCAACGCTTGGAATGAAGGCTGGCGGCTGTTGCAGCAATACGGGCCGCTCCTGACACTGTTTTTCCTTTGCCTTTATATATGGCTCGTCATCAAGGCGGCCAGTGAATCGCGCGGGCGCTCATAAGCCGCTTGAGCGCCCAGCTTCTTGGCAGCATCCAGCCATCGGGGCGGTTTGCGTCGTCTCGGCCGTGAGCCGCCCTTGACGACAAAACCGGGCCGGCGCCGACTGCAGCGTTCGCTTAAGCTGCTTCGATAAGGAAGCGTCAATCAGCGGCTATGGACGCAAATTTCCGCCTGAGCGCCTGCTCAACGACCGGGGGCACGAGCTCGGAAATATCGCCGTTGTATTTCGCCACTTCTTTGACGATGCTCGAGCTTAAAAACGCATACTGGCTGTTCGTCATCATAAAAAACGTTTCAATGTTTTCATCGAGGACGCGGTTCATCGACGTAATTTGCATTTCGTATTCGAAATCGGACACAGCGCGCAAGCCGCGCAAAATGGCATTCGCTTTTTTGCTGCGGGCGTAATCAACAAGCAGGCCGTGAAACGCTTCGACATGGACGTTCTTAAGCGTCCGCGTTACCTCACGCAGCAGCTCGATCCGCTCCTCGACAGTAAACAGCGGCTTTTTCGACGAGTTGTTCAACACCGCCACATACACTTGGTCAAACACTTTCGCCCCCCGTTTAATAATATCCAAATGCCCGTACGTCACAGGGTCAAAGCTCCCCGGGCAAACCGCAATGCTCGCCATCGCTTCCATCCCCTTCCCATCTATAAATCGTCACACCGGTGATACCGTATGTTTCCCGCTTCCATCGTATCAGGCCGCCAACCTCCTCCGGCAGCTCCGCCTCCGCCGAGTGTTCAGCGACGACGACGCCGTCCGGTTCCAGCAACTGACGCTCGGCGATCGACGACAGCAACGTCGGCCACTGTTTCTCTTTGTACGGCGGATCGAGGAAAATAACCGCAAAGCGGAGGCCGCGCTTCGCTACCGCCTTCAGCGCCCGCTCGGCGTCGTTGCAGTAAATTTCCACCCGCTTTTCAAGCCCGCAGGCCGCCACGTTTTTTCGAACCGTCTGTACCGCTTTCCTGTCATGATCGACGAAAATGACGCGCTCAATTCCGCGGCTGAGCGCCTCGATGCCCAAGCCGCCGCTGCCAGCAAACAAATCAAGGCCGATGCCGCCTGAGAAATATGGCCCGATCATATTAAATATCGCTTCTTTGACTTTATCGGTCGTCGGCCGCGTCGACATCCCTGGAACCGCTTGCAGATGCCGTCCTTTGCATGTTCCGGAAATGACTCTCATCATCTTCACCCAATTCACCGTTTCAAGGTGGCCTTGTCAGCCATTTGATTCGTCGTTTTCATGGTAA
The DNA here is from genome assembly GCF_001908025.1 of Geobacillus proteiniphilus. GTDB lineage: Bacteria > Bacillota > Bacilli > Bacillales > Anoxybacillaceae > Geobacillus > Geobacillus proteiniphilus. The sequence continues at coordinate 36,219 of NZ_MQMG01000019.1, forward strand.
TCTTACCATAAAGTTGATGATCGTCAAACTAGGGAATTTTTTCGCCATTCATGTATAGAAATCGGCAAACGGTCCATAATGAGTAATGGCAACACGCTTGACGCGTTGTTGCCAGTGACGGAGAAGACTTACGTTTCCCCATAAGTTCTTCCTCCGGTTTCTCCTCTCCCTTTTCTTTATTCTTTCCGCTCCTTGTTCCGCCCTGCGCGGTGGCAAGGAACTGGAAAGGACCTTGCGGGTTCGTTTCCGCAAGGTTTTTTTTTGATTGCAATTCGCGAGGATGGCCGGTAAAGTTAAGGGTGGACGATGCTTGCAAGGGGGAGCTATTCATGATCCAACGGTTCATCGAACTTGGCGAAGGGTATTCCGATATATATGAGCTAATTGAATTGGCGAAGGCCAACCGCCACCGTTTGTCCGGCTTCTTTGCCTTCCATACGGTGAAAAAAGGCCAGGCGGTCGTCTCCTTGGCCGTTGTCCTTCATCCGACGGACCCCGGCGATTTCCAGCCGCTTTACATTTGCCGCGAAGGCATTCCCGATCCGTTCGTCAAGCCGAACAAACGGTACGAACTGTTTATGGAAACCGCAAAGGAGCTGGACATGGACGTCATTCACCTTGATGTCAAGCCATCAACGATGTTCGCCGAACTTGACTTATATTACCAGTATTTGATCGGCATTATGCGGATGAATCGCTTCATCCCGCCGCTTCAGTAAACAAAGAAACAGCGGGCCGAAAAGCCGGCGCCGGCTTTTTTCGACCCGCTGTTTTCTTTCATCCAAGCGGATACGGGGAGTCTTTTTCCTTCTCCCCTTTCGATTCAAATTCCAGTTTTAAAAATGGGCGGTACGACGGCTCGACCCGCTTGACGAATGGAAGCGAGGCGAGCTTTTTCATTACATGGTCGACTTGCTCCATATCACAATACAGAACAGCATACTTCAGCCGTTTGGAAATGTAATGAATGTTGCCGAACTTGCGCAACTGTTTCCCATATTTCAGCGAATGAAGCCAAACGATAATCCCTTGCCGTTTTGGAAACATAGTCCCTTCCCCTTTTTTTATGTGCGGCAGCCGCAGCTTCCGCCCGCCCCGCAGCCGCCGGAACAGCCCGCCGACAAAAAGTACGGATTTCCGGTCGGCACTTTCACATGTTCCGATACCGCTTTGCCGATCAGCACGCTGATCTCATCAAGCAGCTCTTGCATCGCCTTCTCCGCCTCCTTAAAGGCGGCGACCGTCTCATGCAAATCGAGCTCCCGCTTCGCTTCGCGCACTTCTTTCATCACGTCGCGGTAATCAGGATGGTATTTTCCGAAGCGCTGCACTTCTTCGTAGCGCTCCTTCAGCTTGACAAAGCGAGCGATCAGCTGCTGGGCGCAGCGGTCTTGCTTCAGCCGCCAAAAGGCGCGGCGGTATTCGTCCGCCACGTCCGACTCGACGATCATTTTGGCCAACGCTTCTGCTTTATCTAAAATCTCGATGCGCTCGAGAGTCGCAATCCTCACCAAATGGCACCTCCATTATCCATCATACCATGAACGAAAAGAAAATGGAAAGGAAAGAGATAGCAAAGAAGCAAACAAAAAAAGGCGATCCAGGCTGTGCTGAATCGCCCCCGTTCATCTTTTAAACGATCGTCGTCATCTCTATCGGATGGCGACGTCAAATTCGTGCGTCATGCCGGTTGCTTTCCCATCATTGTAGACGAGCTCAAGACGGATGGTATGCTTCCCACTCGGCAAGCCGCGCACGATAAAGGCGGCCGTGTATACTTCAGTCATTTTTTGCCCGTTGACATAGACATTAATGTGTCCGCCGCCGCTCCCTTTGCGGAACGGAAAGTGGACGGCAACACATTCAATGAATACGTCACTTCCTTTCACTTCATGCTTCACCTGCAGCGTGCCGCCCACCGCTTCGGCGTTAGCGGAGGACGACGGCGCCGGCTCAAAGAAGGCATACGCCGCAAGCAACATGACGCCCGCAAGCCATGCGAACCACTTTGGCAAAGACATCACTCCCTTTCAAAACTAGTCTTTGCCGTTGGCCGCCCGATTAGTCGCGCATGGCTTTAAACATTTGCCACATGAGCGACGCCATTTGCAACGATTGGGAGATTTTTTCCACTTTATCGGGGATCGTCAGCTCATAGTGGCGCAAGGCGGCCAATTGGAACGTCGACAGCTCATGCGGACGGCGGGCAAGAAGCCGGTACCAGCGCGGCTGTTCACGCAAAAACGCGCGTAGCATCGGTGTTCCTTGCACATATTGCCATACATCTTTCCTCATCGCCACCACCCTTTAATCTTTGCGGAACGAAAACGGATGCGCTTCTTTGTTTCTTTGTTCTTGATCGCCCCCTTGAAATTCGGAAAGAATGCTTTGGATCGCCGCGATCGCCTGCTGGACGTTCGCCAAATGTTTTTGCACCTCGGCTGCATCGATCTGTCCAAGCATAGCCGCGAGCTTATCGAGCCATTTGTTCGTTCCTTTTTCCTCCTCTTTTGTTGCGCCGTTTGCTTCCCGATACGGCTCCCATATGTCATCGTCTTCCCCGAACAAATACCAATCCTCATACACTTGTTTCCACGTCTTTTTGCCACTGCGCACCTCTTGAATGATTTTTGGATGTTTTTTGACAAACTGTTTAAACTGTTCAACGGAAGGATGCAGAGGCTTGGCCATGGCGGTTCTCATCCCTTTCATCCACTCATGCCTATCTGCCATATCATATCGCATCCAGCACGCAGAGGTGCGCCCAATTTTTAGAGCGGCGTAAAGAAGTTTTGCGTATAATAATCGGCGTAGACGCCAACGCCCAAGCGAGTGAACTCTTCGTTCAACATAATTTTCCGATGGTTTTGGCTGTTCAGCCATCCGATGGTCGCCTCGACGCCATCGACTTGATGGGCGGCGATATTTTCCCCGGCAAGCTGGAACGGAATGTGAAGCGCGCCAAGCCGCTTCGATAAATCGCCGTACTGCGGCGACTCGTGGGAGAAAAACCGGTGATCATGCATATCTCGGCTATGTTTGGCGGCAGCGGCGGCGGCCTTGTCATCCCACATGAGAGGAGAAAGTCCGTGGCGGCGGCGGATCAAATTCGTCCAGTCAAAAATTTGCTTCGCGTTGGCTGCATCAACAGTCTGTCGCTTTTCTTCCGACAGCGGCGCGGCCGCCGGCAGGCTGCCGCGGTAAACGAGCTCGTACGGCCGCAACTTGACGAACGTTTCCGCATCCATCAAGCGGACGGCCGCCACCTCACCGGTAAAGCGGTCAACGTACAGCTGGGCGTAGACGCTGCCGACTTTGACGACCGGCCTTGACGAGTAATCTTGTTCAGACAGCTCAAACCGGTATGTCCCGCTGCCTAGCTTAATCTCAATGTTCGATAGCACCGGCATCGTTTGAAAAATCGTCTGCAACCGCTGGCCGATCGCAAACGGCTCAACGTTCACCTTTTCTCCGCCAACAAGGGCGGTGACGACCCGGCCGCGCAAGACACCAATCTGCACGTACGACTCCGAGCGACGGCTGTACACCCACCAGTCATACCCGTAAGCTGACGGGTCGATCCGGTCTGGAGCGCCAAGCAGTTGTTTCGCCTCTTGCGCCGATTGCCCGAGCAACGCAACCATGCCGGCCGTCGCCTTCGGCTCTTTCAACATGTATCTATTCGTCTCTGGCTGCTCCGGGGGGCTCGGGGGTGGCGGGCTCGGCACAAAATAATACAATCCGATCAAGAAAAACAAAAAAAGGAAAAACCATTTCACACAGCAACTCCCGCTTTCTGCCCAATCTCCTTATTGTCATTATAGCTGTTTTTTAGAGGCAAAAAAAAGAGGACGCCCAAAAAGACAAACAATTCGTTGAAAAGCAAACCGTTTTCGTACTATTATAAATGAGGGGATGATTTCCTGTTTGGCGCTTTTACATACTGTGTTGTTAGGAGGAAGAAAGATGAAGTTTGAAAATACCGGACTGGAAAATCAGACGGTCGAACTGTCCCGCCTTGATGACATTATGGAGCGCCTCGGCTTTGTGCGCGCGGCGCAATGGGATTATGAACGGGTCACATACGACCGGAAATACGTCGTGAAAGAAGGCACCTACTATTTGCGCGTTCAAGGATACGCCATCGAGGGAGACGTCGATTCGCGCTATGCACTCATTAAGTTGCTCACGCCGATTTTAGGGAAACATTACTATCCACACGGCGTCGAATACGGCGATGATGAACATTTTCCGTCCTCTCTTGTCAGCCAATGCCAAAACGTGTTGGCGCAGGTCAAAAGCGAGCTTGAAAAAATCAAAGAATAATCAAAAAACGCATGAGAGCACGGTTCTCATGCGTTTTTTTCTGGCATGACAAGCCGTTTGACGACAATGTCGACCGCCTCGGCGACATATGGCGTCATCGCGGCGATCTCCTCGGCGATGTGCTGCTGCAGCTGGCGGCAAACCGCCATCACCGGCGCCCCATATCGAATGGACATCCTTACCGTGACGCGGCACCGCTCGCCTTGGGCAACGGTGATGAACACCTCACAATCGTCAAGGGCGACCGCCGCTTGGTCGCGCACACACATCATGACAATCGTCAACAGCGTCGCTTCCACGGCGCTCCGTTTCCGATAGCGGAACGTGTTCACCGCCTTCTCCCCCCGCTGCACAAAATCACGTCTATATAGATGCAACGAAAAAGTTTAACATATCCTTGATGAAAAAGTCGCTTGCCTATTTTTCGACTGTCGGAGGCAAGCCACAAGCTTGCCTTCGCCACGCCTTAGCGTGACGGAAGACCGAACAACTACCCGGAAGCGGCGTTGTTCGGTCGCCCGACAGTCGATCAAATCGCTCTGTAAAAGCTGCAAACGTTAAATCTTCAAATTGCATCTATATATTCTATGCTATGCAACCACCGCTTCCCTTGCTCCTTGCCCGCGGGTTAAAAACCGAGCACCGCCTTGATGAGCGACGTCGTTTGGCCCCCTGGATAGAGGACATAAAGCAGCCAATAGACGACCACCCCGGTTGAGGCGCTGCCAAACCAAATGATGCTTGTGATCGGCCCGAGCCGACGGTGGCGGGCCCGCTTGTCTTTTAATCCCGTCCAAATCGTGACAAGGCCAAACACTGCCCCGACCGTCGCTAAAATAATATGGAAAATGAGAAACAGCGTATAATACACTTTGACGTTCTCCGGTCCACCAAAGCTCGTATTGCCGATAAACAACGTCCGTGACATGTAAATGATGAAAAACAGCAACGCAAACGCCGCTGCCGTCAGCATCACCTTTTTATGCGCTTCGATCCGCCTGCGGCTGATCAAATACCACCCATAAGCAACAAGCAAAGCGCTGATCACGATGCAGCTCGTGCTGATTGTCGGTAAAACGGCCATCGCTTCTCTCCCTTTCTTCTTTGTTCATCGTTGGCGGCCAACCACGCTTTACAGTTTGGTCGGCCGCGGCTCCATATCCATGCTTGGCTCTTTCTCCCGCTCCTTCCGATACCATTCGGTGAAGATGAAGAACAGCATCGTCCCGTACACGATTTCCTGGATGATTTTCATCAACACTCCGCCGAGCTGCTGGTCATGGAGCGGCGACATCGATAAAAACATTTGCGGCCCGGTCAAATCAAGCGAAGCCAACGTTCCTTGAGGAACGCATAGAGCCAGCGCGGTCATCCATGCTTTCGGGTCAGTATACGTCGCATAAAGCGGCGTATCGGTAAAAATGATGAGCGCGCAAGCCGGGGTCAACAGCATGCCGTCAGCGAAAATGTAACCCATTTTTTTTAAGCCGGACAGCGTTTGCCAATCGGGCAGCTTATTGACAAGCGGCCACCACATGCAAAACGCGGCAACGAAAATGACCGAGGTAACAAACGCATGCAGCCACATATTCATTTTCACGGCGTCAAAAATGAATGGAACGTGATAAAGCGAAAACAAACCGTTAAACAGCAGCAACGCCACAATCGGCTTTGTCAACAGCCGAAACACGCGGCGCACCGCTGCGATGCGGAACGCACGCTCATAAAGCGGCGCCGGAATGCCTAAAATAAAACATTGCGGCACGATCAAATACAGCACTGCCATTTGCACCATATGGGCAGTGAACGTCAAATGGCCCATCAAATCCACCGGAGACCCTTTGCATATATAAAGAAGCACGATCCCTGTCAAAAAATACGCCTTCTGCTTCCCCGAAACCGCATCACCGAGGCCGAAACGCTGCCGCCATGGCCCAGTTATCCCAATGTACAGCAACGCAACCGCCGCTAACACAAGCAAAAAAAACGGACTCCAAAGGGCAACAGGGCCAAACATTTGCAGCGATTGAAACATACGAATCCCCTCCTGATTTGTCCTTTCCCATTATACTACACGACGCCGCGCCAGGGCTATTGAAAAAAGGGGAAACCGGCGCAAAACCGATTCCCCCTTTTGCCTACCACCAAACGACCGTCGTAAACGCCCAAACAAGTAGAAGCATGACCGCCACGCCGCCGTAAATAAACATCGCCGGAAATTCGTGGCCTTTATGGCTCATGTGCATGAAATAATAAAGCTGGAATGCGACCTGCACGGCGGCCAAAAGCAAAATAAACGGAACGACAAACCAATGGGAAAACTCTTCGTAACCAACGGCGGCGAAAGCGATGAGCGTCAGCAAAATCATCAAGACGAATGCAATCATTTGATGGCGCATCTCTTCCGCGTTTTTCCGCCGGCGATACGCCAAATCGACGCGTTCATTTCCAGAGTTCGTTTGGTTCGCCATACGTTCACCCCACCATTCCCATCAAGTATACAACCGTAAAAATGAACACCCAGACGACGTCGATGAAGTGCCAGTAAAGGCTCGCGACGTAAAATTTCGGGGCGTTGTATAAATTCAACCCACGCTTAGCGTTGCGGATCATGAGCGTCAGAATCCAAAGCAATCCGAACGCGACGTGGCTTCCGTGCGTGCCAACGAGCGTGTAAAACGCTGAAGAGAAAGCGCTGGTCGTAAACTTATGGCCTTCATGGACATACTCATAAAACTCGTAAATCTCAAGGGCCAAAAAGCCGGCGCCAAGCAAAACGGTAATGCCAAACCAGAGCTGCATCTTTTTAAAATCAAAGTTTTTCATATGATAAATGGCATACACGCTCGTCAAACTGCTTGTTAGCAGCAACATTGTCGCCATGAACACGATCGGCATTTGGAACAGCTCTTCGGCCGAAGGGCCGCCGTTCGTTTTATCTTTCAGCGCCAAATAGGTGGCGAAGAGAGAGGCGAACAGCACCGTCTCTCCGCCTAAAAAGAGCCAGAAGCCGAGAAACTTATTTTTCCCCTCAAGGGTGGCGCGTTCCGGCGCGGCCGGAAACGTCTCGGCCGTCAGTTTTTCCTCTGCATGCATCAGGCGTTCGCCCCCTTCTTCTCAAGTTCAAGCACTTCTTCTTTATGGATGTGGAAACCGTGATCATCGATCACTGAACGCAAGAACATCGAACCGAACGTAATGAGCAGCCCGAGAATGCCGACCGGCAAGCCCCATCCAGCATCGTTATGATACGTAAAGCCGAAGGCGGCGACAAACAGGCCGAACGAAATAATAAACGGCAGGAATGACGAGTTCGGCATATGAATGTCGCCAAGCGGCTCCGCCGGCGTCAATTCTTTTTTGCCTTCCATTTTTTCAAGCCAGAAGGCGTCCAAGCCGCGGACAAGCGGGGTTTGCGCAAAGTTGTACACCGGCGGCGGCGAAGCGATCGCCCATTCGAGCGTGCGGCCGTCGCCCCAGGCATCGCCTGGCACTTTTTCCCCTTTTACCGTCGTAATCACAATGTTAATGAGCAAAATGACCGTTGCGATGGCCATAAAGAACGCCCCGACCGTGCTGACGAAGTTCCCCGTCTCCCATCCTTGGTTCGGCAAGTACGTGAACACGCGGCGCGGCATCCCCGTCAAACCGAGGAAGTGCTGAATAAAGAACGTCAAATGGAAGCCGATAAAGAACAACCAGAATGTAATTTTGCCAAGCGTTTCGTTCAACATGCGGCCAAACATTTTCGGCCACCAGTAATGCGTGCCGGCAAGCAGAGCGAACACAACCCCGCCGACAATGACGTAATGGAAGTGAGCGACGACGAAATAGCTGTCATGGTATTGGTAATCCGCTGCAGCCGCCGACAGCATAACCCCGGTCACCCCGCCCATGACGAACGACGGAATGAAGGCGACCGCATAATACATCGGCGTCGTAAACTTGATGCTTCCGCCCCACATGGTAAACAACCAGTTGAAAATTTTGACTCCTGTCGGAACGGCGATCGCCATCGTCGCAACAGCAAAGATGGCGTTCGCAATCGGTCCCATACCAACCGTAAACATATGATGCGCCCATACCATGAACCCGAAAAAGGCAATAAGCACAGTTGCAAACACCATCGACGAATAGCCGAACAGCCGCTTGCGCGAGAACGTCGCAAAGATTTCCGAGAAAATACCGAACGATGGCAGGATTAAAATATATACTTCCGGATGACCAAACACCCAGAACAAGTGCTCCCAAATGATCGTGTTGCCGCCGGCAGCCGGATTAAAGAAGTTGCCGCCAAACAATCGATCCATCATCATGAAAATCAAGCCGACCGTCAACGGCGGAAACGCAAACAAGATGAGCGCCGATGTCACAAACGTCGCCCAAGTGAACATCGGCATGCGCATAAATGTCATGCCCGGAGCGCGCATGTTGATGATCGTCACAAGAAAGTTAATGGCACCCATGATCGTTCCGAAGCCGGAAATTTGCAAGCCAAGCGTATAGAAATCAATGCCATGATGGGCTTTTGAATCAAGCGCCAACGACGCATACGACGTCCACCCAGCATCAGGCGCGCCGCCTAAAAACCACGAACAGTTTAAAAACAGCCCGCCAAAGAAAAACATCCAAAACCCAAGCGCGTTCAAAAACGGGAACGCGACGTCGCGCGCGCCGATCTGCAGCGGCACGACCGCGTTCATAAACGCGAAAAGAAGCGGCATCGCAGCCAAGAAAATCATCGTCGTCCCGTGCATCGTCAGCACTTCATTGTACAGCCCGCCGACAAGAAAATCATTGTTTGGCTTCACGAGCTGAATGCGGATGAGCAACGCCTCGAGACCGCCGAGCAAGAAGAAAAACCCGCCAGCAATTAAGTACAAATGGGCGATTTTTTTATGGTCGACCGTCGTCAGGTAATCCCATAAAACGGCGCCAACACCCTTTTTGCGAGCGATCGTACTCACAGTGAAACCTCCCTTTTATGCCTTATTCCACTTTTAAGCTCATCAAATATTTCGCCAATGCATCAATTTGTTCTTCTGACAGTTTGCCATATGTACCTGTCATTTTATTTCCAGGTTTGACGCTTTCAGGATCTCTAAGCCATTTTTTCAAGTTTTCTTCATTATGCTCCAAAATGCCGGCAATCCGTTGGCGATCGCCAAAGTTCGCCAAGTTCGGCGCCGTACGCGCTTGCTCCGGACGCTTGTCGAGCGGTGTTACCGCATGGCAGCCAATACAGCTTTTGTTGAAAATGGCTTCCCCTTGTTTGGCGACCGGATCGGTGACAACCGGTTTTTTCGCGTTTTGCATCTTTTTCACCCACGCGTCAAACTGATCACGCGGCAGCGGCCGAACTTTAAAGTCCATCAATGCATGCGATGGACCGCAAAGCTCCGCACATTTGCCGTAAAAGACGCCGCCGGCTTTATCGGTCGCTTTTTGGTCAAAAACAAGCCAAAATTGGTTTTTGTTATCGGTGTTCGTATCCATTTTGCCGCCGACCGCCGGAATCCAGAACGAGTGTTTGACATCCGACGCGATCAAGTTGAAATACACTTTTTCATTCGTCGGCACAACCAAATCTTGACTTGTAATAATGCCGTAGTCCGGATATTCAAACTCCCACCAGTACAAGTTGGCGCGCACATTGACAACGACCGTGCCTTTTTTATCGCGGTCTTTGTCATTCATCGCCTTCACATCAGCCAGTTTAAACGTTGTCAATACCGTCGGAACGGCTAAAATGAGCAAGAGGATGATCGGAATGACAGTCCAGATAATTTCCAGCTTATGGCTCCCTTCCACTTGCTTCGGGATTTTATTTTCTTCCCCCTTGCGCCGCCGGAAGCGGATGACAACGTAAACAAAGATAATCGCTACGACGACAATGACGAGCACCATGATCGATGTGCTCAACAGCATGAGCGAATACTGCATGTCCGCTACTTCACCGGCTGGCTGGAGCGTCGATAAAAACGGCTTGCCGCAGCCGGCGAGCAGCAGCGCCATCATCCCGAACAGGGAAAATAAGCGCCAGTTACGCAGCCCTTTCTTCATAGCCTAATCAAACCCCTCTTTCTTTGATGGATAAATGTATATAAATTCTTTCACAAAGAAAGAATTTTACCTTAATTCACCAAAGCGTAGCGATGACCATCGCCACGAACAAAATCGTCAAGTAGTTGAGCGAATAGACGAACATCCACTTCGCCCATTTGATGTCATCTTTCATTTTCAAGCCCGCCAATCCCAACAGCAACCAGCCGACATTGAGCAGCGTGGCCACCGTTAAAAACGGCACGCCGAGCGAGAACAAGTAAAACGGCAACGGCAACAAACACGCCACCCAAACGATGATTTGCCGCTTCGTCATGGCAAACCCGTGGACGACCGGCAACATCGGAATGCCGGCAGCGCGGTATTCTTCGCATCGCTTCATCGCCAACGCCAAAAAGTGCGGCGGCTGCCATAAAAACATGATTAAAAACAGGATGAGCGGAACAATATGGAAATCCGGATCGACCGCCGTCCAGCCGATTACCGGCGGCACAGCGCCGGAAATGCTGCCGACAACGGTGTTGATCGTGTAATGGCGCTTCGTCCAAAGCGTGTATAAGAAGACGTATGTCACCACACCGATCAATCCAACGACCGCAGCCGTAACCGTTGTCATAAGCAAGCTCATCTCACCGATCACGACAAGCGCCGCCCCAAGCCAAAGCACCCGCCGTGGATCCATCGTCCCCGTGACGGTCGGGCGCGCTTTCGTCCGCTCCATATACCGGTCGATGTCACGGTCAATGAAGTTGTTGATGCTGCACGAACCGGCGATGACAAGCGCCGCTCCGAACAGCGTGAAAAAGACAAGATGCAAGTTCTCCAAAAAATGTTCCCCAGTAAAATAAAACGCCAGCCACATTCCGGCGAATGTTGTAATCAAATTGGAATTGACAATTCCGATTTTCACAACAGACGACCATTCTTTCCAAAGCGCCTTGACGCCAGCCTGCGGACGATGCCCCGCATCGGCCGCGGCTTGATGCACCGCTTTCAAATCAGCCATTTCTCCTGTTCCTCCTCGCTGCGCCGCCCCATCCTATAGACAGCGCCATCATAGTGCCTGAAATTCCTTCCAATGAGAAATAACAAAAATGGGCTGTTTTCTCTTTATATTAAATCACATTTTTTTCTCAGCATGTGAACTTTTTTTGAATAATTTGTGTCAAATTTTTGAATCCGCATGCCCAAAACGGCTCATTCGCTTGTCCCATTAATATTTCTAGCAAACTTAATCGACTTATTCAATATGCAAACGTCATTTTGTGTTTCCCGACGCCATCGTGTAAAATAGACTTGGCTTGGCAACACGGTTGGCTGCAATAAAATCCATCACTTTACTAATATGGACAAAATCACAATTTCTCAATACAAGAAGGTGAAGATTTTGCAACGTTCACTGAAATGGTTTGCCTCGGCAACCACGTTGGCGATGCTGTTTGTCCTGATCGGCGGGGCGCTCGTGACAAAAACCGGCTCCGGCATGGGGTGCGGCCGATCATGGCCGCTGTGCAACGGCCAATGGGTGCCGGATCACATTACGCCCGAGCTCATCATCGAGCTGAGCCATCGACTCGTTTCCGGCCTTGCCGGCATCATGGTGCTCATCCTTTCCATCTGGGCGTGGCGAGCCATTGGCCATGTGCGGGAGACGAAATTTTTAGCTGTCATATCGTTCGTCTTTCTCGTCTTGCAAGGGCTGATCGGCGCCGCCGCGGTCGTGTGGGGGCAGTCCGATTTCGTCCTCGCCTTGCATTTTGGCATTTCGCTCATTTCGTTTGCCGCTGTGCTGCTGTTGACGCTATTGATTTTTGAAATCGACAAAACGTTTTCCGCCGCTTCGCTTTCCCTTGACGGCAAAATGCAGTTTCATATTTACGGCATCACCATATACTCGTACATCGTCGTCTACACCGGGGCGCTCGTGCGCCATACGAACGCCAGCCTCGCCTGTCCGAGCTGGCCGCTTTGCGCGAAAACGCGCCTCCTCCCGGTTCAGTTTCATGAATGGGTGCAGATGGGCCATCGATTGGCGGCTGCTGTCATCATCATTTGGATCGCCGCCGCCGCGATACATGCCGTCCGCCATTACCGCCGGCAGCCGGTCATCTACTACGGATGGCTCATCGCCCTTTTTCTCGTGCTCGCGCAAATGACGACTGGAGCGCTTGTCGTTTTTACGCAGCTGAATTTATACATTGCCTTGGCGCACGCCTTTTTCATTTCCTGCCTGTTCGGTGTGCTCAGCTATTTATTGCTTTTGGCGCTCCGCACCCGCCGCGCGCCGGTAAAAGCCGCCGGCCATTCAGCTGGGGAAGCGGCGCCGGCCACGTTGAAATGACGGCCATCCGTCCGCAAACAAACAGGGATGCCCGCAAACTTGGGCATCCCTTTTTTGTGCGGTATAGACCGTTTCATTTGGACAGCTCGATCAGCAGATCGCCCGCTTGAATGGCGTCGCCGCTTTTGACGTAAATGTCTTTGACAATGCCGGCAAACGGCGCCTGCACCGTTGTTTCCATCTTCATCGCTTCCGTAACCATCAAATGGTCGCCTTTGTCAACTTTTTCTCCTTTCTCCACGAGCACTTTCACCACCGTGCCCGGCATCGTCGCCGCAATGTGGTTCGGGTTCGTCCGGTCAGCCTTGATGCGCTCAGCGACAGCCGCTTTGATGCTTTCATCGCGGATGATGACTTCGCGCGGCTGGCCGTTCAGCTCAAAGTAGACGACGCGTGTACCGTCCGCCTGCGGCTGGCCGATCGACACAAGCTTGACGATGAGCGTTTTTCCGCGCTCGATCTCCACTTCGATCTCCTCGCCAAGGCGCATGCCATACAGGAACGTCGGTGTATCGAGCACCGAAATGTCGCCGTATTTTTCGACCGTTTCGGCATATTCCAAAAACACTTTCGGATAAAGCGCATAGGCAATGGCGTCAAAGTCGGTCACTTCGCGGCCAAGCTTGTCGTACAGCTCCCGCTTGATTTGCTCGAAATCGACCGGCTCGAGCAACTCGCCCGGACGAACGGTGATCGGTTCGCGCCCTTTCAAAATAATGCGCTGCAACTCTTTCGGGAACCCGCCATGCGGCTGGCCTAAATAGCCTTCGAAAAACTCCACGACCGAGTCCGGGAAATTGAGCGTTTCACCGCGTTCAAAAATGTCTTGCTCCGTCAAATTGTTTTGCACCATGTAAAGCGCCATGTCGCCGACAACTTTCGATGATGGCGTCACTTTGACGATGTCGCCGAACAAGTCGTTGACGCGGCGGTACATTTCTTTCACTTCATCCCACCGATCGCCGAGGCCGACCGCTTTTGCCTGCTGCTGCAGGTTGCTGTACTGGCCGCCTGGCATCTCATGCATGTATACTTCCGTATGCGGCGCGTTCATGCCGCTTTCAAACTCCTGATAAAATTTGCGCACATCTTCCCAATAGCGGGCCAACTGCTCAAGGCCGTAAATATCGACCTCCGGCGCTCGCTCCGTTCCTTCAAGTGCATAGTAGAGCGTATTGGCGCTTGGCTGCGACGTCAAGCCGGCCATCGAGCTGACGGCGACATCGACGATATCGACGCCGGCTTCGATCGCTTTGGCGTACGTGTAAATGCCGTTGCCGCTCGTATCGTGCGTATGCAAATGGATCGGAATGTCGACCGTTTCCTTGAGCGCGGAGATGAGCACGTACGCCGCCTGCGGCTTCAACAGACCAGCCATATCCTTAATGCCCAAAATGTGCGCTCCGGCTTGCTCGAGCTCTTTCGCCAAGGCTTTGTAATAATCCAAATTGTACTTCGGCCGGTTCGGGTCAAAAATATCGCCCGTATAGCAAATAGCCGCCTCGGCGATTTTGCCGCTTTGCCGGACGGCATCGATCGCTACCGTCATCCCTTTCACCCAGTTTAGGCTGTCGAAAATGCGGAAGACATCAATGCCGGCTTGCGCCGATTTTTCAACGAACTCGCGGATGACGTTGTCGGGATAGTTTTTATACCCCACGGCGTTGGCCGAGCGAAGAAGCATCTGGAACAGCACGTTCGGGATGCGCTCGCGCAGCTTCAACAGCCGGTCCCACGGATCTTCTTTCAAAAAGCGGTACGCCACGTCAAACGTCGCCCCGCCCCACATCTCAAGCGAGAACAAGTTGGGCAGCAAACGCGCCGTCGGCTCAGCGATCCGCAACAAGTCGATCGTGCGGACGCGCGTCGCCAACAACGACTGATGGGCGTCACGGAACGTCGTATCGGTCAAGAGCACGCGCGGCTGCTCTTGGATCCAGCGAACAAGCCCTTCAGGTCCGCGTTCATCCAAAATTTGCTTCGTTCCCGCTGGGATCGGTTCCGTTTGGCTCACCTTCGGCACGCGCGGTTTGTCAAACACTGGCTTTTTCTTTTTGCCGATGCCAGGGAAGCCGTTGACCGTCACGGTGCCGATGTACGTAAGCATTTTCGTCCCGCGGTCTTTTCGGCGCGGGAATACAAACAATTCCGGCGTCGTATCGATAAATGACGTATCGTATTCCCCCGACAAAAATTTCGGATGCTGAACGACGTTTTCCAAAAACGGAATGTTCGTTTTAATGCCGCGGATGCGGAATTCGCGCAAGTTGCGCAGCATTTTTCTTGCCGCCTGTTCAAACGTCAACGCCCATGTCGACACTTTCACGAGCAGCGAATCGTAATACGGCGTAATGACCGCCCCTTGGAAGCCATTGCCGGCGTCCAAGCGCACGCCAAAACCGCCGCCGGAACGGTACGCCATAATTTTTCCCGTATCCGGCATAAAGTTGTTGAGCGGGTCTTCCGTCGTCACCCGCGACTGAATGGCGTAGCCGTTGATGCGGATGTCCTCCTGCTTTGGAATGCCGACTTCCGGGCTGTGGAGCGAAAATCCGTCGGCGATTAAAATTTGCGACTGGACGATGTCAATCCCGGTGATCATTTCGGTGATCGTATGCTCAACTTGAATGCGCGGATTGACTTCGATGAAATAAAACTCATCCCCGGAGACGAGAAACTCAACCGTGCCAGCGTTGACGTAGCCGACGCTTCTCATGAGCCGGACCGCCGCCTCGCAAATGCGCTCGCGCAGCTCGTCCGACAACGAGACGCTCGGCGCGACTTCAACAACTTTTTGATGGCGGCGCTGCACCGAGCAATCTCGTTCATACAAATGGACGATGTTTCCTTCATGGTCGCCCAAAATTTGCACTTCGATATGCTTCGGCTTTTCGATCAGCTTTTCGACATAGACATCGTCGCTGCCAAACGCCGCTTTCGCTTCCGACTTGGCGCGCTCGAACGCTTCTTTCACTTCCGACTTCGAGCGGACGATGCGCATGCCGCGGCCGCCGCCGCCCAGCGCCGCCTTGATAATGATCGGATAACCGTGCGTTTCGGCAAAGCGGACGACCTCTTCAAGGCCGCTGACCGGACCGTCGCTGCCCGGAATGACGGGAATGCCCGCCTTCATGGCCGCATGGCGCGCTTTCACTTTATCGCCGAACATATCCAAATGGTCTTCGTTCGGACCGATGAAAATGATCCCCTCTTCGCGGCACCGTTTGGCAAATTGGATGTTTTCCGACAAAAACCCATATCCCGGGTGGATGGCATCGACATCGTGGGCTTTGGCGATCTCAATGATGCCTTCGATGTCCAAGTAGGCTTCGATCGGCTTTTTCCCCTCACCGACCAAATACGCCTCATCCGCTTTATAGCGGTGATACGAGCCGGCATCTTCCTTTGAGTAAATCGCCACCGTACGGATGTCAAGCTCTGTGCAGGCGCGGAAGACGCGAATGGCGATCTCCCCGCGGTTGGCTACTAGCACTTTGCGAATTCGTCTTGTCCTCATCATGTCCCTCCTCCTTTATTTAATAAAAGTATAAAAGTTTTGGCGATTTGTAAATACACTTTCTAAAAAGTCAGACCTCTTTTCTGCCCGCTGACCATCGTTTTTTCACCCTTTTTATACCGTTGCTCGTACTTTGCAAACATGGAAATGTTCACAAGCAGACCGAGCGAAGCCATGGTCAGGACAAGCGACGTTCCCCCATAGCTGACGAGCGGCAGCGGCACCCCTGTAATCGGAATAAGGCCAACGACCCCACCAACGTTAATGAACGTTTGAAAGCCGATCATGACGGAGATGCCGATCGCAAGCAGGCTCCCAAACGGATCGTGGGAGCGGCGGGCAATCCAAAGCCCGCGCAGCACAATAAACGAAAGCAACCCGAGCGTAAACGTCACGCCAAACAAACCGAGCTCCTCGGCGATGACCGCCATAATAAAATCGGTGTGCGACTCCGGCAGGTAGCCGTATTTTTGAATGCCTTTGCCAAGTCCCACACCTTTCAGCCCGCCAAGCCCGATCGCCAAATACGAATTAACGAGCTGGTAGCCATCGCCGTTTGCGTATTGAAATGGATCCAAAAAGCTGT
Organism: Geobacillus proteiniphilus; assembly: GCF_001908025.1. GTDB lineage: Bacteria > Bacillota > Bacilli > Bacillales > Anoxybacillaceae > Geobacillus > Geobacillus proteiniphilus. Next base: position 53,052 of record NZ_MQMG01000019.1, read on the forward strand.
AAAGGCGCGACATCCGCTCGGGAGAAAAGATGTGTTTGCCGATCAACGGAAGCCAAAGCGGCGACGACACCGCCCCAACGAGAATAAAAAAGCATAGCTGCTTTAAGAGTAACATGAGGCGCAACCCAGACGAGACAATGACGCATATGGCAATGGCAAAAACGATCGCTGCCGTGCCGAAGTCCGGCTGAATGGCGATCAAAAAGCAAATAAAAAGCGTATAATAAATGGGGAACAAATTGCTTTTCACCGGCTCGGCCAGCCGCTTCCGCTTGTTGGCGAACGCTGCGGCCAAGTATAAAATCAGGCCGAGCTTCGCGAGCTCCGCCGGTTGGATCGAAAGCGCCCCGACGCGAAACCAGCTTGTTGCGTTGTTGGCCGTATGGCCGAGAAAGGCGACGGCGATAAGCATCAATGGAGAAGCAAAAAAGACGAGTTTCACCCATCGCTCCGCCCGCCACACTTTATACGGAATCGCCATCATGATGGCGAACGCGATGAATCCGGCAATCAGCCACAGTTTTTGCCGCTCGTAAAAATAGTCGCTTGGCACTTCAAAGCGGATGACAGCGGTGACCATGCTCGAGCTGTACACCATAATCAATCCGAACAACGACAGCATGGCGACCGCGGCGATCAGCGGATAATCGTAGCACTTCAATACTTTTTTCCATAATTGTCGTTCCATCGTTCCTCTTCCCTGTGAACATGTATGTACTTAAAATCATTCGCAGCGGCGCGCCGTTTTCCTGCCGAAAAACAGAAAAACTCAAACGATGGTGTGCCAATCGTTTGAGTTGCCTTATATTCTTATCGTACGCGCTTTTTGGCCACGGCCTCGTGCAACGCGGAAAGTTCGCGCTCAAGCCGGTCAAGGAGCGCCTTTCCGTCTTTCGCCTCCACAAGCCCGAGGCGCACCGCAAAATCAATTTCCCGTGACAACCCGAACATTTGCGTGTCAAGCACTTCTTCATACACCGGACATTGCGGCATCGTCAAATGGTCCATTTGCACGCGGATGAGTTGGATGATTTTCTCTGCATCCGCTTGTAAAAGCGCGTACGCCTTCTCCCGATAGCTCATCGATTCGTCCGTCACATCGATCCCTCCGTTCTCTCCCCTATCCTTCTTTACATCTTAACGTGAAACAAGCCATTTTGCAAGTTGAAACCGTTGACAGCAACCCGGCCTGGAACATGACAAGCTCTTTCGTTATTATTATACTAAAAACGGTGGGAACATGCAGAGGAGAGGTGTTTCATGAACGATATTATTGTGCTGACAGGAAAGGTGAAGTTTACGATCACGCTTGACCCCGGCGTCTGGATTTTCGACGACCGGAAAGTAGACATGGATGCGTATTTTTCGGAGCCGGCTCCACAGCCGACGGAAGCGGAGCAAGAGGACGAGGAAATCAAAAAGCTGTCGGCATTTTGGGACCGAGAAATTCAAGAGGGCGCCGTTTTTCCGCCGACGTTGAAAACGGAGCGGCGCTTTTTGAAGGAGAAAATCATCACCGGCTCGTTCGGCATGCCGTTTGCCCCATTTTTGCGAAACGCTGAGCCGCATGAAGACGCGTCTGAACTTGTCATTGAGACGGAACATGGAGAAACAGTGATCCCTCTGGAAAAGGCGTACGACCTGATTTTCGCTTTTTCCAAAAACGGAAAACCGTTGCGCGACGACGGTCCGGTGCACATTTATTTTGGCGACGGTTCCAACCGCGAGGCGCCGATTACTCATGTGCGTCGGCTCGTCGTCCGATGACCGGGG
>NZ_MQMG01000020.1 GCF_001908025.1 Geobacillus proteiniphilus
CCCTGAATTTTGCTGCCGCCTAGGCTACTATTTTCTCCAACGCAAACAATATCGACTCGCTGCGTTTTGGTATCATTTAGCCACTCAACTAACGATGCCATCGGACAGTTGGGGATTTTTTCATCACGCTTGTTGGACGTGGCTTCCCCATTTGCAGCTCGGTGTATGTTACGCCTATTTAGGCGAGTATGAACTAGCATACAAACATAATGAGAAAGCTAGGGAGTATGTACCCAATCATCCTGACGTATTGCACAATAAATGTTTTTTAGAATCCATTCTTTCTGCCAAAAGCACGTTCCATCAAACTAGTGAATAGACAATCTTTAAATCGAAAGGAGGATTGACAATTGTCCGACCGACATCCTATTCGTGTAAAATGTCTTTCCCCTTTATGCGGCACCCAGCCACCCATCGTTAAGGTATACACTGGACCGACTGGACCCACAGGGCCAACCGGACCTACTGACCGGCAGGGAACGGCGCAATCATCCCCTTCGCTTCAGGAACAACAATTACTCTGGCAACAACAGCAGTAGGTTTGGCAGATACAGCTAGCTTAATTGGGGTTGGAAATTCAGCTTCGAGCATTAGCCTAATCGGAAACACCATTAACTTGGGCGGTGTATCCAACTTTTCATTTACTGTTCCACGCAATGGAATCATTACAGCTGTAGCAGCCAACTTTTCTGCCACCACGGGCACAGCGCTTTTAGGAACCGCTACTATCCGAGCTCAACTATACATTTCCACCTCTCCTTCTAGCAACATATTCACCGCCATCCCAAGCACTTTAGTCACGTTAAACCCAACTATCACATTTCCAATCTCCTTACTGCAAAACGCTAGCGGAATCATGACAGGGTTAAACGTGCCTGTCAATGCAGGCGATCGCTTGCTCATGGTGTTTTCAGTCACTACTTCCGGTCTCTCTATTGTCTCATCGATCACGGGATATGCTAGTGCGGGAGTGGCCATTAGCTAGCCGCAACGAACGATGTAAATGCAATCATATTTAGCATTTGTCGCTTTTACAGAGCGATTTGATCGACTGCCCGGCGACCGAACAACGCCGCTTCCAGACCTATGTATGGGTCTGTGAAACGGACGGTTGTTTGGTCTTTCGTCACGCTAAGGCGTGACGAAGGCAAACCTCACTCTCTATTGCGCAAAATATAAGCATCTTTGGCCCCAATTAGTTCTTAAGCAACCCACGAACTTCCTCTTTTTGTTTGCGCAATTCGATGGTGAAAAAGCGCAGAACATCACCAAGCGGGAAACGGAGGATCGAAAACAATAAGCGGGCGGCTTCACATGAAAACCAACGTGAAAATCCGCCCGCCTTCTCCCTTTATGACTGTAACATTGAAAACACTTGCTCGACGTCTTTATCCCCGCGGCCTGATAGGTTCACAATGATGATGTGATCTTTGCTTAATGTCGGCGCGAGTTTGATAGCGTATGCCACCGCATGGGCGCTCTCGAGCGCTGGGATAATCCCTTCCGTCTTGGACAGCAGTTGAAACGCCTCAAGCACCTCTTCGTTCGTGACCGTGTAATATTCCGCACGCCCGGACACTTTCAAGTAGCTATGTTCCGGACCAATGCCCGGATAATCGAGCCCAGCGGCAATCGAGTATGTCGGCTGCGGGTTTCCGTTTTCATCAAGCAACACGAGACACTTGAATCCGTGAAGAACCGCCGGAACCCCTTTCGTCAACGTCGCCGCTTTCTCCGGCTCGACACCGATGAGCCGCACGCTTGGTTCATCCAAATAATGGGCGAACGCTCCGATCGCGTTGCTTCCCCCGCCAACGCAGGCTACCACCGCATCTGGAAGCCGCCCTTCCTTCTCGACAATTTGCCGCTTGCTTTCTTCGCTAATGACCGACTGAAAATGTTTCACCATCGACGGATACGGATGCGGACCAACCGCCGAACCAAGCAAGTAAAACGTAGTTTTATAGTTTTGTACAAGATCGTTCAGCGCCTCGTCCACGGCATCTTTCAACCGCCCTTGCCCTTTCGAGACCGGCACGACTTTCGCCCCTAACAGCTCCATGCGGAACACATTGAGCGCCTGGCGCTTCGTATCTTCTTCCCCCATATAAATGGTGCAGTCCATGCCAAACATGGCGCATGCGGTAGCGGTCGCCACCCCGTGCTGGCCTGCACCCGTTTCCGCAATCACCCGCTTCGCGCCCATCCGCTTCGCCAACAAAATTTGCCCGATGACGTTGTTGATTTTATGCGAACCGGTATGGTTTAAATCCTCACGTTTCAAATAAATCTTTGCCCCGCCGAGCCGCTCCGTCAACCGCGCCGCAAACGTCAGCGGACTCTCACGGCCGACATACTCCCGCAAGTAGGTTCGAAACTCCTCATTGAATTCTGGGTCATCTTTATATTTCAGAAACTGCTCTTCCAAATAGTCAAGCACTTCCTGCAGTTCAGGCGGAACGAAGCTGCCGCCAAACTCGCCGAAATAGCCTTTCTTTTCCTGTGCTACACTCATTGCTCATCTCTCCTCTGCTCAATATCGTGGACAGTACTAGCATAGACTGTTTGGCTACATAAGTCAACAAAATATTTTCTAAAAATTCACTTTTTAATAAACTCCTCATTTAAGAAGATCCTGCTTTTTGCGATTATCTTTATGTGTATAACCACATTTCAGGTATTATTGGTCCGTATAAGCAGGATCAACAAACGATGACGTGGCTGTCGTGTAGTTGTGCCTTGTATTCAATGAATGAACGAATGAAGTTGGTGAAATGCCTACGTCAATCGTATGCGCCGATCTTTTTTATACACACACTGACTCATTGATTATTGATGGCCCACACAGTGGCAGAACTATTCAGGTTCATAGAAGAAATCAAACATCCCGTCTTTAGAAGGATGGTGATTAAAGCAAAAATCGTCGGATCCCAACTCTTTCTCTATTAGAGAAACGTTGTCAGAGCGACATTCCTTTCCCGTCCAGCGTTGCCGAGTTGGGCGCAAAACTCGTTTTTCACCAGCCTTCTAAGGAAATCAATTATCAATTGTGGTCAATCAAAAAACCCAAAAATACGCGATCCGCAATCCAATCCCTTTTCGACAAGTTGCATTCTCGACAAGCTAACACCAAATTCCAAAGATGGTCGTCATGAAAAGAAAACTCCCCGAAACGATATACATGCATCAAAATTGCAAAATGGTAAATTAAAACCAACTCTCCCCTTCTGGCGGGTCGAGCGGCTCGAGCAAATATTCCCCGTAAAACATATGCTCACGATCCTTGGTGCAGGAGAACCATGCTATCCCATCGTCAATATAAATATACAACTTGCCCCCGCATTCATCACACACCATATTCTCTTTTTCAATTTTCTCCTCATACATTGCGATAATGCACTGTTCGCACATTAGTTCAATGCGCTCTTCTCTCAAGTCCCCTGTCTCCAATAGCTCAACATCATGCCGATGGCACTTCACACATTTTTCTGACATAATAATGTCCTCCTGAATTATTTTCATTTAATCCTAATTATATAACGTTAGAAGAAATTTGCCATAGGAAATAGGAATTTTATTATTGCAAGGTGTGAGTAAAACCCGAGTTCGACAGTTTTGAGGCCATTTTAGGCAAATGAAAATGGCCAAAATGCTGTTATATCAAGGATTTCGCGATACGGATCCTAGAAAAAAACGCTTAATTTCATAGGCACACGACTTGACAATTTATCCTTTTAAAAAAGCCCAATATCGTTTATAATATAGGCATGTACATACGACGAGTCACACGCAAAAACAAAGATGGAACGACCGTGGCCTATCTCCAGCTTGCTCACAACGAATGGGATCCGAAGGCCAAATATGCGAAGGCGAAGGTGATTTATTCGTTTGGGCGCGAAGACGAGGTGGATCGTGCTGTCTTGGAGCGTCTGGCCAAAAGCATTTCGCGATTCCTTTCTCCCGAACAGGCTTGGGAAATCGAGACGTTGACAGGAGAAGTGTCGGATGACTTTCAGTTTCAGTCAAGCAAACGCCTTGGCGGCGTTTGGCTCTTGGATCAGCTCTGGAGACAACTGGGGTTGGGAGAGATTCTCCACTCCTTGTTTGCCTCCCGGCATCATCAGATGCCGTTGGAACGGCTGATTTTTGCCATGGTGGCGAATCGCGCCCTTCATCCGTCAAGCAAGTTGGCGATGGAGGAGTGGGTGGAGAAAGACGTGCATATCCCCCATCTTCCCCAAGTCGCCAGCCATCAGTTATATCGGGCGATGGATGAACTGCTGGCCGTGCAACCGGAATTGGAACGCCAAGTGTTCCATGCCGTGGCCGATTTATTGAACCTGGAAGTCGATTTGATTTACTTTGATACGACTTCGTCGTACTTCGAAGTGGATCCCTCTGAAACACCGGAAGGAGAATCGCTTCGAAAACAAGGATTCTCGAAAGACAAACGCCCAGACTTGGTTCAAATCGTCATTGGGCTGGCTGTCACCCGGGAAGGAATCCCTATTCGCGCTTGGGTATGGCCTGGCAATACCATGGACATGACGGTCATCAAACAGGTGAAACAAGACTTGATTGGCTGGAAGCTTGGGCGTGTGATCAGCGTCATGGATCGCGGCTTTTCCTCTGAAGAGAATTTGCGAATCTTGCAACAGGCCGGAGGACACTACATTGTCGGCGAAAACATGCGATCCGGCAAAGCCGCCGTCAAAGAGGCCTTAAGCCGTCGCGGACGTTATCATGAAGTGGACGAGAATTTGCACATCAAAGACATCATCGTCGGCGACGGTGAAGCGCGTCAGCGCTATGTTCTCGTGTACAATCCCAGCGAAGCCGAACGCCAACGCAAGGAGCGGGAAACGCTGCTCGAATCGCTGAAAGAAGAGTTGGAAGGGCTTCGACAACTCCCCAACGAAGCCCATCATAAGGCGACCTGCCGATTGCGTTCCCATCCGTCCTACGGAAAATACTTACGCCAGTTGAAGGATGGAACGCTTCGCATCGACAAGCAAGCGGTTCGTGAAGCGGAAAAGTACGACGGCAAATATCTCATCCGGACATCCGACGATACCTTGTCTGCCGAGGATGTTGCCATCGGGTATAAGCAACTGGTGGATATCGAGCAGGCCTTTCGGACGTTGAAATCGACACTCGAGCTGCGCCCCATGCATCATCGCTTGGAAGACCGCATCCGGGCGCATGTGCTGCTCAGTTGGTTGGCGCTCTTACTGGTTCGGATCGTAGAGATCCGAACTCATGAATCATGGCCAAAAGTAAGAGACGAATGTGAGCGTCTCATGCTTGGACATTTTTCTTCAAAAAACGGAGACCTTTATCAACGAACCGAACTGACGGCCAAACAGGCTCAACTCTTTGCGGCTCTAGGGATGGAGCCTCCTCCGAAGATTCTAGGCATCCATCCTCGCCCCTAGATACACGCCTAAAGTATGCCCAAATCCCTCTGATCCCTTTTGTATCAAAGGATCAGAGGGATTTTGTTTGCCTAGTCGCTGTCGAACTCGGGTGACTGTCGAACTCGGGTTTTCCTATGTCCTACGAAGATCCGAAACCTCTAAGTCCCCAACTCCCTTTTCTCTTTCCCTTAACGGAGTAAAAAAGATCATTCTCTCCTCCCTTAGTGCCTTTAAAAATGTCACAGTCGCTAGAATGAAGATAAATATGCTTTCTAACCTGTGACTTCCAGTCAGTATAGTAGCTAAGGTCAATCCCACCGTTTTTTTCTATCTGATCATAAATTTCATGTAATGTCCCGACTCCCCCGAGCTTTTTTAAAGCTTTAATTATTTCATTTAGCCATTGTTCCCCCATTTATTTCCTCCTAAATATAAAAGCGAATTTAGAAAAAGCCATTCCCCTTTCTCCGTTTATCGAGAAGGAGAAAGGGACTATGGCTTTGTATCATTATGAAACTTTTTCCCTATACTCAACCATTATACGAATGTTTATGAATAAGAACATACACAAGGAATGGTATCGTCTTCGGTTTTTAAAAACCGTTCGACTCCTTCTCTCTCTAATTGTTCTCGGTATTCCCGCAATGTAAAAGGTTTTCCATTCTTTTTCAAGATGGACACATCTTTCTGAAAATATGCTCTAAATCTTTCCTCCATCTCCTCTTGTTCTTTGTAACGATCAGGCCAAATCTTATATAGTTGAGCGTAATGATAAAAACCGCCTCGAACGCAGCGCCCACCACAGTTAGCATGTGCAAATCCTAATTTGTACATTCGCGGGAGCCGGATTCCCCATTCATTTTCAATAATTGACTTGACATCGATATCTTCTGTAAATGTTTCAATCATCGGAAATCGTGTCTCTACTGGCTCGAGAGGAACATGCTTATAAAATTCCCGCAAATTATCTGCCCTGTGTTTTTCATGTGGGCCGATCCCAAAATATAAGATGGGCTCCAAATTGTGTTCATCACGTAACTCCTCTATAAACATGACCGTTTGTCTTACCTTAAGTTCCTCAGAACATTTGGCCAGTCTTGCATTACCTAAAAATCGGTAATCGTAAAATACCTCTTCTGGGGTGCGTCCATCAATTCTTTCCGTAATCTCGATTCCAATATATTCGGCCACTTCTTCCATAAAACGATAGTTATCTTCATCTTCCCAAAGAGTATTAGTGAAGAAAAGAATGCAATTTTCTTTTCCATATGCTTGTACCATCCGGTACGCAACGTAGGCGCTTGCTGCACCTCCGCTGAACATAGCCACATGGACAGGCTTTCTATTCAATGTAATCACCTTCTCTATTTGATAAATTCCTCCACAAGTTTGTAAATCAAATATTCAATTTCTTCTCTCGGAACTGTTCTTCCACCATTTGTAATGATACGATGAATATTTTGGTAAAGTGTTTTTGATTTCGGAGACAACTCTACTTTAGCGACCGCTTTTTCCCGACCACCAATTGACAATAAAATACTATCCTTAGAATGAGATGCACCATCAATTTGATCAAGCTCGTTTTTCATCTGCACTAAAAACATATCTGCCGTATTATCAGACCAATCCTCAAAAGGAACACCGACAAGACGATCAACTAATGTATCAAACCAGTCGGAAGAATCTAGTATGGAAGTGAGTAGGGGATTTTGTTTTTTATCCAGAACGTTTTGTCTATTCGCCCACTCCACTAGTTCTTCATCTGTACTAACACCCAAAATTTGGAGCACAGTATGCTTAAATCTCTCTTTTTGTGACGTACAATATTCTTCTAGCTTCCTCGCATGATTTTTCAACAATCCCGGGTTATCCCCATATACACTTGCAAGCTCTTCTAAAGCTTTGTTCGGATTAACCTCTACTTTCCTTATCATTGTTTTTAAACGGAGGAGTTGTTCATCCATTCTTCCGCTAATCTGTGTAAATCTCGGCAAAGAGCGTAGCCATTTTAATATTAAATTTGCTGCCCTTAAATGTCTGGGCATCGAGTTCTCTAACCCATATTGTAGAAAAATTTCTTCAATTTGTACAAAGAGATTTTCGTATTCTGTTCCGAACTCATAATAAATGTACTGATACTGATCAGCCTCTTCAAACATGCTAAAGAGTTTCTCACCGTTAATCTCAGGTACATACATATTATTTCGATAAAACGACAAACAATCCCATTTATCTCTAAGCAAGCTGACAAAATAGATAGGGATAAGTGGCTCCCTTACTCCAAAAGGCGGATTGCTAAAAATGTTTTTAAATGACTGCAGCGAACCTATAGGCTCTTCATTTACTAATTGTACTAGTTTATTCCTCATTAATCTAAAGTTTTGGTCCGAAATCTCATCTAGTTTTGTAATATCTAAATTATTATTTTTAAAAATTGTTGCATAAAGCAAATAGTCCGGTCCATTTCCTTTGATATTGAATTGGGGGGAGTCCCAGTATCTTAATATATGATCAATAACATTGCATCCTGCCTTAAACTGAACGCGATTTACCGTTCTTCGATTATAAGAATCATTTCTCACTTCTGGAGTCAATGGATAAAGCTCCATCATTATGTCTGACAATATTTTTTCCAAGACGAATTCATTTGGTATGTAGCGTATCTCACCGCCTACAATCCATACTAAATCTTCATTAAAATTAATATATCGAGATAGGAATTTTCGAATAACAAACGCTGTTTCTTCTTTCTTTAAAATCAGTTCGTTTTTGAGATTCGGATCCGTTTTCAGTAATTCTTTATCCTTCAAAAGAATATTGTCAATGAGCTCAAAAACCTCAACATGATTTTCTAATGATCTATCATCAAAGTTCGGTACACAATATAAGCGATCTGGATCCCTACGCATTTGCAGTGTTTTAATCACTTTATCCTTGTCATTCTTATCATCCAATAAAACTAAATAAATCATCGCATCTGCTTTGCTATTTATAGAGACGGCTGGTAAATCTCCTGTTAAAATGTCAGAACTAAATAATAAACGTACTGAAGCAAATCGCGTCATACTTTTCACATCATTATATTCATTGGCTAAATAAAACTTCTTTTCAAGATGCTCTTCGAGAATCTCTAGTTTTCTATCCTTTTTTAAATAAAATCCTTTTATTTTCTCTTCGATAATTTCTCCAACATCTACCCCACTTCCTTCAAATAGCTCCCAATACCCTAAAATGCTGTTAAATCTTATCACCTTATTATTTGCTAGCTTATTTAAGACATCTTCTGTTTCATCCTCATCACTGTCTAAGGCAAATGCAATTAAATCCGTGGTCAAGGGATATGTAGCTTGGAATCCGGCAATATTCCATAAAGTTACAAATTTCAGCACTGCTAAATGCTTATTATCAAGATGTGGGGTTTTCTTTATTATTTTTTGATATGTTCCTAACTCCTCAAAGCCTTCTTCCAAATCTAATTCTTCTACATTTGGAAAGAAATAATCAAACAAATGCGCTGCTGTATAGACCTCTTCCTCTTTTTTTGTAACAAAATACATCAATCCCCCAACCTGACGACTTTCCAAAAAAGTAAATAACGTTCTCTCGTTTTGGCCAAATAAACTAGATACATTTGGCAGCAAAGCCAATGCTACTGGGTTCATTGGATATGTTCCCTCAACTACCAGTCGTTCTATTTCTACTTGGTTAAACTCAGGAAAAAGAGGGAACTTACGCAAATAATTGATATATTTTGTTTTCCTATTCTCGCTTATATTCCCTCTCCCATACAGTTCATTAATGATATGTTGAATGAGTCGAATATAAGTTGCCCCGTCACTTTCAATATGATATATGTTGTAACGTTTCTCAATGCGTTGAAACTCATTGTGGTATTCTTCGCTATATTTCAAGAAGTAATGGCGCAGATTTTTATGAGTAATGTACATAATATGGAAGTTATCACTTCCGTGATCTGCTAGCTCAGCCAAATCCTGAATGTCTTGCATCGTCTGATAAATTTGGTTTACATGGATATTTTGCAAAAACCGTCCAAATTCATCGTATACAATGAAAAGACCTATACGTTGTTTGCTTAATTCATTTAAAATATATTGAACTTGAAAAATAAATTCTTCTTCAAAATCAAATACAAGTTCTGCTCCAGAGGTTAGTGCAGGATAAATATCTTGAAACCATTTAATTTCTTTTTCATTGTAATTTAATATTTCTATCCGCCAAATCTCTAAATCTTTTTTCTTATCATTGAGCATTTGTAGAAACTTTTTATATGTCTGCTTGTACTCCTTCTCCCACGTATCAATGGTTCCTAGAATGCGGCTGACAACTCCAGGAGCAACAATCGGAATACGATTCTGTTTTAAGACCCTCATAATTGACGACAAAATAGCTTGACGGAAGTTTCCTTCATATCCATTTAAAATAACGGGTAAATAGCGATATGAGTGATAGTGTACATTGCCCAGCTCATTATAAATCTCATCATCCACTTGGTTAAATTTTTTTCTCAAAATATTAAATGCAGCTGGATCTACGTTTTTTGAAACAATGCCTGCAATAATAGTACCCAAAAGAGATTTACCCGTCCCGTACGGTCCCACTACGATATGAGCTCTAGACTCTTTGTAATTGATCCCTCTCAATACCCCTCTTAGTACTTCCGCATGTGACGGGGTAGGCATATATCTCTCGAAATATTCAAGCTTGCCTAAGTCGAACCTAATGTTGATGCTTGATTTAAAAGTCATACTAAACTCTCAACCTTTCTCGCATATTCGAATTGCAAATATTCAATTGGAGAAATATCTGGAAGTTTAACCGTGTCCAAATTATTTGTCCTGGTAAATGAAATAGGATATACAGATCGATTCGCAAGCAACTCCAATGCATTCACAACACTAGAGCGATCCATGTTAAAAATCTTTCCCCATAATCCTTTTTCGTTTGCAATCTCGTCTACCGAAACAGTATCTATTCCCTTTCTTACCTTATAGTCTAATAAAGAATACATTAAGGCAGTAATTCCTATATCATCTATACCAGGAACTTTTTTGTAAATTATATTGTTATTTTCCTCGATTAACCCTATCTTATGTATAGGACTATGTATCACTTCCTCAGGATCGAAGGTCGAGTGTCCAGCCGTATAAAGTTTTAGCAGACACTCTATATCTCTCTTTAGTGATTTTATAGACACTTCCCTTGTTTCCTGTTCATTTACCCAGTAAACAAATGACTGAAGCAATTCATCCTTTGAAACAACCTGCTGAGGAAATATGTTAAAAAACCAATACCAAGCAGTCGCCGGTTCTTTTTCTTTTGTCATTTCATAGTGCAGGATGGATGCCGTTTCGTTAAATCTCACAAACCGATCAAATTTATAAATTACTTCCCCTAGAGGGGTTATATAATGCACCCTTTTCTGATCTTTATCCACTTTTTCCTCAACCACACGAGTAGCAATAACCCAGAAACGTAATGATTGTAGCATATTTTTTCCTAAACCGACTTTTTCAAATGAATCCTTGTTATAAAAGAAACGTTTATCTTCTAATAAATAGCGAAGAGCTTTACTTAGCCAACGATCTCGTAAATAAAAGCTTTGATGTTGACCATATGCCAACTTTAATCACCTCGTAACATTAATGGAACGACTTGTCCAGCAGTGCTGAAAATCGAAAAAGAGGCATCTAGATACAGGATTGTATCTAGATGCTATATATTTCTTGCTCAAAATATTTTAGCAGGGCCCTTTTAACTTCAGGTGTGAGGAACGGACTTTTACCACGAACAACCCCATCTGAACCAACCTTTGCCAAGAAATCCCCTTTACCTCCTAATCTCTCCGCACCTTCTTGTTCAAGAATGACATGAGATGCCACGCTATCTGCTGCTTTTAATGCCAGTCTTCCCGGCAAATTCGCACGTATTTTTGTATTGACAATTTCAGCTTTAGGATATTGTGTACAAATAATTAGATGTATTCCTGCCGCCCTTGCCTTTTGACCTAGCCTTTGTATCGCCGTTTCAACCCGTTTTGCAGTCTCTTTATCCTGACTCATAAAATCAGCAAACTCATCAAACACAACCACTATTCTAGGCATACTTTTTCCAGTCAAACCGATAAACTCTTCCAAATTGCTCACATACTCCTTATTCATGACGGCATACCGTTGATCCATTTCCTCAACTAGCTCTTCTAATGCCTGAACAGCTTCCTCTATCTGAGTAATAACTTTACGGGTATGTGATTTTCCTTCATAGAAGTTAAATTCCACTTGCTTCGGATCAATAAAAATGAATTGAACATCTTTGCTACTGTATAAACACATAATACTAAGAATAATAGAATTAAGTGTCACACTTTTACCACTCCCGGTTGTTCCACCAACGAGCAGGTGTGGTGACACGGGGTTAGCTAAGTCTATGCTTACCACGTTATTTAATGGATCAAGGCCTAATGGTGCAATCAAGTTCGTTCGTGTGATTTTTTCGCTAAGTTGATCCCTAACTAGTCTCATGAACTTTTCAAAGTAAATAATTTCAGGATCGTCTCTTATAACATCCATATAAACACCATTTTTGTCAATAGCAAAAGTTGGTTCATTGTTTAACCCTAACCATATTTGAATGTCCTGAGAACGAGATACAACTTTTTTCACTGAAACATCGCCTGGAATATTCAAATAAAACCTAATTACACTTGATCCTACTATACTCTTTTTAATTTTAACATCTAAGCCGTTTTTTAGGAAATTACGCACCAAATTTTTCTCTAATTCATGCAATATCTCTGTGTAGTCTTGCGAAATACTTGTGTGGTTCAGTTGAATCCCTCTTAACGCTATAAGCTCTGGATAATCACCTAATGTAACATTATCACTCTCTTTATCCTTCCCGTTATCTTCCCCATTATCTTCCCTGTTATAGTCGTCCACTGCTTGCTTGTTTTCTTCTTCATTCCCTATTTCCTTATCACTAATAACTTTTGTTTTGTCTGTATCCACAACAATTGGCAGCTGTGCAGCCAACTCATCATCCTCTTCCAAAAGCTCGTCATAAGAAGGAATTTGTTGCTCATCAGCCCCCAATTGTTCGAGTATATAATGACGTCCGTAAATATAATTGTAGTAACTATCGCCAATGATATCAACGTAAACCCCTTTTTCCACTTCTTTGAACTCTCGATCAGTTAAGTTGGACGTATAGCAATAAACATCAATGGAAGCTGAAACATTCACTTCTATATCCTGTGCTCGAGTATTTTGCATGTCTTTTAAAAGTTCAACCTCGAACGGCAAATAAGCCTGTTTTTCCACTAGATAATGCACTAGCTCACTTTTCCAATATTCTGCATCAGCGTGATTATCAGCGAATGAAAAACGTTGTTTGTACTCTTTCAATCCGACATCGACTTGCTTGATAGCATCTATTCTTTCCCTATCTAAAATATGATGGTTTACGAACTTGAGTTCTATTAATTCAAAATCGATGACTAGTCGGCCATTCCTCTTATAAATGACAGAACGTACAAGATCAGGTCTTCTTGTATTCGCCGAAAACCATGGCAACTCATCACACCACGACCAAACAGTCAATGAATTTTCTTTGCAGTCCATTTGATCTTTCCGTTTAGTGGTCAAATAAGTGGCTAGCATCTCATGAGCATACTTTCCCGGACCAATTACTTTTAGAACTAATGCTCCGGAAATATCTTTTACCTTGTCTACCGCCTCGATAACAGCTTCTCGTTGAACTTGGCTGTTTTTCAAAATATCTGCCAGCTTACGATGCAATCGGTCATAGTAAGCATAATCTTGGGTTTGATGGCTTAACTTTCTTATATATTTGGATGAAGACAAAATAAGCTTAAAATTTTTATTTTTCCCTGCTTTTGACTTATATTGAATGATTTGTGCTCTTGAAGAAATTTTTTGTAATAAAGATTTATCCAAGAAACGGTCCATAATCATAACCCAGTTAAAGTGTTCATGAATAAAGTCAACCAAAGAACCACTGAAATGATTAGGAGAAATGGTTACGTTCAGTAAGTAAAGTTCATCCTCATTGGGCATAGATTTACTATAAATAATATACTGCATTTGATAAAAATACTGAAGCGTTCTTGGCAAACTATTACTTACATAAGGAATACGTTTTAACGCTTCTTGAACAGACAGTGGTTCTTTATAAGGTTCGCTGAACCAGTCATTGCTCAGTAAAGGGTTAACCTTATTAAAATTATATTTAACCTGCCCATTTTGCCCAAAGTAATCCATCAATACTACTAAATCTGTATCTATCATTTGTTCACGGACTTGAGTTGAGATTTCATCAATATCTGCCCCGTTAATCACATTAACCTCTAATTTAGGGAACATCATATTAAAAGAAGGATTTTTATATTCTTCTCTTAACTCAATCCAATTATTCAATTCTTTATGCAACTGGGCGGCATGAACACTATGAACTGTCAACTTTAATTTTGTTAAGCTCGGAACGCGCTTAACCAGCTCATCAATCGATCGAATAACAACGTCAGCACTTTGACAATACAAAAACAGCAAATCAAGACCATCTCTTGCGTAAGGGTATACTTCTAAGTAGTTTTTTACAACATTAACCAATTCCGAAGACAACTCTTTAGATAAATGAATACTGGAATTCGTTGCGTGCGTATTTAAAACAAACCATCCGTTTCCAAAGTTTTCATGGTTCGCTATTAAGTAAGTCTCTTCATCTTCGTTAAGCATATAACGCGGAGCCAGATGAGAATACTTATCTATAGTAAAAACTAAATAATCATCTACTTTATAAACCTCAAGGTTATTATTGCTTGCTCTTTGAATCCAATCTTCAATGCAGCTATTTATTGACTGAAGTCGACGCAAATAGCTCAACAGTCGAATTGGATTAAATACAGTGACAACTCTTTCAATAGGAGCCGCTAAAGTTTTCTCATCTATAGAATCAAACATATCAATAGTTCCAATATAATGTAACGCCTTATAAATAAGTTTTGCGACATTGACAGAGGAATATATATTAGATAATAAACGGCCTAATATCTCGTCCAACTCATCGGGATTTATGCTACACACCCCGTTTATCAAAACATTTTTTAATAACAAACAATAGTCATCGATAAATGAGTTCCACTTTTCAAAGTGTAATTCTATTCCTTCCATTTTGGAAATTAAATAATATTTTATATTATCGCCTACCAACTCCCTCACATCTACCTTATCAACCCTATGCTGGAAATAATTTTTTATATAGGGCAATATTCCTTGGTTAATTTCATCAATCAACGAGTAGATAATATTATCTGCGAAGTTAAGAAGCTTAAATTTGTTTTTCCCTAATACAGTGCTATCATGGATAAATTCCAACTCAAAGGTAATTCCTTCATTTTTTACAGTTTCATCACATTCTACAGGTATGCTTTCCTCATGGAACTTTATAATAGGAACAATGCTGGATAAGCCCTTGAAATATATATTTAACAACTGTTTCTCTTTTTCATTCACCTTGGAAGTGACGACCCTCAATTGAAAATGTGCTTCTTTGATATTTGACCGTTGCAAATTATCATTTGAATAGTACTCATCTATTAATAAAAATGATTCATATAAAAGTGCTTTATGAATATCATCATATTCAGCAGGGTGACGCAATTTTTCAATTAACCGATTAATCCGTTTAACTATTGCCGGCGAGGAAATCTCCTTTTCGTACTTGTCTAAGAACTCCTGAATATCGTCAGGATCTTCTTCCCTGCGAATAGCTTCAATTCCCCATTCAATTTCTTTCTTCTCTTGATCCGTTTTGTTGTGTATGCTAATAGCCTCACTAACCTTTTCAGCTAAACTTTGATTAACCTTAAAATTAAAGATCTGTTCAATAATCTCAAATTCGTACTTAAGAAATTCCCTATTGCCTGTTTGAATAAACTGCATCGCTTCTTTTCGAAAAATATCCGGTTCAACCTCGTTCCATAGCTCGCTTACCCAGTTTTGTTTCTCCTCATATTCTAGAAATGAATCAAGTTTTTCAAGGAGCTTTTCCCCATCCAGCAATGATGTTCCTTTTTGCAGATTGGCCAACATATAGTTACTTTTTAAACGTTTTGTATGGTTATTCCCGATTTTTAATTTAGAATCCCTAAAAAAACCCAATGAAGGCAAATGCTTTTGGATTCTATGTGTGATGGTTAACATATTTTCATGTGTAATCGCTACAAGAAATTGCAACAATATTCGCAGCTGGGGATCAGTTACGTCCCGAACCATCTCCAGAAATACTTTCAACTCCTCGATTTCATCCGAAGCAAAACGAAATTCCTGAACCAATAATTCGTAAAGTATACTAAGCCCTTTTGGAGATAACAAATATGATTCATCAATAGCAAACAAGTTTTCCAAACTTTGCGCTTCCGTAGTCATTTCATTAATGATTAACACTAGCGCTTGGTTGTCCTTAATATTATTTCTCAACCACGTACTCGTTTCATGGTCACGAAATTTGTACTCCTCAAATCCAGGAACAGAGGCAATAGTACGTATGATCGGTTCATAATATTTCTTAAATACATCTAAATTGCTATTCAATTCATTCAAAACAAAATGTACATCTTTGCCCGAAAAACCACTAAGCTTAATAAAAAGTTTCTTTGCATTATCCTTCTGTTTTTTTAAATGTTCTAAAATAGTAAGGTTAATCCACTTAGCCAAAAATTGCTCGCTTGTTATCATAATCCCACCTTTTCTAGTACAGAATTGTAAGGATTTCTGATCATTGCCGTCGCATCTGAGTATTCAATAAGCAAGCCGTTGCTCTTCAACTTCTCACGCAAAGATTGTTCGTTTTTATGGAAATAACTTACGTTCAGCTTCGATTTCTCATACAGCCCACTCAACCTTGCGTGTTCTTCACCTATGACAAAACCATACTTGTTGTAGATCTGATGAAGAAATTCAGCAAACTCCATCGATTGTTGAGGGGGAATATTTACTAAAACCAACATCTCTAAAAATTTATCTGTCATAAAATAACGATAGTTTGTTCCTGCACGAAACCCCCCCATTCCGCTATCCCTTATAATTCCACGAATAATGGAAAGATAATGTTTTTTGAGTTGTGGTGATACTGTTTCTTGCACAATTATTGTGATATCGTCTACCAACTCCTCAAATGATTTCGCTTGGCTTAAAGCCTTAATAATTCGTTGTTTTCCAGTCCTTACTTTTTTCAATCCTAAAACTTTGAGCAATTCATCAGGGTCTTTCTGCCATTGCTCAAGTTTTTTATTGGCCTCATAAATTGCACTAATCTTTTCAGTTAAAAGTCTTTTTAGTTCCTTTTCAAATTTTTCTCTCACCATTGCTTCATTCTCTTGAAATGACTGGGCTGATAATTTTAAAACCTGACCTACTTGACCATCTAAACAATCAAAAAACATAATAAGTTTATCATTATCGTCTTTCTTGGTTCTATCATACATATATTGGATCAATTGAAAACCAACGAGGCTGACTAACAAATGAAACATTTCAAAAATATCTAGATTGAGATGGATAAGTTGATGATACTCTTGAGCAAATCTATCAAAAAGAACATGCTCTGTTATAGGCAATCTCGGATATTCTCGATTAACGTTCTCTATGGATTTCAACAGGGCATAATCAGATTCTTTCGTCTCTTCATCATTATCTAAAACATTAATAATTTTACTAACAATTTTTTCAATTGCTTTATTGCGTTGCAACAGCTCTTCCATTCTAGCTTCGATTTCTTTCCTTAGATATGGTTGTTTCTCTGTTCCATAAGATAACATAAGATAGTACAACTCTCCACCTCGCGCGAAGAAGTTTCTTTCATAACTAGCAACCTTTTCTCCTTTTTTTCTTCTTAGTTCAAAAAACAGCAAAGACTCATGAAGGGGGTACAAAGTCTTTGCATACCAAGAACGATCTGCTAAATTCCCTCGTCCATCATATAAAGGGATTTCCAGATTTCTAAAGAATTCCCTAATCACCATCACTGTATCTTCTCCACCAACTTCTTTATATAATAGCTGACGTTTCTCTTGTTCTAATTGAACAATGTCATTTTTACTTCCTTCCTTGTCCCCTTCAAAAACAAATCTCCTAAATCCCTCTGCCTTTCTTCTTTTATACTTATCAGCATTTAATGTATAATTTGTCCCTGCAAGAACGTTCATAAACTCAAGAACATACTCTGGGCCTCGTTGACCATCCATAAATCGGTGTCCCCATATTTCTGATGCCAACTGAGCAGCAAATCCTTCAGTTCCAGTGGCCATTCCTGTCCTTCCCTTCATCCAAAACTATGTTTATTTTCACTCATCTAGCACATGTTCGACGTAAACACCGCTATCTTTATCTAACCGGTATATCTCCAATACATCCATATCTGGTTCACTAATTCTAATTAGTTCGTTTCTAAATGTATTCAATAATATTTCCACTTCTTGACTAAGAATATTATGCGTACCCCCAGAACTTAACCGCATTAAGTACTCAAAAACCGATAAATTAATTTTCAATCTTACCTCTCCATCAACAACAAGGAAGAACTTCGAAGACAAATGATCTAGGTCGTCTCTCCCTTTCTCCTGCAATAGCTCTATCTTTCTTCGGTCAAAAGATCCATAGATCATCAATGTCTCATTAGAAACTTTCAAATAGAAAGAGCCTTTGGATTTAAATTTATGGGTAAGCCTGCGAGAAAAGGCTCTATTTAGTCCATTTACTAAATCCTTTCGGACATTACTTTGAGCGCTGTCATTATCAAATAAACCAATGTATTGCTCTAAATACTCAAACGGGAGAAGTTTCAAGGTATTAAGATAATTTTGTCCTTCGAGTTCGAAGTATACTTTTCTTCTTAACTTAGGCATCCAATGCTCTAAAAAGGGTTGATCAATATTTTGACCATATTCTCTATAAAATCTAACTTTTTTCTTAAAATAGTCAAATTCTATATCTAAATCATCATCAAAAACTTCATTATATAACCTTTCTATTTCTTCATCCCCATTAATATCGCCATTCATAATAAAATCATCAATCGGCGAGTAAGAATAAAGACCTGGATCTAAAGAACGAAATGCCCTCAATGCCTTCATCTCGGAAAAACCTTCTTCACCAACTCCTACACCATAAAAATTCTGGTAATAAGCCTTTTTAGATTGTTCCCGTATATGCGTATGATCCGCTTCCAAAATATCTTTACAAACATATCCCCCGGTAATTAAATAACTCATATGTATTAGCATTTCCCTTAGGGTGATATGAGTTTCTAGATAATCGAGCAAACGATACTGGCTTACTATTTTTCTCTGTATAGACGGTTGGGAAGTGCGCCGATGATTTAAATAAATAATGCACTGAGGCTTCTTTTCACATTGTTCGCAAGCCTTCCAATATTCTTCTTTATTCCATTCGTTTAATACCCTTTCTACATAAACAGAGGAAGTCACATCTAATAAGTTGATAACACTTAAATGGTCGTCATTATTTTCATACGAATCGAACCGTGCCATAATGTATTGACGCAAAACACTTAACTCGTTATAGCGCATCAATACCTTTGACAATTTTCCTTCGTTTGCCGCAATCAGAAAGAACACTTTATCCTTATGTCGATTACAAACACAGCGCTGTAATTCCAGTAGAATACCATATATAATTTCCTCTTTTAACTCCGATAAATCCTTAACAATTTTAATGGTTCCCTTTTCATACTGAACAGTTACAACCCCATTTTCCGGCCAGTTCACTAAAGATTTATCAGAAAATTGATCATGAATTAAACGGCACAGTCTAGTCTTGCCGTCACCAGCGTTTCCTGTTAGGATAACACTGTGAGGGTTATTGGAGAAGATGTTTTTCAGATGCTCTTCAATTTTTGTTGCAATGGTGAAATCAAACGATTCTTCCGTTTCCATCTCCCGATTGTATTCATCGTAGATTTTCGAATGATTAGGAGAAAGTACATTAAACTTGTCTAAATATGTCACAAATGGATTCCCGATCACTTTTTGTTTCACCTCTAATCTAAGTAAACAGAATTCATAAGTAAGACTTGTTCCCCTACATTCGCTCTTGAAACTATTTTTATTTTACTGTAAGAAATTTGGGACCGTCAATGACTTACCGGAATATGCTGGCATAAGATTAAAAACCTTAACTTTTTCACATACTCCCCCCTCTTTCATCCCATACTAAAGAAAAATCGACATGATTCGCACTCGGGGGCTATCATGGAACAATGGATTCTTTGGCTGCTTGCTGCGGTGGGCATCGGTTTGCTGGGGCTCAGCTTCCGCTTTCTTTCACCAAGGGAAGTATGGTTTTCGTTTTTGCTGAATGCGTATCTTTCCAGTTTGACCGGCCTGATCGTCAGCGGGGCGGGAATGCTTGCATATCCGGTGCGGCTGTTTCCAGATTATACGAACGATAGCGTGATCTTTGAATACTTGCTTTACCCTGTTGTCAGTGTGTACGTTTACGGGACATCGCGCCGCTCGGGCTGGAAGGGGATATGGATGCAGTGCGCCGCTTATACAGGGGCGATGACGGCGGTCGAGACCCTGTTGGAGCGGCACACCGACCTGATCGAATACCGTACGTGGAAGTGGGGATATTCATTCGTCTCGATGTTTGTCGTGACGCTCGCGGTTCGGGTGATGGCGGGACGGCTGCTGAAAGAAAACGGGTAAGCTGGCATGTCTATTTCTCCTAGTTGGCGCTATACATATAGTATAGTTGTCCAAAAGGAGGCGAATAGGATGGTGCTGTTTGACATCAAACACCGCCTGTATTACGAAGCCATCAATTCCGCGCGCCCGAAAATGGCGCCGATCCGCCAAGATCGGGCTTGGGGGTATGTATGGAAGACCGTGAACGGCGAGGCGGTGAAGTTTTGGATCGATTTCCAGCGCGGACAGTATCTCTATTTTGAATATGGACGAAAATGGTATCGGGTGAAGTATTTGCAGGCGAACGGGCGGAAATCAGGCGAAGACATATTGAACGGGGCGATGATCGATTTGACGGTGGACGGGCATCGACTTCTGTTGCTGAAGGGGCGCATCCGCAGCCAGACGGCGCGCGCTATGTAAAAGACTGTTGCGCCCTGGGCCGCCCTACATGAATCGGTCTACAGCCGCGCTTGCGCCCATGCCTGATCAGCGGCAGATGTCAAAGCAAGCATACAGACGGCAAAGAGCGCCTCGGTCTCCTTGCCGCCTTCTTTTTTAAGCCCACCACATCTCCGGCAGTTCTTCTTTGAACAACACCTTTTTCAAGAGGGCGACGGCCTTTGACAGCCCTTCATCGATCGAAGCGAGCATATCTTCGTGTTCGATTGACAGCACGTAGTCGTAGCCGACGGCGCGCAGGGCGCTGACGATGTCGCGCCACATTTTTTCGCTTTGCCCGTAGCCGACGGTGCGGAACACCCACGAGCGGTCAAGGATTTGGCTGTAATGTTTCGTATCGAGCACGCCGTTTTTGCGGATGTTCGCTTCGTCTAAGTACGTGTCTTTCGCATGGACGTGGAAAATCGCTTTTTCGCGGCCGAGCAGTTTGATCGCCTCAATCGGGTCGATGCCTTGCCAAAGCAGGTGGCTCGGGTCAAAGTTGGCGCCGATCGCTTCACCGACGTGTTCGCGCAGTTTGAGAAGCGTTTCCGGGTTGTAGACGACGAAGCCCGGATGCATTTCAAAGGCGATTTGCGTGATGCCGTGCTCCTTGGCGAACGCTGCTTCTTCGCGCCAGTACGGGATGACGACTTCTTCCCATTGCCATTTTAAAATTTCCAAGTAATCCGGCGGCCAGGAGCACGTGACCCAGTTCGGGTATTTGGCGCCGGGATGGTCGCCCGGGCAGCCGGAGAAGGCGTTGATGACCGAGACTTCAAGCTGCTCAGCGAGCCTGACCGTTTTCCGCCATGTATCATGCGACTGTTTCGCGAACGCTTTGTCCGGATGAAGCGGGTTGCCATGGCAGCTTAAGGCGCTGATGACAAGGCCGCGGTCGGCGACGGCTTTTTTCAGAGCTTTGATTTTTTCCGGCTGGTCCAAAAGCGCGTCGGGATCGCAATGGGCGTTGCCCGGGTAATTGCCGGTGCCAAGCTCAACGGCCTCAATGCCCATGGCGGCGACTTTGTCGAGCATGTCTTCCAACGGCAGCTGTTGATACAAAACGGTAAATACGCCTACTTTCATCTCGTTCTTCTCCCCTTTCTCGCGGTGTGAAGCCGGCCGGTCGGCGGCCGGCTCCGCCGTTCCATTTTGTTTTGGCATCATCTAGCACCCAGCGAGCGAAACGAGGCCGACATTTCCGCCGCGCTGACGCCGCTTATTCCGCCACCCGCACCCACCGTTTCGTGCGATGGCTTTCCAAAATGGCGTCGACGATCCTCATCGTATGGTGGCCGTCGGCGATCGTCGCAAACGGAAGTTCCCCGAGCGCCTCGCCGCGTCGCTTCCGGATGATGGCGCTGTAAAAATCACGGAACAGGTTTTTCAGCCCGTCCGGCCAGCCTTCCTCATGGCCGCCCGGATAATGGGCGTAAGCGGCGGCTTGCGGCGACAAGAGCGCTGGGTCGCGGACGATTTCTTCGTTCGGGCCGTTGCGGCGCCCGACCCAGAGGCGGTTCGGGTGCTCTTGGTCCCAGGCGAGCGTCATCTCATCGGCGGCGATTTCAAAATAGAGCCGGTTTTTCCGGCCGGCGCTCACTTGGGAAATCGTAAACGCGCCATGGGTGCCGTCGTCAAAATGGACGAGCACGCTGCCGCCGTCTTCCGTGTCAATGTGGACGGGCTCGGCGTCTTGGTTGCTGCCGGATGTAAACGTGCTTCCTTCCTGTTTCGGCTTGTAGCGAACCGGATGGACGGCGCGCAAGTCGGCGAACACTTCAACGATCTTCTTGCCAAGCACGTACTGCACCGTGTCGCACCAGTGCGAACCGATGTCGGCAATGGCGCGCGACGGGCCGTTTTGCGCCGGGTCAAGCCGCCAGTTGTAGTCGGTGTCATACAACAGCCAGTCTTGCACATAGCCGCCGTACACGAAATGGACGCGCTTCGCCTCACGGGCAAGCCGCTCTTTCGCCTCGACAACGAGCGGGTAGTGGCGGTAGTTGAAGCAGACCGCGCTAAGGCTTTCGCTTTGTTCAGCGAGCCGCTTCAACTCCGCCGACTGTTCGCTGTCCATGGCGAGCGGCTTTTCCGACAATAAATGTTTTCCCGCCTCAAGCACCGCCTTGTTGATGGGAAAATGCGAAACGTTGCGCGTGCAGTTGTGAACGGCTTCGACGTCCGGGTCGTCAATTAAGGCGCGGTAGTCGCCGTATGCTTTCGGAATCCCGAACCGGCGCGCGGCTTCCTCCGCTTTTTCTTGGCTGCTTGAGGCAATGGCGACAATGTTCACAAACGGCAGGCGGCGGAGCGCCTCAATATGGGAAGAAGCGGAAAAGCCCGTGCCGATAATGCCGACGTTGATCGGTTTCACTGCGTCACTCCTCCTTGTTTCGCTTTGATCGGCTCAAGCGGCTCGACGTTGCCAAAGACGATTTCCCCGCGGTTGACCGGCGCGGCCCAGCGGACGGCGTTGGCGATCACTTTCAGCACATCCGGGTGATGGTACGTCGGATACGTTTCATGGCCGGGGCGGAAGTAGAAAATTTTCCCTTTCCCGCGCGTAAACGTGCAACCGCTGCGGAACACTTCTCCGCCTTCAAACCAGCTGATGAAAATCGTTTCGTCCGGCTCTGGGATGTCGAAAAACTCGCCGTACATTTCTTCCTGCTCAAGCTCGATGTACGGTCCGATTCCTTCCACGATCGGATGGCCCGGGGCGACGACCCAGAGACGCTCTTTTTCATCGGCTTCGCGCCATTTCAAATTGCATGTCGTCCCCATCAGCTTTTTGAAAATTTTCGAGAAATGGCCGGAATGAAGGACAATGAGCCCCATTCCTTCCAGCACGCGGCGGTGGACGCGTTCGACAACCTCATCTTTCACTTCATCATGGGCGATATGCCCCCACCAGACGAGGACGTCGCACCGGTCGAGCACCTCGTCGGTCAAGCCGTGCTCCGGTTCGTCCAAGACAGCGGTCGCGGCGTCAAACCCAGCTTCGGCTAGGTAGCTCGCGATGACGGTATGCATTCCTTCCGGATAAATCGCTCTTACCTGTTCATCTTTCTTTTCATGGCGAAATTCGTTCCAGACGACAACGCGGATGGGTGTGGTCATTCGTTGATCCCCCTTGGTTCTTTCGGCCTGCCTGTATGCGGCTAGGCGGAGTGTTTTTTGGAATGTTTTCCCATGTTCGCGACTCGTTGGGACGCCAGTGCGATTCATGGAGCGTTTCTCACCATTCGATGCGGACTTGCCGCCCTTGGTCGGACGATGCGTAAATCGCTTCTAACACTTTGGCGATCGTAAGCCCTTGTTCAGCGGTGCAAAGCGGCGGCGTGTTCTCGGCGATGCTCGTCAAGAAATGGTCAAGGAGCGCCACCCGTTCGCTTTGATCATCAAAATGGAGCGTGACATCGGCCGGAACGCCGTGTTCGTTGCGGAACCATTTCACTTCTTGGCGGTTGCCGGCGATATTCCACTCCCAGCGCACGCCGCCTTCCGTGCCAAGGAACTCGACATATGCCCGCTCTTCTTCAATGTGCGACGCCCAGCTCGTCTCAAGCAGCACCGTCGCGTCGTTTTCCAGCTGGATGAATGCCGAGGCGAAATCTTCGACCGTATAGGCGGCATCAGGCGCAAACGATGTCCCAGGCCACGCCCCTTGATGGCGCGGGCCGAACTTCGCGTACGTTTTCCCCGTCACCGCGACCGGGTTCAGGTTCCCGAGCAGCCAAAGCGTCACATCGAGCATATGGACGCCCAGGTCAATGAGCGGGCCGCCGCCGGAGCGCTCGCGGTCAAAAAACCACGCCCCCCATGCGGGAATGCCGCGGCGGCGCACCCAACCCGTTTTCGCGTAATAAATCTCACCGAACGCGCCAGATTGGATTCGCTCATGCAGCCATTGCGCCGCTTGGCGGAAGCGGTTGTTCAGCGCCACCATAAACTGCTTGCCTGATTCGTCTCGGGCGCGGATGATGGCGTCCGCCTCTTCCGCTTTGGTCACCATCGGCTTTTCGCAAAGAACGTGTTTTCCGGCCCGCAAGCTGTCGACCGACACTTGGGCGTGCAAAAAGTTCGGCACCGTGATGATGACGGCATCGACATCAGGAGAGGCGAGCAGCTCTTTGTAGTCGCGGTACACGTTGCGGATGCCGTACGTTTTCGCTTTTTCCGCGGCCGCTTGTTCATTGACGTCGCAAATCGCCTGCAAGACGGCGCGCTCCGAAAGTTTTAGCGCCGCCTTGATGTGTTCATTGGAAATCCCTCCGGCTCCGATCAAGCCGAGGCGGATTGGAAGTGTGTTTCCCATGTCCTTTTCCCCCTTGCGCTCATTTGTTTTCTCTGTCCCATATGCTCCACCGATTCGCCGTCCGTTTTCTAAAACAACGGCCAAGCAGTGATGTAATCGATTACATCACCATGCTAAAAAAATCCGCCCGTTCCCCGCACCGGACAGAGAGCGCTGTCAGCCCCTTCAGGCAGAGCGCTCTCCTCCACACGAATCGCGAATGACGAGCCGATCGGGAAGAACAAGCTGACGCCGCCGGGCGCTCGTTCCTTCAATGAGCGCAAGCAGCAATTCCATCGCTTTTTGGCCGATCTCAAACATCGGCTGGGCGATCGTCGTGAGGCTCGGTTCAAAAATCGAGGCCATTTGAATGTCGTCAAATCCGACAACAGCCACATCGTCGGGAACGCGTCCGCCTCGATGGCGAACCGCCTTGATCGCCCCAATCGCCATCTCATCGTTGGCGGCGAAAATCGCGGTTGGCGGCTTCTCAAGAGCGAGCAGCTTCAACGTTAAATTATATCCGGACTCATAGGTAAAATCGCCTTCCTGCACGAGCGCGGCGTCCGCCTCAAGCTCATGCTGGGCCAGCGCCTGTTGGTAGCCGCGCAGCCGGTCGCGGCTTAAAATGATGTTCATTGGCCCGGACAGGTGGGCAATGCGGCGATGGCCGAGGCGGATCAAATGTTCGGTCGCCTTGCGGGCGCTGCTGATGTTGTCGATCGAAACGGTCGGGATGTCCGCCCCTTCCAAATACTCACACGCCAAGACGATCGGAAACTGCCGCGCCATCTCTTCCACCAGCTCTTTGCGGATGCGGGCGGTCAAAAAAATCATCCCGTCGACTTGCCGCTGCGGCAGCAAATTCAAATACTGCTCCTCAAGCCGGACATCGTTTTGCGTATCGCCAAGCAGCACTTGATAGCCGTGCTCGAGGGCGACCGCTTCAATGCCGCGCAGCACCTTCGAGAAAAACGGATTCGTAATATCGGGCACGACGACGAGCACCGTCTCGGTCTCCATCCGCCGCAAATACCGGCCGAGCACGTTCGGCTGGTAGTTCAGCGCTTCAATGGCTTCGAGCACGCGCTGCCTTGTCTCTTCGGTGACGTTGCCCGCGTTGCGCAGCACGCGCGATACGGTCGCCGTCGATACGTTCGCCCGTTTCGCCACGTCTTTTATGCTTGCCATTCGTTATAGTCCTCTCAGTTATGTAATCGATTACATCTCCATCGTATATGAAAGACAGGGCGGTTGTCAAGCGTTGTTTTTCCTATCCGTCTTAGACATGGTTTGCCCCTTTCTCATAGGCTAAAAAGATCATCCCGCATCAAGAAAGCTTCTACGCAAGCGTAAGCATGAGATGAATCGATGCCCCCCACCTCCAAGCGCAAGCGTAAGTGGGAGAGCGTTCAAATCTAGAAGGCCAGTGATTTAGTGAAAAAACCGCAAAAGTCGTCCTCTTCTCAACTTGAGAAACCTTGTGCGATCGCCCCTCTTTGCCAGTCCGAAAGAATGGATTCGGAAAGTGGGTCGTTTTTCACCATCCCTCAAGACCCGCTTACTGAGAAAATATATGGATTTATCTACGAATTGTTTGTGTTAGAAGAATTTAGGGGAAAGGGAATTGCAAGGAAATTAATAGAAACCGGCATCGAACATCTTAAACAGGATGGATATTCAGAGATTCGTTTACAGACCCGTGAGCGAGAAAGCCCTCTCCTTGAGGGGTGGGATGAAAGCGAGCCGTTTTCTTATATTGAATGATTCTGAAAAAAATGGTATCCTGTCATCGCCATAAGGAGGTGAATCCATGCCGACGATCACACTAAGGCTGGAACTGCACAAACCAACGAAAGTCAAACAAGACATGTACGAACGGATGACAGAAGTGAATACAGCGTTTGCGAATTGGCTGTTGAATCATCCCGAGCTGAATCAAGCGACGAGCAAACTATTTAAAGAGTTTTCGTCGCAACGGTTTCCTTCTGCTGTCGTGAATCAAACGATTCGAGAAGTGAAGTCCCAAAAGAAAAACCAGAAAACAAAGAAGTTTCGAACATTATGGTGTTGCTTTAACAATCAAAACGTAAAGGTTGAAAAGAAAGGAGAGTTCTACACCGTTTCATTCCCAACATTAGAGAAGCGAGTCGGTGTGCCGGTGGTCACGCGTCCCTATCAAGAAGCATGGCTGAATCGATTGTTGGACGGAACAGCCAAACAAGGGGCAGCCAAGCTCTACAAAAAGAGAAAGAAATGGTACTTGGCTGTTGCGATCACATTTGAAGTGGAGCCGCGACACGAAACAAAGGTGATGGGGGTTGACCTTGGGCTTCGCTATATCGCCGTTGCCAGCGTGGGAACGAAATCGTTGTTTTTCAAGGGCAGCCAATGCGCTTTCATTCGCCGACGATATGCGGCTTTGCGTCGAAAGTTGGGCAAAGCCAAGAAGCTCCATATGATTCGCAAAATCGGCCGTAAAGAGTCCCGCTGGATGAAGGATCGAAACCACAAAATCAGCCGTCAAATCGTCCGTTTTGCCCTCGCCAACGGTGTTGGCGTGATTCGGATGGAAGAGTTGACGGGGATTCGAAAGCGGGCAACATCGGCCAAAGAAGCAGGACGAAGCCTTCATTCTTGGGCATTTCACCAACTGCAAACGATGATTGCCTATAAAGCGGAAATGGCGGGCATTCGGGTGGAGTGGGTGAAGCCGACCTACACGAGCCAAACGTGTAAATGTGGACATCGAGAGAAAGCGAACCGAAACGGCATCCGCTTCCGATGCCAAAAGTGCGGATACACTCTCCATGCTGACTTGAATGGCGCGATCAACATCGCCAAAGCGATTTCGGGTTTGAGCGCCGAACCTAGCGCACTGGTCACAGGTGCGCCGCCCATTGGGGTACATCTTAACCCGATGGGACGGGGTGATGACACACCCCTGAACTTGGGCGTTGTCCGAACCAGAAATGGATGAGGACGCCAACGACCCAAGAATCCCACGCCTTTAGGCGTGCGGAGTGTCAAAATGAGTATGAACATTTAAACAAACATATCCGCCCGTCCGCACTGCAAGCAGACAGCGTAAAAGGGCGCCTTTGCCTGAACGCAACGGCGCCCGTAATGGAATTAGGTTCGATTACTCAATCGCCTGACGCGCACGGTCTTGCAGCATTTTCACCCCAGCCAGCGAAATCAAGCCCATGACGACGATATAGAAGGAGATGGCCGTGGCGCTGCCGTATTTGTGCAGCAGCCATGTGCTCACGAGCGGCGCTGGGCCGCCGGCGATGATCGATGCCAACTGGTAACCGAGCGAAGCGCCGCTGTAGCGCAAGCGCGTCGGGAAGTTTTCCGCGATCATGGCCGCCTGCGGGCCATACAGCATGCCGTGGAACAGCATGGCCACGACCGTCGCCAAAAAGATCAGCCCGACACTTTTCGTATTGACAAGCCAATAATACGGAAACGCCCAAAGCATCAACAAAATCGTGCCCGTCATGTAGACGCGGCGGCGGCCCCACCGATCCGATAAATGGCCGGAATAGACGATCGAAAGCGCGTTGATCACCGCAGCGATAATCGTCACATTGACGAAAATGCTTTTTTCCATCCCCAAAAATGTCGTCCCATAGCTGACGATAAACGTGACAAAAATGTAGAATGACCCGTTTTCAATCACCCGCGCAAGCGCCGACCAAAGGATTTCGCGCGGATGTTTGACCAACACTTCGCCGACCGGCATCTTGCTCGTTTCTTGTTTTTTCATCGCTTCTTGGAACAGCGGCGATTCGAGCACTTTCAGTCGGATATACAACCCGACGGCGATGAGAAGGAAGCTGATGAGAAACGGAACGCGCCATCCCCACGCATAAAAGCTGTCGCCGCCCGCCGCAAGCATCAGCGTCGTCACAAGGGAAGAGGACAACAGCCCGAACGGCACGCCCATTTGCGGCAGCGAAGCCATCAACCCGCGTCGTTTGCCTTCTTCCCACTCCATCGCAATCAAAATGGCACCGCCCCATTCCCCGCCGACGCCAATGCCTTGAATGAGACGAAGCACGGTCACCAACACCGGCGCCCACAGGCCGATTTGCTCATATGTCGGCATCAGGCCGATGAACGCCGTCGCCAACCCCATCAGCAACAAAGTGGCCACCAACGTCGCCTTCCGCCCGATGCGGTCGCCGAAATGGCCGAAAATCGCGGCGCCGACCGGCCTGGCGATAAATCCTAAAGCAAAGGTGGTAAAGGATTGCATCAGCGCGACGTACGAATCTCCTTGTGGAAAGAATAATTGTGGAAACACGAGAGCGGCCATCGTCCCGTAAAGGAAGAAATCGTACCATTCAATCGTCGTACCGACCACACTGGAAATCGCCGCCCGCTTTTTTTGGCGTTTCAATTCCGCCGCATCCATCATCGTTACAGCCATTCACAACACCCCTTTCACGCAATCAAAGTGCGCGCATTTCATGGAAACGGAAAAACAAATGGATGATAGCCAAAAATGAGCATGATGTCAGCGCTTCCAAAAACAAACCGTCATTGACTCGTTTCTTTGTCAGACCGTAATGCCGTACCACAAGCCCGTCATGGAGCTTTCCCTTCCCGCGCAACAAGCACATGCACAACGGCATCGACGACCGTTTCTTCTCGTTGGTTGACGATCCACTGATGCACCGTGACGAGCCCGGCTTCCTCGCCCCGTTCCGTCAACCGCTTCACTTCCGATTCCACGTAAATCGTATCGCCGATCTTGACGGGACGAACGAAACGAAGTGAATCGATGCCATAAAACGCCAGGACCACTCCCGGCTCCATCATCCACAGCCCCGTCGCCGCCGACAGCGTCAACATCCCATGGGCGATGCGCTCGCCAAATGGCGTCCGCTTGGCGTATTCCCCATCCATGTGCAGCGGATAAAAATCTCCGGAAACGCCGGCAAACTGCACAATATCAGCTTCGGTGATCGTTCGCCCGCGCGAACGGTGGCGCTCGCCAAGCGCATACTGTTCAAACGGACGATCAAATCGCACGTCTTCCCCTCCCCTTGATTGGTGCAAAAAAGAGTAAAAACAAATTCCACCCCCTTTCCGCGGCTGCCACCACCTATTTTGTTAATATTCTGAATATTAATCATATCATCTTTGGCCTTTACGCATCCCTCCCCGCTAGCCGTCTGTCATTAACATATGAACGGAGTCGAGCTGATAGAACAGCTCCTTCTCTGTTTCGTGTTTCAAAATGGGCATTACCGCAAAAAACAAAAGGATGCTCGCCTGGCATCCTTTTTCATGTTCGTTCCTTATTCTTTTACCGAGCCGGACGTGAGCCCAGAGACGATGCGGCGCTGGAACAACAGCACCATGATGACGAGCGGGATCGTCACAATCACGGTGGCCGCGGAAATTTCGCCCCACGGGATCGTATACTGGCCTTGGAACATGGCAATGCCGACCGGAACGGTTTTGTATTTTTCCGCCGTATTGATCGTCAAGGCAAATAAAAATTCGTTCCATGCGGCAATGAAGACGAGAATGGACGTCGTAAACACCCCTGGCACAGCGAGCGGAAAAATGATTTTAAAATACGTCTGCATCGGCGTCGCCCCGTCCATTTTCGCCGCTTCTTCCAAGTCAAACGGAATCTTGCGGAAAAAGGTGACCAACAGCCAAATCGACAACGGCAAGGCAAACGTCGTATACGGAATGATCAATCCCAAGTAGCTGTTCGTCAACCCGAATTTTTTCACAAACATGTAAATCGGAGAAATGGTGGCAATTTGCGGAAACATGGATACAGCCAACACCAAGCCGAGAATGACCGTCTTGCCTTTAAATTCAAGGCGCGCAATCGCATAAGCCGCAAACGCGGCGACAAATACCGTATACACCGTCGTAACGGTGGCAACAACCGTGCTGTTCCATAAATAGCGCAAAAACGGGTAATTGACAAAGACCGACACATAGGATTTTAAGGTCGGATGGCTCGTAAACCAATCGAACGCTTTGTCGCCAAACAATTCGCCGAGCGGCTTAATGGAACTGAGCAAAACCCATAAAAACGGAAACATCACAAAGAACACAAACAGGGCCAAAAACACGTAAAAGAACGGACCGGCTTTTTTTTGCATCGTCTCACCCCTTCGTTATCGTTTGACGCTGGAGCCATCAGACAACAAATCTTTCCCAAGCCAGCGAATATAGATCATGGAAATCACCGCCACGCAGAGAAACACGATGACAGCGAGCGCCGACCCCGCGCCGAAATTCGTCTGCGAGAACATGACTTTATACGCTAAAATTGAAATCGTCTCCGTCGAGTTCGCTGGTCCTCCGCCGGTTAAGACGTAAATCAAGTCGAACACGCGGAACGCATCGAGCGTGCGAAACAACAACGCGACTAAAATGCTTGATTTTAACAGCGGCAGCGTGATTTTTGTGAATTGCTGCCATTTGGTGGCTCCGTCGATGGAGGCGGCCTCATACAACGAACTCGGGATCGTTTGCAGCCCGGCCAGCAGCAAGAGCGCCATATAGGGGGTTGTCTTCCATACATCGGCAAAAATGACCGCAAACATCGCCCCCGCTTCCGTCGTCAACAAATCCCCCATCCGGTCGACAAGGCCGATTGTTTCGAAATATTTGGCGACAATGCCGTTTTGTCCATCGTATAAAAATTTCCACATAAGCGCTGATACGGCGGTAGGAATCGCCCACGGAATCAAAATCGTCGCCCGCACAAGCCCGCGGCCAAAAAAGGCCTTATTGATGAGCAACGCAATTCCGAGTCCTAACACCAGCTCAATGGCGACCGACACCACCGTAAAGAACGTCGTATTCCATAACGCTTTCCATAAGCGCATGTCGCTGAAGCTGTCCTTATAATGCTTGAGGCCGACAAAGTTCGGCTCGATCACGACCCCTTCGAGCCCTTCGGCAAGGCCGACGACTTTATCCGCCTGCTGCAGTTCGCCCGCTTTTTTCATCTCTTTGAGCGTCTCGACGACATCATGAACCGTGACGGTCAGCCGCTCGGCCGTCTGTTTGTCCAGCTCGGCGATCTTCAGCTCGTCGCTTGGCGTCTCGAAATTGTCGAGCACTTCGTTCACTTTGTCATATTGCTTCGCCACTTGATCGTTGGAACGGATCGCCGCGTCCAGTTTCGCGAGTTTTTGTTCGATTTGCGCCAACGTTTGTTTCGTTTGTCCATCCGCAGCCGCCATTTCCTGCTTAAGAGCGCTTTTGAGGAACGGATAGTTTTGTAGATATCCTTCCAGATCGAGGCTGTAACTCCAGTGAATCGACGATTTGGTCGGGTCGTTGAGCCGATAGTCGAACAAGCTGTAATAAAAGGACTGGATGACAGGCCAAATGGCAATCGCCAAAATGAGCAGCATGGCCGGCGCGACAAGCGAATAGCCTAATAGGCGCTCCATTCGCTTTTCATTCCTCATCGCTGTTCTCTCCCTTCTGCTTGGAAAAGGATATTAGCCTTCAGCACCGGGCAGACAACGGTCTGAAGGCTAATGAACCGAAAGTGGTCAAACAAAATCGCGTTCTTTGTTTGACTGATGGGGCATTGGCCGGCGTTGGCCAGATCCGGGCCGCTACCGCGCGCCGGCCAAGTCATTCGCCTTACTTATTCAAGGCTGCTTTCATTTCTTTTTCCATATTGGCCACGGCTTGTTCGACCGTCAGCTCCCCGGCCAGCGCTTTGGATACGTTAATTTGGATGATTTCCGAAATTTCCGGATAATTCGGGACGACCGGGCGCGGCACAGCGGCGTTCAACGCATTGACAAATCCTTCTTCGGCAAAGAACGGATTGGCTTTTAAGACATCCGGATCTTTAAACAATTCCGGAAGCGTTGGCGCTAAACCGCCGTAAATCGCGGAAATTTTTTGCCCCTCCGGCCCCGTCATAAATTTGACAAATTCCCATGCTTCTTTCGGATGTTTCGAATATTTGTTGATGGCTGTCATCCAGCCGCCCAGTGCGGCAGCCGAACCTTTGTCCCCGGCCGGAAGCGGAGCCACGCCGACTTTGCCGACGATTTTCGATTGTTCTTTGTCGTTCGCTAACGCGTATTGATAAGGCCAGTTGCGGATAAACGGCGATTGCCCTTCAATGAACGCGGTATGCGATTCCGGTTCGGTGAATGTGGTGATGTTGCTCGGCACAACATCGGACTTGACGATTTCCACCATTTTCTTCAGCCCTTTGATCGTTTCTGGACTGTTGATCACGACATTCCCGTTTTTATCAACGATTTGTCCGCCGTAAGAGGCGATAAATTCCACCGCGTTGCACACCAATCCTTCATATTGTTTGGCCTGCATCAAATAGCCGAATTTCGTGCCGCCCTTTCCTTTCAGTTCTTTCGCCTCTTTTAAGAGTTCATCCCATGTTTTCGGCACTTTGTCCTTTGGCACAAGGTCAGTGCGATAGAACAACATGCCGGCATCAATGAATTTCGGCATCGCCCATTGCTTGCCATTGAAGTTGCCGGCCGCAAGCGCTCCTTGGTTGTATTTGCTTAGGTCAATGCCGTCTTTCTCAATAAAGCGGTCGAGCGGCAGCGTATAACCTGCTTGAGCAAACTCAGCCGGCCAAATGACGTCGAGATCCATGACATCGATTTCCGACGACTGCGCATTTAACATCGTGACATACGTATCATGCTGCTTCCCGGTGTCAGCCGGCATTTCGCGAAATTCTACATCGATGTTCGGATGCGCTTTCTCGAACGCTTCGATGATTTTTTCGGTGGCTTTCGTGGAATCTTGGCCGCGGGCATAGACAATTTTCACGACTTTTTCTGATTGGCCGGTTTTTCCTTCTTCTTTTTTGCTGTCTTTGCCCGCATCGCTGGCGCTTTGGCCTCCGGAGCATGCCGCGAGCCCCATCGTAAGCGCTAACAAAATTGCAGATGATTTCAAAGTCCTTTTCATCGTCGTTCTCCCCCTTTAGATTTTTGATTTGTCAAACACCACATGGCATCGCGTATGGCGGTTGCTTCGACTGCCCGAATCACCCCCTGGACATGACATCCATTGACTTTTGACTTGGCATCCCCCACTGCTTGTCTATGCATCGATTGTTTGTAATCGATTACATACAAATGGATGAATAACCGTTATTTTCGCTTGTCTGTTCTTTTCTCGACAAAGCCGAAAAGCGGGCATCGCCTATACGTTCCCCTTTTCAATGAAGGCAACTTGTCTATCATCATCGCGCCCCCTATCCGCTTTGCCGGTTTCTTTTTCCAACCTTCATTATGTAATCGATTACAAAACCATCTTACATCGCGGCAAAATCTTTCGTCAAGCCCCCAAATTCTTTTTTGTCATATAAACAAAGAACCCCAAGCCGTTCTGCTTGGGATATGCCTCACACCTCCATCGTCTTTCCTTCCTCGACAATATGGTAAAGCAAATGCGCCAAATGGTGAATCGGACCGTATTCTTCCTCGCCGTCTTCCGCCATTTCTTCTTCGTCGGCGAATTCAAGATCGTTTAAGTAAAGCGCCATAAATTCGTAAAAGTCTTTCAGCTCAAAGCTGTAGCACGCGCTCGGGTCTTCGTTGTCTTCTTCGTATTGAAGCATTAAATACGATACCTTGCCTTCGTTGTCCTCGGCGTCAAAAAAGACGAAATAGCCGATGTTCGTGTCGAGGTCAAACAGATGCCGCGTCCCGCCTTCGGTCGCCTTGTCAAACTCTTCTGGGCTCAACTTGCCGACGTTCATCGCTTCGACGTCGTCTTCGCGGTGAAACTGAACCGTAAATGTTTTCATCGTGATTTCCTCCTTAGAAAATGCTTAATGAATACGTTTTCGAGAGCCGCTCGAGCAGTTTCACCCCGGTCAAGCTGTTCCCTTTATCATCGAGAGCCGGGCCGAAAATGCCGATGCCGCACCGCCCGGGCACGGCGGCGAGAATGCCGCCCGAGACGCCGCTTTTCGCCGGAATGCCGACTTTGATGGCAAATTCACCTGATGAGTTGTACATGCCGCACGTGACCATGAACGTTTTGCAAATGCGGGCGACATCAAGCGGCATGAGCGGCTCACTCGAATGCGGATCGCGTCCGTCAAGCGCGAGCACCAAGCCGATGCGCGCCAAATCAATGCAGGTCATTTCGATGGCGCACTGTTTCGTGTACAATTCCATCAGCTCTTCGACATCTTCGTCAATCATCCCGTGCTGCTTTAGAAAATAGCAAAGCGAACGATTTAAAAACGCTGTTTCAAATTCGGAGCGGGCCACTTCGTCGGAGTACGAGATGCGTTCGTTGCCAGCGAGACGGCGGACGAACGCTAACAGCCGTTCCAACCGTTCGGACACCGATCCGCCTTGAATCATCGACGTGACGACAAGCGCGCCGGCGTTAATCATCGGATTCAGCGGCTTGGCAGGCTTTTCCTCTAATTTGGCAATGGAATGAAACGGATAATCCGTCGGCTCCATGCCGACTTTATGGAACACCTCATCCTCGCCCCGGTCGATGAGCACAAGGGCGAGCGCAATAATTTTGGAAATGCTTTGCAGCGTCACCTTGACTGTCACATCGCCAGCATCCACGACCCGCCCATCCGGCGTGTAGATCGCAATGGACAGCTCGTTCGGATCGGCCTTGCCCAAGGCGGGGATGTAATCGGCCACTTTGCCGCTGCGGGCGTACTGCTTCGCTTCTTCGACAAAGCGGACCAGTTCTTCTTGGTTGTACACAAGCATCACCGATGGTTAGTATCGCCTATTTTTTCCGTTTCTATGCCCAAACGATTCAAACAGCGGCGGTTTCCGACGGGGGCGCTTTGCCCTCGCCAAGCGGACCGCCGGCAAAAAACCGCCCCGCTCCTCTCAAGGCAGCAACCTGAGCCTGCTGTTTGAACAGCAGCCGTTTTTCTTATTCTTCTTCGGCAAACACGTTTTTCAATTCGATCGCAAATCCGGGAAACATGCGGACAGGAATCGTATCATCGCGGACATACATCCCTTGATGGCGGAATCTCCCTTCTTCCAGCACATAGACATCAATCGTCTCATTCATCGGATCGACAATCCAATATTCTTTCACCCCTGCCCGCTCGTAACGGTGAAATTTGACAATTTTGTCCTTGCGCACCGTCGATTTTGAAATAATCTCCACAACGAGATCCGGCACGCCAACAATTCGTTTTTCGCGAATTTTGCTTTTGTCGCAGACAACGACAAGATCCGGCTCAACCCATTCGCGAATTTGTTCCGGATCATCTCTCTCCGCCAAACAAACGTCGATCGGAGCGCCAAATACGGTGCATTCTTTCCCCCGCAAATATGCCGCAAATTCCACCAACAATTCACGTTGCACCGCCTGATGTTTCGGCGTCGGAGCGGGGGACATGTTGAAGACTTGGCCGTCAATGACCTCATAGCGTACATCTTCGTCGAGCATCATATATTGCGCATAGGTGAACGGCTGCCCTTTTTCCGGCATCGGCATCAAAACAGCCTCCTTTCCCCTTTTTCTTTTAGTATACTTGAATACCACCTGGCAACCTAGCGTTTTCTTTTTCTCAACAACCCGTTGTAGGCAAGGGAGAACAGTTTCAAGTATAATGAAAAAGAGGTGAGGAGCATGCAAGGAGCCATCAACATGTCCCCGTCCCCGTCATGGGAACATCAAATCGTTTGCGACAATCTTGTTTCCATGATCAAAGGAAAAAGCCAATGTCAACCGATTTCAAACTTGTCCGTGAAACTCGAAAAGAACGGAAAAGTGATGAACGAGTTTATCCAGCCGGATGTCGCTGTCTATTGCGAACGGCCGGAAAAAATCATCGGCGGCTATAAGGGGCGGCCGCTCATCGTCATCGAAGTTGTCAGCCCGTCAACATACAAAATCGATGTGACGCTGAAAAAAGATTTGTACTGCGCCTACGGAGTGGAAGAATACTGGATCGCCGACCCATACAACAAAACGATCCGTCAGTGCACACTCGAAAATGATCGATACGCCGAGACGATCATCGCCTGCGGAGAAACGTTCGATTCTGTTATCGGAACGATTGACACCGCGCTCGTTTTCCAAGGTGTTTAGAAGGCCGGCGAAAAACGATTCTTTTCGCTCCATCGGCGGTTTTTGCAGGGGAAGACAAGTCGATGGCGCAAGATTTCTCAGCTTGAAACGAGTTCTTTAGCGGGATATCTTGCATGCTTTGTCGTATAATCAATGGCGAATTCTCTGTCGCAAAAGCAGAGGCGGGTAGACAGAGGAAGATACGTTCAAATGAGCATGAAAACAGGAAACAAAAAAGCAGACTTGTCAGCAACAAGGATGCCGCTAGTCTTTCAACGGCATCCTTTTCCGACTCAACGCAAAATTCGCCATTGATTTTGTCCTGCTTTTCTTGTATAATCGGAAATGTCTCACCATCCATTTCGGGATGTAGCTCAGCTTGGTAGAGCACACGCATGGGGTGCGTGGGGTCGCAGGTTCAAATCCTGTCATCCCGATCGAAGGAAACCAGCCGAAAAAACGTCCGGCTGGTTTTTTGTTTTTCTTCTCCCGCGTTCCATCAGTTCCATCATTATGATGCTGTTTCCTCCTACGAAATCAGTCCAATCCGCTTCCCGGCCAAAGCGATGCAGTCAACGGCCATATCAATGTCTTCTTCCGTCATCGCGGCGGTAATGGAAAAGCGAATGCGCGCTGTCCCCTCAGGGACGGTCGGCGGCCGGATGGCGACGGCCGCGATGCCAGCTTCTTGAAGCTGCTCGCTCATGGCCACGGCTCGGTCGTTCGGGCCAACGATCACGGGAACGATCGGCGTCTCGCTGCCGCCTGTGTCAAACCCAAGCCGCTTCAGCTTAGTGCGGAATCTTTCGCTTAGGGCGTGCAGCCGCTCGCGCCGCTTTGGCTCAGCTTGGACAATATGAATGGCGGCTTCATTGGCGGCAAGGACCGATGGCGGCAAGGCGGTTGTAAAAATCAAGCTGCGGGCGCTGTTGATTAAATAGTCGACCAGCCACGGCTCTCCCGTTACATACGCTCCGAAGCTGCCAAGCGCTTTGCTGAAGGTGCCGATGGCGATCACATCCTCTTCCTTCTCAAGCCCGAAATGGTGAAGCAGCCCTTCACCGTTCGGTCCGAACACGCCGCCGCTGTGCGCTTCGTCAACGAGCAAAACGGCACGGTAACGCCGCTTCAACTCAACCAGCTCCTTCAATGGCGCCATATCGCCGTCCATGCTGAAGACGGCATCGGTGACGATCCATTTCCGCTTCGCGGGCGGAGATTGCTTTAACAATGATTCCAGCTGATCGATGTCATTATGTCGATAGCGGAAACAGGCGGCTTTGCTCAAGCGGATGCCATCAATTAAACTTGCATGGTTCAACTTATCGCTAAAGACAAGATCATCTCGGCCGATTAACGCCGTCAGCACGCCGATGTTGGCCGTATAACCGCTGTTGAAAATAAGAGCCGCCTCTGCTTTTTTCCACTGTTTCAACGCGGCTTCCGCCCGCTCATAAAGCGGATGGTTGCCGACGACGAGCCGTGACGCACCCGCTCCTGCCCCATATGCTCTCATCGCCTCGCAGCCCGCTTCGATGAGCCGTTGGTCATCCGCCAACCCTAAATAATTATTGGACGCTAAATTCAACATCGGCTTTCCGTTCAGGATGACCGTAGCGCCTGAAGCCTCTGCCCGGCGCAGCTGGCGTTTTTGCGCTTTTTGTTCCCATTCGTGCAGTTGGGCGGTCAGTTCGGTTTTCATCCCCATCCCCCTTTAAATATGTAAACATAATTTTATTAATAGTTTACATTAAAACCGTTCGATCGGCTAGCATAGTTTGAATGATTATTTAGCACAATGTTTCAGAAATAAATTTTCATCCTTTGTCCCTTTAAAAAACAGGTCAGACGTTCATCGCGCGACCATCGAAGGAATGTTTTGCTCACCGATGCGTATGGAAAAAAGCATAGTTCGACCGCAAGAATGGCATACTATCCATGTTACCTGCAAAAAGGAGGTGTTGGAAATGGATGTCCGTCGGGCGCAAGAAATCGCGTCGTCGCCGGTGATGGCAAACGTCACGTACAACGGCCAGCGCATTTACATTGAGCATGTTGACCAACAAAAAGGCGTAGCAACGATTCACCCGCTTGACAACCCGAATCAAAAGCAAAGCGTGCCGGTCGCAAGCTTAGAAGAGCATGCTTGACCGCAAAAAAGCGAGAGAAAGGACGCGTCCTTTCTCCCGCTTTTGGATTTATTTGCACATGGTCAAGTCGTTTTACACGAATCATCGTTTCTCTCCTCCCTGTTCGAATGCCGGTTTCATGCGGCGAATGAACGAAACAGCGGCGACCGCCCAAATGAGCAGCACCGCTTCGACCGCCCAAACGTTCGTGACCACTTTCGCTTGGTAAAGCGCCGGCATCACGTCCATCGCCGCATGGATCAAAATGGCGTACAGGACATAGCGGAATTGCCTCTCCCGCACCCCAAACAAAATGAGGAGCGACAGCGCCACGTGCACTGTAAGCGCAAACAGCCGTTCCAAGCCGCCTAACACGTACATCGCAAACGGCGTGTGCAACACTTGCTCCTTGATCAGCTCCGCCTGTCCTGCCGGAAGCGATGGGGCGATCGTTTTGTCGAATGATCCGGATTGAATCAGGCTCGCAAGCACGATGACGTTGACCGCGCCAACCACCCCGAGCAATACCGCTTCCGTCCCGCCGTGCCCAAGCCCGAATGATAAACCATCGCCATATCCGCGATGTTGCTTTAGCAGCCAACGGAACCCGACATAGCGGCCAATTTCTTCAAACACGCCAGCGGCAAGCGCCGCGTACAGGACAAAGAGCCAAACGCTGTCTGTTCCTTTTAACGCCGGCCGGCCCGGTTCGAGCACAGCGATGTGCAGCGCTTTTTCCAATACTTGTGAGAAAACGAGAAACACAACAGCCCCGACGCCGAGCGCTTTCCATGAAAGCCATCCTTTTTTTCTTCCGTACCATACGAGACCGACTGGAACAAACAGTGAAATGGCGAGTTGCACCGCCGCACCGATCATTCCCACGTCCTCTCCCCCTCTCGCTTATTTATGAACGTTTGCGCTGTTCTTGCTGTTCATAGAGAAATGATTGAACAATGATATATAAGTTGCCAAAAATGATGATGACGATCAACAAGACAAACTGCATCTCCCCGCGCCAAAATGCGGTCAACATCGACAACATTCCCATTGCGATAAACACTTTGCCGCCAAGGCGGTGCGTTTTGTTCCAAACGGCCTCGCTTTCCAACGTCCACGGTGTGCGGATGCCGATAAAATAATTAGGTTTGATTTTTGGCATGTAGTTTCCAAGCACAATCAACAGCGCCCCAACACCAATCGGCACAAGCAGCCCAACATCGACTGGAAAGCCGAGATTGTACGCCAACGTTACAATATGCAGGAGCAAGAAAAAGCAGGCAAGCGCCGCGTTGACAATACGATAGCTTTTTTGAAAGCGGCTGTAGTTGGCTTTTTTCGGATCAAACTTCGGCAATGCGCTCATGAAAATAAGGAGACCTGTCATCAATAGAGGCGGCAAAAACGCGCCAACCCATTTGTTGCTGAAGCCATCAGCTTCACCCGCTGCGTTCCAGTGAATCGCCACTTGATCCGGCAAATAAGGAATGGCAGCCAGACTGATGACATAAGCGAAAACTGTAAGCACGATCGCAAGCCTATTACTCTTCACCATGTTTCTCCCCCTTTTCGACAAAATCGTAAAACCAGCGGAGCAAATCTTGGAAAACCGTCGTGTTGAGCGAGTAATAGATATGCTGGCCTTCCCGACGGTCCTGCACCAAATCAGCCTGTTTTAAAATTTTTAAGTGGTGCGATACGCTCGGTTTTTGCATATCGAAATGCGAGGCGATTTCCCCTGCCGTCAAATCCCCTGTTCGCAACAAGGATAAAATTTTCCGGCGCGTCGGGTCGGCGATCGCTTTAAACGCTTCGTTGAATGACAAGGGCGATCCCACCTTGCGAACGAGTTTTGGATACACCTTCAAGAGTTGGATTGGCCGCTAGGGAGTATCTTTCGTTTGGCGTTGTTTCCTATGCGGCACATGCAAACAGTTTTTCATGCTTGTATATAGTTAGATATTTAGAAAACTATCTAAACATAGAGTAAAACATTCGATATTTAGACATCTTTCTAATTAAAGAATATTCCATTTCCATTGGATTGTCAATGTATTTTCCGACTTTTAACATCCCACATGCGGTGGCCGATCGCTACCCCTCGATGAAAGAGAGGCGAACAGCCAAGCGCAGCCCCCTCCACCACTGGTAGAAGGGGGCTTCTCACTGGCTTCTATTAAAACCCCGTCGGCCAAGCGGCGAGCAAGCGCTCGCTTTTTTCGCGCTTGGATGTAAGCAAATATTCAAGTGTCTGGCAAAGGAATTTTCTCGTCTCCGCCGGATGGATGACATCGTCGATCAAATGCTTTTCGCATATCATAGACGCGGCTACGTTTGTCCGGCAAAATTGAAAACACTTCCTCAACCATCCGGTATGGGTCATCGTCCGTCTTCCGCATCGGCGGCCGCTCGTTCGCGTTTTGCGGCATGTATGAAAAAAACCTTTTTAGTTGCTCGATGCATTCTGCCTCTGTCTCGCCATCGGCGTCAATCTGTCCGGTACCATGATCCCCCTTTTTTCGGAAAAGGCGGGGCGGCCCGCGCCAAACCCCGCCGCTATGTTATTCTCTTGGAAGCAGCTTTCGCAATACTTTGCCTGACGGCGTCGCCGGCAATTCATCAATGAACTCGATATAACGCGGATACTTGAACGCCGCCATATGCGTTTTCGCCCATTCGATCAAGTCAGACGGCGCGACCCTTCCTTTGTACGAATCGTGAAGAACAACAAACGCTTTCGGCACTTCCCCTTTCATCGGGTCAGGCACGCCGATGACTGCACATTGCTTGACGGCCGGATGTTCGTTCAACAGTGCCTCGACGTCTTCCGGAAAGACGCTGTAGCCGGACACTTTGATCATTTCTTTCAACCGCCCTTGGAAATACAAATAGCCGTCTTCATCGACATACCCGATATCGCCAGTGTACACCCACCCATCTTTCAGCGTCTCGTTCGTCGCGTCATCGCGGCGGAAGTAGCCTTTAAAAACCCCCGGATTTTTGACGACAATTTCCCCCGACTGTCCGGGCCCAAGCTCCCGTTTCGTTTCCGGATCGATGATGCGAATGTCCGTCTCATACGTCGGGATGCCGCACGAGCCAAATTTCACACGGTCATCCGGCATAAACGTGTCACACGTATGCGTCTCGCTCAGCCCGTAGGCGGCTTCGTACAACAGGCAGCCGCCGGTCGTTTCCGCCCACCGCTCGGCAAGGTCTTTCGTCACCGGCAGACCGAA
Organism: Geobacillus proteiniphilus; assembly: GCF_001908025.1. GTDB lineage: Bacteria > Bacillota > Bacilli > Bacillales > Anoxybacillaceae > Geobacillus > Geobacillus proteiniphilus. Next base: position 42,339 of record NZ_MQMG01000020.1, read on the forward strand.
GCTCGTCGCCAAGTTGCGTTTTAAACTTGACAAGTCGGCAGAGGTGGTTGACAGCACTTGCAAAATGGCCGCATTCATCGGCGCGATGCTGTACCATGCCGTGACTTTGTACGTTTCGATGGCTTTGATCGTCGCCATCGGGTCAAAGCGGGTAAACAGCACGCATGGATGTCCCGTGTACACCGGCGTATTCAGTCCCATCACCATCCCGGCGATATGGCAAAGCGGGGAATGGGCCATCAACGTTTCCGGTTTTTCCGTCAGCCGGTTTGCCTGGGCGGATGCGGCCGTCTTAAATAGCGCATTGCCATAGGTGAGCATCGCTCCTTTCGGCCGACCGGTCGTACCCGATGTAAAAATGATCAACCCGACATCGTTCCATAAGTCAATGGGGGCGTCCTCATCAAGCGGCGGATAGGCGGCGATGATGGCCGCAAAATCGTCCGCGGCGCTATCCGGCTGCTTCGGTTGCACAAGCTCGGCGCAAAGCGGGATGCCCCCTGCCGGATCGGCGTAATCGCCGCAGTGGCACGTTACGATAAACGACAGAGGCGCTGTTTGTTGTTCGGCTTGTCGAACGCGCGGCACTCCTTCCTCTCCGGCGATGATGCCGACAAGCGGCACTTCAGCGAAAAAATAGGCGAGCTCCGATTCCCGGTACATCGGGTTGAGCGGGACGACGACGCCGCCTAACTGCTGGATGGCGAAGTGGGCGATGATGTATTGCGGACAGTTTTGCATGTACAAGGCGACATAGCTCCCTTTCCTCACCCCTTTTTCCTGCAAATAGCGGGCAAAACGGCGGACGTGATCCAGCAATGTTCCCCAAGTGATCACCTTGTTGTAGAAGATGTACGCCGGCTCGTTTTCCTCGCGCTCGCCGCGATGGCGCAAATAATGATAGAGCGGCTGTTCGCCGAGCACGTAGCGGAGCTCCTTCGGCAGCCCGCTCGGCCAGTACGGGCGTGTTTGGTTCACATGTTTCACCATCCTTCGACAGAATACTGAATGGTCAGTATTTTTTGCTCAGAAAACGCTTTCGCCCAATTGTTCATGTCCTCTGCTTCATCCATATGAATATAATTTCGCTGTCATTCGTCGATTTCCTGTTTCGAACAACCAATCATTTTCTCCGACATGGCAAACGGCCGCCCTCTTCCTGCCAATCAGGCGCTCAATCGCGCCAAACAAAGCGGACGCAATCGGACGGAAGTGGCTGCCCCTTTTCATGAATGAATCCCCTCCCCTTTTTCCTAGGCGCGCATACAATAGCCATAAACGGTTTTGCAAAAAAGGGGATGGCGATCATGGCCATTATTAACGGGGCCCAATATATCGAGCGCATTGACAATCTTCGGTCAAATGTATGGATCAACGGCCAGCAGGTCGAGGGAAAGCTGTCGGAACACCCCGCCTTCGCCGGTGTCATGCGGACCCAAGCCCGCTTATACGACGCCCAGCACGATCCTCACAGGCAGCCGGTGCTCACGTTCCGCACGCCGGCGGGAGAGCTGGCCGGCGCAGCGTTTTTGCGGCCGACGACCAAAGAGGATCTCGAACACCGGCGCTTGGCGTTTCAAGAATGGGCGCGCTTGACGGCAGGAATGATGGGGCGCTCTCCTGACTATATGAACACTGCCGTTATGGCGCTCGCTTCGGCTGCTGATTTTTTCGCGCAGCAGCACCCATCGTATGGCCGACATATCGAGCAGCTATATGAGCGGGCAGTCAAAAACGACTTGTCGTTTACCCATACGTTCGTCAATCCGCAAGTGAACCGTTCCCTCGGCTACATGGAAGAAGACGGCGAGCCGATCGCTGCTAAAGTCATCCGTGAGACGGCGAACGGGCTCATCATCAAAGGGGCGCGCCTGCTCGCCACCCAAGGCGGCATGACCGACGAACTTCTCGTTTTGCCGGCCGGCGGAGCGCTTCTTGGCGATGAATACATGTACGCCTTTTCGATTCCAGGCAACACGCCGGGGCTGAAGTTCGTCTGCCGGCCGCCGTTGGCTGCAGGCACTTCGTCGTTTGACGCCCCGCTTAGCTCGCGCTTTGATGAAATCGATGCCATGGTCGTATTCGACGAAGTGCTCGTGCCATGGGACCGGGTGTTTTTCTACAAAAACGCCTGGTTTGCCAAGGAAATGGAGGAAGAAACCCATTTGGCGATTATGCTGCTTCACCAAGTGCTGGCGCGGCGCATTGTCAAAACAGAGTTTTTTCTTGGGACAGTGGAACTGCTTAGCGAGGCGATCCAAATCGGCGGATACCAGCATGTGCAGGAAAAAATCGGAGAAATCGCCGCTGCCTTGGAGGCGCTCAGGGGGATGCTCCTTGCCGCGGAACTCCATGCCAAACCAGACCGGCGCGGCACGATGGTGCCGGATCCCGCCCCGCTTTATGCCGCCGCTTTTTTGTATCCGCGCTTGTACCCGCGCTTTGCCGACATCATTCAGCTGCTTGGGGCAAGCGGGCTTGTCTGCTTGCCGACGGAAGCGGACTTTTCTTCCCTGCTCCGTCCGGATTTGGACCGGTACTTGCAAGCGGCGACGCTTCCCGCCGAACAGCGGGTGCAGCTGTTCTGCTTCGCCTGGGATCTGGCGATGAGCGCCTTCGGGACGCGGCAAACGCTGTATGAGCGGTTTTTCTTCGGCGATCCGGCTCGGTTTGCAACGACTTTCTACCACCGATACGATCGAGAGGCATGCGCGCAGATCGTACGTCAGTTTTTGGACAGCGAACAGCAATGACAGCGATGCCCCCCCTTGCCGCGCGGGGGAGGCATCCGTATCAGCCACTTGGCAGGTTACCTCGCCTGCTGCCGGTCAGGAAACAACAGGCTAAACAGCACGCCGGCGATTAAGGCAATGGCAAACGTCGTAAACCGTGAGCTAATGATGGCTTCAAGCGGCGAGGAAATCCAAATGACCGTGCTGACAAAACCGGCAACGATCGTCGCGATGGCGCCGATGCCGGAATACCGCTTCCAGAAAAAGGAGAGTAAAATCACCGGTGACAGCGTGCAGCCGATTCCCGCCCACGCCCAGCTGACAATGAAATACACAAGCGTTTCCGATGTCATCGCCAGCACCAAGCCAAGCAGCCCGGCGATGACCACCACCGCGCGGGAAAGGGCGACAAGCTGCCTTTCCGACAGGCAGAGGCGCAGCGAGCGGCGGACAATATCTTCGCTAATGGAGCTGGTGATCACAAGCAGCTGCGAATCAGCTGTTGTCACGATGGCGGCCAAAATGCCCGACAAAAGCACCCCCGCCAGCCACGGCGGCAGCAAATCCAACGCCATATGCGGCAACACCGTTTCAACATCGGCGAAAGATTGATTTTGGTAAAGCGCGAGCGCAGCAAGGCCGATCAAAAACGCTCCGCCATACGCCAGCAGCGTCCAAATGATGGCCACTGTTTTCGCCGTTTTCGCCTCGCGGGTGTCTTTTAGTGCCATGAAGCGAACGCTCAACTGTGGCTGGCCGCCAAGATAGCCGAAAAACCAGGCAAAATTGTTAAACAACAATAGCCCGAGCGCAAAACCGGCTGCCCCGCCCGTCCATGAGTCGAGGCCCGGTTTGGCCTGATGAAGCGCCGCGCTGATCGACAGCCCGCCGCTGTAAATTTCCACGAGCGCCACAATGGGCAAAATGACGAGCGTGGCCAGCATAAGCACACTTTGAATCATATCCGTCCAAACGACGCTGACAAAGCCGCCGGTATACGACAAAATGATGACAATCGCCACACTGATGACCATGCCAAGCTTCGGATCGATATGAAACACGGCAAACAACGTCTTGCCCGCACCGGCGATTTGCGCGCTAAAGTAAAACATCATAAAACTGAAAATAAGGACCGTCGAAAGCCACAAAATCGTTCGCCCGTGGGCGCCGAACCGCTTGGCTAAATAGCCCGGCAAAGTCAGCGCTCCATGTCGCTCTGCCTCTTGGCGGAAACGGTCCGCCAAAAAGAGCCAGGCGCACACAATGCCGATGACAATGCCGACGGCCACCCAAATGGCAGAAAGCCCGCTCGCAAACACAAACCCGGTGTAGCCAAGCAGCAGCCATGCCGATTCGCCTGTCGCCCGCTCGGAAAACGCGAGCGCCCAACCGGGAAGTTTTTTTCCGCCAAGCAAAAAATCGGAGTGGCTCATCTCTCTTCTTCCGTACCGATATCCAAGCGCCGCAATGACCAAACAGTAAAGGACGAGCTCCGCCAAAATGATGCCATTCATCGTTTCTCCTCCCCGTTGTATCATTCGCTTGGCCGCCATCGCTCCGTGCTCTCCTTCTCTTCCAGCCATCCCCCCTTTCGTAGAAAAAGCCGGCATTGCCATCGTGCGGAGACGACAATGCCGGCGCTGCTGTCCAATCGTTTTCCCTTCCTGCTGTCTTCTCTTTTATTATTACTTTTATGATCATGGTATGTCGTTTATTCCAGCGGCCGGGCTGTATGAAAGTTGCCAAAGGGAACAACATTGTATTAAAGTGGACTTGACACCAAAAAAAGGAGTGACCGAAGTGGATCGTTGGGAAAACGAATTAAACAAATATGCCGAGCTGGCGGTGAAGGTGGGCGTGAACATTCAGCCCGGGCAAACGCTGTTCGTCAACGCCCCGCTCGAGGCGGCGCCGCTCGTCCGCAAAATCGCCAAAACCGCGTACGAAACCGGGGCGAAGCACGTGTATGTCGAGTGGAACGACGAGGCGCTTACATACATCAAATTTCAACACGCCCCTGAGGAAGCGTTTTCCGAGTATCCGATGTGGCGGGCGAGAGCGATGGAAGAACTCGCCGAACAAGGCGCTGCCTTTTTATCCATTTACGCCCCGAATCCTGACTTGTTAAAAGACGTCGATCCAAAGCGGATCGCGACCGCCAATAAAACAGCGGCTCAAGCGCTCGCCAACTACCGAAGCGCCATTATGGCCGATCGGAACTGCTGGTCGCTCATTTCCGTCCCCACGCCGGCTTGGGCGCAAAAAGTATTTGGCGATCTGCGTGATGAAGAAGCCATCGACAAATTATGGGAAGCGATTTTCCGCATCACCCGCATCGATCATGACGATCCGATCGCTGCCTGGCGCGAACATAACGATCGGCTCGCCCGCATCGTCGATTACTTAAACAACAAGCAATACAAACAGCTCGTTTACGAAGCGCCCGGCACCAATCTCACGGTCGAGCTCGTCGACGGCCACGTCTGGCACGGCGGCGCGGCGACCAGCCAAAGCGGCGTGCGCTTCAATCCAAACATTCCGACCGAAGAAGTGTTTACGATGCCGCATAAAGACGGCGTCAACGGCACGGTGCGCAACACGAAGCCGCTCAATTACAACGGCAACGTGATCGATGGGTTTACGCTCACTTTCAAAGACGGTCAAGTCGTCGACTTCAGCGCCGAACAAGGATATGAGACGCTTAAGCATTTGCTTGACACCGATGACGGGGCGCGCCGCCTCGGGGAAGTCGCCCTCGTGCCGCACCAATCGCCGGTGTCGCTGTCCAATCTCATTTTTTACAACACGCTGTTTGACGAAAACGCCGCTTGCCATTTGGCGCTCGGCAAGGCGTATCCGACCAATATCGAAAACGGCGCGTCGTTGTCCAAAGACGAACTCGACCGTCGCGGCGTCAACGACAGCCTCGTCCACGTCGACTTTATGATCGGCTCAGCTGAGCTGAACATTGACGGCGTGACGAAAGACGGGAAGCGCGAGCCGATTTTCCACAATGGCAACTGGGCATTCGAACTGTCGTAATCGGTTTTGCCAGCTCTAAACAATAAGGCTGCGCCAAACGAGCGGCCAGACCCGACCGTTGACGCAGCCTTATTCCGTTCAAGCACGGTTCCGCACGGAACCATTAGACCGAACCGATTGGTTTGTTTTCGTCCTGCAGCAAGTGCACAGCGGCAGATGCCGCCTGCGCCAGCTGCTCGCATTGCCGCAAACGAATGCCAAAGAGCACGAGCGGGTCGCGGTACGCCTCAGGGTTTTTGCGCATATGTTTGAGCTCGCCTTCCTGGGCAGCGATCTCCAGCTCCAGCCGTTTCAACGTTTCATCGAGCGCCGTTAATGGCGAATGGAAAAATTGGGTAACGTCGCGTTCAAGCGATTTGGCAAACCATTCAAACGGCAGTAGCAACTGCTGGATGATCGCCTCCACCACCTCAGCGTAATCTTGCGTCTGGATGAACTGCTTATACTTTTGCGCCAGCATCGCCTTGTTTTGCGCAAAGGCACCGAGCAGTTTGCCCGCCCCTTTCAACAGCAGCTGGCTTGGCGTTCTCCGCAAGAAAAAGTTCACCTTGCCCACTTGCACCCCGCTGATCAACCGATCCGTATCGCGCCGCCAATCGGCGAGAATGCGAAAGTCGCATTCGAGCTTGAGCCGTTCCTCGCCGAACATGGCGTTAAACCCTTCGCCCATTTCATGCAAAAACACCTGGCATTCGTTGAATTCGTCTTCCGTCGCTGCAATCCACTGTTCCATGGCGCGGCGCAGCTTTGGCAGCGCCTCTTCATCGAGATAAGCGCGAAGCTGTTCGTTCGCTTTGTCGTTCAGTTCAAGATGCAAGCGGGAAAAATCGCTGTCTTCGCTCACAAGATCCGCCATGTTGCGCAACAGATCGGGAATCGCCGCTGACAGCTCGCCCCGCATTTCCGCCAAGACGGTGCGGAACGACTTTGCCGTTTTGGCCGTTTTCTCCTCTTGCAGGTCGCCAAGCTGATGAATGGCGCCGCTGAGTTTGGCCGCCATTTCTTTTTTCCATACGACCAGCTCCGCCAGTCGGCTTTCCGCCTCGACCCGCTGCCGGAACAAATGAGCGATGAACTGACGGATCGTCGTTAAAATCGCTTCCTCGCGGCGGACAGGGGACACGCAGCGGCGCATCTCCTCAAGCCAGCCGACGAGGGCTTGTTGCTGCTTGCGGCTTGGCGCATGCGGCGAATAGACCATGACATTGGCTTCCGGAACGATCGTACGAACGTGCGCTTCCACTTCCTCAACGATTCTCGCCGTCTCCTCTTCATCCACCATCCCGTCGCCCGGAGGAAGCAAAACGTACATCGGCGCAGACGGCGCCCGCTCGCGAAGCTGCAGCATCAACTGTTCATCGGCGCTAGAAAACGGATCCTCGCCGTTGAGAAGAAAAAGAATGCTATCAGCAAGCGAAAACGACACAAGCGCTTCATGGTCGGATGAAGCGCGCCCGCCGAGCGGGCCTATATCCAACAAGACAATCCCTTGCGGCACGAGTGAAAACGGTGCTCTGCACTCGATAACGACATCATCGGGAAACCGGCTTCCGCGGCCGCCCGTTGCCTGTTGAAATTCGTCAATGCTCGAAAAAACGGTAAACTGGTCGTCGCTGATTTTCGCGACTTCCATCTCCCCGCCGTTTCTCCACGCAAGCACCGGCGCAGACGGCGCCGCCAACGCTGCCTCGCCGACCAACGTCCGCAAAAACGCCAACCGCTCATGGCGTGACGCCCCAGCGACCAAAATGAAATGCGTCCGCGAATCGGACAGCTGCCGCACGAACCAGCGGAAGCGGAAATGCGAGCCCGCCCGCTGCTCTTCCGCCCAATCGGCAATTTCTTCAAATAGCGACACACCCGCTTCCCCAGCTTGCCGTTTCGCATGGACGAGCCGCTTAGCGGCGTCGTTGACCGTATCTTCTTCAAACGCCTCAGGAAATTTCTCACTCCACGCCAACACGGCAGCCGCGGCCACCGCTGTCTCCGGACCGTCGGCTAAACTCGCCCAGCTTTTGACAAGCGGTGGAACAACTTCCACCAACTCTTTCAATCGGTACGGCCCTTTCATCAATCCCGCATAGGCTTCCCCTAAAAGGTCGGGAATTCGCTTCCAGTCGTAGTCGCGGCCGATCGCCAACTCGTCATAGAGGCGGTTCCACTCCGCGAGCCACGAAAAATAGAGGTCTCCATCCCGATAACCGTTCCATAGCGCCTGCACAAGCCGTTCAAACTTCACGCGATCCGTTTCGTACAACAGCGCCAGGCAGCGTGAAAACCGCGCAGGCGCCATCGTTCGCGCATGTCCTTGTTCCACATAACCGGTCAAGATGTCCGCCCAGCGGCGCGCCGACGTCCGCACCGCCTCTCCTAAAGCAAGCTCGACGGCGCTTTCCCAATCACCTTGCTCCTCGAAAAAGGCGCGCGCCCATTCGGTCATGTTCGGATAATCCGGATACAACGTCACGCCGCGCTTAATCATATCATCCGCTTTCGCTTTTTCCCCCAACTCACGGTAGAGCGAAAACAGACGCAAAATGATTTCCGCATGCAACGTTTCGCTTGCCGTCTCAATCGAACGGTACAGCTCCTCGGCCAGCTCGAGCCGCCCAAGCTCATAGTAGCTGTCGGCGATGTTTTTTTGCGCCCACGGGCGCAAATCGTCGTGATGGACTTGTTCCCATTTAAAGATCGCCGCCTCATAATCGCGGCGGTGGAAATACACTTCCCCTTGGGCAAAGCGAATCGACGACAAATCAGCGCCATCCCGATGCGCCGTGAAAAAAATATCGCCAAGCGCGCTGACAACGTCGCGTTCTCCCGCCTCGATCAACGTCTCGTAAAATGTTTTATGAACAAGTTGCTGTTCAAACCCCATGTCGATCACCTGACTCGTATATTTGCCATGCATGTTCATTGTATGGCACGTTTTATGATTTTATTTCTATTCTATATATTTTAACAAACTTTCGCGGAAAGGAACGTTTCAATTTGTTTTCATTTGCAAGACAAAACACAGCTGTTCCATTAACGAAAAAATGCTTCTGCGATCGCAGTAAGCGTGCGATGCCAAAAGAGAGAAAGGTCGGCAAGCCCGGCCCAGACAAATAGAGGTTCTATTGCCTACGGAAGAAAAAAATCTCCCATCACAATTCAGCTAAACCGCGATAGGAGATTTATTTCCGTGCGATTTCGCCGTATATGTTTAATCAAAAACGAAAGTCTCCTATCACAGCGCCCTCTGATCCGGCGCTCGCAATAGGAGACTTTTTTCACGCTACTTCGTGCGTTCCTTTCGTATGTAAATGGCGTCCCCCCAGAAGGGATAACAAGCACATCACAAAATTATTGATATTTCAAGGATGAATGGACCTGCCTGAAAAACGAAATAAAAAATCCTTTCTTTCTACCCTGTCAGGGTGCGAAATGTGAGATGTAAACCAAAAGGAGGCTTTTATTTTTATGGCTTGATACATTAAATACTCTCCCTGTCAATAAAGAGATTGCTTCGGAGAGATGTACCGTATATCATAACGATTTTAGATACCGAAACTTATATCATATGTAGAAACGTTTTAAAGGCTCTATATCCAAAGCTTATACCAAATCCAATCAAAGAAATCCCTGCAGCAACAGATAACCATTTTAGCCACTTTTGACTTATCATTTTTCTTCCCAAATGTACAGAGAGTGCTACTGTAAAATCCCATAATGCGATCCCCAGAAATATCGCACTACTTTTAGCAAGTGCATGATACCTTTCAATAGAATTCAATTCCATCGCTAATACAGATCCATAGATGCTAACCCAAAAAACAATATTAAGTGGATTCGATATAGCTATAAAGAAGCCAGAAAGATATGATTTGAATAAACCTTCTTTGTTAACCTCTCCGGTTATTTCAACCTTTTTAAATGCCTCCTTTATGCTATCATAACCCAAATAACACAAAATTAAGAAACCAGAAAACCACATGATGAGCTGTACAACAGATTTTGTTAAAAAAACGGATAAGCCAAAAAAGATGGCAAACATTAGTACAATATCCGCTGACATTCCTCCCAATCCGACAACCCATGAATGAAAAAATCCGTACTTTATTCCCCGCTTCACCATTTCTATGTTAATAGGACCAATCGGAATTGATAAAGATAAGCCAAGAAGAACCGAAGCAAAAAAACTACTTAGCATATATTAATCTCTCCTTTTTTAATGGACACCTCATCACACTTTCTTCATTTGTATCAGGATAATATATACTGTTTCCATTCTCTTTTGTCAGGGTCTCCATAATCGCCTATATCTGGATGAGGAGGATTTCCTTCAATACAAATAATAACACTAATCATTTTTTATTCAATATTTGTAATTATAATACAAATATAATTAACATTCTCTTCATAATATCTTAATGTAAATTAGCACATTATTTCAGAATCCCTTTTTCAAATTATTTCAGGAGGATTCGGAAATCATGTGCAAAATTTTTACGGATTATTCTGGATTTTGCACATTCTTTCGGAACGTTTGCACGCTCTTTCAGATGAAGATTTCTACTCTCACATCATAGACGAGAAGGAACAAAAAGAATCGCGGCAGGTAGATCAAACCATGGTGGAACTCTATAATGCCTTGTGATCACGGTGCAAAATTCGTGCAAAATTTTTTCGGATCCTATCGTTTTTTTTCGGGATTCCCAAAAAATGAAAAACGACCGCAAACGCGGTCGTATCAAGGGTTTTGAGGATTTTAACCCGAACGAATCGTATGTAAGTGGCGTCCCAGGAGAGACTCGAACTCCCGACCGACGGCTTAGGGCCGATGCCCCTTCCTCTACAAGCTTACTCGAGAAGATGGATGCGTCGGGGCAACTCGTAGCGGGTTCATAGAAGTCATTGCTCGTTGCTCTATCCTGCTGAGCTACTGGGACATCATCGACAGAACACTCCAATATTCCCACTGTCGGCTCTTATAACCAAATAAAAAATTCCCCTCTCGCACATGGAATCAATCTTCTTTCCTGGCGATCGGAGAACTTCGTTCCAGCGCCTTTTGCGCGTTCTTTTCGTATGGAAATGGCGTCCCAGGAGAGACTCGAACTCCCGACCGACGGCTTAGAAGGCCGCTGCTCTATCCAACTGAGCTACTGGGACATAATCAACAGGACACCCCAATATTCCCGCTGTCCCTTCCTCTACAAGCCTACTCAAGGAAGCTTGGTGCGTCGGGACAACTCGTAGCCATTTCGAAGATGACTTTGCTCGTTGCTCTATCCAGCTGAGCTACTGGGACATGATACGGATCACACTCTAATATCCCCGCTTTAAAACGGGGATCTCTCCGATTACACAATAAAAATAAAAGGAAAGCGGGTGATGGGAATCGAACCCACGACTTCAGCTTGGGAAGCTGAGGTTTTACCATTAAACTACACCCGCATGATCAATATCATTAGGACTTGTCTTAGAAACGACTGCAATAAAAATATAATCGCTAATTGTTTTTTTGTCAATACCTTTTTTGAAGTTAGTTAATAAACGCGCTCGAGAGGATTCGAACCCCTAACCTTCTGATCCGTAGTCAGATGCTCTATCCAATTGAGCTACGAGCGCATGATGGAAAAGCGGAAGACGGGACTCGAACCCGCGACCCCCACCTTGGCAAGGTGGTGTTCTACCACTGAACTACTTCCGCATCATGAGAAAAATTCATTCCTTCAAAACTAGATAACCGTTGGAAGAAGCCGCTCGCCTGCGCTTTTCTTTGTCCAGTTCCAGCGCCTAGCTCTCTTCTGCCAAATAACCTTCCCCCTCGGGGTGCAAGCACCCCTGCGGGTGAAGAACATTTGGCTTCGAGAGCTAATCGCGGCGCTTCCACTTTTCGTACTGTCTAGTTCCAGCCGCCATCGGCTCGCGACGCTTCGGTCCTGCTGCGGCGGCGACACATTGCTTACGCTCCTGTGATACCACCCACGCAGAACCAAGCTTTGCTTGGTTCGAGCCTCCTCGCAGGCCCTCCAGCGCACCTCGCCGATAAGCGGGCGGCCTCCACTTTTCTTGCTAGGTT
>NZ_MQMG01000021.1 GCF_001908025.1 Geobacillus proteiniphilus
ATGTAATTCAATATTTCACGCGGCGCAAAGTCGTTGATTTTTTGCAATTCGTCTTTGCTCCACCATTTTAGCCCTTTCAGTGTGTCTTTTTCGTTCTTTGTCATATGTTCGATAGACAACACCGTATCGGATTGGATCGTGATTTGATAATAAATTTCCCGGCTAATAAAAGAACCTTGTTTTCCTTCAATCCATACATCCAGTTGGAATATGGGCTCACCGAGAAGATCAACAACTATGCCTAGTTCTTCGTATAATTCCCTTTTTAAAGCTTCAGCTGGGGTCTCGTTTTCTTCAATGCCCCCTCCTGGAGTAACCCATAACACTTTGTTTCCTGCCACGTCCCGAAATTCAAATTTCTGAAGAAGAATTTCGTTTCGCTCATTGACGATCACTGCTCTAGAACATTTGCGTATCCTCATCGGGCGCTCCTTTCCGAATCTATTAGATCATTTGCTGATGCAGTTGGCCTTGATTACCAGTCTATTACATTATAAGATAAGCTTTAGCAAGTTTGATATGCCCGTTGGAGCATTTTTTCATTGTCTCTCATCGCGGCTTCCGATCCCCCTCCGAATCCATACAACAGTGATCAACACCAATAGGAGCACTGCAAGGGATAAAACGGTCAGTTTGCTGATGAAAAATACGAGAATCATAAAATAGAATAATTTCTTCCCCGCCCTTCAATCTGATCCTTATATCCGATAAGTGTATTCTTCATGGTATTCGGATAACCCACCTTGAGTCTAAGCTCTTTTAGAGACATCACGGGATTCTCAACCATGATCTTTTGAATTCGTATTATTTCTTGTGAATCGTATGCTGCCTTATAAGCCATAAAGGGCGATACATAGTCGCTGATGTTAATAGAGGTGAGTTCTTCGTGTCCCGTCCATTTGTATAGTTTGATTTGCCGTTGAAAGTTAATTAAGTTATTCCCTTCAATGAGAAATCGGTATATTAAATCACTTTTTATCTTAGCGGTATTGGATGATTCGAGATAATTTTGTTCCAGCAAAAATATAACAATCCCCATAAATGTATCCACTATTTGCAAAGGTATTGATTTGACAGAGTTTTGGGAAAGGACATTAACAACGCGATAATTTTTATTGCGATAAGCCGAATGTGCATTCATCTGTTCAATGATTTTCGTTTCAAGAAAAAGCTTATCATACTCATCATTCTGGTCTACCTTAATCTTCACCCTAACCATTCCAGATTCTTGACTCGATAAATCCCGAGTCATTCCATAAAATAACCTTTCCGGTATTTTAATATAGAATAAGTTTCTTAGCTCAGTCGTCGTTAATCCAATTCTTTGTGCCGCATATAAAGCGTCCTTATTATTAACGGTTAGAATATTAATTTGTACATTCTCATTAATAACCGTATGAAGGGTTTGGAAATATTTCTTGACAAGGTTGTCTTTCGTATACTCTCGAAAATGAAGTTCACTAAAAGAATTACACTGTTTGAAGATATTTCGAACTTGCTTAACTACCTTCGCCATCGAGGCATCGGTTCCCCCATAGGCCCCATAGTAAGAATAGTCAGCGTTAAACTGGTCAAGCTTATTACTTTCATCAAAATAGATTAAGTAGTGCATAAATGAGCAGACTCCCCTATTTTCCGATACATAATTTCATTTTTTGTTGACTAAAACACGTTTATATCTTATAGTTAGAATAGCAAGATGTTATTTTCCCCGCTACCGTTTGGCAGGGCTGATAGCATCTCAACGTACGGTAAGATAGCTTTTCCCCGCTACCGTTTGGCAGGGCTGAGCTATCTTTATTATATTTTTGACATGAGCGGTTGTGTTTTCCTTCTCCTCTATTCTATGTTATTTGGTCCTGCCGCAATAATACTGAAAACTACATAATTTGTCAATAAAATACATACTATTCCCAATTATTCCTCTCACAATCAAATAAACAGGCATTGAAATCACCAGTGAAACGATCGACATGACCTTGTTTTCTTCATCACCCTCAATTAAATCGAGTGATTGAGTGTTCCGTCTGCCTTCAGCCGCCCTTCCGCCACAGAAAGAGATTTCTAGACATACAAAAGCAGCTTGCCAATTCAGCGGCAAGCTGCTTCTTTTCGCCTCGCCGATCAAACCGTGACCGACTCTTTTGCTTGTTTCAAATGAATATCAAAGCGGTCGGCGTTCATCACTTTGACCCAAGCGTTGATAAAGTCGCGGACGAATTTTTCTCGGTTGTCGTCTTGGGCGTAAAATTCCGCGTACGAACGAAGGATCGAGTTCGATCCGAAAATCAAGTCGACCCGGGTTGCCGTCCACCGCACTTCGCCCGTTTTCCGGTCGCGGATTTCATAAATGCCGCCTTCGGTCGGCACCCATTCATAGTTCATATCCAACAAGTTGACAAAAAAGTCATTCGTCAGCACCCCGATGCGATCAGTGAAGACGCCGTGAGGCAGATCACGGTAGTTCGCACCCAACACCCGCAAGCCGCCGACGAGCACGGTCATCTCTGGTGCGGTCAACCCGAGCAGCTGAGCTTTGTCGACGAGCAGCTCTTCCGGCGGAACGCTGTACTCTTGCTTTTGATAGTTGCGGAAGCCATCTGCGAACGGTTCCAATACCGAAAAGCTCTCGACATCGGTTTGCTCTTGTGTCGCATCGCCCCGTCCTGGAATGAACGGCACTGTGACATCAAAGCCGGCGTCGCGGGCCGCCTTTTCGACCGCGGCGCTGCCGCCAAGAACGATGAGATCGGCGATGCTGACTTTCTTCGGCAGCTCGCTTTGGATGTCTTCATACACCGAAAGCACTTTGGCTAAGCGTTCTGGTTCGTTCACTTCCCAGCCTTTTTGCGGGGCAAGGCGGATGCGGGCGCCGTTGGCTCCGCCGCGCTTATCCGAGTTGCGGAACGTGCTGGCCGCAGCCCAAGCTGTTTTCACGAGTTCGCTGATCGTTAACCCTGAATTCAAAATCTTCGCTTTGATTTCTTCGATTTCGGCATCGGTCAGTTCATAATCGACTTTCGGAATCGGGTCTTGCCAGATAAAATCTTCTTTCGGAACTTCCGGACCGAGATATCTCGTTTTCGGACCCATATCTCTGTGAGTCAGTTTAAACCACGCCCGGGCAAATGCATCGGCAAATTCTTCTGGATTTTGATGGAATCGGCGGGCGATTTTTTCGTACTCCGGATCAAACCGAAGCGCCAAGTCCGTCGTCATCATCATCGTCGGAACTTTTTTCGACGGATCCTCGGCATCCGGTGCAAGGTCTTTTTCATTCGGATCGACCGCCATCCATTGCCATGCCCCAGCCGGACTCTTCGTCAGCCACCAGTCATAGCCAAACAGCATGTCGAAATACGATGTATCCCATTTGGTTGGCGTCGGCGTCCAAGCGCCTTCAATGCCGCTTGTGATCGTGTCGCGTCCCTTTCCTTTTCCATACGAACTGATCCAGCCCAGCCCTTGCGCTTCAATCGGGGCGGCTTCCGGCTCGGGGCCAACATGTGTAGCCGGGCCAGCGCCATGCGCTTTACCGAACGTATGGCCTCCTGCAATCAAGGCGACTGTTTCTTCATCGTTCATTCCCATACGGCGGAACGTTTCGCGAATATCGCGCGCCGCTGCTTTCGGATCCGGCTTGCCATCAGGCCCTTCTGGGTTGACATAGATCAGCCCCATCTGAACAGCCGCAAGCGGATTCTCGAGTTCGCGATCCCCGCTGTAGCGTTCAGAAGCGAGCCATTCTTTTTCCGATCCCCAATAAATGTCTTCTTCCGGATGCCATACGTCTTCTCGGCCGCCGCCGAATCCGATCGTTTTTCCTCCCATGGATTCGATGGCGACATTGCCTGCCAAGATGAACAAGTCCGCCCAAGAAATCTTGTTGCCATATTTCTTTTTGATTGGCCACAGCAACCGCCGCGCTTTATCCAAGTTGGCGTTATCCGGCCAGCTGTTTAACGGCGCAAAGCGCTGCGTGCCGGTCGAAGCGCCGCCGCGGCCGTCACCAATGCGGTACGTGCCAGCTGAATGCCAGGCCATGCGGATAAACAACGGCCCGTAATGGCCGTAATCGGCCGGCCACCAGTCTTGGCTTTCCGTCATCAGTTTGCGCAAATCTTCTTTGAGCGCCCAGTAGTCTAGTTTTTGAAACTCCTCAGCATAGTTGAACTCTTCATCATGAGGATTCGTTTTTCGGTCATGTTGATGGAGAATGCTTAAGTTCAGCTGGTTCGGCCACCAGTCTTTGTTTGTTGTTCTGTTCGAGGCATGACTGGTCACGCCGCCATGATACGGACATTTGGAAACATTGTGTTGATTTTGGTTTTCCATTCCCTCTTCCCCTTTCATCATAAATTCAAATTTTATCATTATCTTTCTAGTTGTTTTCTCTGACAACTAGAATTGATAATGATTAGTACATTAAAATTATACTAAATTGATATTTATTAGTAAAGGATAAAAAATATTTTTTAGTATACAATCTTCCTATCTTCGATCGCACCATCGTATCAACTCAAGACATGCCATTCCTATCGTATATTTTGTCTTGCATGCAGCGAAGCATGTCAAACGTTTAGCGGATTTGAACCAATACTCGCTCCATGACCGCCGCGTCACCATCCATCCCCAAAACGCGGTTGATTTTCTTGCTTCCCATCCCGCTCCGTACTCAATCATTATCATTGATTTTCCAGATCCGACTGATCAAATCGTCAGTGATCTATATATCACTGAATTTTACACTCTTCTACACCGCTCCTTGCTGAAGAGGGATTGTTTGTCTGCCAATCTTCTTCTCCTGAAGATACGCCCATCATCTTTTGGAGCATTGGAAAAACCATCGAGAGCGCAGGGTTTCAAAACCTTAGTTATCATACAATTGTCCCCTCTTTGCGTATGGGAAAGCGTTGGCCATCCAATGTTTTACATCTCCCGATTCCTCTCCCTGTCCATCCATATTTTCCTCTAGACTATCATCCATAGCGAACAAATGCGGATTTTGTAGAAATTGCGCGAATGGCACAGTACAAGACTGTTTTAGGGCACATATATATACAGTACAAACAAGCCATATGGACAATTTAAAGATGGACGGATCAAAACAATCTGAAACCATGAAAGGAGTGATGTCTATTACATCAGCTATGGTCCTCTTTGCCTTTTTCTTTACGATCATGCTCATTTACTGGCGCCCAAAAGGAATGAATGAGGCCATTCCCGCAACCATCGGCGCGTTAATCGTCATCGCCAGCGGAGCGGTGAACGTGTCCCATCTGATGGATATTAGCGTCAAAGTAAGCGGGGCGGCCATGACAATCATTTCAACTCTTGTCATGGCGCTTGTGCTTGAAAGCATCGGGTTTTTTCATTGGATCGCCTCTCTTCTTGCCCATCGGGCCAACGGGTCGGGGATCCGGTTATTTTGGTACACCAACACCCTTTGTTTCCTGATGACGCTTTTTTTTAACAATGACGGCAGCATCATGATCACGACGCCCATTTTACTATTGCTTTTAAACAGCTTTCAGCTGAAAAAACATCAGAAATTGCCATATCTCATCAGCGGGGCGTTGATTGCCACCGCCTCGAGCGCTCCGATCGGCGTAAGCAACATGGTCAATTTAATTTCATTAAAAATCATCGATATGAACTTATACATGCAGACAGCGATGATGTTCGTTCCCTCGGTGCTGGGGTTGTTGTTTTTGCTAGGGTTATTGTTTCTCGTTTTTTATCATGATATCCCTAAAACGCTGCCTCCAATGGTGGTTCCTATTACTCCCCGCTCGTTTTTCCACCATCCTCTGAAGGACCGTTCCGCCTATGATGAGATGAAAGTATCGGAAAACAAAATGAAGATGATTCTTCTGTTCGTGCTGACTGTCCGGTTGAGCCTGTTTGTCGCTTCGTACATGCATATTCCGGTTGAAATGGTCGCGCTCACAGGATCGTGTGTACTATTAGGATGGCGATGGTACGCTTTAAATATGTAACCCCGCCAAAAATCCCTCCTTCGTTTCACGCCAGGAGGGATTTTGGCTTGTCAATGACAGTTTAATCAAGTTTGCCCCACACCATCCCATAAACAAGAGATCCTCCGTCTGGTTCGATTCGCCATCTTGTAGTGTCCCTTTCTCTATGATGGAAAATGGACGGTTTTTAAATGAATCACCTTCCAATAAATCGAATCTCCACCCGCTGTGACAAGTTCGGCGATATTACTTTGCACATGTTTTAACAGGCCAATTTTCATTGGGTGATCACCCAAATCAAAAATGACTAATTGACCTTCCATCTTTTTCAGCTGTTCTTCCAAGGACCGCTGCAAGGAAAACGAAGTCGGCTGCACCGGCAGCACATCGTTTCCTAATGTGTAAGGAGTAATATTTTTTTGGTAGGGAGTTAACCATTTTAAATGATTCAACGAGATGAGCATGGCTTTATAGACCGGTGAATAAAAAACAAAGTAATCATTGAACACATTGGTAATATAACCATGGATCGATTTATTTCCAATCACATAAATTTCAACAAATCGCCCTTTGGCATTTAATAACGTCTTTCGGTAAGAGATTCCCGATTCTTCCTGCAACGGGACTTCCGGAAAGGGACTGGCGATTTGGAAGGTGGGATCAGTGTGGAGTTTGACGCAATGAATATGCAAATGGGGGACATACAAATACTCTTTCCCTGTATAGATCACCACAATATCTAAACCAAAGTCGACAAGAATCCCTTGAACCGTTGTCCCCCCGGAAATCTCCATCTTCACATGTTTTCCTAACAATGTTTTTAGTGGATCCATTGCCTCTCATCCTTTTTGGTTTCAGGTGAATGCCGCCTGTTGCATGTTAATCGTGTTTGAGGTTTTGATCCTCTTTTTTCGGTTTCTCCTCTGATTTTTCCTGATGGTCACCTTTTCTCTTATTCTTGTCTTCCCCATGTTTTTTCGTCTTGTCGCGTTCCTTTCCTTTTTTCTCCTTTTCACTCTGCCCTTCTTGTTGCTTATCGGAAGACGATTCTGTCTTCTTCTCGTCTTTGACCTTTTCTTCTTTCTTTTTCTTTTCTTTCTTGTGCCGTTCCCCTTCCTTTTCGTCCTTTTTCTCCTGATGGGATGCTTGCGATTCCTGCTGTTTTTGTTCTCCCTGGTTCTCGCCGCCTCCTTGGCTTTCTCCCGCCGTCACCGCTTGAAACGCTCCTTTGGGGCCACAGCTGATGCTTTTGATGTGATAAGGATGGACTCGAATAATTTCATTTCCATTGACAATTGTATAATATCCGCTGCCGCTGGGAACGAGGATCCCATACCCGTCAAGTTTAGCGGTATAAAATTTTTAAGACGATACTCGTGTTCATCCCCGCAGTGAATGATGGGGATCACATCCATTATTGGGCATACCAAATACCCCTCCAGAAGAGGGGTATTTGGTATTTATATCCATATCTAATTCTACCATATCTCTAATTTCGTTAAGATATCTGATGCCGTTTCTTCCCCTTTCCTTCGACCTTTCTTGGCATGTTTTCGTAACAGGGAAAGGAGAGAGAAAAGGTTGATTTCCGCCATATGCGAACGCAAAAGCAACTGGTGCCAATACGATTGGAGAAGATCGAGCGCTTTCCGTTCACTGATTTGAATGTCTTCCTTTTGATGCCAATACATCCGAGCTTGAAACAGAAACGTCTGGGTGACCAAAATGGCAATCAACGTCCCGTATAAATGGCATTCGAAACGTTCTTTTTTCATCTCCTTGACTTTCTCCAAATCAAATACGGATTTCCAGGCTTTCAACAACAATTCAATTTGCCAGCGCAGGGAATAGAGCTCATAAACCTGTTGACCATCAAACGACTCTTGTGGTAAATTCGTCAGTAAGATGTGGTATTTCTTTTGTTCGAGGGTTTGGCGTGCCAGCGCCTTCCCTTTTCTTTTTTCCTTTTTTCGCACATACGCCATCCGTTTTTGCCATTCTTCCGCCGTCAGACGTCGAAAAATCAAGCGTGGGATATACAAGCGCTCATGCCCGATGTATACATGCTCCATTTCCACTGATTCCCCTTCCTCTAATTGATTCCCAAGGGATTCCCAATCCCATTCCTTCCACTGGCCATTCTCCTTGATATACACTTTCATATCGGAACGGAGCCGAGTAATAGAATACGTTCCGCGGGCGTCGATCTCGGCCAGTGCGGCAACGGAGAAAAAGCCCAAATCCCGAATACATAGGTCATTCGGTAAAATCGTGTGCTGGGCATGATAGGCAAAACGGGCGTCCGAGTCATTGGCCGATTGAACGCATAGCTGAAGGCAGGCGCCGGATAACAAATCATATTCAAACTAAAGTTTTGCCCCCGACGAAACGGAACCTCGATAGTCTTCCCCATAGTCAGCGGGAACCAAAAAGCTGGTTGAGTCCAAAATCCGCAGGCGGGTAAAACAAGTTCGATAGGTCTCCATGGCTGACAAAAGCAATGGACGTTGATGCAGGAGGAGAAGGAAAAACACTTCTCGCAAAAATGCCACGGCCCGATCGGTAAAACGCTGATTCAAGCCTTCGCTTGAAAGGGAACAGCCATGCCAGAGCGTCAAGGCCGCACACAACCGCTGAAGCGACTGTTTTGCCAGTGAGCCATCTCCCCATGCACAGAGAGTCAGAAAGGCTTCCGCCGTTAACGAACGCTGCCGCCGGATAAAGCCTGTTTTCCGTGCGAGACGGGTTCATTCTTCGGGAGAAAAGAGTTGACGAATGGTTTGAATCCATGCTTTCATTTGTTTTTCCATGAAAAAAATCCTTTCTAACGTGGAGTGTTCGTTAGATAAGGATACCATGTTTTTGACGATGCACAAAGACCAAAATTCTTAACTTGATGGGTATGGGTTGGCGCCCCCTCGTTCACCACATTCATCCTCTTGTCTCATTAGCTGAATCCATGATGAGAATGCCCTGAAACTGCCGAGAAAGCTTGCCAAATCAACAAATATAACACTTCACGAGTGTTGATTATCCAAAATTAGACATACGTCTTCCATAAATTTGGGCATACT
The DNA here is from genome assembly GCF_001908025.1 of Geobacillus proteiniphilus. Taxonomy (GTDB): domain Bacteria; phylum Bacillota; class Bacilli; order Bacillales; family Anoxybacillaceae; genus Geobacillus; species Geobacillus proteiniphilus. Next base: position 9,053 of record NZ_MQMG01000021.1, read on the forward strand.
CAAACAAAGCAGCGGCCATCCCGGATTTCCAATCGAGAGGAAGCTGCCCAGAGAAAAAACGGCGAACAAACGAAATGAAGGAAAGAGAGACGTTCGTCCGTTTTTTGGTTTGATCATACAGCCATCGCAGCAACACATACGCAATGAACGCCCCAAACAGCTGATTGTATACCGCATTTTCCGTCGTGCCAAACAAGGTTGGGACATTCAGATATTGCTTTACCCAGCGGAAAAAGACTTCAACGGTCCAACGTTGTTGGTACATGTCGGCAATGGTTTCCGCAGACGCATGGAAGAGATTCGTCACGACCCGAATGTCGCGGCCATTCGCATCTCGAAAGATCACCACCCGGTGACGCTTGGTGGAGCGGCATTGTTTCGTCCCCAACTGGCACGTGAAGTCGGCTTGAACCGATGAGGATGTGCTGGAAAGGCGTTTCAAGCTTTTTTTCTGATGAAGTTCGATGTTGTCCTTCATCCGAATGACAAAGAGCTGATGCTGCTCCACAAATCGATCGAGGCGTTCGATTTTGAAATACGCCCGGTCTTCCACGAGCACTTGTTGAGCGTTCGTCAACTGTTCTCCCACCGGGCCATCATGACGCAGTCCGATGGTTTCCACCACGTCTGCCGGCAACGAGGATTCCGGCGAATACGCGACGTGCAGCTTCACTCCGGCGCGTTCGCCGTGATACGGCGCCCATGGCAGGCGGTTTTTCCCGACCGTGACGGTCGTCGAATCCACCACCCGAAGCGGTTTGGGAAACCGAAGCGAACGGCGGGTTTGGCGGTTGCACTTGGAAATGATCAACGCCAACAAGCGTTTCATGATGTCATAGGGAACTTCTTTCGCTTTCTTGGATACAGTTGAATAATGGAATCGCGGCAATCCATACAGAGGCCCCACATCGGCTCCGTGGCGAAAGCTTTTCCATTGATGCATGGCGGCCAGCAGGAAGAAGTGAATCAACTCGCGCAACGGAAAGGTTCGAGACGAATCACGATACCCAACCGCTTCGGCAATCCGTTGAATCTCTTCATCCGAAACAAGTTTTTGCATCAAATTCGGGAGTGTGGTATGCTTGTTCATAGAGAGCACCTCCTGGGTTTGTTTGTGTTGCTACTCACATTCTACAGGAAAGGTGCTCTTTTTTCTATACCCTTTGGATTTTATTGGATAATCAACACGCCTGATAACACTTTTTGCTTTTCACTCAATAAGTGAATGTCCGACACTTAGCTAAATCCTTGATATAATAGGGTTTTTCGGTATTTTTCATGAACCACTGTCACGGATTCAAGAATTAGTTATTCCCCCATTTACAGGAAATAGGTCAAAAAATAGTTATTCATCAGAATCATTTCTCCAAACATTATCATTTAATACAGTAGTACCAAACCTAAACTATTGGGAAAGGATGATAGATGAATGGTTTGTGTGTGCAATGGTGGATTGTTTCCCCAATTGTTTTTTACGCAGTCTTCAACTGATCTGCCCATTACAATCCCGCTGACAGGAACAGCCGTCACGGAAGTGCTTCGTTTGCAACCGATTACCACCCTGAGCGGGGATCGTGTCAAGCTTGATTCGATGGTCGAATTGGAATTGGCCGTATTGGCTCTCCTATCCGGCGTGACCTTAACAGGCATTACGTATCGCTTAGAGCGTTCAACGAACGGAGGAGCCTTTACGCCAATTGCATCCCTTGATGTCGAATCGCTTCTTCCTGTGTTAACGGCTGCCGCCAACACGACGCTATTCCCGAACTTGACATGGGTGGATGTACCAGGAGTGGGCACGCATATCTATCGCGTTGTTATTGAAACGAACGGAGGAATTCTATCCACTTTGTTAAGCGGCATCACAGCTGAAACTCGCGCCTTGAACGCCCTTGTCGTCAAAAACGCATAACGAATAAAAAGCTGACTCAATGAAAAGATATATAACTCACATTTCGCACCATGAATAAAAATTCGAAATAAGCCCGATTTGACCGAATAAAAATTAATTATTTTACAATTTTTTGTATAAAAAATTATTTTTATGCGAATATCCGGGTTGTTTTTTGTATATTATGCAAAGGTTGCGAAATATGAGATATAAATAACCATTGAGTCAGCTTTTGTTTTGTAGTTTCCGAACGAAAACGGTTTGTCATGAACCAGCCCTGATTGTACAATGTGTTCAGCCATTAAGTATGAATGACAATATTATTCAACGCTCGCATCCCGTCAGGAAACTGTTGACAGAAAAAAAATCCTTCCATTTTGTAGGTTGTAGGTTGTTCTCCCATGTCGATCTGAAACTGAAAGTTGGAAAAAGAAAGGTTTTGCCCCGGCTCAATTTTTGATACTCGAACCGGCTTTAACCAAAACTCCCCTTTCTCTTCGGCCATTTGCTCCGCTTGTGCGGTCATATAGTTCCATGGCTCCATCACTAATGGATTGATACGTTGGTCATATTGGATACCATCTCCTAATTTTGCCGATAATGCAATGTGTTCTTTAGGGGTGACCCTTAAACATATAAAAGGATTGTCCAAAGGAACAGAACCCATATTGCGAATCGTGAAGTTCGCTGCAACTGTCCCTTTGTGCCCCGCTGTTTTCGGAAGCAATAATGAATATGTGAAATAACAAATGGCACGAATCTCATCGTGTTTATCCTGTTGGGTCAAATTTTTCATCTCTTTTAATGCTTGTTTGACAACATGAAGCTCCTTCTCAATGGCACGGATTTTATTTTCCATTTCTGGAAGATGGCTAATCATCCTTTTCCTCCTCCCCTGTAACCGTTCGTTATTAATTTTATATGTATGAAAAAAGAGGAGTGATCTCCTCTTTTTTGCGGGATAAACAAAACATTGTTTTTTACATCGTTGGAAAGACGGCAGGACATTGCGGCGGAAAGACATCCACAGGGCATTCTTCTTCGCAGATGATTTCCGGGCGGGGTTGGCAAAATCTTGCAGCGACTTCCAAAATGACTTCAAATGTCACGACAATGCTTTGGCAGATTCTGATCGAAATATTCGCAGTAATGTTGTTCCCGTTTTGCGTAAACGCCCCTACGCGGCAAGTATTGAAGGTATTTTGCACAGCATTGCAGCACACCGTTGTGCCTTCTGGAGCACAAAGAATCACTTCTTCACTGGTCGTGATCAATACGGGGTTGCTGAGCACCGTGACCTGAGCGCCAGATGTATTGGTTCCAGTCACCTCTAAAACGACTTGAATCGTTTTGCTTAAAGTGACAGCCTGCAATGTTACTACTTGATCGCCCACCATACACTCAATATCGCGGCGAGGCGCGTCTTCGGCACACTCCAACAAGGTGATGGAACAATTGACCTGAGAAATCGTAACGCCGGTTAAAGAATCAGTCGGAAACGTAAAGGTGATCTCTTGGGCGAGCTGTACAACGTGTGTTGTCCAGTCATATACTTTACAAACTTGGATGCATTCACGGTCGAATTGTTGAGCAAATTGCTCTAAATTAATCGGCATGGAATATACCCTTCCTTTCATTACATTTTTTTAGGCTACTCTATAGTATGTCATGAACGAATGGGAGTGATGGTTAAAAAGCCTATTTTTATAATTAAAATCCATTGTTTAGGACAAAGATAATAAATTTTACAGAAAAAGACGTCTGAAAGCCTACGGTTTCCATCGTGGGATGAAAGATGGCGTTGTTCCGTCGCCCGACAGTCGATCAAATGCCGGTTGGCTCTGTAAAAGCTGCAAATGGTAAAGTTTCCAATTGCATCTATATAGGAAATCCGAAATACACTCAAAAACGATTCTGTACCAATACAGCCTTAACTGATACATTTGCCTCAAATGAAGTGTAAATACTCATCCATTTTTTGCATATAATCACTAATATGACAGATGGCTAAAAAAGGGGGGTGAAGCCGTGAGTGGAGATCATAAAAGTATTCAATTGCAGCAACAAATCATCCATCTAAAATCCGAATTAGACAAATACAAAACATTGCTCGCTTCGTTAACCTCTGAGGACCAGTTAGCCCATCTTCACGAACAAACCAACCAGCTAATGGCTGAAAACACTGAACTTACCGAGAAATGCCGACAGTATGAAGACATGTTGTCTAGGCAAACAACGGAGATTCATGACTTATCGGCAATGTTAGAGAAGATGGATCAAGAAAACGGGAAGTTGCGCGAGGAGATCGAGCAATTGAAAACGGAGCATTCCTATTGGAAAGAACAAACAAAAATGAAAGAAGAGCACATCCAGTCTTTATTAAAAGAGATAACGGATTTAAAGCAAAAGCAAACAGAATGGGAAAAAGAGCGGGAAATGATCGAAGAAAAAAAACGATCCCTAGAGAGGGAGCTTTCTATGCAACGATCTTTCATGAACGAACATGTTTCGTTTCAGTCAACATTAACACTTTGCAAAGAAAGGATCGAGACGATGGAAAAAGATTATGGTATTTTAAAAGAGTACAACCATCAACTATCTCGAGAGGTGGAAGAACTGAAAAACGCTCTGGTCACTCATAAACCAGAAGCAGATGAACTGAAAGAAGAAGTTCGCCTCTTGGTCAACAAACTTCATACGGTGGAAGAAAAACTATCGCAAATGGATCAAGAGAGACACAAGGATTTATTGGTTTTACAAAAACACATTTTAAACCAACAAGTTGAACTGGAGTCTATTTTGGAAAAAACATCGCGATTTTCTAGAGAAATTGAACATCTATCTAAACAAATGGAAAATTTTACTAAAAAATGGGATGACCGAGAAAGAGAGGATCCTGATAGCAACATGAGCGAATTAAAAGATATGTTGCGTCAGATTGTGCAACTATTGACCATAGAACACGAAACTTCCTCTCGAACGATCCAATCAGCCAAGCAACTGGTTGGCAGCAAACAGACAGAATCTTCATCGTCGAACAGCTTTTTGAAACTACAAGAATTTATTGATGAAACAAAACAGCCCATCGTGGTTTCACCTGTAAGAACCAAAGAATCACATCTAACCTCATCAACCCATCTATCTTCTCAAAAGTCCAACCAGATGAAACGTGTTCGAATGGAGAACCATTCCTCTCACCATAGTCGCCATCCATCCCGACGACATCAATCGTCGGCAGGAGAGGAAGAGGACAGGTCACCGAACTCACCAGCATCCACCATCCAATCGCAAGATACGCTAGGTACAGAAGCCAGAATATCTGAATGGATCAACAACAACGAACATACACTTTCTATCCCTTCGCAAACTGAACTTCCATTCGATAGGGCGTCCGCTTTAGAAAGCCAAGATCGAACCAATACAATAACCCATCATGACCAATCGTTTAAAGACATGAGGGGGAATCACCAAAAAACAGAAAGTGAAAATGAGATCCATGAAACACTGATGCTTCCAGCTCCAATAACAAAAAATGAATCAACCATGCAGGATGTGCTCTCCTCCCCCGCCGCTGCCCCCCTTTCGCCTACCAAAGCAACTAGCGAAACGAACCTGGCCCATCCATCTTCTTCGCCAATGGAAACGGATAGAATGGTTCAGGCAGACAATCCATCCGCTGAAGAAGAAATAAAAAGCCATAAATGGCGGCTGCTATCCTTCTTCAAAAAGACGAAAATTGTCCCGTAACCAAGAGGTGGGGAATCTCCCTGCCTCTCCTATTTTGGATCCAAAACATCGCCTTTCTTTTTTTCTTGAGCCAACGCGGGCCGTGAATGGATGCCACGTAGCAGCTCAGCACCCGTTCGAAGGGCGCGATCACCGAATTTGGCCCGCAGCTGTTCGATCGTGTGCCAAAGCGCTTCGGCTTTCGCTTCCTCTTCATAATGAAACAAATCGAGCTGCTTTCCTTCTTCCCGCTCGTCAAACACGTGAATCGCGGCGATGCCAAGAAGCCGCACTGGGCGGCCGTCCCAATGCTTTTTAAACAACTGTGCCGCGTAAGAATAGATCGCTTCCGCGTCGTGGAACGGATGATTCCCTGTTTGACTGCGGGTGATCGTGTGAAAGTCATGATAGCGGATCGTCAGTTGGATGGTTCGGGAGACCACCTGTTTTTGTTTCATCCTTGCGCTGACCGAGGCGGCTAGCTGGCGCAACACAGCGAGCAGTTCCCGCTCTTTGTCCATATCGTATGGCAACGTCGTCGAATGGCCGACCGATTTCCGTTTCTCCCCTGCGTCGGGATCGACCGAACGCGGATCGATGCCGTTTGCACGGTCGTGAAGACGCGGACCGTAAACGCCAAATATCTGACGAAGGAGTTCGCGGTCGGCCTTCGCCACATGGCCGATTGTGCGCAGGCCCAACGCACGCAACTTCTCAGCAGTTTTATGGCCGACGCCATGCATCTGTTCGACCGGAAGCGGCCATAGCACGGACGGGACATCGCGTTTACGCAGCACGATGATGCCGAGCGGCTTTTTCATCTCGCTTGCCATTTTCGCCAAAAACTTATTCGGGGCGATGCCGATGCTCACTGGAATGGACAGCTGCTCCAACAGCCCGCGCTGGATATGATGGGCCACGGCCAGCGGGTGAACGGTTGGCGTCCGGCCAGTCATGTCCAAATAGCCTTCATCGATCGAGGCGCGCTCCAAAACAGGCGAGAAACGCTCGAGCCATTGGAACATGCGGCGGCTCATCTCGCGGTAAAAGGCGAAATCCGGCGGCCGCACGACAAGGTCCGGGCAGCGTTTTTTCGCTTCCCAGAGCGGCATCGTCGTATAGATGCCAAACTGTTGCTTTGCCACATAGTTCGCCGCCAGCACGATCCCTCTCCGCTCTTTCGGGTCCCCTGCTACGACCACCGGCTTTTCCCGAAGCGTCGGATGGCGGGCGATCTCGCAGCTGGCGAAAAACGAATTGCAGTCGACGTGAAAAATGATCCGTCGGCGGGATTCACGCTCTGTTGACATGCCCTTTCCCTTTCTTTTCTCTGTTTTCTTCTTCATTGTACCAGATCATTTGTTCGCGGAAAACAGCCCATTCTCCTACGTGCAGAAAGTCTTTTGACGTCTCACGGGGTCGGTTTAGGGGGCTTTAACGAGAACACTGCGGCATCAAGAAATGAGTCCAAACGCAAGGATTAGCCCGTGAAGAAAGGCCTTCATCATGTTTGGTCCCCCTTTTCCCCTTGCAGCCAGCGATAGATCGAAGCCGCATCCTCTTCATCCACATCCACGACGCGGGCGCGGGTGCCGATCGGCATGACGGAAGCCGAGATTGTCGCCAGCCGTTTTCGCCTTTGCCACCAGGTCGCCGATGCTTCGAGCGATTGAACATGGCGTTTCAACAAATACGTCGTCGTTTGCCGAAACCACCCGCTTCGAAGTGCCAGCTGCCTCGACGAAAGCGCCCAACCCGCGATTCGAAAGCGGCGGGTGCCGATCCATGCCCCTAATGGCAGCACGAACAAAGCGGCCATGCCCCATGGGCGTTCCATATACGCCACCAAGATGGTTGGAATCACGAGCCAAACAAGCGGACGAAGCATGTAGCGGCGTTGAGCCCGTTTCGGCAATGGATGAAAGTGGGCATCGAGATCGTACTCGGGCAAACAAGCTTGAATGATCGACGCGACTCTCCTCTTTTCGACAAGCGGGCAAAGAACAACATCCCCTGCCCCGCCGCCATCCAGTCTCCCTCCGGCATGAATAATGGACACAGAGGCGTATCCGAAAAAACGGCGCAGCCAATTCTCATGAATGACGACACCTTGGACGCGGGCAACAGGGACGGACACCGCTTTTCGTTCCAACCATCCGCGGGCAATCACAATCGTGTCTTCTTGTTTCCGCACGACAAACGAAGCGTACCGGATCATATTTTGTACAACGGCTACTCCATAGGCGGCCAAGAGAATAGACAAGATGAATAGACCAATATACCATCGTCCATGTCCGTTCCATGTCGACTGAATATCACGGACAAGCGCTTCATACGGAATGAAGTCGCTAAATTGCGACAAAAACGCACATAAAGCGGCGACCACGCCAAGCGCCCCACCGCTTGTCAAAGAAGCCACCCATACTTCTTTCATCGATAAGGTAAACAGAGCAGGATGTGGGCGGTTCGCGAGTGGTTCCGGATGGGCGGCGTTTTCCGCCTTGTTTTTCGCCTGTTCAACGCATCGTTGCAGGCGGCGAGCTTCTTCCCTTGATATGGCCCGAAGCGTCACTTCTGCTTCACCGAGGGCATCGCCCGCCGCCTCAATATGTACTTGAACAACTCCCGCCATCCGCTGCCATATTCCCTCTGTCACCGAAATCCCATGAATGCGCTCCAGCGGAATCGAACGCCTTTTGCGGACAAACACTCCTTCTTCCACGAGCAAGTTGTCTTCGTTCCATTCGTAGGTAAAGCGAATCCACGAAAGAATCCCCATGACCATCGTATAGGCCACAGCCACAAGCGGCACGATGAGATCGCGCCATGAAAAATCATTGCGGCTGCCGGCAACCATGATCACGAGGAGCGGAACGACCATGCTTTTCAGTTCTTTTCCTACTCCCGCTATAATCGCAATGGGATGAAGGCGGCGTCTAGGCGTCATCTTCATCCGCCACCTTCGCCCACTCAGCAATCAAGCAGCAAAGCCGCTCTGCTTCTTCCATCGGAAGAGCGGGAATTTCATGAGCGGCCGCCGCCGTGAACACCGCGATGGAAGCCAACCCGTACCGCTTGAGAAGCGGACCTTGCCGCACATCGACGTACTGAACGCGGGCCATCGGGATGAGCGTCCGTCTGATGGACCAGACCCCTCGCTGAATGTCAATCTCTTCTTCGCGAATGTCATAGCGCCACCGTCTTTGCCGCAACGGAGGAAGCCAGACCATCCATACGATCGCTTCCACCACCCAAGCGCCGGCCAAAACCGCAAATAGCCAACTAGGAGCATGAAAGCGTGAGATCAAAAACGCGACTCCCCCGATGACCACACCGGAAGCCGCTGCCCCTAGCGCTCCGGTCAAGCGCCACACGGTGACCGCTTTGATCGAAATCGGTTTGCCGCTGTCATGAAGCATTCTTCGAATCTCCTTTTTTCGTGAGGTGAACTTCATTTCCAGTATAACAAAAGCTTTCCATGTTGGCGATGTCGTTTTTCACAAATCGTTGACAGAATGACCTAACTATTATATTCTGAAACTATCTTTTTTGCTTAACCGCATAAAAGTGAAAAAGTACATCGATGAAACGAAGCCGTTTTTCCAAACGAAAGGCTTCCCGTACACGACAATCGTGGCGGTCGTATCGCTCGGAGCGATTTGGATTGAATTTTTATTCGAAAATGAGCATCGCTTCGGTTCCATCCTTTGCTTGGCGATCTTAAGTGTTCTGGCTATGTATACAGCCATCAAAGAAAAACAGCGCCGGCGCCTGGAAACAAAAGCGCCCGGGCGAACGGCGTAACCAAACCGCCTCCTTTCGCTCGAGCGATCGCTGCAGGCGGGCGTCTTTTCATCATTTATGGCGCCCGTCTTCCTTTTTCCGTGTCCAACCGTTCCCACGATATTCGTCCCATGCGCGCCAGGCCATGATCGCCATGCCGAGCGCGAGAATCAACGCCTGTCCGTCCATCCGGTGTTCCGTCCATAAACGATACCCTGCCGCTCCGATGCCGTAAAGCACCCAAACCACTGAAAACCACATAACTCCCAACCAAAATCGCCGCATCGTTTCTTCCTTTCTTCCTTGGGTTTCCCGATCGATCCATGAGACAGCAGGTGAAGCCGCCTGTGTCTATTTTTGAAAAAATAAGGAATTTGCGTACAATTATACCACAATTTTCACGAATGAGCCGAAAAAAAACAAGCCATTCCCCTATGCTCCAAGGGAAATGGCTGCGCGTTTTTCTTAAACACTGATGACTATTCGTTATTTGGCCGGCGACAGCTCGTCTTCGGTCACCCATTTGTGGTTTGTCACTTTTTTACCGGTTTCCGTATCGATGAAATCGACCATATACACCGTCGTTTGTTTCGCCGAATCAATGACCGCTTTGGCACCTTTCATCCCTTCCATGTGATCGGCATTCAAGACGACTTCATCGCCCGGCTGAAACGGTTTGTCACCGGCGTTTTCGATTTCTTCATGGATGACCCATTTATGGTTTTTCACTGGTTTCCCGCCCGTGGTTGGAGTGTATGTGACCGTATAGACGATCGTGTCAAAGGCACCGGTGACAGTCGCCTTGGCTCCATCCATTCCCGGCATATGATCCGCATGGATGATGACTTGGCTTCCAATCGGATACTTTGGTTGTTTCGCTTCCTTCAATCCAGCCGGCACCTCTCCTGAACCCGAGTGGTTCATTCCCTCATGACCGGTGTGAGAAGCCGTATTTTCCTTTGGCGCTTTGTTGTCGTCTGCACCGGTGCAGGCGGATAGCAAGAGCGCTGCCATGACCGAAGTTGTGCCTAGCAACATTTTTAATTTTTTCATCGTTTTCACCCTCCTTGCCTTGTTAGCATACCCGGCATTTGTGCAGATTTTATGGAGATGGCCTTGATCGTGCAAAAAGTGGCGACCGTGCATGTAAACATGTGATGGAAAGGCGAGGTTTGCCGGTCTGTGGAGCTGCAGGCTGTGGTGCAAGAGGAACCGATGAGCCCTGGACGCAGGAAGACGGCAGATGGCCGCAGCGGATTTCCCCTGTTTTTAAGTATACAAAGTCTCTTCCACCGCCTTAAACGGAAGAGGGAGCGGGAGCCTGCTGTTTCCGCTTCTCCGTTTCATCCAGGCATCTTTTTCCTTATCTTCCGCCAAATAAACAAAAACATGGCTCCGGATAAAACAGCAAGAATGAGTTTTCCTTGCCACGTGACGCGGATCACCTGATCGACAGCATACGCTTCCATCCATAAAGCTGGGAGCTTGCCGAGCGAACTGGCGGCCGCAAAGACGAGGAAGGACGTGCGGCCGATGGCGGCGACAAACGTTACCACCCCTGATGGCACAAACGGCAACAGTCGAAGCGCGAAAATGAGCCCAAACGCCTCCTTGCCACTGGCATGAAGCAACGGCTTCACCTTGGGATGGGAAAGCCATGTGGTTTGGCTCCATCGGCGAAGTCCTTTTCGATACAAGACAAACGAGACGACCGCTCCGAGCGCCTCGCCGGCAAACGACACCCAAAAGCCGGGCCAAAATCCGAAAACGGTCAAATTGGCGGCAGTCAAAAAGGCGCTTGGTACGACCCCGAGCACGCTGATGGCGAGATTACAAAGCAGGCTGAGGAGAAACGCGGTCTCGTCATATGCTTGAAGGACATCGATCATCCTGTCTTTCATGACTATAAGAAACGCCTCTCTTTCCTAGAAGCGGCGCCGGTTACGACTTGCGCCCTTCCCATTTGTAGCCGACGCCCCAGACCGTCTGCAAATATTCGTCCGCCGGGAATCCCGCTTTACGCAATTTTTCGCGGATGTTTTTAATGTGGGAATCTACGGTCCGCTCTTCCGTGTCAGCGAGATAGCCCCATAGCGATGCGATAATTTGCCCGCGGCTGAACACTTGATTCGGGTGTTTTAACAGCAGACCCAAAATAGCGAACTCTTTCGGTGTCAACGCAATCAGCTTGTCTTCGTAGCGGACCGTATGCTCCTCTTCATCCCACACAAGCCCGGCCGTGCGGATAGCCGAGCGGCCACCCACCGTGCGGCGCAGCACCGCTTCAATGCGGGCAAGCAGCTCCGCCTCATCAAACGGCTTTGTGACATAATCGTCCGCTCCGATTTTCAACCCTTGGACGATATCCGCCGTCTCGTCGCGGGCCGTGACCATCATAATCGGAACATGCGAAAACGAACGAATGCGGCGGCACGTCTCCCATCCGTCGAGCTCGGGCATCATCACATCGAGCAACACCAAATCCGCATGATGGCGCCGCAAATAGTCAATCGCCTCCGCTCCCGAACGCCGTTTCACGCAGCGGTAGCCGTTCGGCGCTAAATACAATTCCAATAAATCAAGCATCCGCTCTTCATCATCGACCAACAACAACGTATACATTGTTATCCCTCCGGCAGCGTAATGAAGATGGTCGTTCCTTTTCCTTGTTCGCTTCTAGCAGTGATCGTTCCCCCGTGCGCCTCGACGATTTCTTTGGCAATCGCCAAACCGAGTCCGGTCCCGCCGCTTGTCCGCGATCGTGATTTATCGACCCGGTAAAACCGCTCGAAAATACGGGGCACGTCTTCCGGCGGAATGCCGACTCCTTCATCGGACACGGTAATGACGATTCCCTGCTTTTGCAGGTGAATGGCGACGGCCACCGTCGTGCCGGAATACGCATACTTTCGCGCATTGTCAAGCACGTTGATCATCACTTGCTCAAACCGCTGCCGATCGATCGCGGCCGTGACCGAACCAGGGCACTGGCACACAAGCGACAGCGATTTTTCCTGAAACGCGGGGCGCAGTTTTTTACACAATTTTGCCAAAAACGAACAAAGATTAGTCGGCTGCTTTTCAATCTGGAACGAGTGTTGCTCCAGTTTTGCTAATTCAAACAAGTCTTTGACCATTTTTTCGATCTTTTCCGCTTCTTCGTAAATGATCGCCACATAGTTCGCCCGTTCCTCCTCAGACAGATGCGGACGCCTAGCAATGTCGGCGTATCCTTTCACATACGTCAGCGGCGTGCGCAATTCATGAGAGATGCTCGCTAAAAATTCGCTCCGCTCTTGTTTCAAATACGCCAAATCGTTGGCCAGCGTTTGAATCGCTCTCCCTAGTTGCGCCAGCTCGTCGTTGCCTTTCATCTCGAGGCGGACGGAAAAATCCCCATGGCTGAGCGCCTCGGTCGCCCGTTTCATGCGAAGGAGCGGCATCGTGATGGCGCGAGAGAAAAAGGCGATTGTCAACACGGTGATCGCCACCGACAGCACGCCAACGACGATAAAATGATGCTTCAGTTTATACACCATCGTCCGAATCGAGCGGGTGTCTTGAAACATATACACATATCCTCTCGTTTCGCCTCTGATTTGAATCGGGCTGACGGCGGCGATATGCGACGCCCGCTTCCAGTCGGTTTCGACCATCATCCCCCGGCGGGGAATATGGCGACCGTTCGTTAAAGGAATGATGCGCTTGGCAAACGGAACAATACCTTTAGAAGCCGATACAATCCGGCGCCGGGCGTCAGTGATGGCGACATCGGTTTCCGCCTCTGATTCCATCATCACGACATGCGCCAACGTCGTTCGGTCGTCATTTTTCTCCAAGACGTTGCGGTGGCTGTTTCCCCGCGCCAACAGCTGCGCGAATTCTTCCTCGATGCGCGCATGGACGAGCGTAGCGTAGAGGGAAACGAACAGCACCATTTCAATGGCCAAGACAAAGGCAAAAAACAGCATTCCGAGTTTCCATGACAGTTTTCGCACGGATTCCTCTCCTCATCCATCAAGCCCGAATGTCATTTTAATTTTACTATTTTATTTGGCAAATGTGCAAAAAGTGTGGAGATGCGGCATTCGCGCCGCGCCAAGGCGTCTTGTCCCGCCAAGGAGACAAACCTTGGCGGATGCGTCTTTCTCGTTCTTCCATTATACTAAAAAACAGACTGTGCTCATTTGGAGACGACAGAAAGGGGTTTATTGATGAAATCGCTCGTGTTAGCAGAAAAGCCGAGCGTCGCCCGCGACATCGCCCGCGCGCTCGGCTGCAAAGAAACGCACAAACAATATTTTGAAGGGCCGCGCTACATCGTCACTTGGGCGCTCGGCCACTTAGTTGAGCTGAAGATGCCGGAAGACTACGACCGGAAATACGAAACATGGCGGTTGGAGGACTTGCCGATCATCCCAAAGAAAATGGGTTTGAAAGTCATCCCGCAAACGAGCCACCAGTTTCGCGCCATTGAACGGTTGGCAAAACGACCGGATGTGAAAGATTGCGTCATTGCGACCGACGCCGGCCGTGAAGGGGAGCTTGTGGCGCGCTGGATTTTGCAGATGATCGGCTGGAACAAGCCGATTTGGCGGCTATGGATTTCGTCACAAACCGACCGCGCCATCCGCGACGGCTTCCGCCAACTAAAGCCCGGGGCGCAATTTGACCGGCTGTACGAATCCGCTGTCTGCCGCGCCGAAGCCGACTGGCTGATCGGGCTGAACGTGACGCGCGCCTTGACGACGAAATACAACGACCCGCTTTCGGCCGGGCGCGTGCAGACACCAACGCTCGCAATGATCATCGAGCGCGAACGCGAGATCCAATCGTTCGTTCCCGTGCCATATTGGACGATTCGGGCCAAGATCGGTTCCATCACGGCCGTATGGGAGCGACATGGAGAACATCGTCTGTTTGACCAAGACGAAGCGAAGCAGCTTGTCGCCCGCCTTGACGGTCAGCCGGCGCGCGTCGTGTCGGTCAAGCGGAAACGAAAAAGCGAGCCCGCCCCGCTGCCGTATGATTTAACCGAGCTGCAGCGGGAGGCGAACAAGCGGTTTGGTTTTTCGGCAAAAAAGACGCTCTCGGTGTTGCAGCGGCTGTATGAACAACACAAGCTCGTCACGTACCCGCGCACCGATTCGCGTTATTTGCCAAGCGATATGGAAGCGACGATGACCGAGCGGTTGTTGGCGATGAAATCCGGTTATGAGGACGTCATCGCTCCGCTCCTTGCCAAAGGCAAAGCCAAAGCAGCCAAGCGGGTATTTAACGATGACAAAGTGACCGATCATCACGCCATCATTCCAACGGATGAGCGGCTCAACCTTAGCAGGCTGTCGACTGATGAGCGCAAGCTGTATGATCTCATCGCCCGTCGCTTTTTGGCGCTGTTTTTCCCGCCGTATGAATCCGAAACGACGACAGCTGTCTTTGACATCGGCGGCGAAATGTTTGTCGCCAAGGAGACGGCGGTTGTGAACTTCGGATTTAAAGCCGTTCTCGGCAAAGAAGAAACGGATGCCAAACCGACGTTGTCACACCTCGCGGAAGGTCAGACGCTCCCATCGGTGCAGCTTGAGAGGGAACAATCGTTTACCGAACCGCCCGCCCGTTATTCGGAAGCCGATTTGCTCGCGCAAATGGAGAAATACGGGCTCGGCACGCCGGCGACAAGAGCGGACATCATCGAACGGCTGGTCGAAACCGAAGTGGTCGAGCGAAAAGACGGACGGTTTTATCCGACGAAAAAAGGGAAACAGCTGATTGAGCTCGTCAATGAAGAGTTGAAATCGCCGGAATTGACCGCCCGCTGGGAGCGTGAGCTTGAGGCGATCGCCCACGGAAAAGGAAACCCGAAGCAATTTTTGGCGAACATCCGTCGGCAAACCGAAGCGCTTGTCGCCGAAATCAAGCAGAGCGAGCAGACGTACAGAGCGCCGAACCTCACGAATCTCACGTGCCCAGAATGCGGCGCGCTTTTAAAAGAGCGGAAAACGAAAGACGGACGGATGCTTGTCTGCTCGAACTTAGCGTGCCGCTACCGCCGCCGGCGCGACCCGAAACTGTCGAACCGCCGCTGCCCGCAATGCCACCGGCGCATGGAAATGCACGAAGGAAAAGCCGGGCTCTATTTCCAATGCCGCCCGTGCAATATTGTCGAAAAAGCGGACGAGACGAAACGCATAGCAGCCAAAGGAAGCGAACGGGCGCTTCTCAAAAAATACAGCCCGTCCAACGAATCGTTTGGCACGAGTTTAGGAGAGCTGCTCAAGCAGGCGTTGAACGAAAAAGAGGAATGAGGTTGCCATACCGCGCTAGGGGCTATGCCCCTGGCGGTTTCATTTGCATCTTTGAATCTGAAACCTCCTTCTCATTGCCTCGTATATATAGGTAAATCTATGGCAAAGGAGCGATCGCGATGTTGAAAAAATTGCTAAAAGCACTTTTAGGCCATCCCCATCATCCGTCGCACTACCATAAACATTACAGCAGCAGCGACCACCATCATTACAACCCGACGCATCACTCGCACCATCACCCGTCCCAGTACGGACACCATCACTACAAAAAGAAACATCATAGCGGCAGTTTCTTCTCAAGCTTCTTCGGCAGCTGATGAAACGCTTTTTCGAACGCCATCCGCTCATCGCCCGCTGGTTTGACCGGCCGCATCGGAGCGGGGATGTGCTTTCTGGCCGCTATGAAGTCATCGAAGAGCTCGGGATGGGAAGCTACGGCATCGCCTACAAAGGGTGCGATCACCTGACAGGCCGTCTTGTCGTCATCAAACAAGCGCGGCGGACAAAAGGAGAAGACGGCCGCCGCTTGCTTCAGCGCGAAGCGGATCTGCTTGCCCGTTTGCGCCACCCGCAAATTCCGAGGCTGTATGATCGGTTTGTGGAGCGCGGACAGCCGCATCTCGTGATGGAGTATATCGACGGAGAAACGGTGGAAGACCAGATTTTCAAGCTGGAAGCCAAGTACACGGAACAAGAGGCGTTTCGATTGTTAAAGAAGGTGCTTGAGGTCGTCCGGCACGTCCATGCTTTCGGCATCGTCCACCGCGATTTGCGCATCCCGAACATCATTTGGCGCGATGGAACGGCGGCGATCATCGATTTCGGCTTAGCCTGCCGCATCGGCGAACCGGTGGATTTCCGCGATGACGACCCGCTTGAGAAGCGACTGCGGCGCGAACCGCATCCACGAAGCGATTTCTATGCCCTTGGACACTTCACCTTGTTTTTATTGTATTCTGCCTATGAACCGACGAGTGACGAGGAAAAAAGCTGGGAAGAAGAACTCGATTTGTCGATGAACGCCCGTAGGATCTTGCGGAAGATGTTGCAGCTTGATCCGCCGTACGACAACGTCGACGAGTTGCTCGGCGACGTGGATCGGCTGTTGGCCGAACACAACGCAACCCAAGCCAAGGCACACTAACAGAACATAGAACCTCTTCGAATCAATGAAAACCGTTGCATCGAACGAAAAGCCCCTCGCCGCCCGCCTATGGGCAGGAAGAGGGGCTGATTCCATGTTCGTGCAAGTCGAGGCGGCAGCCTTCTTAAAACAAACGTTCGCGCTGGTTGGAAGTAGCTTACTTCCCTAAAAACAACGGTTTCCGTTTTTCTTTGAACGCCGCCACCCCTTCGCGATGGTCTTCGGTTTCCACCATCAATCCTTGAATGAGCCGCTCTTCCTCGAGAATCTCTTCCAGTGTGGCGGTCAACGCGTGCTCGACCAGCCGTTTTTGTTTGCCGATCGCTTTCGTCGGACCGCTAGCCAACTGCAAAGCGAGCGTTTCCACCGCTTCGCGCAGCCCCTCGGCTGGAACGACTTCGCTTAAGACGCCTAACTCGTACAAGCGGCGGGCCGGAATCGGCTCGGCGGTGAAGAAAAACTGTTTCGCCAAATGCGGGCCGACAAGCCGCGGGAGCCAATACGACCCGCCACCGTCGGAGACAAGACCGACTTTCGCAAAGCTCAAAATGAATTGACTGTCTTCGGCCGCGAGGATCAAATCGCAAGCCAGCGCCAAATTGAACCCTGCCCCGGCCGCCACGCCGTGCACGGCGGCAATGATCGGTTTCTCGCATGATTTCATCGCCAAAATGAGCCGATTGAGTCGGCCGATATGCTCATACGCCTGCGGGGCGCTCGACTGCCCCATCGTTTTCACATCCCCGCCGGCGCAAAACGCCCGCCCAGCGCCGGATAAGACGATGACGCGGACGGCATCATCCGCCGCGGCGCGTTCGATTTCCTGCGTTAGTCCGGCAATCATCTCCGGGCTGAAGGCATTGAGCCGCTCCGGGCGATTCAGCGTCAACCATAATATCGATCCGGATTGTTCCACAAGCAAATGAGGCGTTTCCATGTTCCTCTCCCTTTCTTTTAGTGTTTGGATGGAATTTGACGCAACTCTTTATTTGATCAGCCAACCGCCATCGACGAGCACATCGGAACCGGTCATGTATGAGGCTTCGTTAGAAGCAAGAAACGCAATGACGTTCGCAATTTCCTCCGGCGTCCCGACTCGGCCTAAGGCGGTGTTGCGCTCGATGGCTTTGACAAACCGCTCGTTTTGCAGGCCGCGCTCGGTAAGCGGCGTCTCGACAAAGCCGGGCGAGACGGAATTGACGCGAATGCCATATGGCGCCAGCTCCAAAGCGAGCGATTTGGTCAAGTTGATGACCCCTGCTTTCGCCGCGCTGTAGTGCGGAATTTCCGCCCCGGCCTGATGGCCGGACAATGACGCCACGTTCACAATCGCCCGGTTGGCGCGCTCGCGTTTTGCCCCTTCGATCATCAGTGAAGCGAGCGCTTGTGAAACGAGAAACACGCTTTTGATGTTGATGCGTTGAACGTCATCCCACTCTTGTTCCGTCAACTCAAGCCATCTCGCATGGGTGGAGATGCCGGCGTTATTGACAAGCACATGCAAATCGCCGTACCGCTGTCGGACATACTCGGCCAACGCTTTCACTTGTTCGCGGTCGGTGACATCCGCCGCAAACCGGTCAGCGCCCCCCGGCGTCCCGAGACGCGCGATTTCTGCTGCAGCCTCCTCCAGTTTCGT
Source organism: Geobacillus proteiniphilus (assembly GCF_001908025.1). Taxonomy (GTDB): domain Bacteria; phylum Bacillota; class Bacilli; order Bacillales; family Anoxybacillaceae; genus Geobacillus; species Geobacillus proteiniphilus. The sequence goes on from NZ_MQMG01000021.1 coordinate 27,544, forward strand.
TGCTGTACGGCCGACAAGTACGACAGTGGCGCCTTCTTTAGCAAAACGGAGGGCCGTCGCCTTGCCGATGCCGCTGCCTCCTCCTGTGACCACTGCCACGGTATTCAAAAAACGCATCGTTTTCCTCTCCCCTCATTTCATGTTGCTAGCCCGGCCGTTTGGGCCTGCCCTTCTTTTTTCAAACTTCGGGCCGCTAAAACGTCAGTCCGCCGCCGTCGACCGACAATGTCGCGCCGGTGATAAACGACGCCTCATCGGACGCCAAAAACAACACCGCGTTCGCCACTTCCTCTGGTGTCCCGATGCGGCCGAGGGCGTTCGCTTTCGAGATGATCGGCCATTTGCGCGCATCTTGTTTCCACGGCGTAATGATGTTCGTATCAATGACCCCCGGCGCAATGGCGTTGACGCGAATGTTAAATTTCCCGTATTCCAATGCTGCATTTTGTGTTAACAAAATGACGCCTGCTTTTGATGCGTTGTAGGCGGCTTGATATTTTTTTCCCTTCAGCCCGAGCAGGCTTGCTGTGTTGACAATCGCCCCACCCCCGGATGCTTTCAGTGCCGGCACCGCGTATTTGATGCCGAGGAACACTCCTTTCAAATTAACGTTCATGACCCGGTCCCACTCTTCTTCAGACAAGTCGGTGCTCCGCACTTCTGAATGGCCGATGCCGGCATTGTTAAAGAGAATATGTAGGCCGCCAAAGACATCAACCGCCGTTTGGACAAGGCGGCTCACTTGCTTGGAATCGGCGACATCCGTCTGGACAAAAATCGCCTCCCCTCCTTTTTCCCGAATCAGGCGGACCGTTTCTTCCCCTCCTTCCTCATTGATGTCGCTCACCGCCACTTTGGCGCCTTCTTCCGCAAAGCGGATCGCCGTCGCCCGGCCGATGCCGCTCGCGCCGCCGGTGACAATCGCCGCTTTTCCTTTTAGCCTCATGATCTTCCCACCTTTCGATCCGCTTCTGAATCCGTTTTCAACAGACGATATACCAACCGGTTAGTATGTTGTTTCTTTTATTATACATCACATTTAGAATATTTTAAACATTTTTATATCTTAACTCACATTTCGCACCCTAACAAGGTAGAAACAAAGGATTTTTTATTTAGTTTTTCAGAATAACTTTTTGACCAACACGACGAGCGATGGTAATCCTTTTTTTACCATCGCTGGTCGTTCCGTATGACGTTACACGTAAATGCTCTCATCCATTCCCAACCCTTGCAGAATCCTTCGTTGCTCGTAGGTGAGCGGTTTCCCTAGCGCGCGTTGGATGTGCCCATCCGGCAGCTCCAACAGGACGACTTTCACATACTCAAACAACTGAAAAATCGCTTGCCCGGTCGGTCGGGTCAGCTTGCGGCCTCCGGCGCCCTTTAACGGGCGTTCCGGTGTGATGAACTGACGCACCCGGCGCTGGAAGACGCGGTAAATCGCCAATGCGAGAAGAAACAAATAGCCCAACACCGCCACTCGTTCCGGTTTTTTCACGTAAATCTCGTCGGTAAAGAACGGATCTTTTAGGAAGGAGAAATTCATTTCCACGGAGATCTGCCCTTTATACAACTTCAAGATCTCTTGGGCATCCATTCGTTGGCCCTTCCATTCCTTCGGAACGGTCGTGACAAGGACAAACCGGGACGCTTTCCGTCTCGCCTGTTCCCACGCCTCTTGATCGAATTCGACGTCAAGGCGCAGGAGATACAGCGTCTCCATGTCCGGGTTCGCCCCTTTTTTCGGCCGTCCGCGCCGTTTTTTCGGACGCACGATCTCTTCCACCACGGCCTCGACCCGATGAAACCGGAGGCGAAGGGAGGACAAAAGGGAAGCCAAGGCTTGTTCGGCGTCTTCCCGGCACGAAAACGGGTGACGCTCCCAGCGGGCTTGTTCCTGGCGAAGAAGCTCCGCTTCTTTTGCTCGTTCTTTTTCAAGCGTCTTTCCTTTCCGTTGGTCAAGAGCGCTCGATTCAACGACGACCAGCCGAACCGGATGGCCTTCATACGTCCCGGCCGTTTCCCATACACGATACGTGGCGCCGTGTTTTTCCGCCAGCGAAAACGGATCGCTCCACGTCGTGTCCTGAGCATCCGCTTCAGCCAACGCCTGTTTCACGATTCGGAGCGACGAAGGGCCTCTCGTGATCAAAAAGGCGTTCGCCGCTTTGGTTTGCGCCAAAGTGTCTTTCGTCATGGCGGCGGAATCGGCCACATAAATCCATTCGTCTTCGATCTTGGCTTGTTGGAGCTGTTCATGGACACGGGACAGCACCTCGGGATTCCACGTTTTGTCCGGCACGTTGCCGTCGTGCACATCGCCGTAAAACGGGATGCCGTCCTCGTTGCCGATCAGCCCGAAGCCGATCTGTTTTTGCCAAAGGTGATGCCGGTTGTAACCATGCGTGATCTGCAGGGCCTCTGACGAGACCGATTCATACGCGCCGTAAACGGTCTTGTCCGTCGTATCGGCGTGGAATACTCGGAGAGGAAGGCCTTCTTTCCGATAAATATGAATCAAGCAAGTGCTGATGACCTTGTGAATATCGGCCTCATACAGGCGGTCGAGATGACGAGCCAACGCATCATCATTGAACCAAGAGGGCTCTAGTCCTGGTCGGATCAGCTTCGGCAAATCGATCTCATGCGCCCATCGTTCCAAATGAACGAGCGCTTGACGACCGCTCAAGATATCCAGAATGATCAGCTTGACCGCATCGCTGGTTCGGGTTTGGCATTGGGGATCCACCGGAACCAGCCGATCCATCAGCTGAGGGAGGTCAAGATCCTTGAAGAGGGTGCTTATTATATTTAAATAGGAACTTTCATAAATCGCGCGAATTCGAACATCCATGGTGGGCAAACTCCTTTGCTTTCCTTGTGTGTCAAGGATTCATTCGACATCGGAACGAAAAAATCCTCCCGATTTTCGTCGAGAGGGTGCGAAATGTGAGTCTTAATCAGAAAAGCCTGCACCTCCAAACAAAGACGAAGCCAACGGCAATCGAGCCTGCTTCCCCTCCTGACGCGTCTCCTTCCTTCAATGAACACCATGCCGTTAAGGAAAAAAGAGGAGCCTCGGTTTTGGCTCCTCGTTCATTCATCGATGAGGTCAGCGGCGCTGCCGGCGGTTCGGCCTTCATCAGCTCCCCTGTCTTGAAATTTGGAAAAAGAACGATCGACACACGGAATCCAATGACTGCAACCGCTCGATCAGCCCCTGCAAATCGCACGTATGGAGCGTATCGCTCAGTTCGCGGCCTTCCTCCGTCACCAAGTACAAGTGAATTTCCATGCATCCGTCCCAGCGGACGTTGGCGTCAAGCCAGCCATCTTCGCTCTCAAGCTCCAGCCCGACCGTCTCCCCTTGGTCATTTTCGTGTTTTGTTTTGATGACCCATACCATCCTTTGTTCCGCCCTTTCCTGTTCGCCGCCTCACTCTTGTTGTTCCGCTCCGATTCCTGACACCGGGGAGCCAGTGGACGTATGTTCATTCACCCAACGGAGTGCCGCGTCCACCACTGCATCGGCGTCAGAAAGCTGGGTGCGGTGCTCAATGATCCAATTGAGCCCGTCTTGCGGATCAAGGTTATGTTTTGACACTCCACACGCCTAAAGGGCGTGGGATTCTTGGGTCGTTTGCGCCCTCATCCATTTCTGGTTCGGACAACGCCCAAGTTCAGGGTTGTGTCATCACCCCGTCCCATCGGGTTACGATGTACCCCAATGGGCGGCGCACCTGTGACCAGTGCGCTAGGTTCAGCGGCGAAGCCCGAAATCGCTTTGGCGATGTTGATCGCGCCATTCAGATCGGCATGAATCGTATATCCACATTTTTTGCATTGGAAGTGGATGCCATGACGATTTCCCTTTTCCCGATGTCCGCATTTACACGTTTGGCTCGTGTAGGTCGGATCCACCCACTCCACCCGAATGCCCGCCATTTCCGCCTTATAGGCGATCATCGTTTGCAGTTGATGAAACGCCCAAGAATGAAGGCTTCGCCCCGCTTCTTTGGCCGATTTTGCTCGCTTGCGAATCCCTGTCAACGCTTCCATCCGAATCACGCCAACACCGTTGGCGAGGGCAAAATTCACGATTTGACGGCTGATTTTGTGGTTGACATCCTTCATCCAACGGGATTCTTTACGGCCGATTTTGCGAATCATATGGAGCTTCTTGGCTTTGCCCAACTTTCGACGCAAAGCCGCATATCGTCGGCGAATGAAAGCGCATTGGCTGCCCTTGAAAAACAACGATTTCGTTCCAACGCTGGCAACGGCAATATAGCGAAGTCCTAGGTCAATTCCCATTACCTTGGTTTCTTCCCGTTGTTGGACTTCAACTGTGATCGCAACAGCCAAGCACCATTTCTTTCTCTTTTTGTAGAGCTTGGCTGCCCCTTGTTTGACGGTTCCATCGAGCAGCCGATTCAGCCATGCTTCTTGATAGGGGCGCGTGACCACTGGCACGCCAATTCGCTTCTCCAGTGTGGGGAATGAAACGGTGTAGAACTCTCCTTTCTTTTCCACCTTTACGTTTTGATTGTTAAAGCAACACCATAATGTTCGAAACTTCTTTGTTTTCTGGTTTTTCTTTTGGGACTTCACTTCTCGAATCGTCTGATTCACGACGGCAGAAGGAAACCGCTGCGATGAAAATTCTTTAAATCGTTTGCTCGTCGCTTGATTCAGCTCGGGATGATTCAACAGCCAATTCGCAAACGCGGTATTCACTTCTGTCATCCGTTCATACATGTCTTGTTTGACTTTCGTTGGTTTGTGCAGCTCCAGCCTTAGTGTGATCGTGGGCATGGATTCACCTCCTTGTGACGATTACAGGATACCGTTTTTTTTAGAATCATTCCATATAAGAAAACAGCTCGCTTTCATCCCACCCCTCAAGGAGTGGGCTTTCTCGCTCGCAGGTCTGTAAACATTCCACCAAAAATGATTGGACACATGCCGCATCGCTCCGCTCCCACGCTCCGCACTGGCGGCGCCAAATCGCTTCGATCGCATCTTTCCCGAACTGCATTGAGTTCCTTCCCTCCTGTTGCCCATATTGTCATCCATAGTATGCCTACAACAGATGACAGGGCTCCACAAAAGAAATTGGCGGGAAAGGATTTGATTTCCATTTATACGGCATCCATCAATGGCCATACTGAGAATATGGAGGTGTTGATTCATGAGAGAGCCTTGGGAAGAACGCGGCGCCACTTCCAGCCTGCCGCGCTATACCCCGGGAATTGGCGTTCCCGATGAAATGAGCTCGATTCGCGACATCGCCCGCGGTTTTGAAAACGGTCGGCCGCCGGTCATCGAAGTGACGCCGGCTGACAGCCGCCAAGAGGCGGATGGCATCGATCTTCCGCCTGTTGACCGAGCATTTTGAGCCGCTAGGAAATTGAACGCTCTCCCACCTACGCTCACGCTTAGAGGTGGGAGAGCGTTCAAAAGTACGAAACCGATTTAGCGGCGTTTGCCCGCCTTTTAGCTTTAAACGGCGAAGCGGAACAATGGGAGCAGGCGGCTAAGCGGCGAAAAGACTTGATGAATCAATATTTATGGAACGAGTCGTTTGGCATGTATTTTGATTTTCATTTCCTCAACGGGCGGCAGCACTGCTATTATTCGTTGGCTGCTTTTTATCCGTTATGGGCTCGGGCGGCCTCTAAACAGCAAGCAGCGAAAGTCGTCCGGCATTTACCTTTGTTCCTTCAACCCGGCGGATTGGCTGCCTCCAATGTCCAAACCGGATTTCAATGGGATTTTCCGAACGGCTGGGCCCCGCTTCACTGGATTGTCATCAAAGGGTTGCAAAACTACGGCTATGACCTTGAAGCGCAAGAGATCGCCCGGCGATGGATTCGGCTTTGCACCAAAGTGTATTTGGAAACTGGCAACATGTATGAAAAATATAATGTGGTCGACATGAGCATCCGCACCATCGGCCGCTACCCTTCGCAAAAAGGGTTCGGCTGGACCAATGCGGTCTATCAAAAAATAGCGGTTGACCTTCTTGGGTGCACGGTATGTTGAGGCAGTCGGCCTAGGAACGGCTGCCAACGGCCGCCCTACCGATGGACGGACACCCACGGCCGGCCGTCTTCCCAATGAACGCGGATCGGAAGGCGAAACGCTTCTGAAAGCCGCTCGTCGGTTAACACTTCCTCTTTTTGGCCAGCCGCAAGGATGCGCCCGTCTTGCAAAAGCAAGACATGGGTAATGGAGTCGACGATTTCTTCGATATAATGGGTGACGTATAAGAGATGGCACGGCTGAGTGACGATCTGTCCGATCAATGCTAAAATTTCTTCGCGGGCCAATAAGTCAAGGCCGACCGTCGGCTCGTCCAAAATGAGCAGCTTCGGATTCGCCATCAACGCTCGGGCGATCAATGTTTTTCGCTTTTCTCCTTGTGACAACGTTGCGTACCGCTTTTCTTGGACAGCTTCGAGGCGGAAAGACTCGATTAACGATTGCGCTTTGGACCGATCGTCCTCAGTGACGGCATCGTACAGGCCAATCGTTGCAAACTTGCCGCTGATGACAATATCTTCGACTGTTTCGGCTTGCAAGGTATCATAAAACTGATCAAGCGAGCTGCTCACAAACCCGATATGCCGGCGCAATTCCCACAAGCTCGCCTGTCCAAACCGATAGCCCAATACTTCAACATCCCCGCGCGTCGGGTACTGATAGCCGGTGACGATATTGAGAAGCGATGTTTTCCCGGAGCCGTTTAGGCCAAGAATCGCCCATTGCTCGCCTTCTTTCACCTCCCAGTTTATATCACGCAAAATCATGCGCCCTCCTCTTGCCCATGACACATCGCGCATGCGGATGATGACGGTCATTGTTCCTCTCCCCTTTGTTGTTCGTATGGACGGTCCTGATAGAAAAAGTTGGGCAACATGGTCGTGTTGTCATAAGTTCGGTGAAAAATGTGCGTTGTCGCCGGAGAAAGAGGCGGAATCAGCCATGTCCAATCGCCGGTGACATGGCGGCCGGCTGCTTTCTCTTGCTGTTCAAACAACTGAAATTGGCGCGCGGCGGTATGATGGTCAACGATGCTGACGCCCGCCTTTTTGTAGGAATACAAAACAGCGATATTCAATTCGACCAACGCCTTGTCTTTCCATAATGATGCGTTGGAGTTAGTGTCAAGCCCCATGCAAGAGGCCACTTTCGGAAGCATGTTGTAGCGATAATCATCGGCAAAATTGCGGGCTCCAATCTCCGTACCCATGTACCACCCGTTAAACGGTGCTGCCATATAGCGAATGCCGCCAATTTCTAGACACATATCTGAAATAATCGGGACCGCGTACCATTTTAACTGCAGATCGCGAAACCACGGAAACTCCGGATGTTCAATTGGCACCTCAAGCACCAATTCTTTAGGGATCGGCGTCCAAACAGGCTTCTGGCCGCCTACCTGGATCACCAAGGGCAACACGTCAAAAGGCGTTTTTTCCCCCTTCCACCCAAGCTGTTCACAGGCGCGGGTGAAAGTGAGGGAGGATGAGTCGCCGATGATCCCTTCTTCGGTTTCATAACCGGCATAACGAATCAGTTGATGATTCCAAATGCGCACTTCCCCATTTGGACGGAAGATCGTGATCGTCGGCCGGATTTTCCCGCCATTGGTCGCAAACTCAATATGATGGAATAGATAAGAAAAAACCTCGTCTACGGTAACCGCCTCTCTCGCATCAATGACATAGAGCGATTGCCAAAACAAGCGGCCGATGCAACGGTTGCTATGACGCCAAGCCATCTTAGCCCCATAGCTTAACTCTTCGTACGTATGAATATATGTGCCGGTTTGTTCCACTTCCCAACGGATTTCGTTCAACCGCCGCTTAATTTCCTGTTCACTTTTTCCAAGCTCTCGATAACTTAAAGTGATAAACTGTTCTGCTTTTGGTAGCAACTGTGCATCATGCTGTACCGCCATGGTTTGATTCACACCACTCTCGATATTTACCATGTATTTTTCTTTCTTCTCCACTTTCCGTTGATTGAGCTCTTCATGGACATTCCGATTCCAATCATGAAACAAATTCCCCCGACCCACCACATTTGCTCGATAAACATCGAAATCGCCAAAAAAATGAGCGCAAAACCAAGCAGTCGACGGATCGACATGATTCTCTCCCCTTTTCCCCGCCATCGAGCGCTCTCCCATCGCGCAAAAGCAGCAGTGAACAATGCTTGGGAGACGTCTATCCTACGGGGCAATTGAGAATGAAGCAACGCTCTCGTCCCTATTGTAACAGATGCTTCCATAAAGAGAACAGAAAATTTTCAATGAAACAAACCACTTTGAGCAGCTTTTTCCTTCAGCACGCGCATCCATGGGGTTAATGGGGCTTTCAACAAAAGCCCAGCCAAAAGGGCGGCAACGGCAAACGAGAGAAGCCGCTTGACATCATGCTCAACATTTTCCCATACGATCCCGCCGACCGCCTCGCGCATTACATCAATGGCATAGGTAAACGGCAGCCAAGGGTTTAATTGCTGAAAGAACGGAGGAATCAGCTCAACGGGATACGTTCCTCCCGCTCCGGCAATTTGCAAGACGAGCAACACAATCGCCATCGCTTTTCCCACATTGCCGAACAAGGAAACAAGCGAAAAAACCACTGTCATAAAGACAAAACCGCACAAAAGGCCGAACGTCATGAACCATCCCGGCTCACGGACGAAAATATTCGGCAAGATGAAAGCAGCTCCAGCTGTCACGACCATCGCCTGCAAAGCATTCAGCGTCCAAAAGGTCAACAGCCGTCCGGCATATCTTTCCCGCTCATTCGCTTCCGAAAACGAAGAAGGATCCGTCGACAAGACGGAAACAAGCAACAAACATCCTACCCATATGGCCAGCACCGTGTAAAATGGATTCATGCCCGAACCATAGTTCGGCAACGGGAAAAGGTGGAACGTTTGCACGTCAACCGGGTGGGCCAAAAATGCACCTTTCGCCTGTGGATCTTGTTTCAACAAGCGAACTGGTGGTTGTTTTTTAAGGCCTTGACGATCTCATCGCCGGCGTGAAGCCGGTGACCGGCCAACTCCGCCCCGCGGTCTTCGTTCACCACCCCAACCGGTAAATCATCTGTATGGGCATAAGGGTCAATCGAAGCCTCTACATTGATCCAAGAGTAAAGCGATGGAAGAACGATCAGACCGAGAGCCAATATGGCTGCGGCCCAGTTGGTCGTGAGATGTTTCAAATCGTTCACTTGAACGCTCTCCCACCTACGCTTATACTTAGAGGTGGGAGATTCTTGGGAACACCCGCCCCACGGCAGGCTATGAACCAAGCCATCCCCGTGCGTCCCACGGTTCAGCTGCCTTACTTACAAAGACAGCAAACGAAGCCCTTCATTCAGGATATTCCGGGCGGCGTTCTCGTCTCGATCGTGTTCGGCTTCGCATTTTGGGCACACCCACTCGCGGATGTCGAGCGATTTCACCTTAACCTGCCGATGCCCGCAGCACGAGCACCATTGGCTCGATGGGAACGTGCTCCCGACACGGACCACCGTCCGCCCGTACCATTTCGCTTTAGAGCATGTTGAGAAAGCGCCCCCACGCGGAATCGGAAATGCCCTTGGCCAACTTGTGATTCTTCTGCATGTTCTTGACGCGCAAGTCCTCCACGCACACCACTTGGTTTTCGCAGATGAGGCGGGTGGACCATTTGTGCAGGAAATCGTTCCGGCAGTTGGCGATTTTTTCATGAAGCTTGGCTACTTTTAAACGGGCTTTCTGCCAGTTCGAACCGCCCGGCTTCCGGCGGGCCATCACCCGCTGCCAGTAGGCGAGCTTTTCTTCATACCGGCGCCAATACTGGGGGTGTTCGATCTTTTCGCCTGTGGAAAACACCACGATATGTTTCAATCCCAAATCGACACCCACTTGCTTGTCCGTCGCCGGTAATGGAGGGATTTCCGTTTCCACCAAGATGGAGACGAAATACTTCCCCGTTCGGTTGCGACGAATGGTGGCGGAGAGAATGCAGCCTTCCACCGCACGGCTTTTGGCAAACTTTACCCATCCAAGCTTCGGGAGTTTCAAACGATGGCCATCCGCTTCAATCGATGGGCGTCCTTTCTTTGGGTAGTTGCACTGGGCGGTGTACGATGGATTCGGGTGTTTTTTGCTTTTGAAGCGGGGAGCGTTCGCCGTTCCATCAAAGAATCGGTCAAACGCCTCGGCCAACTGCTGCAGCGCGTTTTGCAAGGCGGTCGAATCGGGAACCTTCAGCCACGGAAGGGTTTTCTTCAACGCTGTCAATCGTTTGGAACACTCGTTGTAACCGAGTCCTTTTCCCGTGGTTTCATACGCCTGATTCCACTCGGCCAAAAAGTGGTTGTACACAAACCGGCAGCACCCGATCGTTTGGTTGATAAGCTCCTCTTGTGTTCGGGTGGGATACAGCCGAAAGCGATAGGCTTGATACATGATCTTCTCTCCTACATCAGGGAACGTGTGTTCTATTGCTATCCATTTTACACCTTCTGTTTTGTTCAGGCAAGAGGAAGATCGATGACGAATCCCGATTCCTCCCCCACTTACGCTCACGCGTGGAAGTGGGGGTCTTCTCGGTTCAGGATGATAAATGCGCCATGCCTGTTTCACTTTGATCCGCTTCCTTTTCTTTCAAGTCGATGATGCTGCTGTTAGTATGAGCGGATCACGGAAAACTAAACCAACTTGGCCAGTCCTGTTGTTCATTTGCGGAAAAAAAGCCAAAGCGCCAAAAACAAACAGGCTATAGCAGCGAGGCGCGTCATGTCAAACGGAATGCGCTGTCCCCCGAATAACCCGAAGTGATCAATGATCGAGCTCATGACGAGCTGGCCGGCGATCACGGCTGCCAGAGAGTTGGCGACGCCGACTTTCGGAACGATCAGCACCATGACAAACACATAAAAAGCGCCGAGAATGCCGCCCGTCAGCTGCCATTTCGGCACAGAAAACATGGCCAGCAATTCTCCTTTTCCGAAAAACAATTGCACTAAAAATAAGACGATCGTTCCGATTAAAAACGACACGAACGCCCCTTCCAACACACCAACCCGCTTGCCGAGGCCGCCGTTCACTCCTGCCTGTACGGAGACAGCCATCCCGGCCGTTAGAGCGAGCAGCATCCATACCCACTTCATCGGCTCCCCCTCCTTTTGCCTATATACGCCTGCGGATCAGGCGGCGAGCTTTCCTTTCAGCGCACAGCCCTACGCCATGCCGGCGCTCTTTTGTTTCTGCCGCCTCGGTATCGCTTCCATGCAAACGAAAACCATTTGATCAAGCTCATCACTAATACACTGGCGCCGGCCATTAAGGAAACGAGGTTGACGATCGACGCCATCGTGCTCGCCACGACGGTCGGCGGCGGCTGGCTTGCTTGCGGCGCAGATCGCACTCGGCGCCCTTGTTGTCTGGTTTGACCTCCCGCCTGCTATTGTGACCATCCATTTTCTCATAGCGTTTCTCTTGGCTGGCGCTGCTGTTGATCGATCTATGCATCTATTTGCATCTGCCGGCTATTGCAACGGCAAAGCCAAACACGTCGTTGTCCATTTTCGGACGATAATGAAAAGCCGCCATCATGGTGCTTAGGGCGATCAGCCGAGCCAAGCGCGCAGCCATCCGCCGACGAACGAAACAAGGACGACCGCCCATGCTGGCCACTTCCACACGACAAGAAGAAGAAAAGCCCCAAGGGAAAACGCCAAATCGGCCGGTCCCTTCACCGCTTTCGTCCAGATCGGGTCATACAGCGCCGCAAGCAAAATCCCGACCACAGCGGCGTTAATGCCAGCAAGCGCCGCTTGAAAGCGTGGATGATGGCGAAGCCAGTGCCAAAACGGAAACGCGCCAAGAACGAGTAAAAAGGATGGAAGAAAAATGGCTGTGGTAGCCACTAGCGCTCCCTTCCAGCCCAACGCCGCCATTCCAATATACGCGGCAAACGTAAACAGCGGCCCAGGGACGGCTTGGGCGGCGCTGTAGCCGGCTAAAAACTGGTTGGCGGTTATCCACCCTTGCGGCACCACTTCCGCCTCCAAGAGCGGCAACACCACATGACCGCCGCCAAACACGAGCGCCCCGGCGCGGTAAAAGCTGTCAAACAGCGCCAAAAACGGTGAATGGATCCAAGTGCGAATGAGCGGCAGCGCAACAAGCAACACGGCAAACAATGAAAGCAGCGTCAAACCGGTGGAACGACGAATGGAAGGCGGGATGCCTGCCGAAGACGAAGAAGGTGCGACGTTTTTTCGCAATCCAACAGCGCCAATGCCCCCCGCTGCGGCGATGACGGTTACTTGGCTCCACGCGCCCGGCACAAGAAGCACGGCGGCCGCCGCTATGATGGCGACCGTTGCCTCGAGGCGGCCAGAGGCGAATTTGCGCGCCATCTCCCATACGGCTTGCGCCACGACCGCCACGGCCGCCAACAGCAAGCCGTGCATCCAGCCGGCGTCACCCCAAGAATTGTGTTGCAGCCAAACAGCAACCAGGCTGAGGGCGACCGCCGACGGCAGCGTAAAACCAAGCCAAGCTGCCAACGCCCCCCAAACGCCGGCACGCATGAACCCGATGCCGATGCCGACTTGGCTGCTCGCCGGACCAGGGAGGAATTGGCATAAAGCGACCAAATCGGCATACGTTTTCTCATCAATCCATTTTTTTCGTTTGACGTACTCTTCGTAAAAATAGCCGAGATGAGCGACCGGACCACCAAATGACGTTAAACCGAGGAGAAGCGCTGTTTTTCCGACTTCCCAAACCGATCGCCGCCGGCTTGTTGCTTGTTGATCCGTCAAGGTCAACGAGATTCACTTCCTTTCGTTCATTCGTTTGTCGTGCTACAATCATATTATCATCAATGCGAGGAGAGGACGTTATGAACATTCGGATCATAGCGGCAAATGGCTTGATCGCCGCCGTGTATATCGCGGTGACGGCACTCATTCAGCCGTTTGGCTTTACGAATATTCAGTTTCGCGTGTCAGAAATATTGAATCACTTGGTCGTGTTCCGCAAAACATACGCCATCGGCATTGTGCTTGGCGTGTTTTTCGCCAACTGGTTTTTCTCGCCGATCGTCGCGTATGATCTCGTATTTGGCGTTGGCCAGTCGGTGTTGGCGCTGCTCATCACGATCGTCTCTATGCGGTATGTCCGAAACGTTTGGGCGCGCATGGCCGTCAATACGCTGTCATTTACTGTGACAATGGCCATTATCGCCTTCGAATTGAAACTGGCGCTCGGCCTTCCGTTTTGGCTTACGTGGCTCACGACGGCTATCGGCGAGTTGGTCGTCATGGCCGTCGGTGCACCGATCATGTATGCCGTCGGCCGTCGGATTGCTCCAGAAGCCTTCCGGGCCGCTGACGGCCGCAACGACTGACCAAGTGTTCCTACGGCATCGAGCGCACCGCCCACTCGATGATCAATGAACAGACGGCAAGCAGCACCGACGTCGCTGTCATCGTTTTTAACATGTACCGCAGCTTTGGCTGAATGTTTTGGCAAAAACGAAGGATGATGAAGCTCGTGACCATCCCGCCAGCCCATACAGCGAGGCCAATTTGGGTCGTGAGCACAGTCCAGTCGCTTATCCAGCAGCAAATGACAGCAACATGACAAGCCAAAAGCAAATACACGATCGTCCTCATGGTTCTTTTCCCACCTGATAGGAGTGCCGGGTTTTCGGAACGGAGGGCGACGACCGTTTCACCGTCTTTGCAGCCTCGAAGCTATGCCAACAAATCCCAACGACAATGATCGTTAAGCCGACGAGCGCCCAACCGTTTGGAAGCGGGGCGGATAACACGCCAAGCAAAATAAATAAGGAGATGAAAAGCGCCCGTTTTTCAATTGGGCGGCGCACAGTGACGGTTCCGGTTTCCGTCTCGATTTGTTCGGTGATCGCAAAAAAGAACGAAGCGGCAAGGCCGAGGGCCATTTCCCGCATGGTCGGTCTCTCCCCTCCTGTGATTAGATTCATCATGTGGCAGAGCAGTTTTATTTTATCGCATTATTGAAAATTTTTCTATTTGTTTTTTTGATTATTTAGAACATAGTTTTTTACGATAAGAAGTACACAATAAGAATTTATCAACCCGAAACAGTTCCGCCAGGCGGCAATCCTATCATCACCGCATCCATTCTTCTTTCCGTCACCTCCGTTTTCTTTAAATTCTTACTTGTCAAATAGGAATTTATGTATTATTCTTAATTTATCCATTATTCTTATTTTGTCAGGAGGTTTTTTTCATGCCTAAGCTTACCTTTTCCTCTGATGTCAAATGGTCTGGCGAAGGAGTACGCTCGGTGGCTGACATTAACGGCAAACAAGTCATCATTGACGAACCCCCAGTCTTGGGAGGCACCGATCAGGGACCGAATCCCGTAGAGCTGGTCCTAGCTGCACTAGGCGGTTGCATCAATGTACTGGTCTCTCTGTTTGCCAGCCATCACGGGGTCGAACTGAAAGGAGTTCAAGTACACGTAGAAGGGGATTTAGATCCCGATGGCTTTATGGAGAAAGCGGACGTTCGGCCTGGATTCTTAGAAATTCGTTACCATATTGATATCGACTCTCCTTCCGATCCAAAAAACGTCCAAGCTTTGATTGAACACGTTGAACGTGTCTGCCCGGTAAAAGACACCCTAAGGGGCGTACCCACGGTACCTATAACGAATCAAAAAACGTCATAATGCGAAAATGGAAAAGGCTGTCTGGAAAAAGTCGTGCGATGACCTTTTCAGACAGCCACTCTATTGCTCCATCCATATACCGCTCCATCTACGGATCCTTGAGAAGATGCACACTTCAGGGCTCATGCAAAGAACATTCCCATTGAAAGCCCGATGATAGGGTTCCTCTGCTTGTCAGTCTGCATCGTTTATTATTGTTTTAACTCAATCGGCACAATTTTTCCATTTTCCACCGCGGCAACGACGATTTCCGATTCAAAGCCGCCATCGTCGCCGATGCTTGGGACGTTATACACTTTCTTTTCTGCCGGAATGTTTTTCAAGCCGTCGTTCATATGTTCGCGGATGGCTTGCGGGTCATCGACGGTGCCTGCGGCTTTCATCGCTTCGACGAAAGCGTAAAGCGCCAAATAGTTGTAAGCGGCTTCCGATCCCGGATCTTCATTGAACTTCGCCCGGTAGTTTTTCACAAAATCCGGAACAGCCGGTTCGTCCGATTCGACCAGCGGCATGACGCCGATCGAACCTTCAAGCATGTCATAAGAGCCGGTCACTCGTTTCATCTCATCGAGTTTCGCTTGGTCCATAATGATAAAGCCGCCTTTAAAGCCAAGTTCGCGCGCTTGTTTCGCCACTTTTGCCGTCGGTTCCGACGGTCCACCGATAAACAAGACATCCGGCTTTTCTTTCAATGCATTCGTCACGATCGTAAAGAAGTCGGTGTCTTTCGTAAAGTCAATCGATGATTTGTAGACGACTTTTCCTCCTTGTTTTTCCCAATACGGCAACAGCTTTTCTGTCCAGTCTTTCCCGTATTGCGTAGCCGTCGGCAAGGCGGCGAGTTTTTTGCCAAACCGCTTCATGGCATAGTCGGTAAACGTCGGAATGTAGCCGTCATAGCGCGGCGGGATGCGCACGGTCAGCTTATTGCCCGTTTGTGTAATTTTCGGCTCACTCGTATACGCCGCGATGATGAAATTGTCCGTTTGGTTGAACACTTGCAGCGCCATGACGCCACCGCTGTGCGGCGTGAAAATGATCGGCGTATGATGCTCTTGCACAAGGCGTTTGGCGTTCGCCGCCGTTTCGTTTGGCAAATATTTGTCATCTAATGGGACGAGGTTAACTTTGTATTTCTTTCCTTTCACCTCAAAGCCGCCGCTGTTGTTGATTTCCTCGGCCGCCATTTTCAAGCCGTTTAACGTCCGTTGGCCATAATAGGCGGCCGGGCCGCTCAGCGGGCCGCTGTAGCCGATGTTGACCGTGCCCGTTTCACCGCCGCCTCCTCCGCTATTGTTTCCGCCGTTGGCGTTATTGCTGCTTGGCGAATTGTTGCACGCCGCAAGCATAAACATCATGATGGCCGCGATCATAGCGGCGATTGACCATTTTCTTTTTTTCATTCTACTCCCCCCTATCGATTATTTATTATTGTGAATATTTAGATAATATTTGGCACACCCGTTATTCACCCCCTTTCAGTGCCATCTCCTCTCCTTGCTTTCGCTGATGGACAGGATGAGGCCTATCATGCACCAATGTACGCCTTGCGGACATCGTCGTTGGCCAACAGTTCCTCCGCCGTCCCTGAGGCAACGATCGTTCCATTTTCAAACACATAGCCTCGATGGGCAATCGACAGCGCCGCATGAGCGTTTTGTTCCGCCAACAAAATCGTTGTTCCTCCCTCATTGATTTGCTTAATCGTCGCAAACATCTGCTCGACAATCAACGGAGCGAGTCCGATTGACGGCTCATCAAGCAGCAGCACGCTTGGGCGTGACATTAAGGCGCGGCCGATGGCGAGCATTTGCTGCTGGCCGCCGCTTAACGACCCGGCTGGCGCGTTTTGCTTGTCGCGCAAAATCGGAAACAGTTCGTATACATGTTCGATCGAGCGGCGGATGCCTTCTTTGTCCTTCCGATGGACGTAAGCGCCCATCAGCAAGTTTTCGTATACACTCATGCGCGGAAACAGTTTGCGCCCTTCCGCGCATTGCACGACGCCGCGCCCGACGATACGGTCAGGCGGCAGCGAATCAATGCGCTCGCCATCGAGGCGGATTTCCCCCCGCACTGGTTTGTGCAGCCCGCTGATCGTGCGAAACAATGTGCTTTTCCCGGCCCCGTTGGCGCCAAGCAAAACGGCGATCTCCCCTCGCTTGACGGAAAACGTCACATCGCGAATGGCCGTAAAACTCCCGTAGCGGACGGATACGTTCGCAACTTCAAGCAATGGCGCTCCCTCCTAAATACGCTTGAATGACCGCCTCGTTGTTTCGCACTTCCTCGGGCGTTCCTTCAGCGATTTTTTCCCCATAGTTTAACACCATAATGCGGTCGGCAATTTTCATGATCATCGACATTTTGTGCTCAATCAGGCAAACGGTCAGGCCGCCTTCTACCATTTTGACGATCAACTCCTCAAGCCCTTCCGTTTCATCCGGGTTGATGCCGGCTGCTGGTTCATCAAGCAGCACGAGCTCCGGATCGGTCGCCAAGGCAAGCGCGAACGCCACCCGCTTTTTCTGCTCCTGCGACAAGTTGGCCACCATCCGATCCGCCACATGGGTTAAACCGACAAAGTCGAGCACTTCCATCGCTTTTTCTTTGCATGCCTGTTCCTCGCGGCGGTGCCGTTTCGTGCGCAAAATGGCATCAAATAAGTTGGATGACGTGCGGAGACGATGGCCGATGATCACGTTGTCAATGACCGTCGATTGTTCAAACAAATGGGTCGTTTGAAACGTGCGGGCGATGCCGAGCTTCGCCCGTTCGTTCGCCGGCAAGCGGGTAATATCGCGCCCTTTGAACGTAATCGTCCCTGACGTCGGCCGGTACAAGCCGCTGATTAAATTGAAAAACGTCGATTTTCCGGCGCCGTTTGGGCCGATGATGGCATTGATTTTCCCTTGTTCGACGGAAAAGGTGACATCGTTGACCGCCAGGAGCCCGCCAAACCGCTTCGTCAATCGTTCAACGTGCAAAAGCATAGTTTATCCCTCCTCTGCGTGCCGCTCGCCTCGTCCTTGGCTCGAAACGGCCAGTTCCGCAGCAGCTCGGTTCGCTTCCGGCTCGAGACGGCGCGCTTCCTTCCGCTTCGCTTGATAGCGGATGAAGCCGCCGGCGATGCCATGCGGATAAAAAATGATGAGCAACGTCAAAATCGGGCCAAAAATAAGCATCCGATAGTCCTGCAAAAACTGCAGCTGTTGAGACAAAAACGTAACGAGCAACGTCCCGACGACCGGACCGGCGAGCGTGCCAATCCCACCGACAAGCAAATATGTCAAAAAGTCAAACATGACGCTTATATACGCGATATCTGGGCCGAGAAACCGGATGAACGATGCGTACAGCGCTCCGGCAAGCGATGTAAAAAAGACCGACAAGACAAATGAGGCGAGCTTGTTTTTCATCGTCGAGATGCCAAGCGTCAACGCGAGCTCCTCGCTGTTGCGAATGGCGATATACGTCCGCCCGGTCAGCGAGTAGACAAGCCGATACATGACAAAGATGACGGCAAACAAGAAAAACAACACCAAATAATATTGGGCGACCGGCGTTTGAAACGAGAGCGGACCGATGTCAGCCGGCGCCGGAATGCCGATGAAGCCGCGCACTCCGCCGGTTAAACTGTCCCATTTGTCAATGACCAAATAAATGATATAACCAACGCACAGCGTGTAAATGGCGAAAAAGTGCTCTTTCGTTCGCAGCGCGACAAGCCCGATGACGGCGCCAAGCAGCGTGGTGAACAAACAAGCAAGCACGAAAGCCAGCCAAAACGGCACGCCGACTTTCACCGTCAAAATGCCGAGCGCATACGCGCCCATCGCAAAAAACCCGGCGTGGGCAAGCGACAAATAACCGGTATAGCCAGCAAATAAATTCAATCCGTAAACAGCGATCATCCAAATAAAGGAGATCGTCATTATGTGCAAGTAATAGCTGTTAGTGACAAGCAACGGAAAGGCAAGCGCCAGCGCCGCAAGGACGGCGATCCATAAGCGCCGGTTAGCGAATACCGCCATTAATGTCCCTCCTTGGCAAACAGTCCGTTCGGTTTGACCGTTAAAATGATGACGAGGATGGCAAAAGCGATAATATCTTTGTAGTCGTTCGACACATACGTCGCTCCTAAGCTTTCGCTGAATCCTAAAATATAGCCGCCGACAATGGCGCCCGGAATGCTTCCCATGCCGCCGAGAATGATGATGACAAACGCCTTCAAGATAACAAGATGGCCCATGCCGGGAAACACGAGGTTGATCGGCGAAGCGAGCGACGCGGCGAGCGCGGCCAAACTGCCGGAAAGAAGAAATGTCATCATGGCGACTTTATTCGTGTTGATGCCGACCAAATTCGCCCCTTCGCGGTTTTGCGCCATCGCGATGATGGAAGCGCCGATGAACGTCTTTTTCAAGAAGAGGTAAAGCAAGATCATGATGATGACAGCGGATGCGATGATGAGGATGCGTTGAATAGTCAAGGTCAAGCCGAAAATGCTGACAACGTCGCCGTATGGGGTCGGCATCGTCTGATAGTCCGCCCCCCAGACGAACTGGGCGAATGCTTCCAAAAACAACAAAATGCCGATCGCCGCAATTTTGTCATGGAGCGGCGGTGCGTCGCGAAGCGGATAAAACACAAGCCGTTCCATCAATACACCGAGCATCCCGACCGCGGCCATCGACACGACAACGGCCAACCCGTACGGCAGCCCGGCTTTCGTCATCGCAGTGAGCGTGACATAACCGCCCATCATATATAACGCGCCGTGGGCAAAGTTTGGAATGTGCAAAATGCCATAAACAAGCGTCAAACCTAACGCGAC
This sequence comes from Geobacillus proteiniphilus, assembly GCF_001908025.1. Taxonomy (GTDB): domain Bacteria; phylum Bacillota; class Bacilli; order Bacillales; family Anoxybacillaceae; genus Geobacillus; species Geobacillus proteiniphilus. The sequence continues at coordinate 47,129 of NZ_MQMG01000021.1, forward strand.
AAGGCTGTAAACGCTTCCAACTGTCAGCCCGTTTAACAGCTGCTGGATGAATAGCTCCATCCCGATCCCCCTTTTTGTTTGCCGTTTGGCCAGACCATCAAAGCGGCGCGCCGATCTTTCATTCGGTCTGGACGCCCGGATTGCCTGGCTCCGCCTCATTTCGACCGCTTTTCTCCAGCTCTTGGCGCCTTTATGCCGTGCAAAATGAAATCAACGAAAATGTCCGTCAGTTCTTCTTCAGAGATGTCTCCGTCAGGCCGGAACCAATAATAGCTCCAGTTGGTGATGCCAAGCAGGCCAAACGTGATCATTTCTGCATGAAGCGATGGCTTGAATTCCCCGCGGGCGATCCCTTCTCGAACCAGCTGTTCATACCGCTTGCGAAACAACCGCCGCTTGGCGCGGATTTCCGCCAAATGGTCATCAGCCAAATGCCGCATTTCGCGGAAGAAAATGCGGGCGCTTTTCTTCCGTGTGCGGATATTGCAGATGACCATATGGACGATGGCCCGCAATTTCTCCGTGCAGCTTTTCTCGGGATCTTGGACAATGCAGGCTTGCTGCCGAAGCAAATCGTCCAGATAGGAAACGCAAATGTCACATAGCAACTCCTCTTTGCTTTTGTAATAGTAGTAAAAAGCCCCTTTCGTTGCCCCGATCGCTTCGACGATTTCCTGCACCGACGTTTCTTTGAATCCTTTGCGTTCGAACAACTCTATGGAAACTTCCCTTAATTTTTCTTTCATCCTCCACGGTCTCCAATGCGTCATTCTCTTTCAATGATGGTCGCAATGCCTTGACCGCCGCCGATGCACGCGGTAATGAGCGCGTATTTCCCGCCGCGGCGCTTCAGTTCATACACCGCTTTTGTGATCAAAATCGCCCCCGTCGCGCCGAGCGGATGGCCATGGGCGATGGCGCCGCCGTTGACGTTCACTTTTTCGGGATCCATCTCAAGCTCACGGTCACAGGCGATCACTTGCGCGGCAAACGCTTCATTGATTTCAATGATGTCCATATCATCAAGCGTCAGCCCCGCCTTTTCAAGCACTTTTCTTGTCGCCGGCACCGGGCCGATGCCCATGATGTTCGGATCAACTCCGGCGACCGCATGGGCGCGGATGACGGCAAGCGGCTTTAAGCCAAGCTCCTCTGCTTTTTCCCGCGACATGATGACGAGCGCCGACGCCCCGTCGTTCAATCCGGAACTGTTCCCGGCCGTCACCGTTCCGCCTTCCAAAAACGCCGGCGGCAGTTTTGCGAGCGCTTCCATGGTTGTGTTTGGCCGCGGATGTTCGTCCGTATCGAAGATGAACGGCTCCCCTTTTTTCACCGGCACGGCAATAGGCACGATTTGCTCGTCAAATCGCCCTTCCTGCATGGCGCGCGCCATGCGCTGCTGGCTGCGCAAGGCGAATGCGTCTTGTTCTTCACGGCTGATGCCGTATTGTTTCGCTAAGTTTTCCGCCGTAATCCCCATCGGCGGATCGCCGATTTCTTTCGGAGATAGCTGCGACTTTCGAAAGCTCGGCGGCGTCGAGCTGTACGGTTTTTCCGGGCGGTCCATCAAATACGGCGCGCGGCTCATGCTTTCCACGCCGCCGGCAATATACACATCTCCGTCACCGGCCCAAATGGCTTGCGCCGCTAAATTGACGGCGTTAATGCCCGAACCGCACTGCCGATCGACCGTCACCCCCGTCAGCTCAAGCGACAATCCGGTTTGCAGCGCGGTCAGCCGGGCGATATTGCCGCCGCCGCTTAGGACGTTGCCCATAATGACATCATCGACATGCTCCGGACCAATATTCGCCCGCCGCATCGCTTCTTTGATCACTTCCGCGCCGTAAATATGCGCCGGCAACGTCGCTAAAGCGCCACCTTGGCGGGCGATGGCCGTTCGTACGGCCGACACAATGACGGCATCCCGTCTCATCCTGACTCCTCCTCATCCCCTTTGTAGTACGAAACCCGGCAACTGGGCGTTCTCGATGTTACCGGGCTCGCTGCCTTGCTTCACTCATACAGAGAAAACACGGCTTCGCCCTTAATGACTTCTTTTCCATGCTGGTTGACGGCGGCGACGGCAAAGCGGATCGCTTTCTCGTCTTTTTCCTTCACCATTGCTTTTAAGGTGATGACATCGTTTAAAAACACCATCGACTGGAAGCGGACGAAATAGTCTTGGACAAACCCTTCTTCGTAGTACGGCGTAAACAGCTTCGCGAGGTTGCCCATCGTCCACATGCCGTGGGCGATAATGCCCGGCAGGCCGGCTTTTTTCGCCTCTTCATCGATCGTATGAATCGGGTTGTAGTCGCCTGATGCGCCGGCGTATTTGATTAAATCGAGCCGGGACACCGGTGCGAGCGTTACTTCGGGAAGCGACTCTCCGACTTGCCATTTGCGGATGCTCGTCATACGCTCATCGCCTTTCTAACCGCCTCGTTAATGATAATCGTCGAGGTGGAAGTGAATAGAAGACGTCCATCAGCGTCCTCGCCGTTGTTCGCGATCACTAAAAAGCCAAGCAAACCCATGCTGCTTTGTTTTTCGTAATAATCTTTCACTTCGGCATAGCAATACAGCTCTTCACCGACAAACAACGGGCGCTCATAATGGAAGTGCTGTTCGCCATGGATGAGCCCTTTGGACGGCAATTTCAGCCCTTCAATGACGCCGTAGTCAAACACGCGCGGAAACGTCGGCGGCGCAATGTTGCGCCCGTAGCGCGACCGTTTTCCCGTCTCTTCGTCCCAATAAATCGGGCTCAGATCGCCGATCGCTTCAGCGAATTTTTTCACCGCTCCGCGCTCAACGACGTTTTTCACTTTCGCTGACCGTTTCCCGATGTCATTTTGGTACATGCCCCGTCCTCCTTGTTTTCAGCATTTCGGACCGCCGGCGACATACAGCACTTGGCCGTTGACAAACGACGACCGCTCATCGGCGAAAAAGGCAACCGCATGAGCAATGTCTTCCGGACGGCCGCTGCGCCCGACCGGGATGTTGGCGACGCTCGCTTGGATGAGCTGCTCAAACGAAATGCCAAGCCGCTCCGCTGTCGCTTTCGTCATGTCGGTTTCAATAAATCCAGGGGCGACGGCATTCGTCGTGATGCCAAACTTGCCAAGCTCAATCGCCAGCGTTTTCGTAAATCCTTGGATGCCGGCTTTCGCCGCCGAGTAGTTCGCCTGGCCGCGGTTGCCGAGCGCCGAGGTCGACGAAATGTTGATGATGCGGCCGTACCCTCTTTCCACCATATATTTTTGCGCGGCGCGGGCGCAGTAAAATGCGCCTTTCAAATGGACGTCCATCACCGTTTGCCAGTCGTCATCAGTCATTTTAAACAGCAAATTGTCGCGGATGACGCCGGCGTTGTTGACGAGAATATCGAGCGAACCGAACCGTTCGACCACTTCTTGGATCGTCGCTTCTACTTGTTCGCGGTCGGTGACGCTCGCGACTTTGGCGTAAACGTCATACCCTTTTTCCCGCAGCTCGGCAGCCGTCGCTTCAAGGGCTTCCGCGTTTAAATCAATGAACGCCACTTTCGCCCCTTCTTCGGCAAAACGGGTGACAATCGCTTTGCCGATGCCGCGGCTCCCCCCGGTCACAAACGCTACTCTTCCTGCAAACCGTTGACTCATCGGTTTTCTCCTCCCTTTCGGTAACGCTTTCATTTTTTAGAGAAACTGTCCAAGTTTGACATGCCCCTTAATTAAGTTGCGGGCGATAATGAGGCGCTGAATTTCATCCGTGCCGTCGTAAATGCGCCACAATCTCGCTTCACGATACCAGCGCTCGATCGGCATTTCTTTCGTGTAGCCCATGCCGCCGTGGATTTGCATGACGCGGTCGACGACGCGGTTGCCCATGTTCGCGCCAAACAGTTTCGCCATCGAGGCTAAATGGCGGTTGTCCTCCCCTTGGTCAAGCGTAAACGCCGCGTTTAACACAAGCCATTTCGCCGCTTCGATTTCTACCGCCGAATCGGCAATCATCCATTGGATCGCCTGCCGCTCCGCGATCGGTTTGCCGAATGTGACGCGCTCCTTCGCATAGTCGATGGCCATTTGCAACAGCCGCTCGGCCGCTCCGACCGCACGGGCGCCGACGACCCAGCGGGCGTAGCCGATCCACTCAAGTCCAAGCTTATAGCCGTGATGCAGCTCGCCTAAAATGTTTTCTTCCGGCACGCGCACGTTTTCGAAAATTAAGCTGGCTGGAGTGGAAGGTCCCATCGTATGTATCGGTTCCGAACGCCAGCCCATCTCGCGGTCGACGATAAAGCACGTCACCCCTTCGCGCCCGTTCGAGGCTTGGTGACGCTCTTTGTCGGTGATGGCGATCACCATGACAAAATCGGCGTCGTTGCCGCCGGTAATGAATGTCTTCTCCCCGTTTAACACCCACTCGTCGCCGTCTTTCACCGCCGTCATTTTAATGTTGCGCGTATCTGATCCTGCTCCCGGCTCGGTCATGGCAAAGCACGATTTTTTCTCGCCGTTGATCGTCGGGATCAAATATTTTTTCTTTTGCTCTTCATTCGCGTAATACAAAATGTTGTCCGCCGATCCGCCAAACTGGAACGGAACAAGCGTTTTCGACACTTCCATCAACACAATCGCCTGCATGACATGGCCCAAATTCGCGCCGCCGTATTCCTCCGGCGTGTTGATCCCCCAAAACCCCGCTTCCTTCGCTTTGAGCTGCAGCTCTTTTAATTTTTCGGGCGGGAGCCCAGGCTTCCCTTCGCGCTCATTGCGCAATACTTCATTTTCGAGCGGCATCAATTCTTTTTCGACAAACTTGCGGATCGCTTTTTGCACCATGCGCTGCTCGTCCGTTAAGCGCAAATACATGATGGTCCCCTCCCTTTTCCGTTACGCCTTTATGCTCGACTCCACTCATCAAAATACCAACCGGTTGGTATGTTATCTTTATTATATTCGAATGTTCTGAAAAGTACAATACCTTTTTTGATTTTCGTCCAACGGGAAAACGCCATATGCGTTCTCCCGTTGGCATGGAATCTATCGATCTATTCCGCCTGTATTTGCTTGCGCACGCTAGCGACCGTTTTCCCGATTCCGCCATAAATGACAAGGTCAAACATCCCGTCCATTCTTGTCGCTGTTTTGTTGATCAATACTTTCCTTGTTGCCGGCGATTCGGCGGCGACATAAAACGGGATTTGATTCACGGGCGCCACTTCCAAACTTGTTCCCATCGCCAGAAGCAAGTCGCTGGCGGCCGCCGCAGCAAACGCTTCTTCCATGCGCGGCACGAGCCCGCCAAACAAAACGACATCCGGTTTGACAATCGTCTGGCACTTTTCACAGCGCGGCACCTCGTGACGGTTGATAAACGACAGATCATACTTGTTGCCGCATGACGGGCATGTCGCCGTCTGCAGCGTGCCGTGCAGCTCAATGACATTCGTGCTTCCTGCTTTCGTATGCAGCCCGTCAATATTTTGCGTCAAAATCGTCACCGTCTTGCCCATCTCCTCAAGCCAGCGGAGAAACCGATGCCCGTCATTCGGGGCAAAGCCGCCCATCATTTTTAATGAAAACATCCGCTTGAATCGACGCCAAAAATCAACCGGATCTTTTTTGTAATAATACTCTGACAAATAATATTCGACATTGTCCTCTTGGGCGTAAAGGCCGTTTTCGCTGCGAAAATCAGGAATGCCGGATTCCGTGCTCATCCCCGCCCCGGTCAGGACGGCGATCGTATTCGCCTCTTTGATCCATTGCGCCAGTTGCCGGATTTGGTCCATCCTCGTTCTCTCCTTTCCTACGAACCTCTTGGTTTTGCCAGTCTCGCCTTCGGTTCTTTTCGAGGCCATAACGTATAGCTGAAACTCCAGACAAAATCAATCACTAAAACCAATGTCCAACGGGCTGGCATAGTTTTCTCACAAATGGAATCGCCTGCAAGAAAAACCCCTCTTCCGAACGAAGAGAGGCTACCGTAAATTGAACCCTTTCCCTTCCACAAACTCCTTCATGTACATCCGGACTTGGCGGCTGAGCGTATCGGCCATCTGCCCGGTCCATGTGTCGCGGCGGCGGCCATTTGTCCGCTGCTCATAATACGCCGAAACCGTTTCGTTGTAGCGTTGCAATTGTTCGAGGAATCGGGCGTGGTCTTGGTTGTATTCGTCCTCATGATAAACGTGTTCAAACGGCAGCCGCGGCTTTGGATCCGGCGTTTGCGCAGGATAGCCGACGGCAAGCCCGAACAGCGGAATGACCCGTTTCGGTATGTTAAGCAGTTGGCATACTTCCGGCAGGTTGTTGCGCAGCCCGCCAATGTAGCAGATGCCAAGCCCCATCGACTCCGCGGCAATGGCGGCGTTTTGCGCCGCAAGCGCCGTGTCAATCAGCGCAACCATAAACTTTTCCGTACTCTCAAGCGATGGAAGCACGTCTTTTCCTTCTAGCTCGCCAATGAGCTCATGGCGGTGAAAATCAGCGCAAAAGACAAAGAAATGGCCGTTATGCTCGACATAGGATTGATTTCCCGCCAGCTCGGCGAGCTTCCGTTTTTTCTCCGGATCTTTCACCCCGATGATCGAGTACGCTTGAACATAGCTTGAAGTCGATGCCGCCTGGGCGCATTCGACGATCGTGCGGATTTGTTCATCCGTGAGCGGCCTGTCTTCAAACCGGCGGATCGAACGGTGCTGGAGAATCGTTTCGATGACTTGGTTCATGACTATGTCCTCCTTGAACAGCCCAACGGCTTCTTTTTGTGAACATGATAACAAAAAAGAA
>NZ_MQMG01000022.1 GCF_001908025.1 Geobacillus proteiniphilus
AAAGTTGATTGGCTTTTCGCATTGTCTAGCTTCAGCGCCTAGCTCTCTTCTGCCAAATCACCTTCCCCCTCGGGGTGCAAGCACCCCAGCGGGTGAAGAACATTTGGCTTCGAGATCGCCAGGATGGCGATATTTCGCCGTTGCCCGCAGGACGCGGGCTGCCTTTAGGCGAAATTACGGCGCCTCCGCTTTTCGTTTGCGCTTCGTTTCGTTCAGTTTTCAAGGAACGAGGCTGCTGCCTAGACTTACTCCTTTGCAGCCTTGCGCCGAGGAACCCAATTCCTCCGAATTCAATAGAAGACACAGGCGCAAAGTTGCTGCATTGAAACAACTTCTCTGCTGATTTGCGTCGAAGAATCCCGCTTCTCTCCATTCACTTGCAGACACAAGGTTGCTACTTTAGTTTGCTTCTCTGTAATCCTACCGAGGAACCTCACGTCTTCAAATTCCCTTGCAAGCGGCAGGCACAGACATAAAGCAACAGTGGAGCCTATCGGGATCGAACCGATGACCTCCTGCGTGCAAAGCAGGCGCTCTCCCAGCTGAGCTAAGGCCCCATATGTCCGCTATCGGGAAGACAGGATTTGAACCTGCGACCCCATGGTCCCAAACCATGTGCTCTGCCAAACTGAGCTACTTCCCGCCAACGCGCTCGAGAGGATTCGAACCCCTAACCTTCTGATCCGTAGTCAGATGCTCTATCCAATTGAGCTACGAGCGCAAGTGCCGAGGGCCGGACTCGAACCGGCACGGTAGTTACCTACCCCAGGATTTTAAGTCCTGTGCGTCTGCCAATTCCGCCACCCCGGCTAAATGGGCAAATAAATGGAGCGGAAGACGGGACTCGAACCCGCGACCCCCACCTTGGCAAGGTGGTGTTCTACCGCTGAACTACTTCCGCTCGAATCAACATGCGGGTGAAGGGACTCGAACCCCCACGCCCGTAAAGGGCACTAGACCCTGAATCTAGCGCGTCTGCCAATTCCGCCACACCCGCAAATCAATTGTGGTGAGCCATGGAGGACTCGAACCTCCGACCCTCTGATTAAAAGTCAGATGCTCTACCTACTGAGCTAATGGCTCATGGGTTAGATAACACTCCGAGACAACGATGTCCCTTCCTCTGCCAGCTGATTCAAAGAAGCCGAATGCGTCGGGACAACTCGATGCCTATTCGACGATGTAACGCTCGTTACTGAGCTAATGGCTCATAGTTTGGATAACACTCTAGGTACTACCTAGCTCTACCTGCCTCTTCCTCTCCCAGCCTATTCAAAGAAGCTAGGTGCGTCGAGGCAACTCGCAGCGAACTCGAAGATGTAGCGCTCGTTACTGAGCTAATGGCTCATAATAGGTGATGGTGGAGGATGACGGGATCGAACCGCCGACCCCTTGCTTGTAAGGCAAGTGCTCTCCCAGCTGAGCTAATCCTCCACGGGATTGCCTAGCGACGACCTACTCTTGCAGGGGCGCTGGCCCCAACTACCATCGGCGCTGGAGGGCTTAACTTCCGTGTTCGGGATGGGAACGGGTGTTTCCCCTCCGCTATCATCACTAGACAATCAACAGACAAGTTATATTATAATTAAATTTATTTATTTGTCAATAGGTCCTTGTTTTTGATTAGTGCTGTCATTTCAATGCGCTATCATAATATAACACGTTGGGAATGGTTTGTCAACTCAACTTCCTATGTTTGTTTTTCAACAAAACAACGACGACTATTTTTACTACTTAAAAAAAATCGCCCCCTGCTGCTTGTCTTTACAGGGAGCGATCAAATTTATCTATGACGCATTTGCGGGAAAAGCAGCACGTCGCGGATCGACGGCGAGTTCGTCAGCAGCATGACCAGACGGTCGACGCCGATGCCAAGCCCGCCTGTTGGCGGCATGCCGTACTCGAGCGCTTCAAGGAAGTCTTCGTCCATTTCATGTGCTTCATCGTTTCCTTGTTCACGCTCTTTCAGCTGCGCCTCAAAGCGTTGGCGCTGATCGATCGGATCATTCAATTCGGTAAAGGCGTTGGCATGTTCGCGCCCGACGATAAACAGCTCAAATCGGTCGGTAAAACGCGGGTCGTCCGGATTTTTCTTGGCCAACGGTGAAATTTCAACCGGATGGCCATAAATGAACGTCGGCTGAATGAGGTGAGACTCGACTTTTTGTTCAAAAAATTCGTTGACAATATGGCCAAACGTCATATGTGGAGCAACTTCCACTCCATGTTCTTTCGCCAGCTCCCGCGCCTCTTCGTCGCTCATCTGCCGCCAGAAGTCGACGCCGACATATTCCTTGATCGCATCGACCATATGGAGGCGCCGCCACTCGGGCGTTAAGTCGACGACATGCTCGCCGTATTGAATTTTCGTCGTTCCAAGCACTTCAGTGGCAATGTGGGCGATCAAATTTTCGGTCAGTTTCATGATGTCGCGGAAATCGGCGTACGCCTCGTACAATTCGAGCATCGTAAACTCCGGATTATGACGGGTGGAAATGCCTTCGTTCCGGAAAACGCGGCCGATTTCATACACTTTTTCCAAACCGCCGACGATGAGCCGTTTTAAATGGAGCTCGATGGCGATTCGCATATAAAGGGTCATATCCAATGCGTTATGATGCGTAATGAATGGGCGCGCCGCAGCGCCGCCAGCAACGGCGTGCATCATCGGCGTTTCAACTTCCAAATAGCCATGGCTGTCGAGATACCGCCGCATCGATTGGATGATTAAACTGCGGGTGATGAACGTCTTTTTGCTCTCCGGATTCATAATTAAATCGAGATAACGCTGGCGATAGCGTTGCTCTATGTCTTTCAAACCATGGTATTTTTCCGGCAGCGGACGCAGCGCTTTCGTCAAAAATTCGTACGACGACACTTTGATGGAAAGTTCACCGACTTTTGTTTTAAACATTGTGCCGCGCACGCCGACGATATCGCCAAGGTCAGAGATTTTAAACAGTTCGTACTGCTGTTCGCCAACATCGTCTTGGCGGACGTAAATTTGAATCTGCCCGGTGACATCCTGGATATGGGCGAACCCGGCTTTTCCTTTGCCGCGCTTTGTCATGATGCGGCCGGCGACGGCGACTTCAATTTGCTTTTCTTCAAGTTCCTCTTTCGACAAATCGCCGTACAGTTCGAACAGTTCTTGCGCTTTATGAGTGCGCTCGAACCGTTTGCCAAACGGGTCGACACCCAATTCCTCAATTTTTTTCAGCTTTTCCCTGCGGACGCGCAGTTGGTCGTTCAATTCTTCATGACTCATACCTCATTCACTCCATTTAGCGATTTTTTACGAAAAATACTGCCAGCGCTCGCTGGCAGTCCTCCGCTGCATGAACGTCATCTCCGTTGTTTAAACGGCTTCGGCGTTCGCCGCTGCTTGGACTTCCGCTTCCTCCGCCACGCGAAGCAACAGTGCGGCCAGTTCGTCCCGCGTTTCACATTCATTGATGGCGTTGCGGATTTTCGCTGCGCCGCGAATGCCTTTTAAATACCAAGCAGCGTGTTTACGCATTTCTTTGACGGCGATATACTCGCCTTTTAAGGCAATTAATCGGTCTAAATGCAGCAGGCAGACATCGATTTTTTCCCTCGGCGTCGGTTCCGGGATGAGCTCTCCAGTTTCTAAATAACGGACAGTGCGATAGATCATCCAAGGGTTTCCAAGCGCCGCCCGTCCGATCATGACGCCGTCGACCCCTGTTTCTTCAAGCATCCGCTTTGCATCTTGAGGCGTTTTAACATCTCCGTTGCCGATAACCGGGATGTTGACGGCTTCTTTCACTTGCTTGATGATGTTCCAGTCCGCTTTTCCTTCATACATTTGCACCCTTGTCCGTCCGTGGACGGCGACGGCCTTCCCGCCGGCGCGCTCAACGGCTTGAGCGTTTTCGACGGCGTAAATGTGCTTTTCATCCCAACCGATCCGCATTTTCACCGTGACCGGTTTTTCAACGGCATCGACGATCGCGGCAACGACATCATAGATTTTATTCGGGTCAAGCAGCCATTTCGCTCCAGCGTCGCAATTCGTAATTTTCGGCACTGGGCAACCCATGTTGATGTCGATGATATCTGCATTCGTATTTTTATCGACAAATTTCGCCGCTTTGACGAGCGTTTCTTTCTCGCCGCCGAAAATTTGCAAGCTGATCGGCTTTTCCCGTTCATCAATATATAACATGTTTAACGTCTTTTCGTTGTTGTATACGATTCCTTTGTCGCTTACCATCTCGGCGCATACAAGCCCGGCGCCGAATTCTTTGACGGTCAGGCGGAACGCGGAGTTGCATACGCCTGCCATCGGAGCGAGCACGACGCGGTTTTTAATTTCGACATCGCCAATGCGAAACATCGCAGATGCCTCCTTTCTACTTGTTCGATTCGAGTTTCGGCGGCGCCAGTTCTTCCACCGATATATTCAGCCGTTCGGCGATTTGTCCAACGAGCGAATCGGACGGCATCCGGTTCCCCCGTTCAATTTCACCAAGGATCGATACGGAAATGCCTAGTTCTTTCGCCAGTCTTTCTTGCGTATATCCTTTCAACTTTCGAAAAGCGCGAATACGTCTTCCCCATCTTTCCGCTTCCATACATGAACTCCTTTTTTGTCAGGTAGTCGGCCAATGATGTCGATTAACGGTTCAGAAAGAGTCGGTACTGTCACATGGGCGTTGACTTCCAACAACGGGATGAGCACGAACGCCCGCTCCGCCATGCGCGGATGCGGGATCGTCAGCTGCTCTGTTTCAATATTTTCATGATTATACAGCAAAATGTCAAGGTCTAACGTCCGTGGTCCCCAGCGAATTTCCCTTTTTCTTCCAAGTCGTCGTTCGATTTGCTGGGTCACGTCAAGCAAGGCAAACGGCGACAACGTGGTCGCCACCTCGATCACCATGTTTAAAAACTTGCCTTGGTTGACATAGCCGACCGGATCGGTTTCATAAATCGATGAGCTCGATGTGATAAAAATTTCCTGATGATGATGGAGCGCTTCAATGGCAGCCCGCAAATAAGAAACACGATCTCCCATGTTCGAGCCTAACGCGATATATGCGATGTTTCCCATTTAACGCCCCCTGTCAATTTCGACTGCGACATGTCGATAATGGCCGCGAATCGGCGGATTCGGTTTCGTCACTTTGACCAGGCACCGCTGAACGGAGGGGAAGGCGGCAAGCAAATCGGCAGCAATCGCCTCAGCGACTGCCTCGATCAAGGAGAATGTCCGCTCCTCCACAATCGCCCGGCAGCGCTCGTACACATCGGCGTAGTTGACAGTATGTTCTAAACGATCGCTCCGCCCGGCGGGCTGCAAATCGAGCTCCAACGTTACATCAACCAAAAACCGCTGGCCGAGGATGTTTTCTTCGCGAAGCACCCCATGGTAGCCGTAAAATTCCATGCCGTGTACGTAGATTTTATCGATGGCCGCTCTCTCCCTTCCCAAGCATAGCATCCATCATTTTCGCCATGCGGGCAATCGGCAATACATCATGGACGCGAACGATATGCACTCCTTTGACGATGCCGAGGCAAACGGTCGCTCCCGTCCCTTCCACCCGCTCCTCAACCGGGACATTGAGCACATGGCCGATAAACCGTTTGCGCGATGTACCGAGCAAAAGCGGATAGCCAAGAGCGGCAAATTCGTCAAGACGCCGCATCACTTCCAAGTTATGCTCGACCGTCTTGGCGAAGCCGATCCCTGGGTCTAAAATAATGTTTTCATCTTTCACACCGGCTTCTTTGGCAATGCGAATGCTTTCCTTCAAATCAGCGATCATGTCGGAAATCAAATCGCAATACGCCATATCGCGACGGTTATGCATTAAAATGATCGGTGCGCCGTACGTGGCGGCGACGCGGGCCATATCGGGATCGGCTTTTGCTCCCCAAATGTCGTTGATGATGTGCGCTCCGGCTTCGATCGCTTGCCGGGCGACCTCTGCCTTGTAAGTGTCAATGGAAATGGGTACGTTCACCGCCTCGGCGATCGCTTTGACCGCCGGGATGACGCGCCGCAATTCTTCATCAAGCGGCACTGGCTCCGCTCCCGGACGAGTCGATTCACCGCCGATGTCAATGATGTCCGCCCCTTCCGCCACGAGCCGCTTCGCGTGCTTGACCGCGTTTTCCACGTCGTAAAACCGGCCGCCGTCGGAAAACGAATCGGGCGTGACGTTGACAATGCCCATGATCAACGTTTTTTTGTTTAAGTCAAGCTCATGCCCGCGGCATTGAAGCCGAAGAGGGCGCATCGATGTTGTCATCAGTCGTTCATCCTTTCTGCCAATTCGTTCCTCGTCCATAACCGATGGGTCAAGCGTCGGTAATGGTGCTGCAAGGCCCGGACCACCGGACCATTTTTTCCTTGGTAAACGCAATGGCCAATGCGGCAAAGGGGTACAATTTCCTGCACAGAGTTGGTGATAAATGCTTCATCAGCCTGCAACAAATGGGACAGCGGATATACCCCTTCTTCAACTGGGATGCGCAACTGCTTGAGCAAGGCAATGATGAATTGTCTTGTGATGCCGTTTAATATGCCGACAGCCGGCGCTGGCGTGTAGACGATGCCGTCTTTCACCCAAAAAATATTGGAAACGATCCCCTCCGCTACCGCACCATCTGAATTCAAAAAAATTCCTTCCGCATGAGGTCGATGTCCGAGCTCCCATTTCCCAATCATATTGTTTAAATAATGGTGCGACTTTAGTCGCTCATTGCCTTCCGGGCTGTTTCGCCTTGCCGCGAGCACCACCCCTTCTTTTCCTTCCGGAGGGACGGGCGGCGGAAGCGGCTTCATATAGACGATGACGGTCGGGTTTCGGTAACGTTCGATCGGCAAGCCGAGATCGCCGACCCCGGCCGATACATTGAAGCGCACATAAGCGTCGCGCAAGCCATTGGCCTCGAGCAACTGCTCGATGATCGCCACCGCTTCGGCGCGGCCGAACTGCCTTTCGATGTGAAGCTCAGACAGCCCTTTGTTCAATCGGGCCAAATGATCGTCAAGCAAAAAAGGGTGGCCGCTATACGTGCGAAATGTTTCAAATAAGCCGAGCCCATATAAAAAGCCGTGATCAAACGCTGATAACTGCGCTTCTTCGCGCGGAACGACCGCGCCGTTGATATACACGTACATGATCGTCACGCCTTTTTATACATGTCGATAAAGTTTTTCAACAGCTGCATCCCATGGCTTGTCATAATCGATTCCGGGTGAAACTGCACGCCTTCCACCGGCAGCGTTTTATGGCGAATCGCCATCACTTCATCCTCTTCCGTCCAAGCCGACACGACGAAACAGTCCGGAAGCGTCTCTTTCTCGACGATAAGGGAATGGTAGCGCGTTGCCGTAAACGGGTTCGGCACGCCGCGGAAAATCGTCTCCCCATCATGGTAGACGGACGATGTTTTCCCGTGCATCAGCCTTGGAGCGCGGACAACGCGGCCGCCGAACGCCTGGGCGATGGCTTGATGCCCGAGGCAGACGCCGAAAATCGGAATTTGGCCGGCAAAGCGATCGATGACTTCCAGGCTGACCCCTGCCTCATTCGGTGTGCACGGACCGGGGGAAATCATAATAAAATCGGGGCGGAGTCGTTCGATTTCAGCCACCGTAATTTCATCATTCCGTTTGACAATCAGCTCTTCTCCCAACACGCCCAAATATTGCACTAAATTGTACGTAAATGAATCGTAGTTATCAATCATGACGATCATCATTCTCACCTCATGCTCGGAAATAATGCCTCTGCTTCGCTCAGCTCTTTCGCTTTCCAAAGGGCAGCCGCTTTCTTTAAACATTCCTTGTACTCATGCTCTGGGTTGGAATCGATGACGATGCCCGCTCCAGCCTGTACATGCGCCAATCCGTCTTTGACGACCATCGTTCGAATGGCGATGTTTAGCTCCATGTTTCCTTGAAAATCGATCCAACCGATCGAGCCCGTGTACAAGCCGCGGCGGACCGGTTCCAACTCTTCAATAATTTCCATTGTTCGCACTTTCGGGGCGCCGGTGATCGTCCCGCCGGGAAACATGGCGCGAATGACGGAAAACGCATCGTGCTCCGGCGCCATGGTGCCGGATACGTGAGAAACGATATGCATCACATGAGAATACTTTTCTACGGTCATCCATTCGTCAACTCGAACCGTCCCGTATGCACAGACGCGCCCAAGGTCATTCCGTTCAAGATCAACGAGCATGGCGTGCTCGGCCCGCTCCTTTTCACTCGCAAGCAACTTGCGAGCAATTTGTTCATCCTCTGCCGCCGTCCGACCGCGCGAACGTGTGCCGGCAATCGGCCGCGTCTCAAGACGCCATCCCCGCTTGCGGACGAGCAGCTCCGGCGAGCCGCTGACAACTTGAAATTCCGGGGTATGCAAATACGCCATATAGGGTGATGGATTAAGGGCCCGCAACTGTTTGTAGACGGCAAATGGGTGTGTCAAAAGCGGCTGCGACTGGCGCACCGACAAATTGACTTGGAACACATCGCCCGCCGCAATATAGCGTTGCACGCGGCGAACCGCATCCATAAACCTCTCTTTTGTCATTGAAACAGACGGCGCAGCTGTCGAGGCAGCAAGCGGCCAGACCAGCGCTTCATTCCGATCCTCGAGCCACATCCGTGCATGCCGCGCAAGCCGCCGGTTTGCCTCGCTTTCCTCCCCTTCATTCGCGTAGGCAAGCAAATGAAGCTGTTCAGTTTGGTGATCATAAATCGCTACGTCGTCAAAGAGGAAAAAATACATGAGCGGCAGCCGCAAATCATCTTGCGCGAGCACCGGGAGCCGTTCCAAATAGCGAACCGCATCATAGCTAATGAAACCGATCAGCCCGCCTTGGCAAGGCAACGACTCCCCCTCATCCGGCACGGCGAAACACCGAAGCCATTGCCGGAGCCCTTCGAGCGGCGAGCCATCAAGCACCGTTTCAACCCCGCGCTGCTTGATGATGAGCCGCCGCTCGTCAGCGCGGATCACTCCGATCGGGTCAAGGCCGATAATGCTGTACCTTCCCCCTTGGCCGCTCTCAAGCAACACATGATGAGGCCGGCTATAGGCCAGCTGTTCGTACTGGCGGAACCAATCCCGTCCGCGATAATCGATAGTTCGTTTCAGTCGCCTGCGCCGCTGTTCCATCCTCGTCAGCTCCTTACGATGTCCATAGTTACTTTTATTGTACAATGATTGTCCGTCTGGGTCACCATCCTCGTAAAAAAATTCGACAGGGTTGCCCCTGCCGAAAAAGTCTGCTTAGTCTTCAAATTGGTAAAGAGGCGTGCTCAAATAACGTTCGCCGTTGCTCGGGATGATGGCGAGCACTTTTTTCCCTTTGCCGAGCTCTTTCGCCACTTTCAATGCCGCATGAATCGCAGCGCCGGACGAAATGCCGCCGAGAATGCCTTCCTCGCGAGCCGCGCGGCGGGCCGCCGCAAACGCTTCTTCCGTCGTTACCGTAATAACCCCATCGTAAATGCTCGTATCCAAAATATCTGGAACAAAGCCAGCGCCGATCCCTTGGATTTTGTGCGGGCCCGGTTTTCCTCCCGACAAGACTGGGGAATCGGCCGGTTCAACGGCGTAAATTTTAATGTTTGGGTAAGCTTCGCGCAACACTTTGCCTGCTCCGGTGATCGTTCCGCCCGTGCCAACGCCGGCAACAAACGCATCAAGCTGGTCGCCCATTTGCTCCACGATCTCTTTCCCGGTCGTCAAGCGATGGATTTCCGGGTTCGCCTCGTTTTTAAATTGCTGCGGCATAAAGTAGCCGTGCTCGCGGACGAGCTCTTCCGCCTTTGCGATTGCTCCGCGCATCCCTTGTGCACCCGGTGTGAGCACAAGCTCGGCTCCATACGCCCGCAGCAGGTTGCGGCGCTCCAAGCTCATCGTATCCGGCATGACTAATACCGCCTTATACCCTTTCGCTGCTGCGACCATCGCCAATCCGATCCCAGTGTTGCCGCTTGTCGGCTCAACGATCGTGTCGCCCGGCTTCAGCTTGCCCGCTTTTTCCGCCGCTTCAATCATCGCCAACGCAATCCGGTCTTTGACGCTGCTGCCCGGGTTCATAAATTCCAGTTTCAAATACACATCCGCGCTGTCTTCATCAACGATGCGGTTCAGTTTCACGGCCGGCGTATCGCCGATCAATTCGGTTATCGAGTTGACTGTGCGTGCCATTGTTCCACCTCTAATCCCCATTAATTTTATCGACTTTGTCTCCAATGTATCAACTATTGGCGTAATTGTCAATCATTTTACTGTTTTCATTCTTTTTTCGCTAATCGTTTCAACTGTTCCAGCTCCGCTTTGTCGAAATGGTACGTTTCATTGCAAAAATGGCACGAAGCTTCCGCCTGCCCTTCTTTGTCGATGATGTCTTGGATTTCCTCGGGCCCTAGGCTGATAAGGGCATCAGCGATCCGCTCGCGCGAACAGCGGCAGACGAATGACACCGGCATCGTCTCGAGCACACGGACGCCTCCATCTCCCAACAGTTGTTCGAGCAGCTGTTCCGGGCTGAGCCCTCTTTCGATCATGCGCGACACGGGCGGAATTTGTTTCAGCCGCTCTTCAATGCGAGTGATCGTGTTCTCCTCCGTCCCGGGCATCAACTGGATAATAAATCCTCCGGCGGCTCGGATGGTATGGTCGGGATTGACGAGCACCCCGACGCCAACCGATGACGGAATTTGTTCGGACGAAGCAAAATAATACGTAAAATCATCGCCAAGCTCCCCGGAGATAAGCGGCACTTGTCCGGTGAAAAAGTCGCGCAGCCCAAGATCCTTCACAACCGTCAACATCCCATTTTTGCCGACCGCCCGTGCCACATCAAGTTTCCCGTGCTCGTTCAGCTCAAAATGCACATGCGGATTCGTTACATAGCCACGCACTTCCCCTCTGGCGTTGCTGTCGACCAAAATGACGCCGATCGGGCCGCCGCCGTCAATTTTAATCGTCAACGTTTCCTCGCCTTTCAGCATCGCTCCCATCATAACACCGGCGGTCAACGCTCGACCAAGGGCCGCTGAGGCGGTCGGCCATGTTTGGTGGCGGCGTTGCGCCTCGGCGACAGTTTCCGTCGTTCTTGCGGCATACGCTCTCACTTGTCCATTGTAAGCGAGTGCTTTGACTAAGTAGTCTCCCATCTTCATCAAGCCTTTCATCCTTTTTTCTCGGTGTTTTTCTCGTACAACAATTTTAAGCCAGTCAGCGTCAAAAACGGATCAACGACATCGATGATGTCCGATTCGCTGGCAATGAGTGGAGCTAGGCCGCCGGTGGCAATCACCTTCGGCGGGATTTTGCTTTTCGCCTTCATTCGCGACACGATGCCTTCCACTTGTCCGACATAACCGTATAAAATACCGGCTTGCATGGCGCTGACCGTATTTTTGCCGATGATATCATCCGGGCGGGCGATTTCAATGCGCGGCAATTTCGCCGCCCGCGCAAACAGAGCCTCTGTCGAGATCATAATTCCCGGGGCAATGGCCCCTCCCATATATTGTTTATGTTCATTAATATAACAATACGTCGTCGCCGTGCCAAAATCGACGATAATCAGCGGACTGCCGTACAAATGGATGCCGGCGACCGCGTTGACAATCCGGTCGGCACCCACCTCACGCGGATTGTCATATTTGATGTCGAGCCCGGTTTTAATGCCCGGACCGACGATGAGCGGTTTGATATGGAAATATTTTAGACACATGCGTTCAAGAGCAAACATAATCGGCGGCACGACCGAGGAAATGATGATGCCTCGAATGTCGGAAAACTGCAAGCCGACATGGTTCAAGAGCGCTTTGATCATCATGCCGTATTCGTCTTCCGTTTTCCCCCGGCTCGTTTCAATGCGCCAATGATGTTTCAGTTCGTCCCCGTCATACACCCCTAACACCGTGTTTGTATTGCCGACGTCCAATACAAAAATCATCGCTTCATTCCTCGCTTTTCCTCGATAAATTCCCATTCTTTATCATATCATACTTACGGGAAAAAAACTGTCCTTCTTTCCCTGGGCCGCCGGCAAAAAAAAAGATGCCTCCGAACAGAGACATCGATTACTCCTCTTTCTTTTGGATGTTGATTTTCACATCGCCGTCGCTTTTGCCGGCCTCCTCGCGCCCGTTCCGGTCTTTGGGCAGCGTGCCATGTTCGAACAAATGTTTAATTTGCTCCGCATCGAGCGTCTCGACTTCTAACAGCGTGTTGGCGATCAAATCCAATTTGTCCCGATGTTGGGTCAAAATTTGTTTCGCTTTTTCATAGCACTCTTTAATGATGCGCTGAATCTCTAAGTCAATTTCATAAGCGATTTTGTCGCTGTAGTTTTGCTCGTTGTGTAAGTCACGTCCTAAAAACACTTGCCCGCTCGGTTGGCCGAATTGAAGCGGACCAAGCTTTTCGCTCATGCCAAACTCCGTCACCATCCGGCGCGCGATGTTTGTCGCCCGCTGAAAATCGTTATGGGCCCCTGTACTCACTTCATTGAACACGATTTCCTCGGCAACGCGCCCGCCGAGCAGTCCGGTGATTTTATCCATCAGTTCGGCTTTCGTCATAAAGTAGCGGTCTTCTTTCGGCAGCATGACCGCATAACCCCCGGCTTGGCCGCGCGGCACAATCGTCACTTTATGCACCATTTCCGCATCGGCGAGCACCATGCCGATGACCGTATGCCCAGCTTCGTGAAACGCGACGATGCGCCGTTCTTTTTCCGAAATGACGCGGCTTTTTTTCGCCGGTCCGGCAATCACCCGGTCCGTCGCCTCGTCGATGTCGCTCATATCAATTTTCTTTTTGTTGCGGCGCGCCGCAACGAGCGCCGCCTCATTCAGCAAGTTTTCCAAGTCGGCGCCGGAAAATCCAGGCGTCCGCATCGCGATCGTCTTCAAGTCAACCGATTCATCGAGCGGCTTGTTGCGGGCATGCACGCGCAGCACCGCTTCACGCCCTTTGACGTCCGGGCGGTCGACGGTGATTTGCCGGTCGAAGCGACCCGGGCGCAACAGCGCCGGGTCTAAAATGTCCGGCCGGTTGGTCGCCGCGATAATAATGATCCCTTCGTTGCCGTTAAAGCCGTCCATTTCGACAAGCAGTTGGTTGAGCGTCTGCTCACGCTCGTCATGGCCACCGCCAAGGCCGGCGCCGCGCTGGCGGCCGACGGCGTCGATCTCATCAATGAAGATGATGCACGGGGCATTTTTTTTCGCCGTCTCAAACAAGTCGCGCACCCGCGATGCCCCGACCCCGACGAACATTTCCACGAAATCCGACCCGCTGATCGAGAAAAACGGCACGCCCGCTTCTCCGGCAACCGCGCGCGCCAACAACGTTTTCCCGGTTCCGGGCGGCCCAACGAGCAATACCCCTTTCGGAATGCGGGCGCCAAGTTCTGCAAACTTGCGCGGATCTTTTAAAAACTCGACGATTTCCACCAACTCTTCCTTTTCCTCATCCGCCCCAGCCACATCGCGGAAGCGGACTTTCCGCTTGTCATCCGTATACAGCCGCGCCCGGCTTTTGCCGAAATTCATCACCCGGCTGCCGCCGCCCTGTGCCTGGTTCAAAAGGAAGAAGAACAAAATAAAAATAATAACAAACGGGATGATAGAAGTGAAAAACGTCACCCATCCGCTCGTTTCGTCCGCTGGCACGACTTCCACCCGCGTCCGCGCCGCCGCCGCATCGATGCGGTCAAGCACTTTGTCACTGTTCATGACGTAGGTGGAAAAGTACTGCCCTTCGCTATATGTTTTCAACTGGCCTTTGATTTCATATACGCCGCGCTCCGGCTTAATGGAAAACGACTTGACATCCCCGTTTTCCAGATGAGTAATGAACGCATCGTACGTCATCGGCTCCGTTCGCTGGTTCGTGCCGTTAAAAAAGCTGACGACGCCGATCACGACGAGGAAAATCAGCAAATAAAAGATGGTATTGCGGAAAATCCGGTTCATTTCTTGCCTCCTCCCATATGAAACACACTATACTCAATACTATCATAGAAATTTGTTTAAATACAAACAATTCGGCCGTCGCCCAGCAACCGTTCTACTTTTGGTACACTTCCGGCTTTAAGACGCCGATAAACGGGAGGTTGCGGTATTTTTCCGCGTAATCGAGCCCGTAGCCGACGACGAATTCATCCGGGACGGTAAATCCGGTGTAATCGGCTTGAATGTCCGCCTTCCGCCCAGACGGCTTGTCAAGAAGCGTGACGATTTTGATCGAATTCGCCTTCCGGTAGCGAAACAAGTCGACCAAATAGCTGAGCGTCAGCCCGCTGTCAATAATATCCTCAATGATCAAAATATCCCGTCCTTCGACGGATGTGTTCAAGTCTTTGACGATTTTCACTTCGCCGGATGAAACGGTCGCATTGCCATAGCTTGATACGTCCATAAAATCCATTTCCAAATATGTATCAATATGTTTGAGCAAGTCGGCCATAAACGGCATCGCCCCTTTGAGGACGCCGACAGCGAGCGGAAAACGGCCTTCATATTCTTTCGTTAACAAACCGCCGAGTTCTTTGACTTTTGCCTGAATTTCCTCTTCAGTGATCAACACTTTTTGAATATCGTCTTTCATCCCCATCTTTTTTCCTCCTAGCTGTTCATCGCCTGATAGTGCAGCAAAATATAGCGGGCTTGCCCACGGTTTTGCGCTTCCAAAGCCGATTTTTTCAAGCCGGGCACCCAAAGGATACGGCCGTCGGCATCTTCGACAATCGGCCAGCGATCCCTTTCCATCCGCGGAATTTTTGCTTCAATGAAAATTTCTTTCAATTTTTTCGTGCCTCCCGTCCCCTTGAGCACCATCCGGTCGCCGCGCCGACGCGTCCGCACGCGAAGCGGCAAGGAGACGGAAGCAGGATCCACGACGAACCAATCATTCCCGGCCTGCTTTCTTGGATAGTGTTCCCCAAATTCACTGATGATTGCATAGCCGTTTGGGAGGGGCAATAGCGCCGGAACCGGCAGTTCAAACCAATAGCCTTTCTCGCCGCTTTCTGCGCCAAAAGTAAACAAACAGCGGTCGTACGAGCGAATCACTTTGAGCCCTTTTGGCAAATCGATCATTCCGGAAGGGCGGCCGCGCTCACAAAGCATCAGTATATGGCCGATATGTACGGAAGTCAATGTCGGCGGAACGCCGCCATAAAGACGGAGAAGCAACCGCTGCAGCACTCGGCGCTGCAGCGGTCGCGGCAGCGCCAAAAATGGTCCGATGGAAAGCGCCGCATCGCGATGTTGTTTTTCCATTACTTTATTCAGCGCGTCCGCGGCTAATTCCTCCAAAAATTGCTCATCTTCCGCCATCATTTCGCTGTATTGCTGAAACCGCTCGTGCAGGCGCGGATTTTCCTGCCGTAGCAACGGGACGATATGATGGCGGAACCGGTTGCGCGTATAATCGTCTTTTTCATTGCTCGGATCGCGGCGCGGAGAGAGCCCCATCTGCTGGCAATACGCTTCAATCTCCGCCCGGCTGACAGCCAAAAACGGACGGATGAGATAGCCGCCGTGAAACGGCCGTTTGACGGGAATGCCAGCGTATCCTTTGCTTGTGCTGCCGCGCACAAGCCGCATTAAAATCGTCTCAACTTGATCGTCGCCATGATGGCCTACGGCGACGTACCCCGCTTGATGCTTTTCCATCAGTTCGGCAAAAAAGCGGTAGCGGCAGATCCGCGCCGCCTCTTGGGCACCGAGGCCCGTGCGGCGCTGAAAGGCCGGGACGTCGATTTGCGCGGTCTCACATAAAATACGGCGCTCCACGCAAAAACGTTTCACAAACTCCATCTCTTCTTCTGACTCCCGCCCGCGAAACATATGGTCAACATGGGCGGCTATGACCTGAAGCTTCCATTCGTCGCGCAGCGACAAAAAAACGTGCAGCAACGCAAGCGAATCCGGGCCTCCGGAGACGCCAACGATGACGGCCGCTCCTTCTGAAAGCAGTTGATGCCTGTGGATAAAGGCGCGCACTTTGTCGATCATCCGAGCCAACCTCTTTGCGTTTCTTTCAGCTTCATCGTAACACGTCCGCCCTGTTTTCTCAAAAAAAATTACATCGCCAGCTGCCAATATATATAAAAGGCATAGGCGCCCAGCAATGCGGCGGCGATGACCACCGTTTCGACAATCCCTCTCGCTTGGCGGCGCCGTTTCACCTGCCGCCCCGACCGACGGCTTGGCACTGCCTTTCTTTCGTTTTCCGCCGATGTATGGCGGGAAGAGGCGGCCAATAAGTCGCGACGCATATCGGCCGCCTTTCGATATCGGCCGTCAAGCGCCTTTTGCAGCACCTCCTTGTATCGGGTTAAAAAGCGGTCCGTTTCGATGATGGACAACAGCTGCGCCCGACCGTCACCCTTTTTCTCAATCGGCCCCGGGCAGCAAGAAGAAATCATCACCATCGCCGCCGCAAACAAGTCGTAAGATGGCTCCGCTTTGCGCGATCCAAGCCCCCAATAGCCGCGGTCATACAGCTCAGTAAACTCTTTTACCGCCCTTCCTTGCAGCGTCGTCCCGCCCACATCAAGCAACCGAACCGACGGCGGCGACCCGGTAACGATCAAATTATCCGGCTTTAAATCCCCAAATACCCATCCTTCTTGATGAAGCCGATCAAGCACCGACAACAGCTGCATCACGAGCACGGGCGCCCATTCTTTTCCACGGCGGCGGATGAAAGCAGCGAAATTCTCCCCTTCAATATACTCCATCACATAAAACGGGATCGTCTCCCGCGCAAACGGGCTTTGCCAGTCATCGGCTTCCAGCAAAGAAGGCCCGAGGGCGGCTCCCTGGACCTTAGCAAAACGGCGCAATATATTCATTTCCGATGCCAATGACGCATAGTCATCGCTCAACTTGACGGCGACGCGAGTCCGGCCGTTCTCCGCCAAATAGACGACGCCGTTCGCCCCGCTGCCAAGCCGCCGCAGCAGCCGGTAGGAACGGCCGTGCCATTTCCCAGTGATGACCGTACCAGGCGGCAAATTACAAAGACGATTCTTCGATGTATGGCTCATCGCCATCGCCGATCCAGCTCCTTAACGACCGTTTACGCTCAAAATAGGCGATTGCCTCACGCAGCGCCGGTCCGGTCGGCGTCAGCCCGCCCGACGCCAATTTCGGAAAGATAGTGGACAACTCTTCAATCCTTGGCGTCCAGTCGATCATTTTTTCGGCGTGCGCCCGTTTTCCCGGGAAGATGAACACCGAAAAGCGGTTTTCGCCCATGCGCGCATTTAAGCTGAGCGATAAATCGATGAGCGCCTCTTTGACGGTCGGCAGTTTTGTTTTCATGCTCCCGCTCGTATCGATCAAAATGAGCACATCAAGGGCAACCGTTTCCCCGAGTTCATCGACGACTTCCATCACTTGGCCGCGCTTGTCCGGCGGCAAGTCCTCAAGCGAAACGTCAGAACCAAAGATTTGTTTCAACTCGCGATTGACGAGCCCTTGCAACGTCTGAGTCATCGCTTGGCGCGTCACCATTTGCACGGTTTGCGACAGCTGTTTCGCGTACACGACTTGGCTCATCCCGCCGCCAGCCGCGGCGATCGCTTCAATTTCCCGCCGTCCGTTTTCATCCATCGCACCTTGGTCCAAGATGCCGATCACGTTCACCGTAATGCCTTGCTCACGGGCTAGCGCCGCCATGGCGGCTGGGTCCTCACCATGGTTGGAGCAGCCATCGGTAATGAGCAAAATTTGCCGCAACGTTCCCTTTCGCACGTTCGTTCCCCTCCTTGGCGAATGTATTACCATCATCGCCGCAGGGGAACGTTTTTATACGCTAGCTATTGCGCCTTTTTCATATACATGTATGCCGGAATCGTCGCCCATTTCGGCGTATTGTGCCGAACTTTGGCGACAACGACGGTCATATCGTCTTCAATCTCGCCGCCGCATTGGCGGATCACTTCTTCCATGATCAAATCGGCGACTTCCTGCGGGTCGTTCGTCTTTAATTCTTGAATTTTCCGCTTCATCCAAACATCATGGTTTTCGACGTTCATCGGCCCTTCAAACACACCATCGCTCATCATAATGAGCAAGTCGCCCGATTTCAGCTGCTCGGTGACAACGTCAAATTCCACTTCTTTAATGATGCCCATCGGCAAGTTGCTCGCTTCCACTTTCATCACCTTGTCACCGCGCTTAATAAAGCTTGGCGTCGATCCGATTTTCAAAAACTTCGTCGCCGCGTTTTGCAAGTCGATGATGGCCAAATCCAGCGTCGCATACATGTCTTCTGTCGTCCGCAATGCCAAAATCGAATTGATCGATTTGATGGCAATCGACTCGTCCATTCCCGTCTGCAAAATCTTTTGCAACAGGCGCAGCGTCTCGCGGCTTTCGTCATGCGCCCGCTCCCCATTGCCCATGCCATCGCTGATGGCAACGGCGTACTTGCCGGTAGCAAGTTCAATCGTTGCATAACTGTCGCCAGAAATGAACCCCCCTCCTTTGGCGGCAAACGCGACGCCCGTTTCGACGACGAACGCTTTCGTCGAGCCGAAGGCGACGCGGCAGTAGCCGTTCGGGTAGGCGGCGCACTCTTCGCGCTTGACGACGATCGTCTCTCCCAAAATATCTGACAGCATCGGCGCAATCAGTTTTTCGCACTCACCCCGCCCTTCGCAGTAAGGAATGCTCATTTCAATATCGATATTTCCTTTTTCCAAACTGTAAATGTCGACATGGCCCACTTCGATGCCAAACTCTTGCAGCGCATGGTAAATTTGTTCTTCCTGCAAATAATGGTTTTCCTGTTCTTTCTGCATTTCTTTGGCGAAATCGTCCATCACTTGCGAAACGCCCAACAGCTGTTCAGCGACAAGCTTCCGGCTTTCGTGGATTTGCCGTTTGAGCTTGCGGTTTGCTTGATAAGCAACCATCTCTTTTTCAATCGCGTCGACGACTTTGCCGGCCTTGACGCAATACCGCTCCCACTCGCGCAGCAACTGATGGTTTTGCGACAATGTTTTTTCGTCCGCCTCGCCCATCATTTGCTTCATGTACGCATAGGTTGTACGAAAGTTGTCCGCCCAGCATTGCGTCTTCTTAAAGCACGTTTGGCACGTTTTTTCCGTGATGTCGCTCAAAAAATAGTCGACTTCACGGTCGCTGTATTCATTAGCATCCGGAAGCGGTTCGGGCGAAAAGCTTTCCGCCAGCGCCTGAAAGACGTTGGAA
The DNA here is from genome assembly GCF_001908025.1 of Geobacillus proteiniphilus. Classification (GTDB taxonomy): domain Bacteria; phylum Bacillota; class Bacilli; order Bacillales; family Anoxybacillaceae; genus Geobacillus; species Geobacillus proteiniphilus. The sequence continues at coordinate 19,250 of NZ_MQMG01000022.1, forward strand.
AACTGCGAGACGCGTTGCACCGTCATATCGCGGATTTTCCGGACGTATTGTTGTTGCTCATTTATATATTCTGCCGTGCCGGGAATGTATTTGGCGATTTTCTCCGTCAGTGAACGGGATGTACCAAAAAACAGCATAATTGCGATGCCGGATTCAAACAGCGTCGGCACAAGCTCACTCTTCCCTTCGCCGTATAAACCAAGCAGCAGCGTCGCGACGAGGAGGCCGAACGCCACCCCAAGTTTTTTCCCTTCCCTCAGCAACCCGCCAAGCAGCCCGGCGAAAGCAAGCAAACTCATTTCCGACAAGTTGCCGACATTTGCCAAGCTCAGTACAAGCCCGGTGACAACGCCGACGGTGGAGCCGGTCGCCGCTCCGGCGACAAACGCGAACAACAAAACGAGGTAGCGCGACATCACATGCTCAAGCGACAAACCGTACACAGCCCAACCGATCATCCCGGTCAACATCGAGGCGAGCAAAATGATCAACGAAATGATCTCTTCCGCTCGCAACGCATGTTTATGCTTCTGCACTGTCAACAACGGGATGCTTTGCATAAAAATCAAGGTCAATACAAGCGACAGCCCGGCTTCGACGACCGCCATGGCGGCGCCGTAGACCGATCGCTCTCCGAGCCAATAATAGGAGATCAGCCATTTGGCGGAAAGAGACAGCACAAACACAACAAATGGAACGATTTTCAGTGACTCACTGATCACCCTCCGCACCCATCCGTAAATAAAGAGAAAGCCAAAAATGGAAACGCCGACAAACAGCGCCACATCAAGCGACAGCGTCAAAGCACCGGCCAACAGCGAGATCAACGCAAAAGCGGCCTTGTCGCGGCGCAGCATATAGACCGAAACGAAAAATGGCAAAGCGAACGGGGTCAGCTTCGATAAAATCAATGCTCGTCCAAGCAAAAAGCCGACAAGAAGAAGCAAAAAGCCTTGATGGATGAACAGATGACCGAGGCGCAGCTTCACATGGCGCATCCAGCGCGACACCGTTGCTTGCGTGTCATGAATCGGCACTTCCGAAATGCTGCGGCGCACCGTCCCTCTTTCTACTCTTTCCATTCCCGATCCTCTCCTTTACCTTTCTATTACCCCCTATTATATCGCTTGAATTGTCAGAAATTTGTCAAAACCACAGAGAAAAATAAAAAATCGTTCGACGTTTTCCACGGCAAAACGCGGTCAACAGGCTTGTTCCGACAGAAAGAGACAAAAAAGAAAAACGAGCATGTCGCTTGATGGCGCATGCTCGTTTGCGATGACCCGTACGGGATTCGAACCCGTGTTACCGCCGTGAAAGGGCGGTGTCTTAACCACTTGACCAACGGGCCATTTTGGATTGTTGGTGGCGGTGGAGGGGATCGAACCCCCGACCTCACGGGTATGAACCGTACGCTCTAGCCAGCTGAGCTACACCGCCGTGTGACAACAGTTTATATCATAACGGAGGAGATGACGATTGTCAATACATATAGGCGGAAAATGCAGAGGGGAAATATATCCTCTTATTCCATACAGAAACAAAAAAGCATCCATAGCGACGGATGCTTGTTTCCGAATTTGTCATCCTTCAAACAATCTTTCAGCAGCAAGTTACCCTCGTCTCGCTCCACGACCTCCCCGCTTCGACTCCGTATGACGGCGCAGCGATGCCAATCGGTCTTCACTCTCTTTTAAGAATCGGCTGATTTTTTGTTCTAAGCTGTCCGCCGCGGAGCGGTCGTTTGTCCGATGGCGCGGCCGCTGCGAAGAAGGCGTGTCTTTTGCTTTGCGAATGGACAGGCCGATTTTTCCATCTTGACCGACGTTGATGACTTTGACATACACCATATCGCCGACTTTCAGATGATCGTTGATGTCTTTGACATAGTTATCGGCTACCTCGCTAATGTGAACGAGTCCTGTGACCCCCTCCGGCAGCTCCACAAACGCCCCAAATTTCGTAATGCCCGTGACCTTGCCTTGTAACTTGCTGCCTACTTCAATCGACATAAAAAAAGTGCTCCTCCTTAAAACGCTTTAAAGATGGTGTTTTTTTTATTATAGCGAATGAAAAAAATGCGTGTCAATATGACGAATGCCCATAGAAAACGGGCATTCGCAGGCAAAATTATTTTTCCGGCAAGACGAAAATAATTTCTCCATCTTTCGATAAGTAATATTTTTTCCGCGCCAGCTCGGCGATATAGTCATCATCATGCAACTTTTTCATTTCCTCTTTCAGTTGCTTTTCCTTCCGTTCAAGCTCCGCAAGCTGCTCTTTCAGCTTTTGCTGTTCCGCCGTTTTTGCATCGATCGCCTTCGCTTGCGAGTGCAAGGTGTAGACAAGAGCGGAGGCGAATATCGCAAACAACAACGACCAGACAACCAAACGGACAGCGACAACCCGCCGTCTTCTCGCCGCCTTCTGCTTTTTCTCCTCATGCTCCGCTATGTACGTCGACGACAGCTTCGTCACATTCGTTCTCCGGGGCACGTTCATCGCGTTTACACCTCTTTTACTCGCGCCATTTCGCAAACCACATGCTTATTTTCTCTTTTGTATTCTTGATTTGTCCAGCAAATCCTTTTAAACGTCGAAAAAATTTTTCCACCCCGGCTCGTCTTTGCGGCGGCACCCGCCGCCAAATCATGATGCCCGTCCAACGCAGCGGAGCAAGCAAAAGGCGGATCATCTTCCAAACAGCCAGCAGCACAAACCGAACGATCCACAACAAAAGCCGCCAAGCGAACAATAGAAGTGCCAGCGCCATTTGCCCAAGGAGGATGAGCGGGCGCATGACCATGAGGCGGAACAGCTGAACGAGCGTCTGTCCGAGTCTTACCGCCAGCCCAATGAACCACTCGAGCACCCGAACATAAAAGGAGCGGAGCAAGCTTTGATAAGCGGCATATCCGCATAAAAGCGCGAGAAACAAATAAAAGCGAAGCTCGCCTTCATTGACGAAAAGAAGCACATAAAACACGATGAGCGCCTGCACCGCCCAAAACAGCACGTCATTCACAAAGACGAGCCAGTGCGCCCGCTCATGCCGTTTCAACATCCGGCTGTACGTATCCCACGCCAGGCCAAGCCAGCCGCCCATGCCAATCATCGCCAGCATGGTGTACAGCTGTATGCTGACATTCATTTGAACAACTTGCTAAAGAATCCTTTAGCCTTCTCCTGATGGTCATCTAAATAAACGAGGTCGAAAATGCGCCCTTTAATCGAAACAACGCCTTTGTCGACATCTAAGTTTTTCATCTGCAAGTTTTGCCCGCGGATGGCCAAAAAGCCCATGACCGTCTCAAGCAAAAACTCCTCGTTGTCAAAGCTCTCGACTTGTTTCACCCCGGTGATGTCAAGAAGGCGCCGGCCGCGCATGATCACATCATGTTCCTGGACCGGACCTTTGTTCGTGCTTCCGCCAAATTCATCGTGTCGACTCATGTTCATCCCCCGCATTTCCATTTAGTATAGAAAGCCGGCAAGGCCAACCGCCTTTTCTCATCCGTTGTTTGTACCATATGTATGTCAGCGGGGGATGGTTTAGAACAAGCCTGCAGGACAAATTAGACGTCGTCTTGTTCCGGCGCCGGGGTGGTCCGTTCTTCGCGGATCAATTCGTACAGCCCGGTTGCCTCCTCTTTTTTCGTTGTTTCTTTTAGATCCGTCACTTTTACCGTTACCCGCTTTTGCCCAAATTGAATCGTCAATTCATCGCCGACTTTCACATCGGAGCTCGCTTTGGCGACATGGCCGTTGATCCACACTCTCCCTTGATCGGCGATTTCCTTCGCCAACGTGCGGCGTTTGATGAGGCGGGACACTTTTAAAAATTTATCAAGGCGCATTGCATGATCCCCCTTACCGTTCGTTTTCTTTGGCTTCTTCCCAAAAACGATCGAGTTCGGCAAGCGAAAACGAGGTGATCGACCGGCCGCTTTTTCGCACTTGTTCCTCGATATAAGCGAAACGGCGGGCAAATTTGTCGTTGGCCATTTGCAACGCTTCTTCCGGTTGAATCCCGTAATAACGGGCAAGGTTGATGAGCGCGAACAATAGATCGCCAAACTCGCCGACAAGCCGATCGCGACGGCCGCCGGACGTTTCGGCTCGAAACTCGGCCATTTCTTCTTCGACTTTTTGCCATATCGGCGCGGCATCATCCCAGTCAAACCCGACTTTCGCCGCTCGTTTCTGCAGCTCGTACGCCCGCATCGTCCCCGGCAGACTTTTCGGAATGTCGGCAAGAATCGATTCCGAAAGCCCGCCTCCTTTTTCTTTCTCCTTGATCTTCTCCCAGTTGGCAACGACTTGTTCGGCCGTCTCGGCCGTGACATCGCCAAACACATGCGGGTGGCGTCGGATCATTTTCGCCGTCAGCGTGCGGATGACGTCGTCGATCGAAAACAACCCTCGGTCGGCGCCGATTTGCGCATGGAGCATTACTTGCAGCAATACGTCGCCGAGCTCCTCGACCATATGATCATCGTCACCCTCGTCAATCGCCTCGAGCAGCTCATACGCCTCCTCAAGCAAATAGCGCTTCAGCGACGCATGCGTCTGCTTCCGATCCCATGGACAGCCGTTCGGCCCTCTCAGCGTGGCGATGACGCGGCGCAGCGTCTCAAACCGGTGGTAAAGCAACGGCTCGTCCTTCACCGGCGGCACGTAGACGCTTGTCAAGTTGTCAAGCCCCGTCTCGCGGTCCAACTCATAAAGCGGCACGCGCTTTACTTGCTCGTCCTTCGTGCCTGCCGCGGTGACAATGTAGATCGGGTAATCGTCGGGAAGCTGCTCCATCAAAGAAAGCTTCACGTTCGAGGCCACAAACGAATCGTACACTTGACAAAAAACAGCATGCAGTGAGGGCGACCATTCTTCTCCTCGAAAAGTCGTCGCATCAAGCAACTGAAACCCTTCAATTGGATCGATGCGCACCGCCGTAAACAGCGCATCCAAAAAGCTTTGACCACCTTCGATCACGATTCGGCAGACGCCGCGCCGCTCAGCTTCGAAAAGAAGCTGCACCGTCCGCTCGGCAACAAGCGGATGGCCGGGAACAGCGTAAAACACATCGCCGCGCTTCGCCTGTTCCGTCAATCGATCGACGATGTCAGCGTACACATCCGCAAACTGCTCGTGTTTTTCATACACTTCATCAAATGACGTAAACGCAATCCCTTCCTCCGTAAGCCATTTGACCACCGGGTGTTCTTTCGTCCGCAAAAAGAGCGGATGCGCCCGCTTTAGCTTTCGGTACACACCGATCGGCAGCTGTTTTACATCTCCGGCGCCGAGGCCGAACACATAAATCGTATTCATCGCCGATCACCTGCCTCCTAATCGTAGACGGAATTTATTAGCCAATGGGAAAGCTGCCAACTCCTGTTCAGAAAAAACATGTCCTTTCACAATACACGCAAGGTAAACGACAGCACCGATGGCAACGCCGCCAAGCGCCTCGGCAGCCGCCCATAGCCGCCCCTCGCTCGAGCTGTCCATCAGCCACCTATACCCATGCAAGACGACGGCCATCATAGCGGCCGCTTTCACGGTTGGGTACATGTATTTCCGGCCCGCCGTCCGATATTCACGCGGCAAAAAGGCGCATAAAAAGCCTGCCATGAGCGCATAAGCACCCGTCGTCGCCGCGGCGGCGCCAAGCGCTCCAAACCGCGGAGCAAGCCAATGCATAAGCGCGGCCTTCCCCGCCACTGCCAACGCCACGCCGGCAGCGGCCGTCCATTCCCTCCCCATTCCTTGCAATAATGCAGAGGCGGTCAACGCGATCGTAGTAAAAAAGACAGAGGAGGACAAGACGGCGAGAACCGACGAACCGTAGTCATTCTCGAACAACATCGCATTGATCGGTCGAATGAGGCAAATGAGCCCTAACGAAGCACCAAGCCCAATGACAACGGCAAGCCGGATGGACAGCGCTCCATAGGCGAAAACGGCACCTTGGCGGCGCGCTCCGGAAAGAAGTGGAACAAGCGCCAATGAAAACGACGTGCCGACGACCGTGCCGAGCTGAATGAGCGGCTGACCGCGGTCGTACACTCCTTTTAGCCGCTGCACCTCATCGAGCCTTGCCCCCGCTTCCTGTAGAAGCGGAACGAATAAAAATGAATCGACGAGTGGAATCAGCGTCAACGCCATATTCGTCAAGCAAATGACCGTCCCCGCCGTCAATAAACGCCGGCCCACCTGTCGATCCCAAGCTGGCGGCGTGCGGCCCGACGTTTTTAGCCGCCGACGCCGGGACAGGAAGAAAAGCAAAATGAAAAGCGCCGCCGCCATGCCTACTAGCGTCCCTGCGACCGCTGCCATGCCGCAAGCATAGACGTCGGCGCCGCGCTGCACCGCTCCATACGACAGCCCTAAAATCGCCGTCACCCGGACGAATTGCTCGCCAACTTGGGACGCCGCTGTCGGCGTCATATCATGCCGCCCTTGGAAATAGCCACGCAACAATGCGATGGGCGGAAACAGCAAAAACGAAAATGAAAGCAAGCGCACGAGCGGCGTAAGCCGTCCATCGCCCATCGCCGAGGCAATCACCCCCGCCCCTAGATACAGCGAAGCAAACAGGATGACGCCAAGGACGCTTAACACCAACAAGGCGACGCGCACACTAGCGGCAGCGCCCGCTTCATCCTGTCCCGCCAACCGCTCGGCGACAAGCTTCGAGACGGCAACCGGGTAGCCGGTCAGCGAGAGTGCGACGACGATGCCATAAATCGGGTACACTTGTTGGTAAATATAAAAACCAATGTCCCCGACCATATTTTGATACGGAACACGGTACAAAGCGCTTAATAGTTTCGCGGCCAAAGCGGCGGCCGTTAAGATCGCCGCCCCTTTCCATACGTTTCCCATCCAGTTTCTCCCCTCGCATAGACAACCCACTCAACCTAGACGCCGGAGGGCGATAGAAGCCGCCAAGCGCCATTATGGCTACGCTCGATATTATAGCGCAACTTCCGCCTGTTGGACAAAGGTGATGGTCAACTCGCACGGCTTCATGCGCTGTTCCGCAAGCCAAGCGGACGAAAAAGCAGGATGTGGAAGCGATTCCGGGATTCAAGGCATCTCGCCCCCATTTGCCGGGCGGAAAAAAAGGCAGCCTGTGAAGCTGCCTTGTTGTTTCGCCTATTGTTCCATTTGTCGAGCCAAAAAGCTGGCGGCTGTTTCTACTGCTTTATGCTCCACTTCACCAAGCGTTTTCTCGCGCGATAAAATGATGACTGCTCCGATCGGATCGCCGTTGGCGACAATCGGGCCGATCGTATACGACTTCAACGTTTCCGTCATCCCGTCAACGAGCTCGACTTCCCCTTCCTCCGTATGGAGGATGGAATTGCGGTCTTCCATGGCTTTTTCCACCAACGGGCTGACGCTTTTGTTCATATACTCTTTTTTCGAAACGCCGGCGACAGCGATGTATACATCGCGGTCGCAAATGAGCACAGGCTGGCCGAGGCTGTCAAACAGCGCTTCGGCGTACTCTTTGGCAAAGTCGCCTAATTCACTGATCGGCGAATATTTTTTCAAAATGACTTCTCCATCGCGGTCAACAAATATTTCGAGCGGATCTCCTTCGCGAATGCGCAACGTTCTGCGAATTTCCTTCGGAATGACAACTCTCCCTAAATCATCAATGCGACGAACAATACCGGTTGCTTTCATGCCTTGTATACCCTCACTTTCATCTAGGATTTGAAGGATACTCCGATGAACCCTTTCAATGGGGAATTCACCATTGTTGTCATTAGTATCCTTCACAATCCACGTTCTATACGTGATGAAAGTGATTTTGGCCATTTTAGATAAAATTGCCCATCCTTCATTATCGCCACATGCAGGAAACGATAAACATCATAAAACTTTTTCTTGATTATGCCGTCACCGACTTCTCATTTTCCACCCCAGACAGCCGCCGCAGCGTCTCCTCTAAAATCATCAGCCACTCGTGCGGCTTCATTTCCTTGATATAGAGCACAATTTTCAGCTTCGCTCCGTCCATGCCAAACCCGAATAAGCGGCCATGCCGGCGTCCGATGTCAGATAGACGCTGGATTTCCACCGTTTTCGATGCCTGTTCAGTAAACAAGATGTCAATTTGCTGCTTATGTTGCTTCATCGATTCGACGCCAAGCTGCTTGGCCAACACCTTCAACTCAGCAATTTGGAACAAATACGCAACTTCATCTGGATAATCGCCGAAGCGGTCGACCATTTCCTCACGCAGCGCCTCAACGTCTTCGAGCGTCTCCACTGCCTTAAATCGCTTGTACATCTCGATCTTTTGCAACTCGTCTGCAATGTATGTGCTCGGAATATAGGCGTCGACTTCGACATCGATGACGACATCCGGCCGCTCGTCTTCTCGCTTGATGCCGCGCCGTTTCTCGATCGCTTCTTTCAACATTTGCGAATACAAATCGAATCCGACCGAGTCGATAAAGCCGTGCTGTTCGGCGCCGAGAATGTTGCCCGCGCCGCGGATCGACAAATCGCGCATGGCAATTTTAAAACCAGAGCCGAGCTCGGTAAACTCTTTAATGGCTTGCAGCCGCTTTTCTGCCGCTTCATTGAGCACTTTATCTTTCCGATAGGTGAAATACGCATAAGCGACGCGGTTGGAGCGGCCGACGCGCCCGCGCAGCTGATACAGCTGCGACAATCCCATCCGGTCGGCGTCATAGACGATAAGCGTGTTGACATTCGGAATATCGATGCCCGTTTCAATGATCGTCGTCGTCACCAGCACATCGTATTGCCCTTCCAAAAACGCCAAAATCGTCGATTCGAGCTCCGTTTCCGACATGCGGCCATGCACGTAAGTGACGCGCGCTTCCGGGACAAGCTGTGCGATTTCTTCCGCTTTCAAGTCGATATCTTCAATATGGTTGTAAAGGAAAAACACCTGCCCGTCGCGGGCGAGCTCACGTTCAATCGCCTCTTTGACGAGTTCGGGCGTATATTCCATGACATACGTTTGCACCGGGAATCGGTTTTCAGGCGGCGTCTCGATGATCGACAAATCGCGCACGCCGATCATCGACATATGCAACGTACGCGGAATCGGCGTCGCCGTTAAGGTGAGCACGTCGATGTTCGCCTTCAGCTGCTTAATTTTTTCTTTATGCGCCACGCCAAACCGCTGCTCCTCGTCGATAATGAGCAAGCCTAAATCTTTAAACTTCACGTCTTTCGACAGCAGCCGATGCGTTCCAATGACCATATCGATCGTCCCATCTTTTAGCCCTTTGATGATCTCGGCTTGTTGCTTTTTCGTCCGGAAGCGGTTCAACAGTCCGACGTTGATTGGGAACCCTTGAAACCGTTCGCGCACCGTTTCGTAATGCTGTTGGGCTAGGATCGTCGTCGGCACAAGAAAGGCCACTTGTTTGCCGTCCATAATGGCTTTAAACGCCGCCCGCAACGCCACTTCCGTCTTCCCGTAGCCGACGTCGCCGCAAAGGAGGCGGTCCATCGGTTTGTCGCTCTCCATATCACGCTTAATTTCCTCAATCGACCGAAGCTGATCTTCCGTCTCTTGATACGGAAACGCCGCTTCAAATTCGCGCTGCATCTCGGTGTCCGGCGAAAACGCATATCCTTTGCTTGCCTCACGCTCGGCGTACAGCTTGATTAAATCTTCAGCAATATCCTGGACGGATGATTCCACTTTCTTTTTGACCTTTTTCCATTCCGAACCGCCTAGTTTGTAAATTTTTGGTTCTTTTCCTTCCGAGCCGACGTATTTTTGCACTTGATCCATTTGGTCGACCGGAACATACAGCGTATCGCCGCCTTGGTACTGGATATGAATATAGTCTTTATGCACCCCGTTGATTTCTAACGTCTCGATGCCTAAATATTTCCCGATGCCATGGTTGACATGGACGACGTAGTCGCCGACTTGCAATTCGGCGTAGCTTTTGATCCGCTCGGCGTTGGACAGCTTTTGCCGGCGCACCGGGCGTTTGACCCGTTTTTTGAACAACTCTTCTTCTGTGATGACGGCAATTTTTTGCAACGGCAATTCAAACCCGGTATTTAAATCTCCTTCAAGGAGCTGGCATTTGCCATGCAGCAAAGCCGCATCGCGCGCGAGCGGCAGCGCGTCAATCTCATAATCTTGAAGCAATGATTGCAGCTTTTTCACCCGCTCTGCATTCGGCGCCAAAAAGACGACCGCATAGTTTGCCTTTTTCCACCGCTCGACTTCGGATTGAAGAAGCGCCATTTGCCCATGGAAGTTTTGCATTTGTTTGCACGTAATATTGACGACGTTTTGTGGGTGGGCATACGGAACATGGCGCAAAAACAACGATAAGTATACCCGCTGGAATCGATGTTTTTGCAATAATTCAGAAAACGAATGCGAAAGCGGCACGCCATGAATCATTTTCCCACTGTCAAGCAAACTCGTATACCATTCCGCCTCTTCGCGGTCCAACCGTTCCGCCGCCTCTTGCAGCCGGCTCATTTCATCCATGAGCAGCACGCCGTCTTCTGGCAGGTAATCTAGCAAACTCGCAACCTTTTCATAAAAAAGGGACATATATTTATATTGTTGCTCGATTTCCTGCCCCTCGCGCAATTGCTCAAGCTCAGCGTGAATATGTTCATACATCCGCTGTTTGGCGGCCTCATCTTTCATCGTCTCCAAACTCGACGCAAGTCCCGCTTCAATCCGCTCGATTCCTCGGCGCCGCGTCTCACCATCGAGAATGATTTCATCGGCCGGCCCGATCATGATGCGCTCGATTTGCCCTTGCGAACGTTGGTCGTCAGGGGTGAACGTCCGAATCGATTCGATTTCCGTATCAAACAGCTCGATGCGGTACGGAAGCTCAGCGGTCAATGGATAAATGTCGATGATGCCGCCGCGGACGCTGAACTCTCCGGGGGCGGAAACGGTGCCGACCCGTTTGTACCCCATTTGCACAAACTTCTGTTTACAACGTTCTACATCGAACTCTTGTCCAACGGAGAAGGTGAACAAATACTGCTTCCAAAGCGACGGCGGCGGCAACAAACGCCGCAAGCCGGCGACCGGGCAGACGACGACTCCTTTTCCGCCTTGCGCCCAATGGTTCATAATCTCTAGGCGCTGTGCCTTCAGCTCCGGGCTGGCGACCGCCATCTCAGCGGCGATCACTTCGTTCACTGAATAAAGGAACACGTCTTCCGGCCCGAGCAACGAAACGAGATCGTCATACATTTTTTGCGCCTGAAACAAATTGTGAGAGACGACTAACAGCGGCCGGCCTGTCTCCTTGTAAAGCGTGGAAATAAAAACAGACCGGGCCGATCCGGACAGCCCGGCGACAAGCTGTTCCTTCAAACGGACATGGAGCCCCTCGATGATCGTACGGACATCTTGGTTTTCAGCTAAATAGCGATGCAACGAAAGCACCCCTATTCTCCCTCCTCTCAACGCCAGTTTCTTTCCGTTTCATTGGCCTGGCGCAAACACAAAAACGCTTTGGTCGCCCAAAGCCGCCCTTAATGGATGAATTTTTCGTATTGATGCCATTCTGGGTTTCGCGCCAGCGCCTCTTGACAGTCTTCGCAAATCGTTTTCACATGAATGTCACCGTTCGGTTCATACGAAATCATCTCGAGCCGTTCCTCTTCCGTTAAGTGGTGGAATCCCAGTTTCTCGCTGTATATCGGCATTTGCTCAATCGTTCCGACTTTTGCACCGCAATGGCGGCAATAGTAATGTAGCGCCATTCAAGCCAACCTCCTCACTGGGCACCGGGCTGTTCCGCCCACAAGGCAGGCGAAGCCGACGCTTCGGCCGCCTCCCGTACTCACATTGTGCACCAATTCAGAGGAAAATATTCACTCGTTAAAATCATTCATCACTTGAATAAATGGCGCCTTCACCGCCTGTTCACACGCATCGGCAGCCCGCAGCACCGCTTTGTCCACCGCCGGTTTCTCCTCTTCCGTAAAGCGGCTGAGCACGTAATCCGCAACCGGTTGCCCGTTCGTTGGCCGACCGATGCCAATGCGAATGCGCTTAAACTGCTCGGTGCCAAGGTGGTGAATGAGCGATTTGACGCCATTATGGCCGCCGGAGCTTCCTTTCAGACGAAGGCGGATTTTTCCCGGCGGGAGATCGAGGTCATCGTAAATGACGATGACATCATCGATGGCAATGTCGTAGTAATCCATAAGTGGGCGAACACATTCCCCTGATAAATTCATATATGTCAACGGTTTGCATAATGCCACTTTTTCGCCAGAAACGGACGCCGTTCCGAACAAGCCGCGAAATTTAGCGGTTTTTAACGATACATTCCAGCGCTTCGCCAGTTCGTCGATGACGAAAAAGCCGACATTGTGCCTTGTTTGCTCATACTCCTTGCCCGGATTGCCGAGCCCGACAAACAGCTTCAATCCTCGCGCTCCTCTCTTTGCATGATACTACAAAAGACGTAACCGAAACGGTTACGTCTGTCACTCTTCTGGCGTCGTTTCTCTTCCTTCCGCAGCGTCAGGCTGCCCTGCCTCTTGCTGTTCGCCGCTATCGATTTCTTCCTCTTGTTGCGGCGGCAAGATCGTGGCGATCACTTCGGAAGGTTCATGATTGATTTCAAATTTGCCATCCGTTTGCACGTCGCCAACGGTGACGGTATCACCGACTTGCAGTCCAGAAATGTCCACTTCGATCACTGACGGAATGTTCGCCGGCAGGACGCGGATGGACAGCTCATGCAAGTTTTGCTGCAACACGCCGCCCTCCTTCACGCCAGGCGCCTCACCCACTAAGCGAACTTCAACGTCAATATCGACTTCTGTCGATAAATCAACCGCTTGAAAATCGGCGTGAAGCAACTCGCCACGCAACGGATCGCGCTGCATCTCGCGCAACAACACCGAGTAGTCCTCGCCGCCGACTTTCAGCGTCAGCAAGCTTGTACGTCCGCCTTCACGAAGCACTTTCTCCAGCTCAGCGGCGCTGACGAAAATCATTTTGTTTTCGACTTTTTTGCCGTACAAAATCGCTGGAATGCCACCTTGTGAACGAATACGCCGCAATGTCGAACGTTTTTTGTCTGTGCGTTCTTTCGCTTCCAACACAATCGCCATGTTTCTCCACCTTCCTGAATTAGAATCTATTGACTACTTTATCCTAAAACAAGAAGGGCTAAACATGTTTTCTTGCGTTAGTCGAACAGGACGCTGACAGACTTCATTTCATACACGCGCGTAATCGCTTCAGCAATAAGCGGAGCCACCGACAGCTCTACAATTTTATCAATTTTCTTCTCTTCTGGCAAGGCAATTGAATTGGTGACGACCAGTTTCTTAATTTTGGAACTTTGAATGCGCTCGATCGCTGGACCGGACAGCACCGGATGGGTGCAGCACGCGTACACTTCCTTCGCTCCGCTTTCCGCCAGAGCGTTGGCCGCGAGCGTAATCGTGCCGGCGGTATCGATAATATCGTCAATCAAAATGGCCGTTTTCCCCGCCACTTGCCCGACAATGTTCATCACTTCCGCCACGTTCGGCTTCGGCCGGCGCTTATCGATAATGGCAATCGGCGCTTTCAAGCGGTCGGCGAGCTTGCGCGCCCTTGTGACACCGCCATGGTCCGGGGAGACGACGACAATATCTTCCAACTGTTTACTTTTGAAATAATCCGCCAAAATGGGCACACCCATCAAATGATCGATTGGAATATCGAAAAATCCTTGAATTTGCGGGGCATGCAAATCAAGCGTGATGACGCGCGACGCTCCGGCCGTCTCGAGCAAGTTGGCGACCAGCTTCGCCGTAATCGGCTCGCGCGAACGCGCTTTCCGGTCTTGGCGGGCATAGCCGTAATACGGCATCACGATATTGATCGTGCGGGCCGAGGCACGCTTTAACGCGTCGATCATAATGAGCAGCTCCATCAAATGCTCATTGACCGGCACGCTCGTCGATTGGATGACGAACACATCGTCGCCGCGGATGCTTTCTTCAATGTTGATTTGAATTTCCCCGTCGCTGAAACGGGAAACGGAACATTTGCCGAGCTCGATTCCCAGGACTTCTGCAATTTCCTTCGCCAACTTCATGTTCGAGTTCAGAGCGAACAATTTTAATTGATGCTGACAGTCAGACATGGTAGACCTCCGCTAAGATTTTTTCTTGCCTGGCAGGCGATCGACATAATTTTCTTTATTGACTTGCCGGGCGCGGGCAATGGCGAGCGCGCGACCGGGGACGTCATTCGTGATCGTCGATCCGGCGGCGACGTAAGCGCCTTGTCCAACCGTAACCGGTGCAATCAAATTGACATTGCAACCGATAAACGCCCCGTCTTCGATTTTGGTCATATGCTTATTCACGCCGTCGTAGTTGACCGTAATCGACCCGCAGCCGAGATTGACATCGGCGCCGACTTCAGCATCGCCGATATAACTCAAGTGCGACGCCTTGCTTCCTTTGCCGAACGTCGATTTTTTCACCTCGACGAAATTGCCGATCCGCACCTCATCGTCGATTTTTGACAGCGGTCGAATATGGGCGAACGGGCCGATCGTCACATCCGAACCAATCTCGCTGTCATGGGCGACCGAATGGCGAATCGATGTGCGATGGCCGATATAGCAATTTTTAATTTCCGAATTTGGTCCAATGACACAGTCTTCACCGATCACCGTCTCGCCTTCAATCACCGTGCCGGGATAAATGACCGTGTCGCGCCCGATCACCGCCTCGGCGGAAATATAGGTGGAAGCCGGATCGATGATCGTGACCCCGTTTTTCATATGATAACGGCAAATGCGACCGCGCATGATCCGCTCCGCTTCGGCGAGGGCGATGCGGTCGTTTACGCCGATCGTTTCCTCAAACGACGGCGCCTGATAGGCGGATACAACGCCGCCGTCCGCTTTGATAATTTCAATCACATCCGTTAAATAATATTCACCTTGAGCGTTGTGGTTGGTCACTTTTGTAAGCGCTTGAAACAATGTCTGGTTGTCAAAGCAATAGATTCCCGTGTTAATCTCGCGGATGTTCCGCTCTTGCTCGCTCGCATCCTTATGTTCGACAATTTTCTCGACATGGCCAGCCTGGTTGCGGACAATGCGGCCATATCCGGACGGATCATCAGCGATGGCCGTCAATACGGTCGCCTTCGCCTTGGCGGCCATATGATGCTCGACGAGCGTCTCCATCGTCTCAGCGGTGATGAGCGGCGTATCCCCACAGACGACAATCGTCACTCCTTCAAGGCCGCGCAAATGCGGAGCCGCCTGCATTACCGCATGCGCCGTCCCGAGTTGCTCCTCCTGCAGGGCATATTCACACTGGGAGCCGAGCTGTTCTTTCACTTGTTCCGCCCCAAATCCCACTACCGCAATCGTTTTTTCCACCCCAAGCTTCGACACTTGGTCGATGACGTGCTGAACCATTGGCTTGCCGCAAACGGGATGAAGAACTTTATACCACTTTGATTTCATCCGCGTTCCTTGTCCGGCCGCCAAAATGACCGCATATCGCTTCATGTGAAAGGCCTCCAATTACCCTTTTATCCATAATTGAATATATATGAATCAGTGGCACTTTTCAAGGAAACAATGCGGTTGCCAAAAAATAGAGAGCTTGGTGAATTTCACCCAAGCTCCCTTTCATATGTTTACGAAGCGCCAGCTTCTTCAAGTTCTTCTTCCAACTTCCCGAGGCGGTGATATTCAGCGAGGATCGCCTCCTGGATTTTCCCGCGCGTGGCGGAATTGATCGGATGAGCGATATCACGGAACTCCCCATCTGGTGTGCGCTTGCTCGGCATCGCGACGAACAGCCCATTGTTTCCGTCGATGACGCGGATGTCATGGACGACGAACTCGTTGTCCAACGTAATGGAGGCGATCGCTTTCATCCGTCCTTCGGTATTGACGCGGCGTAATCTTACGTCTGTCACTTCCATTTTGCTCACCACCTTTTTCCCTATATGAGACTCGATGTAATTAATTCCACGTGCTCGAGTCATTTCCTTCTTTTTTTCGAAAAATTTTTTATAAATTTTTATGTAGGGAAAAAGTGGGTCTGATCATTACGGAACGAGGGCAACGACTTCAATTTCGACAAGGACGTCTTTCGGCAGCCGGGCTACTTCCACGCACGAGCGCGCCGGCTTATGGTTCGGGAAGTATTGGCTGTACACTTCGTTCATGGCCGCAAAATCATCCATACTTTTCAGAAATACGGTCGTTTTCACCACCGTATCGAGCGAAGCGCCGGCCGCTTCCAATACGGCTTTCAAGTTTTGAAACACTTGATGCGTCTGCGCCTGAATGTCGCCTTTCACCAATTCCCCTTCTGGAGTGAGCGGGATTTGCCCCGAGCTGTAAAACATGTTGTTGACGATGATCCCTTGCGAATATGGGCCGATCGCTTGCGGCGCCTTCGTTGTCTCTACCTTTCTCATTAGCCAGTCTCCTTTCTTGATTTTTATGTCAAGCAGCAAGCTGCTATAAAAACGCTTTGTAATTGCCTTCTTTGACAGCGATCCGCTTTTCTTTCACATCTACCTCGGACAGTTTGACGAGCGAAATGTATTCGTCGACCAACCGTTCTTTCGCCTCCTCTGACTCGACGAGCACGCCGATGCCGGAGACATTGCCGTTAAACTCCTGCAGCAAGCTGATCATGCCGTTGATTGTGCCCCCCGCCTTCATAAAGTCGTCAACGATGAGCACATTGGCTCCTTCCGCTAAACTGCGCTTCGATAGGACCATCGTTTGGATGCGCTTGGACGAACCGGATACGTAATTGATGCTCACCATCGGTCCTTCTGTCACTTTATTGTCATGGCGAACGATGACAACGGGCACATACAAAAAGTTGGCGATGGCATACGCGAACGGAATCCCATTGGTGGCGATCGTCATGACGACATCCACCGGACGGTCGGCAAACATCGACGCATAAAGGCGGCCGATTTTGTTCATAATACGGGGATCGCCAAGAATGTCGGTCATATACAAATATCCGCCGGGAAGAAGCCGATCCGGACGCGACAGTTGTTCACACAAATACGCAACCACTTCTTCCGCTTCCTCAGCAGCCATTTTTGGAATGTATTGCACGCCGCCGGCAGCGCCGGGCAGCGTCCGAACGGTTCCGATTCCTTGCTGCTCGAACGTCTGCTTAATGATGGCCAAATCTTCGCTGATCGACGATTTGGCCGATTCGTACCGCTCCGCAAAAAATGTCAGCGGAATGAGCTGATGTGGCCGTTCAAGAAGATAATGCGTCATATCAACTAAACGGCCGCTTCGCCTTAGCTTCATAGCCGACCTCCTGAAACCGAATATTATAAATATATTTTAACAAAAATGTACGTGTTTAATCAAGAGAATGCCGTTCTCCTAACATTCTCACCGCAAACACTTGGTCGCAAAAGCCGCGCAGCCCATTGTATACCCGCTGCATTCTGGAATCGTGCTCGATCAGTCCAAACACGGTCGGCCCGCTGCCGCTCATCAGCACCGCATCAGCGCCAAACCGCTTCATTTGTTCTTTAATATGCGCGACTTCCGGATATTTTTTCAACGTCACTTCCTCAAGAACATTGCCGACCAACCGGCAGATCGCCGCATAATCTTGCCGCTCGATCGCTCTCACCATCGCATCGACGTCCGGATGGCTGACACGCTCAAGTTCCAAGTTTCGGTACACTTCCGCCGTCGATACACCGATCGGGGGCTTGGCCAGCACAACCCAGCACGGCGGCGGTGAAGCGATCGGAGTGATGATTTCCCCGCGCCCCGTCGCCAAGGCGGTTCCGCCGTAGACGCAAAAAGCGACATCCGAACCGATTTTCGCCCCGAGCTCTGCCAGTTCATCCATCGTTAATCCAAGTTGCCAAAGCTTGTTCAACCCGCGCAGCGTCGCCGCCGCATCGCTGCTTCCTCCCGCCAATCCGGCGGCCACCGGAATATGCTTCGTAATCGAAATGGCCACCCCTTGGCGGATCGAAAACGTCTCTTTAAGAAGCTTCGCCGCCTGATACGCCAAGTTGCGGCAATCATCCGGCACAAAGCGGTTTTGCGAAACGATGCGGATCGCATCTTCCTCCGGCAGCGCGACAAGCTCAATGCGATCGGCCAAATCGATCGTCGTCATCACCATTTTCACTTCATGGTAACCATCCGGGCGCTTATAAAGAACGTCGAGTGACAAATTGATTTTCGCCGGCGCTTTTATCGACAACCTCACTCATCCTCACCTACTTCCACGCGCAATCATGAATAAGCGGATCGGCATCCATCGGCTGCTTTCCGTCTCCGCCGTCTTTGCCCCGTCTCATCCGCCTTTCTTTCGTCAACCCATTTTATCATATTACCATGTTCTGGCGACGACGCCAAACAATATATGTATGCAAAAAAGGGCGCCCCGTTCGGGACACCCTCGCCGCAACACGCCCCGCTGCCGGCGCTATTCCGTTGTTCCGGCCAGCTGCCGCTCCGCCCGTTCAATCGCCAATCTGACCATGTTTCCTGCGTCTTTCGCGCGGATGGCGCCCCATCCCTCACGTTGCACGACATCGTAAAAGCCCAACTCTTTCGCCAGCTCTTCTTTCAAGCGTTGCGACATAACCCCGCGGCGTCGACCCAATGTCAGCAACCCCTTTCCATGTTCATTGGCGCTATGGCATGAAACGTTTGGCAACCCGCCGGCGCATCAACAAGCCGGCTTTGCATTTGTCAAGGCAAAAGGCGGCTGCGGCAGTTTTAGTATGAAATAAAGGGGGTGGTTTTATGAAAAAACAAAAAGCAGCAAACAAATCTGTCTACTGCCCCCCTGCTTGCTCATCATCCCAAAACGTCAACTTTACCGTCTCTGTCAATACGTCGGCGTAACTGAACGATACGCGTTCAAACGAATTCTCTTTTTGATCCAGCTCAATGACAAATACGGATGGATATGTTTCCGCCAAAATACCACAACGCTCAATCATTTTTCTGCGTCCGCCGTTGGCCCGCAGCGTCAACCGTTTCCCGATATTCGAATCCAGCGTTTTTTTAATATCGGATAAAGTCTTTGGCATTCATCATCCACCTCACTATTTGCAATTATAACAAAGATGGCGTCTAAAGTCAAAAAATAAAGATTATATCAGGGCATTTTTATTTCTGTCAATGTATATTTTTCTACAATATCCTTCTTTTTATGTGTGATGTGGAACTTTTTTGTAAAAAAATGCGACGGACGTATAGAAAAAACCGCCCATCAACTGCGGCGGTTTTCCTCTCGATCCTCAACAAGGCGAAACGGCATCCCGGTGCGGAGCACGCCTTTCGTTTCCACCCCACCAAGCCCCTTTTCCCCGGTTAACGTGTTGCGCAGCACATCCCATACGTCGACCGTTTCGGTGAACGGGGTGAAGCTGAGGCGCGACACAATGTAGACGGGGTCAAGAGCATGAATGTTCACCCGCGCCGGCGAACTGGCAAAATTTGCTCCAGCGCGGATGAGCGATTCAAAGTGCGACTGGCAGGCGCCGGCGAAAATGATCAGTTGATCCAAATGGGGCACTTTTTTGCGCGCCTCTTTCACCGTTTGCACAAAATGGCGCGAATGGCGGTACGCTTTTAACTCATGCACCTTTCCTTTCGACTTCGAATACGAATCATGCCCGGTGATGACTAAAATATCAGGGCGAAACTGCTCAATCCAGTAGCCGACTTTTTCCGGCATTTCGCTTTCCTCGCAGTAAATGCCGTGCACCGGCACGCCGATCCGTTCATACAAATCCATGCATTTGCGCAAATATAACGGGTCGCCATCCAAATGGAGGACGCGCCCCGGAATTTGAAAAAAATCTTTCTCCACCCGGTATCCGCCGGTCGCCCGATATTCGACTTTTTGCTTGATCGCCTGATAATCTTGGCGAAAAAGCCGATACGATTGTTCGATCAGCTCGATTTCCCGCTTTTTCCGTTCCTGCTGCTCCCGCTCATCGATGACGACTAAATCACTGCACGGAGCGTCCGCGACGAGGCGCACATCTTCACCATACAAAATCGCTTCCCACTCGCCGTTTTTCTCTTTCATATCAATGACTCGGAACAATAAATCACATTGGTAAGACTTGCGGGCGACAATATCGCCGATTTTAATGACGTCCATCACCGCTCACTCCATTGCATAATCGTTGTCATCCATACGATATGCACGTGCGGACAATAGGTGATAGACGCCTGTTTGAATGGCTTTGCTTGACGAAAAGACCGCTGCCCCCTAGAGGAGCGCTTTCTTTACGACTCCTTCACTTGCCGAAAAGCGGCGCCAACGCGTTGCTTAATGAAGCAAACTCAGCGATGTCAAGCGTCTCTCCGCGGCGGCGCGGGTCAATGCCCAAAGCAGCGAGCGCTCGTTCAATTTGCTCTTTGTTCTCTTTTCCTCCCGGCAAATTGTTTGTTAAGTTGTTGAACAGCGTTTTGCGGCGCTGGGCGAAGCTTGCCCGCACCACTTGGAAAAACACGCCCTCATCGTCGACAACAACAGGCGGACGCTGCCGCTTTACGAGCCGGATGACAGCAGAATCAACGTTCGGCTGCGGCATAAAGACGGTGCGCGGCACCGTCATGACGACTTCCGCTTCAGTATAATACTGCACAGCGATCGTCAGCGAGCCGTAATCTTTCGTCCCCGGCTTGGCGGCAAGACGGTCGGCGACTTCTTTTTGCAGCATGACGACCATGCCGCGGATCGGCAACCGCTCGGTTAGCAGCTTCATAATGATCGGTGTCGTCACATAATAAGGTAAGTTGGCGACGACCATCCGGTCGCTTACATCAGCCAATTCCTCGGCGATGACGGCATGCAAGTCGGCCTTTAATACATCTTGGTGAAAGATGCGCACATTGTCATAAGGAGACAGCGTGTCGGCCAAAATGGGCAACAGTCGGCCGTCGATTTCGAAAGCGACGACTTTTTTCGCCCGCCGCGCCAATTGTTCCGTCAACGCTCCGATGCCCGGTCCGATTTCAATCGCTCCTGTATCAGGGGAGATGTCGGCAACATCCACGATTTTCCGCAAAATGTTCGCATCGATCAAAAAGTTTTGCCCAAGGCTCTTTTTAAACGAAAAGCCATATCGATCCAAAATTTCTTTCGTCCGCCCCGGTGTTGCAATATCTTTATACATCGTCCGCCTCCTCCTGCATCACGCGCGCTAACGCGGCATAAAAAGCATCACGGGAAATGCGGAACACTTGCAGCCGCTTATGAAACTGCCGACCGTTCGCATAGCCGATTTTCAGCTCCTCCCCGAGACGCTGCCGCCGCTGGCGCGCCATCGCGCCGCCGATCAACCCAGCCTCGATCAGTTCAGCAAACGTAATTTCTTCCTTCCAATCCGACGCCTCTTCATACACGTTGGCGAGCGCCTGACGGATTTCGTCAGGGGACGCGTGCTCAACCCCGATGCCTTTGCCGTTTTTCGCTTTGGCCGCCTCGCGCGGCAAAAAGGCATGCTTGCACCCCGGCACCTGTTCGGCAATCGTGCGGCGAATTTTTTCGCCGGGAAAATCGGGATCGGTAAAAATGATTACGCCGCGGCGCTCTTTCGCCAGCTTGATCCGCTCAATGACATCCGCGCCCACCGCTGCTCCGTTTGTCTCGATTGTATCAGCATCGACGGCGCGCCGGATCGCCGCCGTATCATCTTTTCCTTCCACAACGATCACTTCTTTGATCTTCATCCTCCCATTGCAGAAACAACGGAATCGTCCCTTTTTCCTATTTCTGCAATGCCTCCTTTCCGGTAAAATCAAAAGTAAGGCGGATCATCGCCGAAAGCCGCTTTATTCCTTTTATTATTTTTTGAATTTCGCTGAAACTTTTTTTCCGTTTGCGCCGTCTAATTTAGCAGAAACGGCGCGCACTGTCGCGGCACAATGCCATTATAGCGAAAAAAAGCAGAGGGAAAAAACCCTCCGCTTCGTTCTCCTATCGCATCTCTATGGCAATACCCGTATTTTCACGCGCTTTCTGCCCCAACGAAACGCATCCGACCGTTCCGGGAAAAACACATCAATTTTATATCCACGGATGCCTGAGCCGGTGTCAGCGGCAATGGCATATCCGTATCCTTCCACATACACTTTCGACCCAAGGGGGATGATGGACGGGTCGACCGCAATCACTTTAGCGGAAGGATTTTTGCGCAAGTTGATGCCTGTGCTTGTTATGCCTGAACAGCCTGCACAATAAGCGGTGTAGGCGGTGGCGGTGACGTAAAATTCCTTCGCGGCATGGTCCGAGCCGCGCGAGGACGGGCGGTCGGGCGCGGCAGCCGGGCGCACAGTTTTCGTGCCGATGGCGACAATGCGCGCCTTGCTTTCTTTTAACGTTTTCGTAGCGATCAGTTTGCGCGCCGTTTCTTTGCCGTTTTCCAACGTCACCTCATACATTTTTTGAACCGTTCCTTTTTCCCCAGGCTGAATGACGCGCCGCTCTCCTTTCGGCAATGAGTCGTCCCGTTTTGTCACCACGGCAAAGTCGACGGGTTCTTCCACTACATCGGTGACTTTTTTTACTCGGATTACGCGAATGGTCATCTGTTCTTTGACCGTTTCCTGCAAGGAGGGCTCTATCCGATCGAGTTGACCTAGCTGAATCCCTTGCTGCTTCAAAAAGTCAGCGACCGTAGTCGAAGTCGTCCATGCCTGCTGTTGTTTACCGCCGACATTGACGTGGACTGGAAACGCCTTTTCAACGCCGATGTCCATACCTTTTTGAATTTTCGCCGAAAGCGCCGGCGCCACTTTGTCATGCGGCCCGACCGCCACGTGCTGCGAACGGAGCAACTCCGCGACTGTATCGGCCGTCGTCCATATCTTTTTCTTTTTCCCATTGACCGTCAGCGTCACTTCTTTGCTCGCTTCCCAAATGATATGGAGATCGTCGGTGATCGGCGAATGCAGAGACGGATAAATATAATCTTCTTTGCGCGGTTGAATGTTTTGCTCCGCAAGCAGTTCTTTCACCGTTTTCGCATGAGTGCGAATTTCTTGTTTGTTTCCGTTTTTGATCAGCGTCACATCATCTTTGGCCATCTCATATCCGGCAACCCCTGTCGTCGCGGAGATGGCGAGAAACCCACCCGCTGTGACGGTCACGTTTTTCCTCCATAAGTCCATCCATTTCCTCCTATTCGGCAACATCAGAAGAAACGCCTCCTTTTCCTCTGGAATTCCCCTCTCCCTTTAACATGTACGCACAAGCATACTCTATTATGCAGAAAATTCAGTGAAAAAGGAAGGAAGACTTGTCGACAGACAATTAGCTCATTTTCGCCGAATTTGTAGAACTTTTTCGTTTTCGCCGCTTTTTCGACAAGCCTCCCGATGATCCGACGCCTAATTTTAGCGGTCGATGGCGAACAATTTTTTGGCATTTTCCGCCGTTGTTTCCGCTACTTCGGCAAAAGAAATGTTTTTGATCTGTGCGATCGCTTCGGCAACGTATTTGACATAGCTCGGCTCGTTTCGTTTGCCGCGGAAAGGGTGAGGCGTTAAATATGGACAGTCGGTTTCGATCAATAAATGGCTGAGCGGAATCTCCTTCGCCACTTCCTTCGGTTTTTTCGCGTTTTTAAACGTGACCGGTCCGCCAAGGGAAATGAGAAAATTCATGTCCATGCACTGTTTGGCCACCTCGACGCTGCCGCTGAAGCAATGCATAATCCCGCCGACTTCGGCGGCGTTTTCCTCCTGCAAAATTTTTAAAATATCCGCCGTCGCCTCACGGTTATGAATGATGATCGGCAACTTCACCTTTTTAGCCAGCCGGATTTGCTGCCGAAACACCTCTTGTTGCACGTCTTTCGGCGATTTATCCCAATGGTAGTCAAGCCCCATCTCGCCGAGCGCCACGACTTTCGGGTGGGCGGCGAGCTGTTCAATCATCTGCAAGTCATCGTCCGTCATCTCGATCGCATCGACCGGATGCCAGCCAACCGCCGCATAAATAAACGGATACCGCTCGGCCAGCTCGATCGCCCGATCGATCGTCGGACGGTCAAATCCGACGACGACAATGTGTGAAACCCCTTCATCGCGAGCGCGTTCAATGACTTGTTCCAAATCTTCTTCGTATTGGACCGCATTCAAATGTGCGTGCGTATCAAACAGCATACCAATGCCCTCTTTTCCACCTTGATGTTAAGTGTAGCATAGAAATTGGTTACATACGTCACAATTCGTTAACATTTCCATTACAAAATAGCGACAAGGAGGTGTCAAGCGCAACACCCCCCTGCCAAGCAAACGATTATTTGATTTTCGTTCCATTCGGCACGTATTGATCAACCGTCGCCAGCGAAAACTCCCCGCCGCTGCCTCCGGCTAGAATCATGCCTTCCGACCATTCGCCGCGAAGCTTGGCTGGTTTTAAATTGGCGACGCAAATGACTTTTTTGCCGACGAGTTCTTCTGGCTTGTAAAACTCAGCAATGCCGGAGATCACTTGCCGCTTCTCGCCGCCAAGGTCAAGCTGAAGCTTCAACAGCTTATCGGCGTTTTTCATCCGTTCGGCATGGATGACTTCAGCGACGCGCAAATCGATTTTGGCAAACTCGTCAATCGAAATTTCCGCCGCCTCCGCTGCTTTTTTTTCCTCTTTTACCGGCTCGGCGGCCGGTTTGCCCCCTTGCATATGCGCCTTAATGTACTCCACTTCCGCTTCGATGTCGAGGCGTGGGAAGAGCGGTTCTCCTTTTTGCACCTTTGTCCCTTCCGGAATGAGGCCGAAATCGTATAAGCTGTCCCACTCTTTCAACGAACGGTCCGTGATGCCGAGCTGGGCGAAGATGCGCTCCGGCGTGCGCGTCAAAAATGGCTGAAGCAGCACCGCCGTATGGCGAAGGGATTCAGCCAAGTGGGTCATGACGGCGGCAAGCTCATCCCGTTTCTGTTCGTCTTTCGCCAACACCCATGGCTGCGTTTCATCGATGTATTTGTTCGTCCGGCTAATCAACTGCCAAACAGCGGCGAGAGCGACGGAAAACTCCATCCCCTCCATCGCTTCTTCGTATTGACGCACCACTTCGCGCGCCGTTTGCGCCAACTCTTGGTCAAACGGTGTTTTCGGCCCGCGGTATGGCGGAATAACACCGTTGAAATATTTCTCGATCATCGCTACGGTACGGTGCAACAAGTTGCCTAAGTCGTTGGCTAAGTCATAGTTGATGCGCTCAATAAATCCTTCCGGCGTAAACACGCCATCAGCGCCGAACGGCACTTCCCGCAGCAAATAATAGCGGAGCGCATCAAGCCCATACCGGTCGATGAGCGTCACTGGGTCGACGACATTGCCTTTCGATTTGGACATTTTTCCATCCTTCATCAGCAACCAGCCATGGCCGAATACTTTTTTCGGCAACGGCAAGCCGAGCGCCATCAGCATAATCGGCCAATAAATTGTATGGAAACGGACAATTTCTTTGCCGACCAAATGGACGTCGGCCGGCCAATATTTGCGGAACTTTTCATCGTTATCCGTGCCGTAGCCGAGCGCTGTGATGTAATTGGCGAGCGCGTCGATCCAGACATAGATGACATGTTTCGGATTGCCTGGCACTTTAATGCCCCAATCGAACGTCGTCCGCGACACGGCCAAATCCTCAAGCCCCGGCTTAATGAAGTTGTTGATCATCTCATTTTTCCGCGATTCCGGTTGGATAAAATCGGGGTTTTCTTCGTAATATTGCAACAAGCGGTCGACGTATTTGCTCATCCGAAAGAAATAAGACTCTTCTTTCACTTTCTCAACAGGCCGGCCGCAGTCCGGACAGTTGCCGTCCACAAGCTGCCGCTCGGTGTAAAACGATTCGCACGGCGTACAATACCAGCCCTCATATTCGCCTAAATAAATATCGCCTTGTTCGACAAGACGGGCGAAAATTTGTTCGACGACTTTTTTATGCCGCTCCTGCGTTGTGCGAATAAAATCGTCGTAGGAAATGTCGAGCTTCTTCCATAGCTCCTGAATGCCAGCGACGATCTCGTCGACGTATTGCTGCGGCGTTATTCCTTTTTCTTCCGCCTTGCGCTGAATTTTTTGCCCATGCTCATCGGTGCCGGTCAAATACATGACATCGTAGCCGCGCAGCCGTTTATAGCGAGCCATGGCGTCCCCCGCCACCGTTGTGTAAGCATGACCGATATGCAGGCGGTCACTCGGGTAATAAATCGGCGTCGTCAAATAAAACGTTTTTTTCTCCATCGGTTAGGCCCTCCCTCGTACTGTTGAGCACAAAAGCCCTCGTCCGGCGACGAGAGCGGCGTTACTTCTATTTTACATAATTTTTTCATTCTACAAAAACATCTATTTCTCGTGGGCTGAAAAAATATACCCAAACCAGCAAAAATACCGCTGCATTTTCAACCTTCGCTGCGAATTTATTATATAAGGATAGAGTTTAGATAGGCAAATTTATTCGTTTTCTCCTTTCTTTCTAAACAAACTTTTTTTTGAAATAACAATATACATTTTTTTAAAATTTTACATATTAAAGGATTGACGCTTAATGGAAACACTGATATGATTAGGTTGTAGGAAATTTGTCGAATATTGACGAATAAACGACAAAAAACTTTTTTGCGGAGAGGAGAATCGACGATGAAATCGACAGGGATCGTGCGTAAAGTCGATGAGTTAGGCCGCGTCGTCATTCCGATTGAGCTGCGACGTACGTTGGATATTAACGAAAAAGATGCGTTGGAAATTTATGTTGACGATGACCGCATCATTTTGAAAAAGTATAAGCCGAACATGACGTGTGTCGTCACCGGCGAAGTGTCGGACGACAACTTCAAACTGGCCGGCGGCAAAATCATTTTAAGCCGCGAAGGCGCGGAAATTTTGCTGCAGGAGATCCAACAGCATCTAGAAGCAGCAGCGGACAAAGAAAAAGAATAAAAAAGTTTCTCTGGCTTCAGAGAAACTCTTTTTTTTCTTCTTCTTGCTGTTGATGATACTGCCGATAAACGTCGCGTTTCGACATATTTCGATCACTGGCCGCCTGTTTCACCGCCTCCTTGACGGAAAGGCTGTGCTCGCGAATATAATAATCGACATGTTCGACAAGCGAAAGCGGCTGCCACCATTCCTCTCCCTCTTGCTCTTGTTTATTCCCGTCTCGCGCCCCTTCGACAATGAGGCAAAATTCGCCGCGGATGTCATGTTCTTCCGCCCAGGCGACCACATCACTTAAATCGCCACGGATGAACTCCTCAAACCGTTTCGTCAGCTCGCGGCCAAGAGCGATGCGCCGATTGCCGAATATATCATACATGAGAGCGAGCGTTTCTTTCAGGCGGTGGGGCGCCTCATAAAAAATTAACGTCTCCGCCGCTGTTTTTAACGACAGCAACTGCTCTTTTTTCTCTTTTTTCGCCCGTTCCAAAAAGCCGACAAACAAAAAGCGGTCCGTGGGCAGCCCGGAGGCGACAAGCGCTGTCAATGCCGCGTTCGCTCCAGGAAGAGGGACGACGCGGCAGCGCTCGGCAAGCGCCGCAGCAATAAGCTCATAGCCCGGATCGGAAATGCCGGGCATCCCGGCGTCGCTCACCAATGCCACCGTTTTTCCTTCCTTCAGCCATTCGACAAGCTGCCGGCCGCTCGCGTATTTATTATGCTCATGGTAGCTGACGAGCGGCGTATGGATGTCGAAATGAGCGAGCAGCTTTTTCGTCTGCCTTGTGTCTTCGGCGGCGATGACGTCAGCTTCCTGAAGCGTCCTAACCGCACGAAACGTCATATCCTCCAAATTGCCGATCGGCGTCGGCACGATGTACAGTGTCCCTTGTTCCGTTTGTTCGGTAAAACTTTTTTGCTGCCAAAGCATCCTTGTTCCGCCCCTTTAAGATGAAATAATGCCATATAAGATCCGCTTCGTCTCCTCGGTATATTCGTTATTCTCATCATACACGACAAGCGGAGGCAACACTTTTAAGTCCGGGCTTGCATCTTTTGTCCCTTCAATTAAAATCATGTTCGCCTCTTTGCCCGCTTTCGGGTACACAAAGCGGAGCCGTTTCGGCTCAAGACGGTATTGGCGCATGAGCGTCACAAGGTCAAGCAGCCGCCCGGGCCGGTGGACGAACGCCGCCTTCCCTCCTTGCTTCAACAGCTGGCTGCTGACGCGAATCACATCCTCTAGGGTGCAATAAATTTCATGGCGGGCGATGGCGATATGTTCATTTTTGCTCAGTTCGTCTTTGCCGACTGCCGGAAAATACGGGGGGTTGCACGTGACGACATCGTACCGGCTGTAACCGATCCGTTGCGGCGCTTCTTTAATGTCGCCGTGTATGATCTCGATTTGTCCTTCAAGCCCGTTGTATTGCACGCTTCGCCTCGCCATGTCGCAAAGCCGTTCTTGAATTTCAATGCCGATGATCGTCCCTTTTGTTCGCCGGCTCAACAAGAGGGGAATCACCCCGTTGCCCGTGCACAAATCAACAATCTGCCCCTTTTGAATCGGCATATAGGCAAAATGAGCAAGGAGCACGGCATCAAGGGAAAACGAAAATACAGATGGACTTTGAATGATGCGGAGCTCTTCGTTAAACAAATAATCGAGCCGTTCATCCTCGTACAATTTCACCATGACGCACGATCCTCCATTGAAAAAAATAACCTTTCCGAAACGGAAAGGGTGGCGCTGCCTTTAGTTTTTGTTCAAAAACGACAAGCAAAACAAACAATCGCCCTCGGTGCGAACGCTTCCGTAATGGATGTGACAAATATGAAACCCTTCTTGGTAAAGGCGGGCTAAATTGTCATACCCTTCGCCAATGTCGATGAGTTTTTTGCCATGTTTGTCCCCTTTTCGTTTGCCTTCTTCCCATGCTTCTGACAATTGTTCAAGCCGACGGCGCAAATGAGCATTTTCGATTTGCAGCTGGTGATTCTCTTCTAACAGCTCCGTTACGCGCTGTTTCAGCTGCACCAGCTCGCGGTAAAAATAACTAAGTTGCTCTTCCATATTGGCCACTGATCGAAACACTTCTTTTTTATCTACTTTTTCCACTGGCCCCACCCCAAATTAATCTGCGACGCGAATGGACAACGTCCCGTTTTTCATCAGCTCATCGAGTGTATATTCGACGACCCGTCCGAATTCTGGAAGCTCGATTTGCAGCACCCGCTCTAAAATGTTCAAGCCGACGACTTTGCCGAAGCCGTGCGGTGTTTCGACATATTCCCCTAAATCCGGGAGTTGTTCTTTCGCCGTCTCATACTCTTCGTTTTCATATTTCAGGCAACACATCAGCCGGCCGCACAGCCCGGAAATCTTCGTCGGATTGAGCGACAAGTTTTGATCTTTCGCCATTTTGATCGACACCGGTTCAAAATCGCCTAAAAACGTCGAACAACAAAGCATGCGGCCGCACGGCCCGATGCCGCCAAGCATTTTCGCCTCGTCGCGCACCCCGATTTGCCGCAGCTCAATGCGCGTGCGGAAAATCGACGCTAAGTCCTTCACAAGCTCGCGGAAATCGACGCGCCCATCGGCAGTGAAATAAAAGATCACTTTATTGCGGTCAAACGTATATTCCACATCGACGAGCTTCATTTCGAGCCCGTGCTCCTCCACTTTGCGCAAGCAAATGTCATACGCCTCGCGCGCCGCCTTTTTGTTTTCTTCCACAACCCATTTATCTTTCTCATTCGCCACACGGATCACTTTTTTGAGCGGCATCACGATGTCGTTTTCGTCGACTTGTTTATTGGCGATGACGACTTTTCCGTACTCAATGCCGCGCGCCGTCTCAACAATGACGAATTCGCCGACGGGAATAACGGCATCGCCAGGGTCAAAATAATAAATTTTCCCTGCTTTTTTAAAACGAACGCCGACTACCGTATACAACGGCTCTCCCTCCTTTACCGCTTTAATTGAAGAACGAGCTGCTCAACAAGCAACGCCGTGCTCATATTCGTTGTATTTAAACGCGTTTTCGCTTGTAAAATCGCTTCCATGCCAGCCACAATCCGCCGCTGCGGGCAAGCAAGCGCCCATCGTTGCAGGCGGTTCAGCTGATCGCGGTATAACACGCCGTCCATTTGCCCGGTTTGAATATGCAACAAATCGCGGTATAAATATAAAAGCAAATCAAGTCCAAGGTCAAGCTGATGGTTTTCCAAAAAATGCGGAAACAAGCGGTCGTGGATGAAAAACAAAAGCTGCAGCTCCGGCTTGCCCAGCATCTCATACCATTGTAGCACTAATGTTCGCGCCTCGGCAAACCAACTATCTTGGGCAAGCGCCAGTGCTTCCTCGAAGCTGTTTGTCAAATGGGCAGCCAACAGCGCCAACGGCAACGGCACGTGCTCCTCGACAAGTCCCTGGGCGAGCTCTGCCGGCGGCAACGGCCGGAACGAAAGCACTTGACAGCGGGAAACGATCGTCCCTAGCAGGCGGTGGTATTGCTCAGTCAGCAATACCGCCACCGTCCCCGGATGCGGCTCTTCCAAAAATTTCAGAAGGCTGTTGGCAGCGCTTGTCGTCATTTGATCGGCGTGCTCAACGATGTACATTTTTTTATCCGACTCGACCGCTGTTTTCGAGAACTCTTGCTGCAGCCATTCGATTTGTTCCTTTTTGATTGATCCTCCATCCGGGCCGATCATCCGGACGTCGGGGTGGTTGCCGGAGTCGATGCGCCGGCAGTTGCGGCACTCTAGACACGGGGAAACTCCGATTGGGGACAGACAAAACAAACGTTTCGCCAACAACAAACTGGCCGCTTTTTTGCCCGTCCCCCGCTGCCCCTCAAACAAGTACGCATGAGAAATCCGCCCTTTTTCCAAGCCGCTTTGCAGCATTTTCGCCACCACCGGCTGGCGTTTCGCTAGCTGTTCCCATCGCATCGCCATCACTCTTCCTTATTTCTTATTTCTATTCTATCATGTCCGCTAGGAATCATCACGGTCGGATTCATGGAAATGGCGCTGTCATCTTCCTTTCAAGCGGGAAAGCACCGCGGCCGTTGTTTCGGCGAATACATCATCAAGCGGGCGGTTCGCGTCGATGACGACAATGCGGTCGGCAAACCGTCTGGCGAGTTCCCGATACCCTTCTCGCACCTTCTCATGAAAAGACAACGTTTCAAGGTCAAGCCGATTCACTTCCCGGCCGCGATTTCGCCGGATTCGTTCAAGCCCAATTTGCGGATCGATATCAAAATAAATCGTCAGCGACGGCATATACCCATCAATAGCGAACTCATTAATTTTCCATACTTCTTCAATGCCAAGCCCGCGGGCAAATCCCTGGTAGGCGAGGGAGCTATCAACAAACCGGTCGCAAAGGACGACGCACCCAGCCTCAAGCGCCGGCACGATTTTCTCAAGCAAATGCTGTCGGCGCGCCGCCGCATACAAAAGCGCCTCCGTCCGCCCGTCCATCTCCGTATAATCGCGGTTTAAAATGATTGAGCGAATCGCCTCGGCAATGCGCACTCCGCCCGGTTCCCTCGTCGCCACGACGTCAATCCCCCGCTCACGCAACAACGACTCCAATTTGCTGATCATCGTCGTTTTGCCCGCTCCTTCCGGCCCTTCAAACGAAAAAAAGCATCCGTTCATCACTCGCGGCATCCTTTCCATCCTCCCTATTCGTATACAACCAATTGACCATCTTTCAGCCGGCTTCCGCCTTGTATGTGCGCCCGCTGACAAAGAAGCTGGCGGATCTGTTCAATATGGCTGCGGCCGATCCGTTCTCCGATCCACACGAGCGGCACCCCAGGCGGATATGGAATAACCGTTTCCGCCGCTATATGTCCTTCAGCTTCCTCGAGCGCCACAGCTTTTGTCCGCAAATGGCGCAATTCATCATACGGGACTAAAACCGATAGCGGCGGGCCGAGAAAAGGCGAAGCGTCACACACCGGCGCCTCGCCATCTGGCAAATCGCGCCACGCTCGTTTGATTTTCTCCGCCGCTTCCTGAAGCCGCCCGGTTACCGCCAGCGGGCAAACGAAAAGCACGTTCATTCGATCAACGAGCTCGACAAACACCCCTTCGCGCTCAAGCCGACGCTGCAGTTCATACCCGGTCAAGGAACAGCGCGTCTGCACCGTTACTTTCAGCGGGTCGGTCTGTACGCCAAAATGGCGGGAACAAACGACTGCCACCCCGTCAATATCCGCCAGGGCTGCTTTAAACTCCTCAATTTCTGCCACGATCGCCGCCGCATCGCTTTTTGAAAGCTGGGCGACATAACTCCGCGCCAAATCGAGCGACGCCATAATCGGGTAAGACGGGCTGCTTGACTGAAACAACTGCAAAAAATACTTCAATCGTTCAAGATCAACCCGCTCGCTGTTCACATGCAAAAACGCTCCCATCGTCATCGCCGGCAACGTTTTATGCGCCGACTGCACGACGACATCGGCGCCATAGCGAAGCGCCGATGTCGGAAACGGGGGACCGACAACGAAATGGGCGCCATGCGCCTCATCAACCAGCACCGGAATGCCATGTTCATGAACTAGACGGACGATTTCTGTCAAATCGGCGGCCATTCCATAATAATTTGGGTTCGTCAATACAACCGCAGCAACATCACCATGAAGCGCCAACGCCTCTTTGACCGCTTCAGGACGAATGTGCGAAGCGACACACACATCACGATCAAACTCGGGGGCAAGTAGAACAGCAGTGGCCCCCATGAGTTGCAATGCATGCATCACCGATTTATGGCAATTGCGTTGCACAATCACTTTCTTCCTCTTTCCATCACACACGGCGGCGATCATTGCCAAATTCCCTGCCGTCGAACCGTTCACAAGGAAAAACGTCTCCCTAACGCCATACAGCTCCGCCGCCAGCGCCTGCGCCTCGGCAATCACCGACTCAGGATGATGCAAGTCATCCAAACCGGAAATTTCCGTCGCATCCAACGCCAACAGCGGCGCAAACATATCTCTCCCTCGTTCCGAAAACAAAGCGCCGTATTTATGTCCCGGCACGTGAAACGAAACCGGGCGGCGCGCCCAATGGTGCACGAGGGCGTCATATAAAGGAGTTTTCGTTTGATCCATCATCATCCTCTTTCCTTGCTGTCTGTCCAAGAACGGCCATCATCCGGGCAGACTGCCGAAATGCATGGGATATACAGGAGAAACATCAAACATATAGTATCACAAACGCCCGAAAAAACGCACGAGTCGCGTCAATCGCAAATAAAAACAGGCCCAAATGCAGGCCCTGATTACGAGTGAATTTTCGATGTAAACATTTTGCGCAACTGCCGCACATAAATCGAGTAGTTCGGGTCATCCGTATTCGTTTGCACAATCGCCCGATTGCAGTCCAAACAAAGAAAATGGCCAAAAAGGAAAATCCCTTCCTTTTTTTCCTGTTCACAAACGATGCATACATGTTCGCGTTGATTCCGGTCTGCTATTGATGTCCTCACGCTCTCCACCTCCCATCCTCTATGTTTCCCACATTGCTAACATTCTATACTAGTAGATGAAAGGAAGAGAGACATTGAGCGGGTCCTTATCGTTTTTTCCTCAAAAAACGAAAGCAGCCAATTGCACCAATGCAACTGGCTGCTCGTTTATT